>JAIQFY010000031.1 GCA_020072965.1 Terriglobia bacterium | reverse complement strand
GTCGATTTACCTCCAGTCGCTGCGGATCCGAGGTTCCAAATTAATCACACCAGCCGCTTGAACTGGCGGCGGAGGTTTCTGTGGAAAATTAGTGCTCCCGCTGTGAATTTCTCACTTGACTTCTTACCTCAGAAACCTCTGCGGTGAGCCCCAGTCCTTTAGAAAGCGAATTCAATCGAGATCGATGTCGCGAATGGGTTTTACGTTGGGTTCATCCTTGGTTTTTTCGAGGGCCGCCGCGAACTTGCGTTCGAGAAGTTGAGCATGGGTCTTCATTTCCTCGGCGCTTTGATTGAAGAGGGCGTCGCGGCGTGCCTCCTCCGCCTTCAGCAGTTCTGCGGCCCGGTCCAGATCCACGGCAGGAGCCTTCTTGTGAGGCGCCTCGTGAGCGATGACCTTGCCGAGTTGCTGGTCTACGTCTAATCGGGCGCCGCAACAAGGGCATGCAACCACAAAACTGGTCTGCTTCTTCTCTTCCATAAAGTTGATGCTACTCGTATGATGGACCAGTGTCAATGTGTGGGTTATTTCGATGTTCCACCAATTTCAAATTGTTCTCTTGTTGCCCCTTCCTTGTCATTGACTTATCCTTTGACGGGATTTAGTATCGAGTTGCCTTTTTAGGAGTGCAACGGAACTTCCCCCTGGATTAAGAAATCAAAGATTTGTCGGTTTAGAATGCATCCTCAGTTGAAGTCGGCCCAACCATGTTAAAGCTCTCACAATCCCACATGGCGTCTTTACTAAATCAACCGGAATCCGGGATGGGTTACCAGAATCTTGAAGTGACCACTCTTGGAGACAAGTTGCGGCGGGGTATTGCGTTCAATGCTGAGATTTTCAGATTTGAAGATGAATCTGCAGTCCTGTTTGCCTCTGAAGACCTTCCCCAGATTCTAAAGATGGCCAGCGACTCTGAGAAGGTGATCAAGGATCTAAGGGTCATTTCGAAAGTTGCCCGGGACTCTCCAAAGAGTCTAATGAAAGAGATCCATCCGGGTTTTTTCTCGGCGGCAGGGCCTGCAGCCGGAGCGCCGATTGAAATGACGGAAGAGAATTCGGTTTTCAAGAGGTTTTCAGCATTTGAGAATGATCGAAGGGTTTTTGGCGGGAAGCTGAGCCCCGGTAGTTATGCCACCACTGACGAAGATGCGAGAGTCGTCAAAACTGGGCAGGAGGCCGTGGCAAGATATGCGTTGCCTAACCTAAGTCCGGCGATTTATGTCTTCACCGTCAAACCGATTGAGGACACTCGGATCCAGAGGGGGATCGTCCAGCCAGATTTTGGTCAGCCGGGGGGTGGAATTGAGGTACTATTTCGGGACGGAACCACTCCCAATACTGTAACCGGGCCTGATGTGATTCCGAGAGGTTGAGCGATGACGATAAGGCTTGACAAGAAATGGGTTGAGTATCTTTCCCGTCAACCGGAGTCTGGGATGGGCTATCAAAAAGTGGATATACGCCTGAAGGACAATCGGGTGTTGACCAATGTCCTGGTTTTCAATGCTGAAGAATTGGAATTGCCGGAGGGATTGACTGGAACTGAGATCAAAGAAATCCACCTCCATCGTGATGACCAACCGACGTGATTGAACCGCCGAATCGCAATCCACCCATTCCACGCCGCCAATTTCCCACCTCCATCTCGAGCCATAATTGTGCTTCAGAGAACCAATCTCTCCAGAAATTTCGAATGCGGAGTTGTGATGCTCCTTATTTAGGCTTTTAGCCAAATGCGAAGATTCGGCACCTGGAACTCAGGATCGGAATTGCCGATGGCAGAGACCGCACCCTCGTGGATGTTGATGCTTGTAATTGTTGGCGACAGGCCCCGTTAGTTCCATCCGCCCATACACATTCATAATGTGTTACGTATGCTCGCACGTATTACATTAATTTGTTGACATACTTTTTGATCATAGGTACCATATTGTGTTGTTGTATCCCAAGGAGGGTTTATGGAAACCTATGCCACCATCAAAGGCCAGGTGGTCATTCCGGCAAGGCTCAGAAAGAAATTCAACATCAAGGCGGGCACCAAGATTCACGTGATTGAGGGTGACGATGAGATCATCCTCAAGCCGATCACACGAACTTTTTATGACAAGCTCCGCGGGTCACTGAAAGGCAAAGGGGTGTTGAAAGCATTGGCAGAGGACCGGGTCCGCGAAAAGGAGCGGTGACATGGCGTCCACCAAGGTGCTGGACAGTTGGGCGCTGATGGCCTTTTTCGAAGATGAGGCCGGCGCTGAAAAAGTGGAGGATCTGCTTTTGAAGGCAGAGGAAAGCGGGAAGCCGCTGCTCATGTGCGTCGTGAACTGGGGTGAGGTGTGGTACAACATCGCCCGGCGTCAGGGAGAGCAGGTGGCTGACCGGTTCATGGACGACATCGGCAAAATGGCGATTGAAATCGTCGATGCCGACCGTGAGCTCACCCTGCTTGCCGCAAAATTCAAGGCCAAGCATGCCATGGCTTACGCCGATTGCTATGGCGCCGCTCTGGCAAAGCTGCGTCGAGGGGATCTTGTGACCGGGGATAAGGAATTTGAATCGGTCGCTCGAGAAGTTAGGATCCAATGGCTTCGATAACAAGGGATTGTTAAGAAGCAGGGGGCGACATTCCTCGACTGGGACAGAATTGGCGTCAGCGCTCTGAGAATCGTCATTTTGCCAAATCCGCAGGCCCGGCGACATGATTTCTGGATTGGAATAGCCGATTGCATAGACCTAACGCTCATGAATGTAGCTGAGAAATGAATCATCCCTGGTGTGCTCCGCGGGACACCCCCAACCTCCCCTGATTGAGAAGCAACTCAGAACTCCAGAAACCCGTGTTGATCTTATTTAGGAAAAAGCTTTCACGTATAAACAGCGCATGTTTGCGTCACCTGCCCTCCCCGAGCCTTCTATGGCGCACGCCTCAATGCCGCGGCTTCGACGATGCCGATGGTGGTGAGGTTAACGACCTCTTCCGCGGTCGCGCCGAACTGGAGGAGGTGGACAGGCAATCGCGTGCCCATGAGGATGGGTCCGATGGGAACGGCGCCCCCGACGTTTTCCAGCAGCTGCACCGCGAGATTTCCGGAATGCAAGCCGGGGAAGATGAGAACGTTGGCATCCTTCTCGAGGTTGGAAAAAGGGAAGTGCTGCAATCGAATCGAGCTGTTGAGCGCGGCCGCGAGTTGCATTTCGCCGTCAATGACCAGGTCCGGGGCTCGCTGCTTGGCGATGGCAGTGGCCTCGCGCACCTTTCGGGCGAGAGGATGATCGACACTTCCGAAGTTGGAGAACGAGAGCATGGCCACGCGCGGTTCAATGCCCAGGGAATGAGCCATGCGGGCGGCCAGCAGGGCGATCTCGGCCAGTTCCTGGGCGTTGGGATCAATGTTGACCGCGCAGTCAGCCAGCAAGACCGCCCCCTGGGGACGCAGCACCAGGTAGTGACTTGAGATTCGGCCGATGTCCGTCGCAGGACCAATCAGCTCCAGAATAATCCGAAGCGATTCGACGTAGTGATGGGAAACTCCAGCGATCATCATGTCGGCGTCGCCGCTGTGAACCATCATGGCCGCGAAGTAATCCTGCTGGCGCAGGCGCTGGGCTGCGGCCCCTCGCATCACTCCGCGGCGTCGCCTCATTTGAAAGTACGCGTCGGCATAGGCCTCGACCCGCGGGCTGCGAGCGGGATCCACTACCGGCACCCCGCCAAGGTCGAAGCGCAGCCGCTCGATGGCCTCTCGCACCTCAGCCTCCCGGCCCACCAGAATAGGGCGGGCGATTCCTTCATCCACCAGGATATTGCAGGCACGCAGGATGGTTTCGTTGGTCCCCTCGGAGAAGACCACCTGGAAATTTTCCTGGCGCGCGGTCAGGATCATCCCCCGCATGATTTCACGGCCGGTGCCGAGCCGCACGATGAGGCTTTCCTGATAGGTCTCGGTCGACACCGGACGGCGTGCGACCCCTTCCAGGATTGCCTGCTGAGCCACCGCTGCGGATTCACGCACCAGGATGCGCGGGTCGATGGGCTTGGGCAGCAGGTACTCCGGGCCAAAGCTGAAGAGTTCGCCGCCGTAGGCGCGCTCCACCTCCTCAACGACGTCTTCCCGGGCAAGCTCTGCCAGAGCACGGGCCGCAGCCACCATCATTCCTTCCGTAATCCGTGTTGCCTGAACATCCAACGCGCCACGGAAGATGTAAGGAAAACTCAGGAGGTCGACCAGGGCATTGGGGGACTGGTCGAGGCTCGTGGCGACAATCACATCCTGCCGGCTCCCGCGCGCAGCTTCGTAACTGATCTCGGGTTCCGGGGTCGCGAGACAGAATACGATGGGGAATCGGTTCATGGACCGGACCATCTCCTGGGTGAAAACTCCTGCTGTAGATGCGCCGACGAGGACGTCGGCACCCCGCACGCCGCTGGCCAAATCTCGAGCCTGATGGTCCCGCGCAAAAACGCGCTGGTAATCATGCAGGTTCGTCCGATCCGGATGGAGCAGTCCTTCGGAGTCGTACATCAGAAGGTTTTCGGGACGCACTCCAAGGCACAGGAAAAGACGTGCGCATCCTGTCCCGACCGTGCGGGCCCCGCAGATGGCCACGTGGATCTGATCGATTCGTTTTTCAACCAGGTCGAGAGCATTGAGCAGGGCGGCAGCAGCGACAACCGCATTGCTGTAAAGGTTCTCGTGGAAGACCGGGATATTGAGGTTTTCGATCAACCGATCATAGATGTAAAGGCCTTCGGGCGCGCGGATGTCCTTGAGATTGATCCCTCCAAAGGTCGGCTCAAGCAACTTGACGGTCTCGACCACGCGGTCCGGGTCGGTGGTGTTCAGTTCCAGGTCGAATACATCGATATCTGCAAGGCGCTTAAACAGGACAGCCATGCCTTCCTGCATGGGCTTGGCGGCTGATGGACCAATGTCCCCCAATCCGGGAACCGCCGTCCCGTTGGTGATTACCCCCACCAGGTTCCCACGTGAGGTGTAACGGAATACCGCCGATGGTTCCAGAGCGATCTCCTGGGACGGAAAGGAGGCGCCCGGGAGGTAAGCGAGCCGCATCTCGCGCGGAGTCAAACAGGGTGTGGTGGCGCGCACCTCGATCTTGCCTGCCCGTCCGGATGCGTGATATTCAAGGGAATCCTCGCGCCGAATCATGACGAAGCCTCCTTAGAGCTTTATTAGGAAACCAGGAAGACAGAAGAAATTAGGGCTAAAACCAATGACCCTTGACTCAAAACTAAAGACCCAGAGCCAATCATTCAAAGAGTCAATGCCCGTGATCTTTGACCTGGAATCTTAGAATTCGTTTCTAGCCTTCTTTGGCTTCCTGGTTTCCTAATTAAATGTTCTTATCACTACTCTTCACTCAGAGCAGCGGGTACCGTTCCATGGTCTCCTGCAGGGCCGACAGGAAAGTGGCGACCGGGCGGACCTGGAGAATCCACAGGCGGGTCCCTTCGATTCCGAACTCGATATCCAGGGGATATCCGTAGGCAGATTCCAGAGCGGCTGCGGTGCGAACCAGCTCTGAGAGTTCAACATACTCCAGCGCGGGCCGGAGCCTCTGGTGGTAGAGGCTTTCAGCGCGTATCGTGCCCTGGTTGGCTCGCTTGTTGAACACCACTTGCTCCCGCTTGTCAGCGGTGATGTAGCGGAACCTCAGGGGCCCTTTCTCCAAATCACTTTCTTTGTCCACTACAATTTGGTCCGCAGCGACGACACCCGAGACCACTCCTTCACCCAGGCCGAGCCCCGCATTAACCACGATTTCGCGGAGCTCTCCTTCCCCCACGTTGATCGTTTGAAGGACCCCCGATACCCGCGACCCGACCATGCGCTGGACGATCACACCTCCCCCAATCTGCTCGGCCCCCATTCCCAGCACGGCGCGGTTATGGATTGCGCGCTCGGTCCAAAGACCACTCCAGGCTTGCTTGAGATATTCGATCAGGGAGCTCTTTCCGCGGACAAAAAGAAAAGTCTCGAATTCCCCTGCCCGGGCGGCAATTTCGGCATCCTCCTCACGAGCGGAAGAGCGGATGGCGACAAATGGAGGGGACGGCTCTTGTTCCGAGCCATTCCGCCCCGCGGTCTCTTCACCCAGTGTTTGATAAGCGACCACTATCTCCTCAGCCATTGTCTGCGGAAGTGCCGCCTTCTTCCAGAGTCCGCGAATGTAAGCGGACTTCTGTGCGGGATCAATGTCCGCGCGGGAGACGATTGCGTGGATAGCCTCGCGAAGGGTCGACGCCCCTGCCGGGACACCTTCGAGCCCTGCCAGGTTACCGGCCAGCGGAAGTTCGAGCATCTCCTCAAACGCGTTATGGGTGACCACAAACCAGGGGGGCACGAGACTGCGGCCGCCCAACCGCCCAACCTCCGCCAGATTGGCAGCCTTCCAGCCAACGAAAGGGAACAAGCCAAACCCGCTTTCTTCGGGTTTGAGTATGTGGCGCTGTTCGAACCGAAGGAGCGCATCTGCATCCTGTCGTCCTATCCATATCCTGTCGCCATGGCGCGCCTCTTGCTCCTCTCTTGAGGGAGAGCCGAGGACCATGTCGAGCCGCTCGATCTGGCGGAGGAGATGACGCGTTCGAGGATCTTCGGCTGAGGTCTCACGTCGGCGGCGAATGGCATTAGCAAGTTCCCAACGGCGCTCCTCAAGTCGGTGACACACGGCCTCATCGATCCTCGGGAGTTCGTAAGGGCTCCACTGAAGTGCTTTCAGTCCGCACGCCAGCGTCGATTCGGCGACTTCTTCGAGAGACTGACGCAGATGGAGCAACTCGAGTCGCAACGCCAGCAGCTCGTAGGTGGATGTTGAGGTGGGGATACACCGCTCCGCACGATCCCACAAGATCCGGTGACGGTGCTCGAGTTCCCGGGCGATATGAAGCAGATGTTCACGGACGACAGCTCCCAACCCGCGATTATTGAGGAGCAGTGACAGAAGCCGCGTCTTTGCTCCATGACCCGTTTTATCGCTTCCAGCAGTTTTGCCGAGGAGGAGTTCATAGACGGCGTGTTGTGCGAGAACCGGGTCGATGAGGCGGACGAGCAGTTTTTCGATCTGATGGATCGCGCGCAGACGCCACCCGCGCAGAATCAGAATGTCCTCTGCGTTGGAGGCGTGGTTCAGACGACGGCTGGCCTCGGCGAACAGGTGAAATCCCTCGTGGAGGGCCAGGACCTCCCGGCTCTGTCCCAGAGCGCGCAGCGTTCCGTCATCAGCATCCAAAACGACAAGATCACCCTCCCGGAGGCAATGCTCGCGCTCCTTCATGTCGCGT
This sequence comes from Terriglobia bacterium, assembly GCA_020072965.1. Taxonomy (GTDB): domain Bacteria; phylum Acidobacteriota; class Terriglobia; order JAIQFV01; family JAIQFV01; genus JAIQFV01. Next base: position 101,270 of record JAIQFY010000031.1, on the reverse strand, counting down.
CGGACTGATACCCGCCACCCCCCCATGTCCCGGATTTCCTCACGGTACTCCAGTACCGGGAAAAACAGAGTCGTGGATCCGTTGACCTCGCTCTGCCAATGTCCGGAGATGATAAGGGCCGGTTTGTGGAACTGGGTGGCAATCAGCCCTGCATGGCTCAGGACTCCGCCACCTGTCGAGACGATCCCCGCCGAATGATAGAGGAAAGTGCTATCCTCCGGCCGCACAAAAGGAGCAACCATTATGGCGCCCGCAAAATCCTTCGGAGAGCGGCCCCCGGTGCCGAATAGTGTGGTTCCCACTGTGCGTCCCGGCGAGGCTTTAAGCCCAAAGACAATCTGCTCCCCGGCTTGTGGCGCTGGCTGCCTTATCCCGTTCTCCTTCTGAAAAGATTCACGGATCTTTATGGCGTCTGGTCTTGCAACTGCAAATGAATCAACGGGACCGGGTGTCACATAATTGTTGCGCCGGAGTAGGGCTGCCAACTCCGTAACGCTTGTCCTGGCATTGGAGTGCCAGGGGTCTTGAGAAGTCTCCCGGGAGCCATATAACGCCTCGCCGTGGACGAACATGGCCAGACGTGCGATCCGACTTCGATCGCGAAGGACGTAGAGGGTCAGACTTTCCCCACGGAGCGCAATGCGCCCCCGCTGGACCTCATAGCCGTTGACAGTTCCTGTAGTTTGCATGCGGAGGGACCGTTCGAGCGGAGTCACCAGGTTTGCGAGAATCGAGGAGCAATGGATGACCTCGTTTCCCGAGTCAAGGAGTTCAGCAAACTTCTCTGCCTCGTGTTCCTTGCGGAAGAGGTCAGGAGTGCGGCAGAGCGTGCCTTCCGACGTCGCGACGATTTCTCCTCGGGTCAGTGCCTCACGAAGAGGACGAAGCAGTTCCTGCGCGATGCCAATCTGGCCAAAGGGCCGTTGTCTTCCTTCGGTATCGAAGTCAATGAGGTCAAGGCCGAATTCGTCCAGGCGTGTCCAAAGCCGCGCGAGAAATTCCGTCGGAGTGGAGATGCTGAACCGGTCGCGGTAAGGGGCGAGCCCGGACCATGAAATCTCGCGTTCTCCTGCGGGGCCGGCTTCCACCGCCATGAGGATCCCCAGCCGATCCCCCGTGAGGAGTTGATTCATGGGGAGCACCCCCCACAATGCAAATTTTCCGGCCCAGGCCTCCGCCACCCTCTGACGCGCCTCAGCATTAAGGCTCAGGCTGCCAATAACCCAGTCCACTTCCATCAGATACGGAGTCAGAGCGAGCAGCGCTTCGGCCTTTTCGCATAGCGTTCCCAGGTCCAGAGCACGCTCCTTATCGTAGCGAGCGTGAATCCGGGTGTTCTCGATTTGGAAGTCAAATTCCAAATTCCGAAAGAAGGCGCGAATAGCATCCAGTTGAGGATTGGGGTGGGCGGACAACTCGTACTTGCTCACTCCATAGTACTCGAGGTCAATCATTCCTCCCTGTAAGGGAGGAGAATAGTCGATGCGCAAGAAAGCCGGGTGATTCGCAAAGGACAGGTAATAGTGAACCTCGTTGCCGTAACAAAAGATTCTGGCACTTGGAAACTTGTTCTGGCCGTGGAGAAGTTGCCGGCTGAATGCGTGGGCGAGCAGCCCCACCGGATAAGGAATGGGGCTGGCTTCAAGTGTCCCCTCGGTGTCCGACTCAAAGTCCACGTAATGGATTTTTTTCATTGTCCGCAATACTCGGCGGCGTGAGGCGACCGCCAGATCCACCGTTCGGTTCGTCGCACCTCCGGTCTCGACCAGACGGATCCCCAGTTGCAGCCCTCTCTGGTGCAGGTATCGCTTCAGGCCATGGAGCGTCTTGACGGCACCTAGAGAGCGTGGATCCTGGAACATCTGCACCAGGCGGGTGAGCTCGGCCGAAAGCTGAAGCTCAGAGGTTTCTTTCTCCAGCTCCGATACGATGCGGTTCTTGAGGTCCTGGTAGACTCCGGAAAGGATTGTGGTTTCCGGTGTGTACGAACTGAAAAGCACGATGAAATCCTCCACGATCTGATCCATCCGGCCAACGATGCGGCGGATCTTCTCCCGTGTGAGAGGCGCAACATCGAGGATGTCAGCCAGGGCCTCAGCATGGAGGAGGTTGTACGAACGGAAACGCGCTACGAGGTCATCGCCGCTGGGCTTCCGCTCTTCCGCTGGCAACCCGCCGTGGGCGACGATCTGGAAACGTTCGAACGTACGACGAACCTCCTCACCGGCCTCGAACAGGGGGGCTTCCAATGGAGAGACAACCAGGGGAAAGCTGCCACTAATGCTTATCCCTATACACGGTGTCACCTCGATTCCGAGGTTGACATGCGGCCATCCCAATTCCGCGATAATCTTTCGAAGCAACGGCTCGCCGCACACCTCTTCTGCCCGGCGGAAGGATGCCAGGGCCTTGAGGGGACCACCCCGCGGCGACACTAAGTGGAGAAGATCCTGGTGGCTGGCCCGGGTGAATTCCAGATAGGGGCCGAGGAAAGCATAAGGGTCCGGACCGAGAAGCCGTTGGGCCAGTTGCGGGGTGGCAGGACGGCCGTCCAGGTCTAACAGCCGAGCTGCCAGAAGGCGAACACCGAGCTCCTCCTCGGTCTCGCACAAGGCCAAAAGCGGATCGAGACCTTCGGGCGCGGGAGGAAGACAATCCCGCAACAGGGTTGCGATCTGTCGTAGCGCTTGGGGATCCGCAAGAGGAGAGTCATCGCATTCGATCTGTTCTGCAAGGAATTTCATTATCCCCCGATCGATTGCAAACAATCCGGTTCTCGCGTGTCGCGCTGCAAGGTCCAGGGCCCGAAATACGAGCGTTCTGTCCCGAGCCAGAAGCATCCCCTCGAGCAGAAACCAGGGGTCGTTGCAGGTGAGCGTCGATTCTTCGAGGAGAGAAAATACAACAGAGGGCATTCGACCGGTTTTCTTGCGTAAAAGGGGGACCAGCCGGGCAAGATGCTGAATTCTTGATGAGAGCGGAAAAGCACCCAGTACTTGCCGGAGTTGCCTGCAGTCGGCCTCCACCCGCTCGGCCCGGTCCATGGCGAGCTCAAACTGGGAAGCGATCGAATCAATGAGAGCAGAGATCAGTTCACCGCCATTGCGCGGTTCGGGCGTGTTGGCGGGTGCGCTGGACTGAGAAAGTTCCTGGGTGGGGCCTTTGACTGTGTCCATGAAGCGCCCCAATGGGAGAAGCAGGGAATCTCCTGCGGCAAGCGAATCCAGAATAGAGCTTTTCCTCCGGAAAGTCTACGAAATCATGGGTTGAATTGACGCCTTCCTTGCAGGATCGACTCAAGCAAGCCATACTATTTGACGCATTGAATGGTCTGGGATTCAATCATAGAGAATTTGCAGTATGAATTTGGTCGTTGAGAGGGCAATTCATGAGCGAGAGTCTTGATTATTTTTCAATGTTGAAACAGGCCATTGAAGAAGCGCGGCAAGGGTTGACCGAAGGGGGCATCCCCATCGGCGCCGCATTATTTGACCGTGATGGAAATCTCCTCGGGCGGGGCCACAATCGGCGCGTGCAGGACGGCGATCCATCCGTCCACGCTGAGACGGATGCCTTCCGGAAATCCGGACGCCAACGCAGCTACCGGGACAAGATCATGGTGACGACCCTGGCGCCGTGCTGGTATTGCAGCGGGCTGGTTTACCAGTTCAAGATCGGTACCGTGGTGGCAGGTGAATCAGTGAATTTCTCAGGAGGGGCGGGCTGGCTGCGACAAAACGGCGTTGAGGTGATTGATCTCAATTCCAAAGAATGCATCCAGTTGCTGGCGGATTACATCGCCACTCACCCTGCTATCTGGAATGAGGACATCGGCGAAGAGTAGGTTCGGGCAAATATCCGTTCGAATTAAAGAGGCCCATAACCGATGAAGACCGGCTGGCCGCAACTACGCAAGAGACACCGTTATCAGTGGGTCATTGATTCTTTGTGTGAGCAACCCACTTTTTTCCAGAAGCGGATGTTTGGCAGCGAAGCGTGTTACCTACATGGCCGCCTGGTGCTGGCCCTGACCTCGGGAGCGGATGAGCCCTGGCGAGGCATCCTGGTTCCCACCGCGAAGATTCACCACCGGTCTCTGCTTCAGGAGTTCGTCGGACTGCGGGTTCATCCCGTCCTGAGGAAATGGCTCTACCTACCGGAAGACTTCGATGAATTTGAAGGAACCGCGAACTCGTTAATTGAGAGAATCCTCGCGAACGACATCCGAATCGGCGTAGAATCCCCACGCTCATCCCGATAATACTTCTCTTCTTTGCGAGCTTAATCGCGATCTACATGAATCACCAGCTCATCCCGAAATCGTTTTATGTGCACAGCATTCTGGATTCGCTGATCATCTTCCCGATTGTCGCGACCGCCAACGGCTCGCTCTATTCGCGGCTAGTGCCAAGAGGAGTATCGCGCGGCTAAGCGTTCACGCATAAGTTCGTTTCCGCTCTGTCACGGCCTCGCAGAGGAGCCCAATCCCTCTTCCTGAGTGGAAGCAAGACGTTGCTGTTCCAATCGGGACCACTCACAAATCACTTGCGCATCTCTGGGGGAAATTCTGGCCTCAGGATGGAGCAGCAGGTATGAGCCCAGTGGCATCCCCCCGCCGGATACTTCTTTGCAGATCTTATCGAGCTGCTGGGCTGTTCCGAGCGGTGGTCCATGGCGGTCTGCATGATTCCAATTTGAAAAATTCAGGTGCTTTCGGGCGTGGTTGACATGGTCGATAACGAACCAGGAAACCGGGGCGGTATTGCTGTACCAGGGCCAATGGGTTTTGTGCGAATGGCAATCCTGGCAGGCCCGGCCCACGATCGAGGAGACCTCGACGGGCATTTGAACGTAGGCCTCCACCGTCTTGGTCGCATCAATGGGGGGGTTGGTTCTTTCGGGTCGGACGAACTGCAGACCGGCAAGGAGCATAATCGTCGCGATGCTTGCCCACTTCATCAGTCTGTTCATGAACTCATCTCCCTTCGCTGAGGGCTTGGGTCACCCGAGTAGACGCACAGAAGGGGGCGACTGTTAACCGGTTCACCGGGTGGCAGGTCGCGATTCAATGTGTGCTTGAGTTGTTGCGGGGACGGATACAAAAACTGTGCCATGTGACAGTTGTTGCGGGTGGAGAAGAATTCGTGGAGGGAGCCGAACTAGAAACGTAGGGGCGCAAAGCTATGCGCCCCTACTGAAAGATTCCGCAATTACCCCTTGTAACTCCATTTCCAACGTTTGTCTTAAGTCTCATGCGGCCCATTCAATTCCAAATCACGCTGCACAAAATCGGCGACCGCCTCATCCAACTTGAAGAAGTACCGCCCCAGGATGAAGAACGGTTCTCCATCCGGGGGCAGAACATGGATGTGGGTCGCGTAGGTTCCTTTCTTGACTTCCCGTAACACGATGTGACTGGGGTTCCGGCCATCGCCCGTCTTGATCTCGCCGCTTCTAATAAAGTCCATCGCTCATCCCTGGAGGCAGAATTCAATCTTGCGCTCTGCCACCACTTTACTATAACGGCACCCGGTTTCAAAAGTGCTGTCTTGATATTCTCGGTGCCTCGGCGGTAAAAGCACCTTGATCATCAATTGACCGGACCCGGTCGGATTATTTCTTCGCGGAAAGAACATTCGAGCGCAATTCAGCGAAGGTCTTGCCCTGGCCTCCAAAATGCCCGACCAGATTGCGGGCCAGCTGGGAGTTCTCCGATGCCCCCGCCACGGCTTTCTGGAGATGTTCCGGGTGATCGCTGCGCCGGGGTTCGATGCTGATGAGGGCTGCCGCAAATTCCATCTCAGGATCATTGCCGCGCAGGGCGATGGCTTTCAAAACTGATGAGTAGCCTCCAGGGTTGGAGGCGAATTTCTGATCTGTGGAGAAAACATTCGCTTGTTTGAGACTCTCCGCCAGATACCCGGCGTCGAAAAGAGCGAGTGCCTCCGAATTCCCCTTCTGGTGAACGTCCTGTGCGCGAGCAGCAAGGCGGGAGTACAGCTGGTTGCCAATCAGCGAATCTTTCATCGCATATACGGTGGCTCGACGCAAGGTCTCCATACGAACAAGGACTGGCGCATCCGCAGAGAGGAGCGCCAGGGTATCGTCAACGAGCCGATGGATATCATAGTCGGAGTTCGTGGCGTGCCAGCCACTCCCTCCCCAGGGAAGGGATTTCGCGTTTCCGATGTCAAAGGGCCAGCAGACCAGGGGCGGTCCGGCCCAGGCGATTTGGGCCCACGCCATCATGGTGCTGGCAAGAATGAAACTGAGCAGAAGGGAACGAAGCAATTTATTGGTCATGGTGATGATCTCCAATCTGGTTTGGGATTTTGGACTCGATGGGGACTGAAATTAAAGACAGACGCCCTGCTCTCATAAAGTTTGAAGGTCTTTCTAAGTCGGTGATCGTCCCTTCTTTCTTCAGAGGTCTTTGGGTGATGGATTGATGTGGCCCTGAGCTATTCACGGGTCATCCCCCATTTCATATCTTCTGCGGCCGTCCGGAACAGAACGACCAGCATGCTATCTGAGTTTGTCTGTCACCTGGAAAGACGGTGAGGTTAGGATGGGTGTTAACGCACCACGTCAAGCGATCTTCAACAGAAGTGAAGAAAAATGGGACATCCGGAAGTTGTGTGAGTCGGGAAGGGAGTGCGTGTCCTCGTGCCCTGCAAGGGCACTCTTCAAAAGCCCAGGGCATCGCCCTGGGACCGATCGTCATTATATATTTCTTAGTTGCCCTGCAAGGGCAATCGTGTGGTGACGGGGCCGGTCATATCCATGCCCAATGTTCGCCTTCGAAGACGCTCCCGGTCGCCGGACTGATCGAGGGCGTCAAGAAGGCCTCTTCGAAATGGAGCAAGACGAAAGGCGGCGCCTATGCCAAGTTTCATTGGCAAAGCGCGTACGGGGCGTTCTCGGTGAGCCCCTCGCAAGTGGCGGCCGTTTGACGCTATATTCGAAACCCGGAGCAACATCATCGGCGGATCACGTGTGAGGAGGAATTTCGACGAATCCTTAAGAAGAACGGGGTCAACTACGATGACCGCTATTTGTGGGACTGAGGTGCCTTCAGCCATCACCTCCCTGGTCCCCGAATGGTCTCCCCTCACTGGGAAATTTGGAGAATCGGCCGAGGCGGGTTCGGGTGGTCCATGGAAGGTGTCGCCCCAGGGCGCTGCCCTGGGCTCTTGAAGATTGCCCTTTCAGGGCATGGGTGCTGGATCAGCCCCCTTAGGTGAAGGGAATTTACGTACCTGACGACGCATCCATTACCGATTAGGGGATCGAGGTTTATGATCGCAGACAACGTTATGACCACCATGTCTCCGCCATCCCTCCGACGCAGATTTACTTCCCCTGTTCCGGCCACTTGCCTTTCCAGAATCGCCACCACAGCGTATCGCCCAGTCCGAGCCGATCCCACCACAGATCGAGCATGTCTTGGTCGAGCCGCAGAATACCATCGCGCGTGACTCCCGGCGGCGAAGGGACGAGCTCTGCCATCCGCTCGTACACAGGACCACGTTCCCTCGCATCGACGCGTGCGATCAGATGCCAGAGCGTCAGGGCATCACGGACACGTGCTTCTGAGAGAACAGTATCCAAGGCCATTTTATAATTAGCGGCGGCCCGGGGTTCGAAGTCCACTTGGGTCAGGGCGCGCTGGAACGACGCCGAGCTGTCTTCAAAATAGGGAGTCCCGGGGCCCACACCGGGCCGCGTCGCACAAAGCGCGCCCTCCGGGGCGAAGGACTCATGACCATGGAAATCAAATGCAACCCAACCATGCGTCACATGCAACAGGCCGGAGCCGGTATCATCAACTGTGAGTGTATAGGCGCACCCGAGATCCACGGCAGTTGCCGAAGGCGTATCGACGAAGAAGAGCCGGGGAGGCGCCCATATGGTGGCGTGCATGGTACCCCGGGCCAGCGCGATACGGTGCTCCGTCGCCCGCGCCTTCATCAGCCGCACCCGGGTATTGGGTTCTATCTCGACTTGGCCGATCTTGCCGATGCTGAGGATGGCCCGGGAAGTGGCGTCGGTTTCCAGCCACTGGCCGACGGTGAGACGACCCTCTTCCCCCATTCGACTGGAACCAATCCTCGGTGATCCTTGAAGGCTGGCCACATCCCAACCCGGTTTGAAACGTTGAAACACTTCCCAGACGCCCGCCACGAGCACCACCATGGCGGCAATGGCGACCAACGGCCGCCACAGTGACCAGAATCGGGTCCGATAGGATACCGACCCAATCGTTTGCATTTCCGGCATCGGTGGGTCGGATCGCAACTGGCTTAGGAGGCGTTCCAGGCGTTGCACCTCGGGATCCGGCTCGCCCTTGCGATCCCAGAGATAATCGTCACTCATGAACGTTCCTCCTTTCAAGCTTCTCGCGAAGCTGCTTCATGCCGCGGTGCAAATTGACGCGCACCGAAGCAGCGGTCAGGCCGGTTCGTTCAGCAATTTCCGGACCGGTCATTCCTTCCACCAGTCGAAGGATCAGCGTTTCACGGTAGGCTTCCGGCAGTGACCGGATCTTTTCGAGAATCAGGATGGCTTCCGCCTGCGGCGAGTCTTCCCCGGGGAAATCTTCAGTGAGCTCGGTGACCTCCGGAGTGCTGCGGTGATAATCGGTGGCCCGGTTGCGTGCAATCATGGCCAGCCATCCACCAAAGGCGGACGACTTCCGCAAGGTGTGGATTTGCCTCAACGCCGTCAAGAAAACGTCATGCGTGAGATCGTCGACATCCGGACGCGGGATCCTTGCCAAAAGTATCCCGTGAATCATCCGCGAGTAGCGCTCATAGAGGCGCCCAAACGCGACGCGATCCCCTTCGCGGGCGGCGTGGGCTAAGATCGCATCGTCGGAAATCTCAATCACGGAAGGAGTAAACACGAGCCGATGTTGCCCGATCCCGTTCTGAAGTTCAAGAATTGTTTCCACAACTAAACCTACCCATTGAAGGTTCTCAGAAGGGTAAGACGGAATTGGTCCGCAAAGTGTTAACCGAACTCCGGGATCATTAATTGAGCGAACGCAATCAGCGGTTAACTCAAAGGAATCACGCATCTCCCAGGAATTACTAATCCTCGAGCTTGAATCCAACCTTCAAAATGACCTGCCAGTAGCCGACCTTGTTGGCCTCGACGCTGCCGCGAATTTCCATGACCTGGAACCACTGAATGTGATGAACCGTCTTGGATGCTTTGGCGATCGCACTCTGGACCGCATCCTCAACGCTTGTTTTTGATGTACCGGTTAACTCAATCTGCTTGTACACGAAATCAGCCATCTCTACTCCTCCATATGATTTGATTAGAAGTCTGGTCCGTGTGCATCCCCGATCCTGTAGCATGAGTACCTTCCAGGTTCAACCTGAAAGCTCGCGGATCAGGGCCTCGCTTCACTGACCAGCGGACAACAAGGGGAAACAACACCCGGTTTCACACATCGGTTCGAAGTCGCACGGAACGGCATCAGAGCATATATGAATGCAGGAATCGCCGCAAGGCTCGATGAGCTCTTCCATCGGATCCGGGTACCAATATTTCGATCAGGGCGTTCAGGGTGTTAGGTTTCTGCTTGACAAAGGAGGGGGACATCCCTATTAAGGCATTGATGAAATTTGATTGGACGGGGAGCCTTTCTTGGAATTTCCTGGGGCGCCGATTGTTGTTCAATGGTCAACCGATGGGTGTGGCGGAGTGGTTTATCGTCCCACGCCTCGTGTTGACTGCGACCCCGAATTGGGAGGTGCTCGATGATTTACTTTACCGAGCTTGAAAACCTGCCGATCTATGACGCCCGGGGGGAGTACCTCGGCCGGCTGGTGGATCTCGGAATTAATCCGAGTCAAAACCCTCTTCAGGTGGCGACGTATTTCGTCAGAAGTCCGAAAAAAGAATTGCTGAGCATCGCCCAGGCGCAGCTGCCTTCCATTTCTGTTCGCGCGGCTCAGACCCGGGTCCCGATTGAAGAGCTTCGTCCCTACACCCCGGAGGAGGATCTGATCCGCATCAAGAAGGACGTCCTCGACCAGCAAATCATCGATGTGAACGACCAGAAAGTAGTTCGTGTCAATGATGTGGACTTTGATATTCGGCCCACCGACGGATACACCGATCTTCATATCGTCGCCGTCAACGTGGGGTGGGAAGCGGCAGTTCGCCGATTGCTGCAAGGTGTTTTTGCCAAGCACACCATCCGCAGGATTGCAGGATTGTTTTCACAGAAGACGATCCCCTGGGAGTTTGTAAACCTGATTGAACCGGACCCTTCGCGCCGGATCAGACTTCGCATTTCTTACAGCCGGCTGGCAGACCTTCATCCAGCGGACCTGGCTGACATTCTTGAGGAGTTGAGCCGTGACGAGCAGAAGTCGGTGATCGAATCGCTGGATGACGAAACCGCGGCTCAAGCTGTCTCGGAAATTCCGACGAGGATGCAAGTGGCCCTGCTGGAAAGTATCTCTGCCAGCCGTGCGGCGGACATCGTAGAAGAGATGCCACCCGATGAAGCGGCCGACGTCCTCCAGGAACTTGCCCCGGAGACTTCGGCTCAAGTTCTGGCCAATATGGAAAAGGAGGAAGCCAAGGAAGTCCGGAATCTTCTGGGGTTCGAGGAAAACACCGCAGGCGGATTGATGACGACCGAATTCATTGTGGTGGGGGAGATGGCGACCGTGGAAGCCGCCGCCGCGGCCTTGAAAGCATTCGATGGGTCGATGGAGTCGGTGCATGCCATCTACCTGATCGGTGCTAACGCCACCTTAACCGGGGTTGTGCCTCTGGCGCGGATTTTGTTGGCAGAGCCCCACACCCCTCTGCAGGGGCTTTCGACGGACCCGGTCATTTCAGTCCCGTTTCACGCCGATGACAAGGCGGTCGTGACCCTGTTCAACAAGTATAATCTCCTGACCCTTCCCGTGGTCGATGATAATGGCCGCATCCTGGGAGTGGTCACTGCCGACGATGTGCTGGAGCTTTTGATCACCAACCTGTAAACATGGATTGGCCGGTGTAGGATGATGATCGCGCGAAGTTTTCGCCGCTATCGCCGCACGGTATTGATTTTCCTGGCCGTGCTGGGCCCCGGGATCATTACGGCCAATGTCGATAACGATGCCGGCGGAATCTACACCTATTCCGTGGCCGGAGCTCACTTCGGCTATGCGCTGTTGTGGACGCTCATTCCCATCACGGTGGCTTTAGTGGTGATTCAGGAAATGGTGGCCCGGATGGGTATCGTCACCGGCAAGGGATTGGCCGACCTCATCCGCGAGGAATACGGATTTCGCACGACGTTCTTCCTGATGGCTTTGTTGCTGGTGGCCGATTTGGGCAATACGATTTCCGAATTTGCCGGACTGGCTTCGGGGATGTCGATCTTTCATGTGAGTCGCTATATTGCCGTCCCGTTGGGCGCTCTGTTGGTGTGGGCGCTGGTCGTGAAGGGGACGTACCGGTTTGTCGAAAAGGTCTTCCTGGCAGCCTGTGTGTTTTATGTGGCCTATGTCATTTCGGGCTTTCTGGCACATCCCAATTGGAAGGTCGCTATGATCAGCACCGTCAAGCCCTCCCTGCATTTTGATTCCAGTTCACTTTACATGGTCATCGGTTTGGTGGGTACGACCATTGCGCCCTGGATGCAGTTTTACTTGCAATCGGCGGTGGTGGAGAAGGGGACTAAACTTAAGAACTACGTTCAATCCCGGTGGGATGTCATTATCGGTTGTATCATTACTGACACCGTGGCTTTTTTCATCATAGTGGCATGCGCTGCCACGATCTATGTCAGCGGGCAGGGACAGATCTCGAATGCCGGGGACGCCGCCCTGGCACTCCGACCTTTGGCAGGCCGGGCTGCGGCCGCGCTGTTCGCGCTCGGCCTGTGTAATGCCTCTTTGTTTTCCGCCTGCATTCTCCCCCTGGCGACTGCCTACTATGTCTGCGAAGGGTTGGGATTTGAATCCGGAATTAACAAGCGCCTTCACGAAGCGCCAACCTTCTATTCCTTGTTTACAGGGTTGATTGTTCTGGGCGCTCTGGCAGTCCTGGTGTTGAGTGAACAAAAACAAGTCCCGATCATCCTCCTTTCGCAGGTCGCCAACGGCATCATCCTGCCATTTGTTCTGATCTTCATGCTGCGGTTGAGCAATCGCAAAGATCTGATGGGGGACTACCGCAATACGCGTGGCTTTAACATCATTGCGTGGGTTACTTGCGTGGTGATGATCGCATTAACGGTGTTATTGGCGATCAGTGCTTTCTTCCCGAAGTACATCCCGAAGTAGCTCTTTTCCAGGCCCGACGGACCTGCCTTTCATCCGGTTGCGATCCGTTTATAGAAGAGGTGAGGGGACCCAAACCTGCTACCTGGTGTTATCGGGATTGAAATAACCCGCGTTCCTGATCTGCAGTCCAAAAACTGCAAACCGAAATAGAAACGATCGCCTGAGGAGATTCCGGGCATCGTTGTGCACGGACTCAAACACTGAGGTTCTAACCTTCGAGCTTTGCGAGAAAATCCCGCAAGGCAGGGGCCAGGCTGGAGGCGATCTGAAGGTTTCGCTTTTCGCTCAGACCGGAAACGACAAAGGCCAGATGATCACGTGTTTCGAAACCTGCTACCTCCATATTCTGAAGGTTGGTCCTGTAAAGGGGGACGCCCGATGCGTTCATAACGGCCAACACTTCGTCACGAGGGAAGACCTCTCCTTCCTTCTTTGTGATGGCCAGCGAAAGGACAACTTCCTGATTCCTCAAAATAAGATGGACGAATTTGCGACCGTTGAAGGAGCATCGATGGGCAACGACGATTTCGAACTCCGCCGGGACCTTCTCTTTGGCCAGCGAAACCAGGCCAAAATATTCGGGGCCCAGTTGCTGCGACATCTCCTCGAGAGTGGAGTGCCGCTTCGCGAATTGGGAATCGATGGCGCAATGAATGTGATCTCCCAAGCCAATCTTTAGAATCGAAGCCGTCAGCTGGGATAGGCTGGCAGGGTGGCGCAGGTTCCACGCCCGGTAGGCGCCCACACCCGCGATGCAAAGCACAGCAGCCATGGCTGCCACCAGGATCCAACGACTCCAAAAAGGGATCGTCTCTTTTCGAGGTTCGGTTTCCCGCAAACGGCTTCGAATCTTTGTCCGGAGTCCCGCGGGCACAACCTCTCGGTCCACAGCAATTCGAAGAACGGCTCTCAGTCGGGTCCGACTCTCCAGGGCCTCGAAGCAGTCTTTACATCCCTCAAGATGTTTTGCAACTTCCATGCGGGGATCGAGAAGCATTTCGTTATTCAAATAGGCATCGAAATGACGCCGTGTTTTTTCACATGATTCTGGCGAGAAACCAGATGCGTTCATGGGTTTTGCCTTTTCCTCTGTCTAGCGCGGGTGCCACGCAGACATCGAGAATCTGGAAAAAAGGCGGTCAACCATCGATCTCTGCCCCGGAAGCATCGCCTGGGATTGGCACTCGATCCCACTGGAGATGGATCGATGGGCGAGCGGTCGATGGCTGACCGTTTCTTGGAATCACCGGCCTGGTTATGAATTTAGGCCAGGGAAACAACACCTCAACCGTTACATCTTGCTGTCATCCTTCTTCTTGTCCTCCATTTTATCATCCATCTTTTTGGAACCCTTTTTCAAATGGCTTTTCTGCTTTTGCTTGTTCTTGTCCTTGCCGTCCATCTTCTCGCCGGACATCTTGTCCCCGGTCATCTTATCGTCCTTTTGCGCCATCTTGTCGCCCTTCTGCGCCATCTTGTCCTGGGGGAAGACCGGCAGAGCCATCAAACTGATGAGCAGTGCAAACATGGTAAGAAATGTACCCATTCGTTTTCGCATAAAATCTGTTTCTCCTTGTTAGATTTGTAGTTACGTTACGACGAAACCCTCGCCGCAGGGAAACCGTGAGGCCGACATCCCCGTCGGCCGTTGTTTTTTGGACGCCCTTGGTGATGAAGGGCCTGAATTGTTTGTGCAGGCGAGGACGCCTGCACCACCTTGAAGTCTAATGCCCGGCATACCAGTCATAGCCCCGCTCGGCCCAATAGTCGGCGGGCCGTTGATCGGTAAATCGAATGGTCCCGATCCGCTTAATGTTCTTGATTCCGTACTTCACGGGAATGACCAGTCGCAAAGGGGCTCCATGAGCGGGCGAAAGGGGCCGTCCATTCATCTCGTAGCAGAGCAGCGTCTGAGGATGCAGGGCGCTTGGCATGTCCAGGCCGACGTAATACCCATTGTCGGGAGTTTCAAGACTGACGTAGCGGACAAGATCCTCCGGATTTTTTTCGACGTCGGGCGGAGCACCGCTCATGGTGACAGGCCCATACTTGGCGGCAAAGTCCGACAGCCGTGTTCCGGCCCATTGAACAACTTGACTCCACCCCTCGATGCAATTCAATTCTGTTACCATCTCCACGCGGGGTAACTGCTTGATGTCCTCCAAACCCAACGTGATACCGTTTTCGCCTGTCCCGGGATCCTCAAACATGTTCTGGGTTCCACTTCCTCCATATTCAGAGAGCCCAAGGACACGCAATCTCCAAGAGGCGGGATCAAAATCGGTGTCCATGCCTTCAGTCCCATTTATCCGGGGCTCCTTTGCAGTGGAAGGTGGAAACGTGGGGGCAACTCGAGTCGTCTTGAAGTAGTCCCGCGCCAATTGTTCGTTGACCTGGAGGGTGCTACGCAGAGGCCAGAGAATGTCGTCGTCCAGGCGGCGGGAATTGAGCCAGCGCCATCCAGTAAATCCGCCCAAGGCAGCGGCCCCCGCCACGAGGAAGCTGCGCCGAGACCGGATTATTGCCTGACGAAGAACTTCCTTTTCCGTTTTGCCCCGTAGCGGGCCATCAATTTTGGAAACTGCATCCCCGGCTGTCTCTACTGGTTTTTTAGACGGGTCAGGGTTCGCTGAAGACACGGGCCGGGTCTGCACGGCCGCTCCTTCTCTGTCCTCCGCATTTGCACCCTCTCCGGTCTTCTCGCCCCGCTCTTTGTCATGCGGAAGCTCGACTTTGTCATTCATCGGGGAAATCCTCCAGGGTGATCAACTCGAATCCCGCGATCATGGCGCGGAAATTGTTCCATCCCGCTTTGATGACTTGGGCGATGTGCACAAGGAAGAAAGCTACATAACCCAGGGTCAACAAAAAATGTTCCAGCCGGGCCGCGGGATATCCCCCGAGCAAGGAGGTGAGCCACGCAAACTGGACGGGCTTATAGATCGCCAGTCCGGTGACCAGCGAACCTCCTCCCATCAAAATAATGGTTGTGTAGGCGATCTGCTGGGCCCCGTTGAATTTCCTTCGGGGAGGGTGAAATTTACTTAAATGGAGATCGTGGAGAACCACTTGGATTGCTTCTAAGAAAGAACGGCGGTTGGGAACCAGGTATCGCCATTCGCCCGATAGGACCGTGTAGATGACGTAGAGAAAACCATTGATGGCAAAGAACCACATAAGAAAAAAGTGCCAGGCCATCCCTTCAGCCAGGCGATGACTGAGATTGAGGGCACTGTAAAATGAATCCGGAAGGAAGTGGAACAAAGTCCAGGAGCCGAATCCGATGCGGTAAATATCGTTAGCCCAATAGATGAGCAAACCGCTCCAGATCATCAGCGTCAGCACCGGGAAATTGATCCAGTGAAACCACCGAATGGCCAGAGGATGTTTTTCTTCAATCTTTTTCATGCCGCTTCCAACCGATTCAAAAGCTGCGGGCGGGACGCCCGCGCTCCAAGGGAATTTCAATTCGATTCCTGCAGAAGCTCTTCAATTTTCCGGGCGAGCTTCTCCTCGCCGCCGGCGTTTCGGTAATTCAATTCTCCTTCCCAACGAAACCGGAGTCGACCGCGTTTGTCGATCAGGTAAATCGTGGGCCAATACTGTTGTTCCCACCGGGCCCAATTGGTGGCTTGCTGGTCTAGAAGAATGGGGTATTCAATGCCCAACTCCTTGACGCGGCGAGACACATTATTGGGATTGTGCTCGATTTCCGTTTCGGGGGTATGAATCCCGATGACAGTCACCTCTCTGTCCGCAAACCTTTTGTATAGCCGCTCATATGCCGGCAGATTGTGACGGCAGTTGATGCAGGCAAATGTCCAAAACTCGACAACAGTCACTTTCCCAAGGCGCGATGAGATCGGGATAGGCTTCCCCCCGGGAGTATTCAACCAGGGGCCGCCCACCAGTTCGGGGGCAGCCATATCCACTGCAATTGGCTGCTCCTCTGTTTTTGAATAGGCGGCTCGGCCCAGAAGTCCCAGACTCAACACGAGCAGGAGCGTCGTTGAGCTCAATGCTAGAGCAAAGGAAAGAGTTGAAAATATTTTTGTTTTCATCGTGCTGTGATGATCTCGATTTCGCATGTTCTTGAATCTGCCAGATTTACGGCTCCTCCAAGAGGAAAAACATTTTCAAGCCTATTATAATCAATGCTGCCATCCTTCCAATCCCGAAAGAGGCCTCAATTATTCCTATAAAGTGAGATTTTTTTGACGATAAGCCAGGTGACTGAGGTGCAAATCTCGTTCCCTCGGAGGTGATGAAGTAATTCGTTTCTGTGCAGCATGGCGGATGCGATCGGCGTGGTATAATTGTCGGACCCCCCAGCCTGAGCGGCGGATGGGAAAAGATGGAAGGCAACCAATAGCTGACTCGGGGCTTAAAAGGCAGAGAAAAGATGCATGTGCCAACCCTGCTCCATACACGAAAAATGACATGAGGCGAAGAAGGTCGAATCTTTCATGAGCTGATGGGTGCCTTCGATTGCATCGGCCAACTCGCTGAGAGTCTCTTGAAGCAAAGTCCAATACTAAATGGGGCCAGATGCTAAATGGGTCAGTGTCTCTGGAGTGAGAAATGAAGAAGCGTATTTACGGGTGGCTGGAAGTATCACCCGCACCTAACAAGACTAGCCGTATTATTCATTCTTTTTTAATGGTGCTTATTCTCACCAACGTGTTGGCTGTGATTCTTGAGTCTGTCCACCCATTGAAGGCAAAACTGGCGAGGGAATTCTCTTTGTTTGATGGATTCTCAGTTGCTGTCTTTACTTTTGAGTATTTACTGCGTCTATGGGTTTGCACTTTCAATCAAGAATATCGGTCGCCATTATGGGGGAGAGCAAAATTCTTAGTGTCCCCATTGGCCATTATCGATTTGATGGCAATTGCGCCATTCTATCTTCCCTTCGCTATGGCGGATCTTCGCTTTCTCAGGGGGATGCGGATTTTCAGGATGTTGAGAGTGCTGAAAATTGGCCGGTACTCGGACGCTTTCCACGTACTTGGAAGAGTTGTGCGAAATAAGCGACAGGATTTGGTCGCTAGTTTTACGGTGCTAATTACCCTTCTAATCATCGGGGCCTGCTCCATGTACGAGATCGAACATGGTGTGCAGCCTGAAAAGTTTTCGAGCATTCCTGAAGCGATATGGTGGGCAACGGTGACCATGACAACAGTTGGATATGGGGATGTCTATCCTGTCACGGCACCCGGTAAAATGATTGGAGCACTGATGGCCGTCTTGGGAATTGCCACATTTGCCTTGTCGACTGCGATCATAGGCGCAGGCTTCGTTGAGGAAATTCGCGCTCCAAATGATATGCCCGACCGATGTCCTAATTGCGGACATCGCCTCCAGCTTCTTCACCGAAATGATGACTCATCATAAAGATTGGTCTTGGAAAGGAATTCCCCTCACAAGAACGTATGACTCGGAATCTCATTAACAAGATCAGTGATCTCCTGGCGGGAGGGCCGCCCACGATTGTTCTTGAGGTGCAACGGGGAAGGTTTGTGCTCTTGGGGTTCAGAGGGGGAAAGGCCGTCCCGCTGTCTGATCTCGCGCTCAAGTTCGAGATCGTTAACTGGATAATTCAGGTACTCCCACATCAGGACGGGATGGTTATCGTTCCGATTGAAAAACTGGCGCAGGTGAAGCAGATTCTTTGTAGCCCTTCTGTCGAATCGTTGAAGATTCAGATTTCTGATCAAGTGCAAAGACTGCAATCCGTACAGGTTTCCCCTGATTTCGAGCTACGGTACATTTGGTCGGATGAGAATCGGCGCATAGAGCCAAGAGCCTGGAAGAATGCCAAGCATTATGGCGGTGGATGGTTTATTACAGAGTCCTCATACTGGCGTATCGATGCTATCACTGCTGCAGATGACCAATGGCTTTCAATGGAAAGCATTGAAGGTAAAAAGATTGTTGAGTTCTTGAACGTGAAGGTCCCTAATTGGAAAACGAGGAGGGTCCCAGTCGTCTGCGATCTAAAGTACTCGGATGAGCCTGTCCTGGTAGTTCAGATAGTCCAGATAACGAATGACCAAGCCGAGTTTGCTGTAACGTGGAACGCCGACACTCGGGAAATAAAGGGCATCCCCTCTCTCTCGAGGCACGTTATTGTGGGGGATAAGATATCGCCTGGGATCACAATTCGCGAATTGCCTGGCAAGTTTCCTGCGGCGACCGGGTCGCTTCGACTTTCAGACCAAGAAATTCCTCGATTTATACAAGAAACCTGGCCGAAGATTGAATCATGGTCCTCGGGCGATACCAATGAGCTCATCAGTAGACATAAGCTTTTGGGCGGTAGGCCAGAGTTAATTTTGTGTGTCAAACGCGATAGCCAAGATGGAATTGGAAGGGCAATTGCGGAACCCACTTTTGTTTTTGGAGATTTTCGGCAAAGCGCAGAAGAAACCTCCCGAAGCATTACCTCTGAAACAAAATTCGTGCGTGCAGGAAGCGGCTGGATTAATGCAGGAGCCCTATATGAAGCTGGGATCGGACCATTGGGAAGAGCCAAGGATGGTAGGCTATTGGGCCCGATCAGTCTGACCCCGGCAGAGGTGATCAATAGAGGTTCAGCTCGACTCGAAGGTCCGTGGTCACGTTTGGAGTTTCCGGAATTCGCTCTTCCTACTGGTGATTCTGTAGAATCAACGGTCAGGCTGCATCTCGAATTCCTAAAGCACTGGGGCCTTCCAGGCGGGATTGTCGATACTGGAAATGCTTTGGGAAAACCAATTTATGAAAGGTTGAGATCGTTGATCTCGGAGGTCGATAATGCGAGGGTTTTGTTGGTTGGTAGTCATAAAGCGCTTGATTGCACACAAGAAGGGGCAGATAGGCTCGACGTAATTCGCTTTGATGGAACTAGCCGAGATCCAGAGTTCAATGGAGGTTGTAAGGGGGTGATTGAAGCGACGCCGAAAGCATTGGAGGCAGTCCCCGGGTTGATTGGGCTTCCCTGGCATCTCCTATTTTTGTTGGAAGCGGATTCTCTGATAAAGTCGGCCACGTCCAAACTCTTTGATATTCTGCTTGAATGCAGGAAGAATCTCGTGTGGGGATCATTCTCGTCATTCAGGTTCTTGGAAAGACCCTCTCGTCGTCTGGCGCTGTCAAGAGTTTTCAATATTCCGGAGGCAAGTGACGGGGAGATCGTGTGGAGATACGGATTACGGAATCCAACTGTTTCTCCATTGGCACTTCCGGCCCCATATCAGATCCATGGCCGACTCAAACCGGCATCAACTGGGATTCACCTTGCTGAATTCACACTAGGCGGTCAATCGAATGGGTATGCACAGCCTATTCCTCTCAGGTCACCGTCGATTGGTCGGTCAGTACCTACTGGAAATTATGGCCCGGATTCAGTCATAGAGGGCTCTGGCATTTCACTCGAAGTCACATATTCATCTGGTGCCCAAAAGTTCTTTAAAGATGCCATGGCCTTGGTTAAATTTAGAATGCTGCCTGTTCCTTTTATGCCATTTAAATGCTACTGGCCAACTTACGATTCTATGGCTCAGTCGCAACGAAACTGGTATTTCTATTGGCGTGATCAGGTAAGGAATCAACGGTATATCGATACTGATTTGTCTTATATCTTTGTCCATGTTTATGAACTGATCAACAACATCGGCGTAAAGGACCCAATAGATGGATATGGCCAGCTTCGGGCGATCTGGTTGAATTATCGTGAACGATTTCGTGGCCTTGACACTTATCTGGTCGATTGGATCACTGATTATATTGTTCTCAATGGTTGCCCTGTCAATCCTCTTCAGACATACTACGACGCTTTAAGCCTAAAAATCGATTTTCTTGATCCTGATATCCTTCTTGCTCGATATGTTGGAGGGTCTTTGAGTGAGATCCCCCTGCCCTTGCTTGATCAAATGAGCGATTACCGCATTCACAGAAGTAAGTTCTACAGAGAAGGGAACGAGAATCTGGTAAAGGAGTATGTTGCCGCGGCACTCAACGAAGTGAATAGTCGATGGTTGCAAAAGACTGGAAAGGGCATTCTTGAGATATTTAGTCCTCCGAACCGCCGAACCATTCAACATTTCCCTTTTCAAAGTGCCATATATGCCGGTGGTACAAAGAATGTGACCGTTGGGATATTTCCAGCATACACACAACACGAACCATTAAGGGAGTTTATCACTTCGTTCCTGAAGCACTCCGAGAATAAACTTCGTGAAATCAAGAACTACAAGGGACGATTGCGTGGCTATGACCTTGATCCAGAAGTACGGGCTGTCATCGATAATTTGATCTCTGGTGCAGCTACACTCATCATTCCTCCACCGCCAAAGCCTGTGGTGACCATTGATCCGGCGAAGGTCCTCGAATTATCGACCACGTCCGATGAGGTTCGAGATTTGCTTCTGTCCGGAGCGCCAAATGAAGGTTCTAATGCACAGAGTGCCCAGCCGAGGGATTCGTCAGGTCTGAAGGAAGGCTCAGTCATCCCTGGGAATGTAACACCTTCGATTAAGCGACCCGATGGCACCCCCGATAACTTGCTTACGGACCTTGATCCCGTGGATAAAATTCTTTCTCGATTGGATCTCAAAGAAAGACGATTGATCGAGTTGTTCAAGAATAGCGGTTGGGAAATGGATGCAAACGAATTGAGACTGGCTCTGCCTGACCTGGATGTCATTCACACTTCTGAACGTATCAATGAACTCTCCCGCATGTATCTGTCGGACAATCTGATTGTATCGGAGGACACTTCAAGAGTAATTGTTGACGATTATCGCGATGAATTGGAATACTTGTTTTCGATTGACGGTCGACGGACTGGGGATACTGACAATGAAGATGAAAAACCAAGTGATCTGCCACCGGAATGGATGGAGTTCTCATCGAAGTTAGAGCCTTACCAGTTGAGAGCCTTAAGGGCTGTTGTAGAGCATCCGGATCCATACGCTGAAATTCGGACGATTGCGGAAGAGAACGCGGTACTGCCGGAGGCTCTCATCGATTCAATAAATACTTTGGCGTCAGATACAGTTGGAGATGTCATCATTGCTCCCGGATCTTCTCCCCCGGTCGTGGAGGAGGAAGATCTCGATTTTGCTCGCAAATTAGTGAGCATGAATAAATGAGGTATTGTCAATGACCACTTTTAAGATCCCCAAGCGGATATCTACAGCACTTCTAAATTCGCTTGCGGCTGGTGTCGTGCCAAGGGTTGGCCTTGAGCACATTGCGGTAGGCAGAAAAGATGAAATCGGAGCTCTCTTGCAGGACTTGGAAAATATTGCTGAGGGGGGAGCTTCGTTTCGGTTCATTGTAGGGCGTTACGGCTCTGGCAAGAGTTTCCTTTTGCAGCTTTTACGCAACTACGCCATGGAACGGGATTTCGTTGTGAGCGATGTTGATTTGTCCCCTGAGCGTAGGTTGGCTGGTACCGACGGCCAGGCAGTGGCAACCTATCGGGAACTGCTCCGTAATATAGCGACTAAAGCACGACCAGATGGAGGGGCGCTCGCACCAGTCCTGGAACATTGGATCGGAAATATTCAAGCAAAGGTCGTTAAAGAATCTGGAAAGCGCCCAAGTGATCCTGGATTTAATGAGGCAGTAGAACAAGGGATTCTGGAGACCATTAATAACATGGAGGGAATGGTCCATGGTTTCGATTTTGCTTCCGTACTTACAGCATATTGGCGCGGTTATCGTGAGAGTAACGATGCAATGAAGAGTGGAGCCTTGCGGTGGCTGAGAGGCGAATATTCTACTAAAACGGAAGCAAAATCAGAGTTGGGTGTACGGGTGATCGTGGACGATGATAATTGGTATGATTATGTAAAGCTATTGGCCAAGTTCATCTCTGACGTTGGATATAAGGGATTTCTTGTGCTCATAGACGAAGGGGTAAATTTGTACAAGATTACCCATTCCGTTTCTCGTGAAAACAATTATGAGAAATTATTAACCATTTTCAACGATGCGATGGAAGGCAAGGCAGAGCATCTTGGGCTGTTGTTAGGGGGCACCAATCAATTTGTTGAAGACCCACGCCGTGGCTTATATAGCTATGAGGCGATTCGATCCAGGTTGGCGGAGAGCCGATTTGCGAGGGAGGGCCTTCGAGACAACTCGGGTCCTCTCCTTCGGCTCCAGACGTTAACAAGCGAGGAAATCTTTGTTCTGTTGACAAGATTGGCCAATGTGCACGCTGCCCATTATGCCTACCAAAACCAACTGTCCCCCCAAATGCTTCAAGATTTTATGCAGGAGGTTACCAATCGACTTGGAGCGGGAACATTGCTCACACCGCGTGAAGTCGTGCGGGACTTCATTGCTATTCTGAATATCCTTCGGCAGAACCAGAACATTACCTTTTCACAACTCATTCATGGTTCTGACTTCAAACCAACAAATGTATCCAAAGATCCAGACATTGATGAAAGCGATAAAGTCGCGGAGTTCAGCGTGTGAGCGAACAGGCTTTTGATCGGTTGGCCCCCTTCATACAAGAGTACATTTACAATCATCAATGGACTGAATTGCACGCCATTCAGGTTGAGGCTTGTCGGGTTGTCTTCGAAACGGATGCTCATCTGTTGCTTGCCACAGGTACCGCTTCTGGGAAAACAGAAGCCGCTTTTTTGCCCGTTCTGACCCTACTCCAAGAGAATCCTGCCAACACGATCGGTGTTCTCTATATTGGTCCACTCAAGGCACTCATCAATGACCAGTTTCTTCGGCTGAATGATCTTTTGAAAGAGGCAAACATCCCTGTTTGGGCATGGCATGGAGATGTGTCTCCGAGTCAAAAACACAAATTGCTCAAGCAACCGATGGGAGTCCTACAGATCACTCCGGAATCACTGGAGAGCTTATTGATCAACAGAGCCGTTGACCTCGTTCGAATGTTTGGCGATTTGAGGTTTGTGATTATCGACGAGGTTCATGCCCTCATGAGTTCGGATCGCGGTCGTCAAGTTCTCTGTCAATTGCTTCGTTTGTCGAAATTCATCCGTGAGCAGCCGAGGAGAATTGGGCTGTCGGCTACCTTAGGAGATTACGGTCTGGCTGAACATTGGTTAGGGTCAGGCACTTCAAGAGCTGTCCTCACGCCGAAAATCGATGGTGTAGAGCGTAAGATCCGCCTCACCCTGGAGCATTTTTATTTGCCTCCGGAGGATAGCCCGCAGAGAGGGCATTACATTGATTCTCCGAACACACAGGGCGGAAATCCGGAGGTCAGAGATGGTGACCTATCTGAAACAGACCCTTACCACGGTTATATTTTTGAACACAGCAAGGGCAGAAAGTGTCTCATCTTTGCAAATAGTCGCGGTGAAACGGAATCGATTATCGGGAATTTACGACGACTTGCAGATGTGAATGGATTACCTGATATTTATTTTGTGCATCACGGGAGTATCTCCGCTCCCTTGAGAGAGGCTGCAGAGCTGGCGATGCGCGAACCCGACCGTCCCACTGTTACCGCGGCTACCGTTACACTCGAATTGGGGATCGATGTCGGTCAGTTAGATCGCATCATCCAATTGAATGCTCCGCACTCTGTTTCCAGCTTTGTGCAAAGGTTGGGGCGATCCGGCAGGCGGGGCAACCCTTCTGAAATGTGGTTTGTTTGTTCGAAAGAAGAGCCCTCCGGAAAGCAATTGCTTCCTGCTCAGTTGCCATGGCAGCTTCTTCAGTGCATTGCAACGATTGAACTTTACTTAACCGAGCGGTGGATTGAGCCAATACCCGGTGTGCAGCTCCCATTCAGTCTTTTGTATCATCAGACAATGAGCATTCTAGCCAGTGCGGGAGAGCTTAGCCCGCTATCCCTTGAAGAGCGAGTTTTAAGTCTCTCCCCGTTTGACCAAATAACAAGGGGAGATTTTAAGGAGTTACTATTACACCTTATCGGAATGGACCATATTCAAAGAACTGATGAAGGCGGGCTGATCATCGGATTGTCGGGAGAGCGAATAGTAAGGAACTTCCATTTCTATGCCGTCTTTCCAGACAATGAAGAGTTCACTGTCAGGGAGGAATCCAGCGAAATTGGTAGCATCATTAGCCCTCCACCACCAGGCGAACGTTTTGGGCTCGCAGGTAGAACCTGGGAGGTTGTTGAGATTGACTTAAGGCGTAAGACAGTGTTTGCCAAACAGGTTAAAGGCAAAGTGACTACATATTGGAGCGGTGGTGGAATCGGGAATATCCACAGCAAAATACTGAAGAAAATGAGGCAGATCCTGTTCGACGATAATGACTATTCGTATTTACAAAAGGGAGCCAAGAAGCGGCTTTCCGAGGCGCGCCATCTCGCCCGAAACCTGGATCTTGACTCCAAGAACATGCTTCCTTTGGGTGGAGATACTTATTGCATCTTCCCATGGATGGGGACAATCGGTTATCGCACACTCGAGAGATTTCTTAAGGTTCATTGCAAAGAATCATTGGGAATAAGTAGCATTTCAGGACAATCCCCGTACTTCATGACTTTCGAGCTGAGGAAAGAAAGAGTCACGGACTTGTATAAGAACATTCTTCTACTTGCGCAAAGGGGGATTGATCCAGAGAGTTTGGTCAGCGCCGAAGAAGCGCCGCAACTTCAGAAGTATGATGAATTTGTTCCGGCGAGCTTGCTTAGGAAAGCCTTTGTAACGGACTATTTGAATGTCAAAGAACTGGTTGAAGAATTACAAGAATGGCATTGGGGCGACAGCGGTGAAGGGTGTTTTGGTTCTCACATATGATGTCAGCCGACCCTCGATTTGCTGGCCAAGATATACGACACACGAATGTCTTCGTCCGGATGAGACTACCCAACCATCAACCTAAATGTGAGCCGCATTAGCGGAGGTGCTCCTGCAGACAATCTATTCATCCATGATCTTGAGGATGGAATTCCAAACCGCAAAAACCGCAAAAGTGTGATATCTGTGAACCTCGAACTGGTAACTGATCACTGACCACTGACACCTCCTCTTCATTCCCCGCTTTGTTGGATCAGTTTCGCCACTAGGCCGGTCCATCCGGTCTGATGGCTGGCGCCGATGCCGGCTCCGTTATCTCCATGAAAATACTCGTAGAAGAGAATCAAATCTTTCCAGTGCGGATCCGTTTGAAATTTCTCAGTGCCCCCGTAGGCAGGTCTGCGCCCGTCGGGACCCCGCAGAAAAATGTGGGTGAGGCGACGGGAGATCTGAGTGGTAACCTGCCACAGGTTCATCATCCGCCCCGAGCCCGTGGGGAATTCGACTTTATATTCGTCCCCCAGATAGTGGTGAAACTTTTGAAGAGATTCAATAATAAGAAAATTGAGAGGGAACCAGACGGGGCCACGCCAGTTTGAATTCCCGCCAAAGAGAACCGTCGCTGATTCCGCGGGCTCATAGTCCACCCGGTATTCCATTTGATTGATATGCAATGTGTAGGGATGACTGTGGTGATAGCGGGACAGGGCTCGGATTCCGTGAGGAGAGAGGAACTCCCCTTCATCGAGCATATACCTAAGAACCCGCCGCAGACGGTGACGATTGACGAGGGACAGAAAGCGCCGAAAGCCACGGGAGGAAGATTGGGTTTCAATGTTATCGCTGAGATCGGGCCGATTTTCAATGAACCATTGCATGCGCCGCTTGAAGCCGGGCAGTTTGTCGACGATTTCGGAATCGAGGGTTTCAACGGCGAACAGGGGAATCAGTCCAACCATGGAGCGCAGCCGGATTGGGAAACGTTTCCCGTCGTCGAGGTGCAGGACATCGTAATAGAAGCCATCCTGTTCGTCCCAGAGTTCAATGTCCTTGCCCCCAAGGTTGTTCATCGCGTTGCAAATGTAGACAAAGTGTTCAAAAAATTTGCTGGCGACGTCTTCATAGGCATTATCCTTTCTCGCCAGTTCCAGTGCAATGGCCAGCATGTTCAGGCAGTACATCCCCATCCAACTGGTGGCGTCGGATTGCTCGATGTGTCCTCCTGTGGGAAGCGGGGCGCTCCGGTCGAACACTCCGATGTTGTCGAGACCGAGGAATCCCCCCTGGAAAACGTTCCTCCCCTGAGCATCCTTCCGGTTGACCCACCAGGTGAAGTTGAGCAGCAGCTTATGAAAAACCCTTTCCAGGAACCGGACATCTGCCACGCCGCGTCTTTTCTTATCGATCTTATAGACGCGCCAGGCGGCCCATGCATGGACGGGCGGGTTGACATCTCCCAGGGCCCACTCATAGGCGGGGATCTGACCGTTGGGATGCATGTACCATTCGCGGAGCAAGAGAACCAACTGCTCTTTCGCGAAATCACAATCCATGAGGGCCAAAGGGATGCAGTGGAAAGCCAGATCCCAGGCGGCATACCAGGGATACTCCCACTTGTCGGGCATGGAAATCACATCGCCGTTATACAGGTGGGTCCAGTCACGGTTCCTCCCTTTCAGCCGCTCAGGTGGAGGCTCCGGACCTGCGGGGTCGCCCTTGAGCCATCGGCTGACCTCGTAATGATAGAATTGCTTTCCCCACAACATCCCTGCGAAGGCTTGCCTCTGGACCCGCCGGGCATCGTCTGAAAGCGCGCGCGGAGCCAGTTGAGCGAAAAACTCATCCGCCTCTACTTTTCTTTGGGCAATAAGGGCGTCAAATTCCGCGCCGAAGGGTGGCGAGTAAGGTGGATCCGGCGTGAAGCGAAGGCGTATGGAGACGGTCGCCCCGGGCTCAATTCGCAGAGGATAAAAGGCCGCGGCCTTAGATCCGATTCCTTCAGGATTGACCGCCGTCTTGACGTTACGGACCACAAAGTCATTGATGCCATCCTTGACAAAGAGGGAGGAGTTTTCCAAATTACAAAGCCGCTGAAAATTGGTTTCGTTTTCAGTGAAAAGCAGTTGAGGTGTTCCTTCACAGATCAGTCTGCGGTGACCGTAGTAAGAATGATCCATCTCAATCACCGGAAAGCCTTCAATCCTCCCTCCCTGCTGCATTCGAGGGCGTCTTTCCCCAAATCCCCATGACCAGGTATTTCGAAACCATAGCGTCGGCAACAGGTACAACGGTGCGGGGTCAGGGCCGCGATTGATCGCTTCAATCCGGATCAGGATGTCTTCAGCCGTGGCCTTGGCATATTCGACAAAGACGTCAAAATAGCGGTCGTCGTCGAAAACCCCCGTGTCGATCAATTCAAACTCCAGGTCGTTTCGTCCTCGCCGACGGTTTTCCTCAATTAGACGCGCATATGGAAATTCGGCTTGCGGGTACTTATAGAGACAGCGCATGTAAGAATGCGTGGGGGTGGAGTCGAGATAAAAGTAATACTCCTTCACATCTTCACCATGATTGCCTTCGTTGCCTGTCAGGCCGAAGAGGCGCTCCTTGAGAAAAGGATCACGGCCATTCCACAGGGTCAGCGCAAAGCAAATGTATTGATGGCGATCACAGATTCCCGCCAATCCGTCCTCGTTCCAGCGATAAGCCCGGATCCGGGCATGGTCATGAGGAAAATTCTCCCATGCGGTTCCATGAGAACTATAGTCTTCGCGCACTGTTCCCCACGCCCGTTCACTCAAATAGGGTCCCCACCGTTTCCAATGGGCTTTGTGATCGCGGGACGCGTCGAGCCGGAGGTCTTCTTGAGTCATGGTCTGTTTCCTTCGAATCAGGGATTTGGCTTGTTTCAAACGAAGTCAGAAATCGGAAGTCAGAAGCCAGATAAATAAAGATGAATCAAGTAGCGCGGGTTCAATCGCGCTTTTGGCGTCTGATCTCTGACATCTGACTTCTGACTTCTGACTTCGAAGTCCTCGAAATGCGTCTGTGACAAGAGATCCTATTCTACCCAAAGATCGACCTCGGAGCTAATCCGAACGATGCAATTGGAGTTTTCTGCGGTGTGGGTTGAGTCTTCGCGGCAGGGGTGTCCACTGGGGCGGCTGAGTTCTGGAGTCAGAAGGATGACCCGCACTTACTGAAGATGATAGAGAATAGTGACGAATGACAGTATCTCTCGAAGTGCTATGGTTTGGTAGCCGTGATCCCGCCGTGGCGGGCGTGTCCAACTCAGCATTAATGGGACGACGAGTGTCACTATATTTGATCATCCTCGATAGGAATTGACGCCACGGAATTGGGGGTTTCTATCCGACTTCCGACTTCCGACCTCTGACTTCTGGTCTCCGACTTCCGGCTTCCGGCTTCTGGCTTCAGCATCCAGACCGCGAGCTCTTAGCCTGAGGCAAAGACCATAAGGACTCCAAGCGTCGTCTGCTAATCCTCGCCAATCACCTTGAAGAAGTAAACGGTAAGCCCATTGGGGTCGGAAAGACAGAAGGTTCTGTGTCCCCACTCCTGGTCGGTAAGCTTCTGTTTGATGGTGAGGCCCTTCTCGACCGCCCGGCGGTACCGATCCTCCAGGTCGTCGACCTCGATGACCATGAACGCACCTTGGGGCGGCCGATCGTCGAAAAGGTGGGAGGCGTGACCGCTCCGGGGGAATGTAAGTATTTCGATGATCCCCGAGGCGGCGCCGAAGAGAATCCCGCGGTCATCGGGACTGCGGTCCCAGGACTCGAGCACGGGAAACTCCAGCCCATCACGATAAAATGCAACCGTGGCCTCGTAATCTCGCGTAAAGAAGGAAAATCGGAACTGCCCTCTCCTGTCCATGGGCTCCAAAGCAAATACAAACGCTGGAAACAGAGTTAAATCGGGCAATGGTGGATTGTTCGCTGTAGGGGCGTCCGCCTCAGCGGACGCCCCTGCGCTGAAACATGCACGATTTTGTAACATTTTCAATGGTGTTCGTATCAGTCCACCGGCTTCACATCCTCCATCAAGGCGAAGAAGCCCTCAGCGAGGGTCGGATGAATATAGACGGCCCCTTTCAAGAACGTGTAGGGCAGTCCGGCGCGCATGACCGTGCCGATGATCTGGACGAGTTCTCCTCCTTCCACGGCCAACATGGAGGCTCCCAGAATCTGGTCATTGGAAGCGTCGACAACAAGTTTCATGAGGCCGGCGGTTTCGTCACGTTCAATGGCCCGGGCCACGTAGCTCATGGGGATCTTTCCGATTTTCAACCGGTATCCTTTTTTCCTCGCCTCCTTCTCGGTCATGCCAACCCCCCCGAGCTGCGGGTCGGTGAAAACGGAATAAGGCACCAGGCGATTGTCGATAGTCAGGTTTTTCCCTTCCACCAGATTTCCGTAGATGATTTGAAAATCGTTGTACGAAATATGGGTGAATGCAGGACCCCCCTTGACGTCACCCAGAGCCCAGATGCCGGGAGCATTCGTCTCCAGGCGGCTGTTTGTTTTAATAAAGCCGTCCTTGTCGGTTTCGACTCCTGCCTTATCCAGATTGAGCTGGTCGCTGTTCGGCTTTCGTCCAACGGCCACGAGAAGATGTGAGCCAATCAACTCCCTCGTTGAATTTCCGGACTCGACGGTCAAATGAATTTGGGTCCCTTTTTTCTCCACGCGGGTTGAGTTGGCATTCAGCAGAAATGTGATGCCTTCGGCTTCGAGGGCCTTTTGAAGCTCTGCGGTAACGTCGCCATCCTCGCGAGGGAGAATCTGGCCCCCGCGGTGGATGACGGTCACACGGCAGCCGAAGCGGCGAAACATCTGTCCAAACTCCAAACCAATGTATCCGCCGCCAAGCACCAGCAAATGTTCTGGCAATTCTCTCAGCTCCATGATGCTTGCGTTGGTCAGGTAATCAACCGTCTCCAGGCCCGGGAGCCGAGGAAGGTTGGTCCGCGTACCTGTGTTTATAAAAATCCTTTCGCCTTCGAGCACCTCATCATTCACTTGAAGTTGGTGCGGGGCAATGAAGCGAGCTTCCCCCCGATGCAGGCGCAGGGTCTTGCGAGCGTCGACGCGGCGTTGCTGTCCCTCGCGAAAGGACTGGACGACCTTGTTTTTTCGCGCCACAACGGCGGCCAAGTCCACCGCGACATTTGCGGCTCGGACTCCCCAGCGCTCAGCGTTGCGAGCGTAATGGGCTACCTGGGCACTATGAACCATGGTCTTGGTGGGCGTACACCCGGTATTGATGCAGGTTCCACCAAGGTAGGCCTTTTCGATGAGGGCTACGTTGAATCCGCGGTCTGCAAGATTATGCGAAAGGGGGTTTCCTCCCTGTCCGGATCCAATCACAATGGCGTCGTATTTCACAAAACGACCTCCCGGTCACCAGGACTTGAATGGTCATATGTAATGATGATGGCGAGGACCATGGAGATAGTCAGCGGAGCTGCCGCACCTCATCGCGGAAAGACGCAGCCAATGCAATTTCATCATCGAACGAGAATGTATGAGCTCACCCAAAAGCTCACGTGCATATCGGTCTGCTTTGATGACTCAATGTAGTCCCTCTTTCGCATTATGTCCAGACATGGCTTCCATTGGTAGGCTGAAATCGAGGGAAAATCAACCCCTTCGGGCGACGACCTCGGAGACGGCGCGAACCGGAGGGTCTTCTTCTGAGCGAGAGACGCTGGGAGCGCGCACCGTTAAGAACTGCACGAGATCCTTGGAGAAGAGAATGTCCAACGTCCAATCGAGTGCCACCCGTACTTTTTTCTCAAATCGCGGGAGTTTGCTCAGATAAATCGTTCTCCACAGCCACCACGCGAAAAAGCCGGAGAAGTTCACCCCCAAGATATTGGCGACCCCGGTGCGTTTCCCGATGGCAGCCAGTTGTCCGACGGTCGAGAACTCGAAAGGTTTCTTGCGCCCTCCGCGGATCTCCGCCTGAATGTTTCCGGCGAGCACTTTACCTTGACGCAAGGCGTGTTGAGCCGTGGGCGGGCAGGTTTTTCCCGTCTTGGGATCGGGAACCGCGGCACAATCTCCAAGAGCCCATACCCCCGGCCAATCGGGCACTTCCATGAACCTGTTAACCTTCAGACGGCCGCGTTCCTTCTCACAGGGGATCGATTCCATGAGTGGATTCGGAGAGGTTCCCGCGGTCCAAACCAGGGTGTTTGCCTCGAGGGTTGTCCCGTTACTGAGTTCGATCGCCTCTTCCGAAACTCCTTCGACCCTGGTATTCACAAGGATCTCTACTTTCCGTTCGGTCAGTTTCTTCTGCGCGTAGGCGCCCAGCTTTTCGCCCAATTCCGGGAGGATGACCGGTCCCGGATGCACCAGAACAACCCGAAGCATGCTCTCCGTCAAATGGGGATAAGCATGCAGGCTCTCGCGAACGAAGTCATTTACTCCGGCAATCGTCTCCACGCCCGCGAATCCGCCGCCGGCGACGACGAACGTCAAAAGGGGATGCTTGAACCGGCAACATTCGCTGTCGGCCTCCTCCAACTGGGCGATCAGGTGGTTCCGCAGCGTAATTGCATCACCGAGTGATTTCATGGTGAGGGCTCGTTGCTCGAGACCCGGGAGATTATAAAAATTCGTGATGGATCCGAGGCCAACCACGAGGTGGTCGTAGCGAAGCGTGTGCTCGTGGCCCTCGAACCCGTGGGACACACGCACCTGTTTGGAGGGAAGGTCGATTCCTTCGACTTCGCCGGCAAAGAAATTGACCCGCTTGAGCATTTTGCGGGCCGGATTGACGATCGTCGTCAGGTCGAGATCGCTCGCCGCCACTTCGTGAAGCATCGGTGTGAATAGAAAGAAATTCTCCCGGTTCACCATCGTCACTTCAACGTCCGGGTCCCGGGCCAAGGTTTTTTCGAATTGCATGGCGGCATACATCCCCGCGAAGCCGCCCCCGAGAATCAGAATGCGGGTTGGTTCAGCAGCGCTCATGATTTTCCTCTCAGAAGACAGAGAGGGACAGACACCCAATTGGACACCATACCTGGAAAGTCTCTTGAGACAAGGTGTCTGTCCCTAATTCCAAGACTGCGGTTACAACTCTGCCACTTCGCAGAAGACTTTTATGGCCCCTTTGGCACTCGTCAGCTTATCCAGCAATTCAGAGTAGTTTTCGAGACCCTTCACCGGGTGGGTGAGCAACCGGCTCAGCCAGCCCGGATATTCGGCCTCGGCTTGGGCCATGTCGCGGACGCCCATTTCAAAGTATTCACGGTTGGCGTTCACGGTTCCCACCATGACTTTGTTGCCCAGCACAAACTGGAGATTGATCATATCGGCAGGCACCTCGATCTTCCGATCGCCGCCCGTCACGCTGGACAGCACCAGCACCCCGTTCTTCGCCAGTGCCTGCATGCTGTCGAAAACCACCGACGAAGCGCCAGTGGCCTCGAAAATCAGATCGAAAGGACCATACTTTTTGGCGGCTTCAAGGATTGGCAATTCCCGGGTCGACTGATAACGGGCGCCAATGGCCTCAATCAAATCGGAATTGAGGTAAGGTCTTGGGGTGAGTCCAAAGGTCGTGACCTCGAGTCCACGCAGCCGCAGGACCAGCGTGGCGAGTAGTCCAATGGTCCCCGCCCCCATTACCGCTGCACGGCGAGGGCGCCAGACTCGCAACCGCCTTTGGATTTCATAAGCCTGGGCGATGCCTTTTTCGACCACGGTGGTGGGCTCCAACAGGACTCCAACGTGCTTGAGACCTTGAGGAACCTTGACGATAAATTCAGCATCGTCGAGATAGTATTCGGCAAGAAACCCGTGCCGCAAGTTGATCCCGCGTTCGAAATACGTATCGTCGGTCGTCATATCGTTCGTGCCGATCTGATCGTAAATACTCGAGCCTGGACGTCGCACGGTGGCGACGACGTAATCACCGGGTTTTAACTCCGTGACGTTGGGCCCCACGGCTTCCACCCGGCCAAAACTCTCGTGGCCGATGATGAGAAAGTCATCCCCTGACGGCGCTTCGCCGTATTCTGCCGCATTAATTTCCTTATCGGTGCCGTCAACACCCACGCGAAGTACCTTCACAAGGACACTCCGTCCACTATCCTTCCCATTCAAGATGGGCTTTGGGACATCTCTCAGGTGGACCGTGTTGGGTTTTCCCGGTAAGACTGCAATGGCTTTCATCGCGAATTCTCCTGTTCTTGTTGAGACCTTGCCACGCGGGGCTGCCGTGCTTTTCGCTCAATGGCTGCTGCATAGTAATGCCCGCGGGGAGGAAGATTATTCCCGGATTCCTAATAGTTGTCAGTTCTCAGTTGCCAGTTGCCGGTAAAGTTATCAGTTCTCAGTTCTCAGTGTAGTTGTCAGTTCTCAGTTGCCGGTTGCCAGTGAAACCCAAAGATCTCAGTTGTCGGAGGCAGATAACAATTGATATGCTGTTGGCAAATCTTCCCCCGACGAGGCCACACATGCGGCGATCCTACAAAGACCTGATTGTTTGGCGTAAAGCAATGGATCTGGTAACAGAGGTCTACAAGGCCACCTCTGTATTCCCGAAGAATGAACTTTATGGACTGACTACACAACTGCGACGAGCCGCTGTCTCGGTGCCATGCAACATTGCAGAGGGTCAGGGGCGTTTGACCCGCGGCGAGTTTCAGCAGTTTCTCGGCTATGCCCGAGGCTCAATCATGGAAGTTGAGACTCTTACCCAAATCTCAGCCGATTTAAAACTCTTGCCGAGCACTCAATCAATCCAATTGCAGGAAAGAACGGCAGAGCTTGGGCGCATTCTCAATGGTTTGCTCTCTGCAGTACGAGGATCTGACCAGCGATCAGATCACTAAGAATCTTCCAAGGGACTATTGACCACTGGCAACTGGGAACTGGCCGCTGGCAACTTATTTTCATTCCCCGCTCTGTTCGATCAGTTTGGCAACCAGCCCGGTCCAGCCAGTCTGATGGCTGGCTCCGATCCCGGCCCCGTTGTCGCCATGGAAATACTCGTTGAACAGGATGAGATCCTTCCAATGGGGATCGGTCTGAAACTTTTGAATTCCACCAAAGAAAGGCCGTCGACCGTCACGCCCTCGGAGGAAGATTCGGGTAAGCCGTCTCGAAAGCTCGCCAGCGACTTCCCAAAGGGTAAGCATTCTCCCTGACCCGGTAGGGAATTCCACTTTGAAATCGTCCCCCAGGTAATGGTGAAACTTTTGCAGGGATTCAATGAGAAGGAAATTTACGGGAAACCAGATCGGGCCGCGCCAATTGGAGTTTCCGCCAAACAGTCCTGTACTCGACTCCGCGGGCTCGTACGCAACCCGATAACTGTTTCCGTTGGCCCCGAGCATGTACGGGCGGTCCTGGTGATACCGGGAAAGGGCTCGGATTCCAAAGGGTGACAAAAATTCCTGCTCGTTCAGCATCAGAGCCAGCACCCGGCGTAACTTGTCACGATCAACAATGGAAAGCAGGCGGCGTTCGCGCTGACCCGCGGTCCTCATACAAGCGACATTGCCGACCAGGTCGGGTCGATTGTCAATGAACCACTCGAGACGTCGCTTGAACCCCGGAAGACGGTCGAGCACGTCAGGCTCCAGGGTCTCCACCGCGAACAGAGGAATCAAACCCACCATAGAGCGGACCCTCATCGGAAAGGATTCTCCTCCGGGCAAGTGCAACGCATCGTAATAAAAACCATCCTCTTCATCCCACAATCCCAGGCTCTTGCTCCCGAGATGGTTCATGGCATGAGCGATGTGGAGGAAATGCTCCCAGAACTTGCTGGCAACATTTTCGTAAGCGGGATTCTCACGAGCCAGCTCCAGCGCGATGGCCAGGAGGTTGAGACAGTACATGCCCATCCAACTGGTCCCGTCGGACTGCTCGATATATCCGCCGGTGGGCAGTGGGGCGGAACGATCAAAAACCCCGATGTTGTCCAATCCCAGGAAACCGCCCTGGAAGACATTCATCCCCTCGGCATCTTTCCGGTTTACCCACCACGTGAAATTCAACATCAGCTTATGAAATACGCACTCAAGAAATTGGAGGTCCCCTTTGCCGCGGATTCTTTTTTCAATCTTGTACACACGCCAGGCGGCCCATGCATGAACGGGGGGATTCACATCACTAAAGGCCCATTCGTAGGCAGGCAACTGGCCATTCGGGTGCATGTACCACTCCCGCGTCAGCAGGACGAGTTGCTCCTTGGCAAAGTCAGGATCGACCAGCGCCAGGGGGATGCAATGGAAGGCCAGGTCCCAGGCGGCGTACCAGGGATACTCCCACTTGTCGGGCATGGAAATCACGTCGGCGTTGTACAAGTGGCCCCATTCCCGGTTTCGACCTTGTTGATGGCCCTCAGGCGGTGGCGGGTTGCCGGAGTCCCCTTTGAGCCAGGTTCGAAGGTCATAGTGATAAAACTGTTTCGACCAGAGCATCCCCGCAAAGGCCTGGCGTTGCACCCGGCACGCATCTTCTGATGTGCATTTGCCAGCACGCTCTTTATAAAACTCGTTTGCTTCAGCCTTTCTTTTTGAGAAGACCGCATCAAATTCCTTCCCCAGGACGCTGGCATTAGGAGGGCGATCTACAAAACGTAAATGCAGTGTGGAACTTTGACCCGGCGGGATTCGAAAGCTGAAATGGGCCGAGGCCTTGGTGCCCGTCTGGGCCGGGTTCACGGCTCCCTGTTCGCCGTGCACGATGTATTCATGGATTCCATCTTTGACGTAGGGAGTGCGATTTTCACCGCCCCACAACCGCCTGGCATTGGATTCGTTCTCGGTGAAGAGCAGCTCCGGAGAGCCGTCGCAGACGAGCCAACGCTTGCCGTATTCATGATGGTCCACCGCGATGACCGAGGCCCCTTGGACACCATCAGCCCTGGTCAACCTCGGCCTCCGACTGGCGCCATTCCACGACCAGGTATTGCGAAACCAGAGGGTCGGCAGGAGGTGCAGTTCGGCGGAGTCAGGGCCCCGGTTATGCGCGGTGATGCGGATACAAATATCCTCGGGGGTGGCCTTCGCGTATTCGACGAACACATCAAAGTAGCGGTTCTCATCAAAGACGCCCGTGTCAATCAACTCGAACTCAAAGGCGTCCCTCCCCCGGCGACGGTTTTCCTCGACCAGTCGAGCATATGGAAATTCGGCCTGCGGGTACTTGTAAAGAAAATTCATGTAGGAGTGAGTGGGTGTCGAATCGAGATAGAAATAGTACTCCTTCACATCCTCTCCGTGGTTGCCCTCGCTGCCGGTCAATCCGAAAATTCGTTCTTTGAGGATCGGGTCGCGTCCGTTCCACAGGGCAAGCGCAAAACAGATCATCTGGTGACGGTCCGAGATTCCCCCGATGCCATCCTCGCCCCACCGATAAGTACGCGACCTCGCCTGGTCATGTGGCAGATAGTCCCATGCCGTGCCGCCGGGGCTATAGTCTTCGCGGACTGTACCCCATTGACGCTCACTGAGGTAAGGCCCCCATCGCTTCCAATGAGCCTTATGGTCGCGGGATTCCTCGAGTCGGGTTTCTTCTTGGTTCATGTTGTTTCTCTCTCCTGAGGGATGTCAGAAGTCAGACGTCGGAAGTCGGATCTGCGAGATGCGTTCTTTATCTTCTGACCTCCGACTTCTGACTTCTGACCTCGATTCCCAGTTGCGAATAACGTCCGCCTATTTCTCAACCAACTCCATCACGTGCCCGTCCGGATCCCTCACCAGGAAACCACGACTGAATCCCAGTCTGGAGTCCGGCAGTGTGATCACCCCGGAAGAGACGAGCTTGAAATTCCCGGGAACCAGACTGCGAAACGCTGATTCCGTATCAAGGGTGACCAACTTGGTCTGCCAATGAATCAGGTCGTTGGCTCGCTCGTCGGTGGGTTCCGCTCTTCCATCTCGCGGTGCCAGGTACTCGAGAAACTCGATTCCCGGTCCTGAGGGGGCACGGAGACTGGTGATCCGCAGATGCGCCCCGAACACATTGTTCAAGTGCTCCTGCTCATCCCCGTAGTTTTCACTCTCACCGGCCACTCGAAACCCAAGGAAATCCTGATAGAACTTCAAACTTTGTTCGGTATCGGTGACGACGATGGCCGTGTGATCGATCCCCAGAAATAGAACCTCACTGGCCCGGTGCCACTTCGGATCGCCTTTGTCCGAAGGGAATTGGAGAATCTCGAGCACGTGGCGGTCCGGATCCTTGAAATAGAAGGCGCGGATCCCGCCGGCCTTCTTGTTCCAGTCCGGGAGTCGTTGGGGTCCGGAAGAGGCATGTTCAACTTTGTTTTGCCGCAGCCATTGATAAGCGCGATCCAAGTCATTCGTAATGATCGCAATATGCTGGAACCAGCGGTCATTGCTGCGCGAATCCAAGGGAATGGGACGTCCCCGAGGCGCAAGATATTCAGTCAGTTCAATCAATTCGTCACCCAGCTTCATCCGGACGACTCGTATCCTCACTCCAAACAGTCCTACGAGATGTTCATAACCACTTCCGGCGACCTCAACGTCGGAAACCTTTTCAAATTGGAGAACCTTGGAATAAAACTCGACTGAACGGTCCATGTCGGCGACGGTCATTCCCACGGCATCGACGCTGCTGATCGAGACAGGGAGGGGGCGGGGAGACGGGCTCGCGGGAGCTGCAATTTCTGCTCCGTTGGGTCCATTGTTCCCCGCCTCGAGGTGAGAAGGATTGGCCCAGGATGAAAGAGGCCGGAAGAGTGCCAGAAGGATCCAAAGCGGAATAAGAACAGGGCCGGCAGAACGACCCCACGATTTCTTAACGCGCGCAAGTTTGTCAGGCTTGGTTCTTTGATTCCCGAGTGTCATCGCTATTGTCCTTTAACCTAATCTCCGGATCAGATGGTCGCCGACGCGCAGCGCGTTTGCCATGATGGTCAATCCGGGATTGACGGCCCCGCTCGACGGAAAGAAACTCGCATCCACGACGTAGAGGTTGTCGAGCTCGTGGGCCTTGCAATTGGCGTCCAGCGCAGAGGTGCGTGGATTCCGCCCAAACCGGATCGTGCCGTTCTGATGAGCGACGCCGGCCAGGGGAATGCGCTGCCCTACATAGAGGTTGCGGGAGAACAGCCCCTGATAGCACTCGTGGCCATGGACCGTGCACTTGGTTTGTTGCTTCATGACGCTCTGAAGCTTGGCGATGAGCCGCTTGTGTCCCTCTTCATTGTTAACCTTGTAGGAAAGAACGATGTTCCCGTCACGATCCAGGGTCACGCGGTTCTCGGGTTCAGGCAAATCTTCTGACGTCAGCCAAAAATCGAGCGAATGGTTCGCCATAATCTCGAGGGTGAATCCTGGCGCAATCGCCGGAGCGCCTGCCTTGAGGGTGTCCCGGTCGAATTTCCCGACGAAGGAGATGTGGCCCATGGGGAATTCCCATTCCCTGGATCCAAGATAGAAATCATTCACCGACAAGGTCTTCTGGAAGATAGTGGGATTCGGACATTTTGAAATCGCCATCAGCACGGAGTTGACGTGCCCCATGTAGTGGCGTCCAACGACGTCGGAGCAATTGGCCAGCCCGCGTGGATGCTTGTCGTTGGCGGAGCGCAACAACAGCGCCGCGGAGTTGATGGCCCCGCACGACACGGCAACGACGTCGGCGGAGAATTTATTCTTGGAGCCATCGTGTTCGATCCAAACTCCGGTAACCTCGCGACCCGACGGACTGGTCTCCAGGCGGGAGACATAGGCATTGGTCATCAGAGTGACATTGGAATGACTGAGTGCAGGGTCCACACTAACCACCTGCGCGTCCGATTTCGCATAGACGAGGCAAGGGTAGCCGTCGCACGTGTTGCAGCGGATACATTTACTTGTTCGCGGATTCTTCTCGTCCAGCATGACTCCCAGTGGTGTGTGGAAAGGTCTGAGGCCAAGGCTTGCAAAATCGTCACTCAGCAGTTGCAGGCGAGGCTCGTGACTGACCGGCGGATGGGGAAATGGGGCGGTCGCCGAGGGTTCGGTAGGGTCTTCACCCCGCTGGCCGTGAACATGATAAAGCTGTTCGGCCTGCGTGTAATAAGGTTCCAGCTCTTCGTAAGGAATGGGC
This sequence comes from Terriglobia bacterium, assembly GCA_020072965.1. Classification (GTDB taxonomy): domain Bacteria; phylum Acidobacteriota; class Terriglobia; order JAIQFV01; family JAIQFV01; genus JAIQFV01. The sequence goes on along the minus strand of JAIQFY010000031.1, from coordinate 62,102 downwards.
CAAGCCGGAGAGACTCCGCCGTGGTGCCGTATCTCTCCGAAATCCTCTTTACGAAGCCGGAACAGCGCAGCACCGTAAAACTTGGTGTTGCCCCCGACACAATAATTGGTGTGGGGATGCAGCTCTTTCCCCTCCTTGTCGCGCCAGATTTCCTTGGTCTGGTACTTTCCCTGGGCATTGACCGCGATTGAACTCCAGTTTTCTTTTTCACGGGGTACGTAATCGCCGCGCTCGAGCAACAGGATCCGCTTGCCTGAAGAGGCCAGCTTGTGGGCCAGCGTTCCTCCACCCGCGCCGGTCCCGATGATGATCACGTCGTAATGATTTTCATTTGGCATATACGTTCTCCCCCTGAATTTTAAAAGCCAGGTATTCACCTTCCGGGACCCGCTCCCGCCCTGCGGGAAGAGGCCAGGGAATTGAGCTTTGAGATTAGAAGAACAGTTTGTTCAGACCTTAAATCCCGGAGGTGCTGTGAATTATTCCGGGCCGGCGTGGGAAAACGAGAACTCGATGGGGGCCCCTCACAACGCTTGAGCCATGCTGAGGGGGGGGCATGAGGGCGGAGTGAATTTTGTCAGCTGACTTCTCAGCATCTGTCTTCCCCGACTGAGTCGTGACATCACTGTCCCCGCCGGAATTCCCAAGGTCTCCTGAATTTCCTTGTAGCTGAATTCGTAGACGTCGGACAACAAAACCACCTCGCGATACTGCTGAGGAATCTCCTTGAACGCGGCCAGGACGTCGGCGTCACTAATATCCTCCGCAACGGGCGGTTCATAAACCAGCAGCTCTTCGAGATTGATGTCCTCATCCTTAACCAAATTCAAGCGATACCACTTCCTGCGGTGATGATCAATGACATGGAACATGATCTTAAACAACCATGCGCGGCAATTGGTTCCAGTCTCGAATCGATGAAAGGACTTCCATGCCTGAAGGAACGTCTCCTGAACGACATCTTCAGCCTCGGTTTGGTTTCGAAGAATGGAGGACGCCGCCCGATAAAGGTCTTTCATGTGGGGCAGGGCCGTCGCTTCAAAACTTCCCAGAGCGACCAGGTTTTCAATTTTTTCTGCTGACATTGAATTCCTCCTAGCCAGGACGCGAGGCGGAACTTACCATGCGATTGCCTCGGGCTTGTCTGATGACTTCCTCTTCCGTTGGAGTCCATCAGTTGATCGCGAGCATTTACTGATCTGAGTACCACGAGACCCTTGGGGATCAGAAGCCATTGCGGCTTCTACAGCCCGTCAAGTTCTGTCATCTTTGAGTTGCTCAGTCAGAAGCGGCGGACAATTCACCAGGGTGATCACATGCCCATTCATTTTCCTTAGCAGCGCGACCGCTTCCCGATCCATAAAGGTGACCTCTGCTACATCCAGGCTGACGATCTGCCCCTGTGAGAATGCTTCTTCACAGGCTGTTCTTAACTCGGTCACCCAGGGACCAATGACTCTGCCCTCGAGGCGAAGAGTTGTGACTTTCTCTGTCTTATCGGCGATTGATATCTTGAGCAACTTGATGACTCCCTTCTCAAGCCTCTGTTATGGCAAGCCCGGGGCCAAAATAATTTCACTGCGCTAGAATTTTTTTATGTTGTTTATTTTAAACAAGCTAATGTGAATCAAAGGGGAATTATTGGGATATAGTATCCACGAAATATCGTGGGATGGAACGGATATTCGTGGATGATAAAATACAGGGCGACTTCCGAAACCCGATGACCAATGGAAGCTGAACGGGTTCAATCGTGCGGGCTGAGTTCCTCGCACGTTCCCTCTCTTCTAGTATTCATGTGATTGTGATTAAATCAGTTAAACAGGCTGAGCAGATGGAGGGGGCGATTCTTGATTTTTCATGGAATGTCGGGAAGACGGGGGTACCTCGGATTCCGCAGCGGTGGACTACGAAATATCGTGGGTTGATCGTCGAATGCCGAGTTTCTTCATGCGGCTTCGGAGGGTGTTGGGATGCAGATCAAGCAGCTTGGCGGCGCCTTTCGCTCCTTCAATAACGCCGCCCGATCGTTCAAGCACGGCCAGAATATGATGACGTTCCATCTCTTCCAATGTGAGGTTGTTCTCGTTCGGACCAGGGACCATCGGCAAACTCTCATACCCTGAGGGAGCGCCGCCCTCTGTTGACAGGCCCGATTGAACGCGCGAACTGGAAATTGGAAGTAAATCCTCACCCAGGGTCAGGACCGTCCCTTGCGTAAGAACAACAGCCCGCTCGATGATGTTTTGAAGTTCCCGGATGTTCCCTGGCCATGAATACTGCACTAAGCGGTGCATTGTCTCCTGGGCGACTGACCGGACGCTTTTGCCGAACTCTTTCGAAAAGCGGGACACAAAGAACATCACCAGTTGGGAGATATCTGTTTGCCGGTTGCGCAGTGGGGGGACATTGAGTGGAAACACGTTGAGACGATAATAGAGGTCGGAACGAAATCTGCCGGTCTCGATTGCCTCTTCGAGATCCCTGTTTGTGGCAGCAATAACCCGCACATCCACACGGATCGACCGGCTGCTGCCAACCGGCTCGAATTCATGCTCCTGCAGGACTCGCAAAAGTTTGACCTGGGTCTCCAGGGGCAATTCTCCAACTTCGTCAAGAAAGATGGTACCGCCGTCGGCAAGTTCAAAGCGTCCGATTCGTCTTTCGAGTGCGCCTGTAAAAGCCCCTTTCACATGACCGAAAAGTTCACTTTCGACCAGGCCTGCGGAGATGGCACTGCAGTTCACTTTCACCAGGGGGCGGTCTTTGCGGAGGCTGCGGTCGTGGATCGCCCGCGCAATCAATTCCTTTCCAGTCCCCGTCTCTCCACAAATCAGCACAGAGGAAGTGGTCGGGGCCACCTGCTCTAATTTTCGAAGTAGGTCGAGGAGGGCAGGGCTGCTGCCGACAATTTCTTCAAAGTCGTGTTCCCGGCGGATTTCCTCCTGGAGATAAACATTCTCGGCCTCGAGCCTGTTCTTCAACGCCTCAACCTCCGCCAGGGCGAGACGTAACTCGTCCTCCGCCTGCCGTCGACGGGCGACCTCATGCCGCATTTCCTCGTAGAGTCTCGCCTTTTCCAGGGCGATGGCCGCAGTGGAGGAAAGGATTCGCATCATCTCAATCCGCTCCGGAGTGAACGCGCCGCTTGTCAGGTCATTTTCGAGATAGAGAATTCCACTGAGCCTTCCCTGATCCACCACCGGGACGCAGAGAACCGACTTCGGCCGGACCGACACGATGTAGGGGTCGTTGGCGAATCGCTCATCGGCTGTCGCATCATCAATGACGACGCTTTCGCCTGTTTTCCGGACATACCGGACGACCGCACGAGCCAGGGTTGCAGATTGCTCCATGGGAACGGACTGCCGGACGCGTATTTCCTGAAGGTCGAGCGCACCCTCGGCTTCGATCACAAGCCTCCCTTCCTCTTCTCTGAGGAAGATCCCCCGGCGTGCACCGGCATTTTCCAAGGCAATCTTCATCAGATTACGGAGGAGACCATCCAGTTCGATTTCAACGGTGATCGCCCGCGAGGCTTTCAAAACGCTATTGATGTCCAATGAGGTTGGCTCGGCAGTCTCGAAATCAAGCCGTCGGGCGGGGGTTTTCTCGCCCAACAGATCACTGTGCTTGTGCTCCATTGATCTGACTTTACCCATGGCGCCCCATTCGGCATAAGAATCGCGCGCCTCGGCTAGAAGCGCCGCGGCGGTCTCTTTGCGTCCCCGGCCCAGCAGGAACTTGGCGAGTAGCTCTTTGCCCAGGGCCCTGTTTTGAAGACTTTCCACCTCCCGGGCGTATTGAATGGACTTTTCGTAGGATTCCATCGCCTCCGAAGCGTGTCCCCGGAGGCGTTCGATCTCCGCTGTCAGCAGCAACCAAAAGCAGCGAAAATTTTCAGGACTGTTTTCGGCCAGGATTCTCAGGGATTCCTGCGGCTTGAGAAGTTGGTCCCAGGAACGACCCCGATCTATCCCATCAGGAAGTGAGTAAGATGAAGCCAGGGTCAGACCAATCCAGAAGTCCATGACGGGAGGCCAGATGGTTCCACCCAGGGAATGCGCCACGCGCTGCAAGGCGGAGGCCGCCTCCATGGCCTTCCCGTATTCCTCAAGGTTGAAATACAAGTGGAGCTTCGCCAGGTGATAAAAGGTCATAAAGAAGGGATTGGATTCATAAGTCCGGAGGTAATTCTCTTCGCTGAACGTCTCATCAGAGAGCGAGAACATGTCCCGGGTCAGCCCCTGGAGGGCCCGCGCCCAATTCAGGATGATCTTTTGGGCATCGACAAAGCTGGTCATCTTCAGCTTGTTGATCAAGGCAAGATTCGACGAATAATCGCGGACGAAGCGGCCCAGATCGCGGCTGATCAACAGGGCATGCCAACTCTCGGAAAAAACCGCATAGTTCGCATAGGTGAAATCGCCTGTCTCAAAGCCACTCCGGCAGGCTTCTTGTGAATGCGGCAGGCAGGTCTCCATGGGCCGGCGCCAGATGTTCACGTGGGCCTGGAACTGTTGGTGAATCTTGGCTCTCAGCCTGGGATCATTGAAGCGTTCATTCACACTTAATGCCAGCCGTCCGAATTCATAGCCGGACTTATAGTCTCCCCGGACCGGGCCCACTGTGATGGCATGAGTCACGTATCCGTAGGCGGAGTCCTCGGTGTTTCCATAAACCAGCGAAAGCCGTACCATGGTAGCGGAAATCAGGCGTGTGAGGAGTTGGTCCCCGACCAGATAAGCCGATGGCCAAAGCGCGGTGAGGATCTTCATGACCATGCGGATTTCGGGATCGGTCATGGCCGGCAGATCGATAAGGGAGTCGAGGGTCCTCGCTCCCAGGAGTTTCTGAATGGCCTCCACCTCGGCTTCCAGCGCTGCCTCCTTCTCCTCGGTCCGGTCGGGAAACAAGACCTCAAACAGCGCAAGCCCTTCCCGGCCACTGGCAATAGCCTCCAGGTACCGCGACATGTTCTCGTACTGGACGATTCTCAAGCTGTGAACCCGGGCTTTGTCGAGCCGCGAGCCTGCCCGCTTTAAGAGTTGCTCAAAGTGCTGTTCAGACCTCTCAAAGTCTCCGCAAAGATATTCACTTTCCGCCCTCTCCAGGTGCAGCCCGAGCATCAAGTCATAATTCGAGCTCCAATAGCCCTCTTCCAAGAGGACAATTCCCTGGTTGAAATAGTTGAGGGCCGCCTGATATGCGGTCGACGATTTGGCCTTTCGTCCCGCGTCGAGATTGAGCTTGGCAAGAGTCACTCGTTCCTCGGCCTCGCTGATGAGATTTCTGCCGAGGTTGAGATGGTGGACCACATCGAATATTCTTTCCTCGGCGAGGGAAGCATTTCCCCGATTTAGAAGCAGCCGCCCGACCGTTAGATGGACGAGGCTCTTCCGTTCCTCGGGAATCAGGCTGTAGGCCGCGAGCTGCACCCGATCATGGAGGAATGTGAAGGTGGGCGCCACCGGTGCGGGGCGTTCAGGCCCGTCAGTCGCTGAGACTTCGAAAGGGTCCGCCGATGAAAGAATCAATCCCTCCTCCCGCGCTTCACGGAGATCTGCGGCCACTATTTCGGGTTCCTGCTCGCTGATGATCGCCAGTGTTTCCCCGTCGAACGTGTTTCCGATGCATGAGGCCAAGGTCAAGGCTTGTTGGGAGCGGGGGGTGAGTTTTCGAATCTTTCGGGTCATCAGGTCGATGACGTTGTCGGTCATGCCGGCATTCGCGATGGCCTCCAGCTGGTAATTCCATCGATTCAGACCGTGGTCGAACTTCAGGAAGCCCTCCTGTTCGAGCATCTTCAGAAACTGAAGAACGAAGAATGGGTTTCCCCCGGTCTTCTCCAGGACTAGACGGGAGAGAGAGGCGACTTCAGCCAAATCTCCGTGGAGGGTATCGCGGATCAAGAACATGAGATCTTCAATATTTAATGGGCCCAACAGGACGCGGTGGAGTCGGGCGCCCGCCTGGCCAAGAGAGTTCAAGGTGCGGGTGAGAGGATGTCCTTCGTCCACTTCGTTGTCGCGATAGGCACCGATCAGTAGAAGGTGATGAATATCCGGGCCCGTCAGGAAGGGCTGGAGAAGGCTCAAGGTCGCGGTATCGGCCCACTGCAGGTCGTCCAGGAAGACAACCAGCGGATGCTCCGGCTGAGCGAGGGCCCCCACAAAATTCTGGAATGCCATCTGAAACCGGTTTAAGGCTTCCGTTGGAGCCAGGGAGGGCACCAGCATCTGCTTGCCCACAATCAATTCGACCTCGGGGATGACTTCGGAGATCACCCCTCCATTGTTTCCCAGTGCTTCCTGGAGCCTCGAACGGAACATCGAGAGTCGTTCTTCGCTTTCGGTCAGGAGTTGATGGATCAGCCCGCGAAACGCCTGGATCAACCCGCCATGGGGAATGTTTCGAACGATTTGGTCGAACTTGCCCGTAATGAAGTATCCTCTCTGCCGGACAATCGGTTTGTACAGTTCCTGGATCAATGAGGTCTTGCCAATTCCGGAATATCCGCAAACCAGGACCAACGCGGTGGGCCCGTCGCAGGTGCGGTCAAAGGCATCCAGCAGGGCCTTGACTTCTTGATCTCGGCCATAGAGCTTTTGAGAGATCAAGAACCGGTCCGAAACATCATGCTGACCGAGCGGGAATGGAGCGATGAAATGGTGAGAGTTCCACTCATGCAAGCAATGACTCAAATCTTCTCTCAGTCCAAGCGCGCTTTGGTAGCGTTCCTCGGCGGTCTTGGCCAGCAGCTTCATGACAACTTCGGACAGCGGCCGGGGAATTTCAGGGTTAACCTCGCAGGGCGGGAGCGGAACCTTCGCGATATGCCCATGGATCAATTCGAGCGGATCAGCCGCAGAAAAGGGGAGTGCCCCGGTGAGGCACTCATATAAGACGACTCCCAGGGAGTAGAAATCGGTGCGATAGTCGGTCCCGCGGTTCATTCGGCCCGTTTGCTCGGGTGAAATATAAGCCAGCATGCGGCCCGGTAAGTGGGCCGGGAGGGAAGCAGTGACCTCACCGTTGGGTCGTGAAGCAAAGAGGAATTCGCCAATCTCAACCTCCTGGGTCGAGGGATTGACGAGGATACCCGGCGAAGTGAGGCTTCGATGGAGGATATCGCGCCGATGCAATTCAGCCAGGATCGTTGACAGTTTGATCCCGAGCTTGAGCACGCATTCCGGATCGTGCTTGAGCGAATCGAAGAGACGTGGCAGCGGAGAGCCGCCCTTATCCTCTAGCACCAGGCAGCACGTTCCCCCCTCGCGCACGATTTCCAAAATGCGAGGGATCCCGGGGAAATCGAGTTCGCTCAGGATGCCAATTTCTCGTTCCAGCATTTGAACGGCGGCGACATGCGGAGGATTGCCTTTCGGAGTTTTGACAACGACCGTCCCTTGATCCGGGGCACGGCGTCCGCGGTACAGCGCGTGCGGATCCAAAAATGAGAGTTCTTCAACGACCTCGATACCACAAACCGTCATAAACCCTGAGCTCCTCGCACCCAGCCAAATGAAGATTGTGCGGCCTCCGACGGACTCGGTAAGACGGTGTTACTGTGGCAGCGCCTCAATAACGCTGTCTTACTTATATGCGGGTGGCCTCAACCCAGACTTCACTCCCGAGGAGTGGTCTGATCACGCCTCCCAAAAATTTGGCGAAGGGATGCGATTATCCCACAAGCGACACTGCTTTTTCAGGGTTTTATGTTTGGTTCCTTTAGCCACCCGCGGGAGATCCCCCCCAGACAGTCTGCAAGGGCGCTGCGCTTACACGGGGTCACCATCACCTGCGCGGCCCCTTTAAATATTGGCCAAAAATCGTCCCGAGTTCTGTCAGGCGGTCACGCTCCACGGCCCGTAAGCGCTTTGAGAAGGATCCAGGGACGCACCGTCGAACATGATATTGGAGAATCTCGTCCCCCACGCCCTTCAGGGCGGCCTGCGCTGCAGCGATTTGAGTGAGAAGATCGACACAGAGTCGACCTTCAGTGACCATTCGTTCGAGGCCCCGAATCTGTCCTTCGATCCGCCGCAACCGCAAGCCAACGGCTTTCTGCTTCTTCGAGTCCAGCATGAAATTCTCCTGATCATCGATTGGTCGACGGTCTGTTGTATACCTATACGGGGTAATGGTATCGTACCGTCAGCAGTGAACCGAGTCAAGGGGAATGGGGGTGGAAGGGATTCATTGGTAAACGCACATGCGCAAAAGACTTGCGGAACAGAGCATTCTCTTTATTAGCATCTTGAAATGGGTCATCTTGGCCACCGTAATCGGTTCCATCGTCGGTCTCTCGACCTCTGGATTTCTGATTGCGCTCAATTTCAGCATCGCCTTTGCTAAGAAATACCCCTACTATTTTTTGTCCTTGCCTATCGCGTTCTGGTTGAGCGCGTTGTTGGTTAAAGTACTTGCCCCCGAGGCAGAAGGCCACGGGACCGAGAAAGTGATTGAGGCGGTACACAAACGTTCCGGAAGGATCGATAAGGCGGTAGTTCCCGTCAAGCTGATTGCCACGATTATTACTCTGGCGGCGGGGGGTTCCGCTGGGAAGGAAGGGCCCTGCGCCCAGATTGGCGCCGGCTTGTCTTCACTGTTCGCCGATCTTTTCCGATTTAACAACCGGGACAGAAAAAAGCTCGTGATCTGTGGAATCAGCGCCGGGTTTGCGGCGGTGTTTGGGACTCCCATTGCCGGCGCGATATTCGGGGTCGAGGTCCTATTCGTCGGCAGTCTCCTGTATGACGTTCTCCTCCCATCGTTCATCTCCGGCATTACCGCATTTCAGATTTCTTCCGCCCTTGGAGTGAAGTACTTCCATCACGCCATCGCCTTTACGCCTGTCTTTAGTGAACTCTTTTTCTTAAAGGTGGTTGTGGCAGGCATCTGCTTCGGAATGTGTTCATTTGTCCTGGTTGAAATCCTGCGGTCAGTCGAACGGCTTTCAGGTCTTCTGAACATTTCAAAGCCGCGCAAGGGCCTTCTGGGCGGAGCTGCCGTTTTATTACTTGCCCTCGCTTTCTCCCGGCAGTATCTCGGGCTTGGCCTCGACACGATCGAGGCATCGTTGAATGGTCAACCGGTTTCGTGGTATGCATTTTTTGTGAAAAGCGTGTTTACTGCCACGACATTAAGCTTTGGGGGGAGTGGCGGGATTGTAACGCCGATTTTTTTCGTCGGCGCCACTTCCGGGAGCCTCTACGCCAGGATTGCCGGTCTCGACCTGGCGACCTTTTCAGCCATTGGTCTCGTGAGTCTTCTGGCTGGCGCCGCGAACACCCCCATTGCTGCCAGCATCATGGCGGTTGAACTCTTCGGACCCCAGATTGCCCCCTACGCCGCGGTCTCCTGTGTCATCAGCTTTCTTATGACCGGACATCGCAGCGTATATCCTTCCCAGATTCTCTCCGTGAAAAAGTCCCCTTCTTTGAACGTCCAGGTGGGCCAGCAGATCGATGAGTTGAACACCCAAGTCAGTCTCAGAATGAAGAGTATTCTCTGGCTGCTGCGAGTGGTGAAAAGAAACAAGTGAATAGGGAAGAGGCGTGGGCGGCCCGCGACTGATGTCATGGGAAGGCGGGCCGAAAACGACACGAAGCCCAAGAGGTAAGGAGCCCTCCTAATGGGATTGTCCCTAGGGGGGTTAGCGGTTGGCGATCGTTTTCGGGTGGGTTTCAGTGAGGTCCAGGGCGTACCGCCCATTCACATGATCGAGGGATCCTTTACACCGATTTCTGCCAGGCGCTGAAATACGCGTCGCACGACACGGTCGCAGCGCGCCCCCATGAAGGAAAACGTCTCTTTGGCGGTTTCTCCGACACGCGCAAAAAGGTCTCTGCGCATCATTGCTCGGCCCCGATGAAGGCGGACTTTCACATTTTCTTCGGTGATCTCCAATGCCGCCGCGGTCTCCGATGTACTCAATTCCTCGACATCCCGCAGCATGACCACAACTCGATATTGCTCGGGTAGAGCAAGAACCGCTTCCTCCAGAAGTTGGCGAAGTTCGGCTTCCGAAGTGGTTTGCTCCGGGTCAGGAGATGTGTCTATATGATTCATGGCGGGTTCTCCGTCAAAGTCTGGTTCATCCAATTGCTGGTTGCGGTTCCGCCGACGGACACGCGCCAGGGCTTCATGGACAGCGATTCGCGTCAGCCAGGTCGAAAAAGACGCCCGGCCTGCGAACTGGTTCAGGTGTTGGTAGGCGCGAACATAGGCATCCTGCATGACATCTTCGGTCTCGCCGTCGTCACGCAAGATCGCACGCACGACACGGTACAGCCGCTGGTTATAACGCCGCATGATGACCTCATACAGCGCTGTTTCTCCCGCCAGGACCCGCTCGACGACCTGTTCGTCGGTCCACGCCTCAGTTTTGGCCTCACCTGGAATTCGTGTGCTTTCCATTTTCTTCCACCAAACGATAGAGTCCACCAGCGATGAAAGGTTACAGGATATTTGCTATGGGTTCAATGTTGGGCCTTAAGCACTTTGGATTCTGACATGACAAGTCTGTCCAGAAACAGTCCAACATTTGGAGGCGATGCTGCCGGGGCCATCGGGCCTGGCGGGAGAAGTCAGAAGTCAGACGTCGGATATGAGAGGTCAAGGATTTAAGGCATTGGTTCTAAGATTCCACGATAGAGGAGGTATCTTTCATCTGACCACTGAGTTCTGACTTCCGACTTCTGATTTCTGACTTCAATATCAAGAATGAACATTCTTCGATTGATCCAGAAACGACATCTCATTCAAATTCTCTGGCAAGACATTCGTCGTGTCCTTTTCTTGTCATGGACGCTCAAACTTTCGTGTAACCAAACGGCCACTCATCACTCTATTCCGCCGGAGGTCAAAAATGAAAAACTTCGATTCTCGACTCAATGTTTCCTGGTGGGCACTGCGGATCGGTTTGGGAGTAGCCCCCATCGTTGCTGGAATAGACAAGTACTTCAACAAATTGGTTGATTGGGGAATGTACCTGAGCCCCCTCGCCACGAAACTCGTTCCTGTCAGCACTCCGACTTTCATGCATATCGTCGGCATCGTGGAGGTCGTTGCCGGGATTGTGGTGCTGAGCCGCTGGACAAAGCTTGGCAGCTACGTCGTGATGCTGTGGTTGTTCGCTATAGCAGCCAATCTGCTGACGACCGGGATGTTCTATGACCTGGCCGTGCGCGACATGGAGCTGGCTATTGGTGCGTTTGCCCTAGCGCAGCTGACCGCTGTGCGGGAAGGCGCATTAGGGGCACGCGAAGAGAAAAAAGCTCTGGGGCGCGCGCTCGCTGCTTACTGAGGATGATAGATGATAGTGACGGATAAGAGCATCTTGCGAAGTGAGACGCTTGGGTAGCCGTGATCCGCTCGCTTTTCCGCAGATCACGGGCTTTTTCGACCGGCAGGGAAAGACCCGCGATCCCCAAAAACGGGATCACGGCCCGCCGTGGCGGGCTTGTGCAACTCAACACTAACGGACGGAGGAGACCATGCGAAAACTAATGTTATTGGTACTGTCCGCGGCTTTAACGCTTCCCGTAATGGCCGCGAACAAGAGTTTCAACAATGTTCCGATGGTGGATGTGAAGTGCTCACAGAAAGCGTCGGCTGACCCGGATGCACACACCCGGTCCTGCCTTCTGATGTGTCAGGAGAGCGGTTTCGGCATCGTGACGGAAGGGCATCAGTTCATAAAATTTGACAAGGAGGGCAATGCGAGGGTCCTTGAAGCGCTCAAAAACTCTCAGAAGAAAGATCACCTCCGCGTCGATGTCAGTGGAGAGGTTGAAAGCGACACCCTGAAAGTGAAAACGATCAAGCTGCTGTAGCCCTGTAGCCATAGCAAGTGCCGGAGTTTTCCACTCCCGCGTGTACAAGCATCCCTTCTTTCCGGGGGCGGAGGATCGTCGATCAATTCGACTTCGCCGCCCCGGATCTCACCGCTATAATCCGGATCGAGAGAGAATTCCAGGCGCAATGTAAGCCGCCGGCCCTGGAGGAAATCCTCTCGGCACCCCGCCTGTCCACAGTGACCCATCCTGTTCTGAGAGTACGTTCACGCAAAAAGGTTACACTGAAAACAAAAAATATACCTGGAAGTTTACTGTATCTTTCGTGTGTGCTGCGCACTCTATCGTGTCGACGGGGGATTCCCCGCGGAGGATAACATGAGGAAGATAACGGTGTTCGGCACATTGGCTCTAGTCGTGATGTTCTCGCTCGTCGCGGCACAGCAATACAGTTCTGAAAATCGTGGAGAAGAAATCCGCGGGCGCTCTCACGATCGCGCCATAGAGATGAACGGCAATATGATGGTCGCCCACGGGAGGCAGGTGTTTCGCTACGACACCTTCGGGGATGAGGATTTCTGGGGTGGCGCATTAAAGTTGCACCAGGCCATCGAGGGGACAAAGTTTGGTGGAGTCGGCCCCGGCGTCTCCCCTCGCACGGCCCTAGCCGTCGGGCTGAAGGTGGATGCGGATGCTCTTCCCGGTGACTTGATAAGTCAAATCCGGGCGGGCAAAGTCAATTTGGACGACCCCGCGACCACCCTTGCTTTGCTTCGCCTGAATTCCGTTCTAGGCGTCAAAGGATTTTTCAACGAAGACGGAAGCCTGAAGTCCGTCGGGATCCAGTGCGCCCTGTGCCATTCCACCGTGGATAATTCATTCGCCCCGGGAATTGGCCATCGGCTTGACGGCTGGGCGAATCGCGATCTTAACGTCGGCGCCATCGTCGCCCTGGCGCCCGATCTCAGCGGGCCGGCCAATCTTCTCCATACGGATCAGGCCACGGTACGCCAGGTTCTGACGAGTTGGGGCCCCGGCAGGTTTGACGCTGCCCTCTTTTTGGATGGGAAAGCGTTCCGTCCGGACGGCAAGCCGGCTGCGACGCTTATCCCGCCTGCATTTGGACTTGCCGGCGTCAATCTGCATACGTGGACAGGCTGGGGATCTGCGACGCATTGGAATGCATTGGTTGCAAATCTGGAAATGCATGGGAAGGGCACGTTCTATGATCCGCGATTGGCAAACGCCAGCCAGTTTCCCATTGCCGCGGAAGCGGGCTTCAATAATGTTCGGAGCTCCGAAGACCTGATCACTGATAAGTTGCCCGACCTGCACGTTTACCAGTTGGCCATCCCGGCACCGGCACCTCCCGCGAACACATTCAATCACGAGGCCGCCCAACGCGGTCAAGAGGTCTTCAAAGGCAGGGCCCAGTGCTCCACTTGCCACGTGCCGCCGCTCTTTACGGAACCCGGCTGGAACATGCACACGGCTCAAGAAATGGGGATCGATGATTTCCAGTCCAATCGAGCGCCCGACCATGCTTATCGCACAGCTCCGCTAAAAGGCTTGTGGACCCATACCTCCGGCGGCTTTTATCACGACGGCCGTTTCGCAACCCTGCGTGATGTGGTCGAGCACTACGATACCCAGTTTCACCTTGGGCTGAGTGACCAGGAAAAGGCAGACTTGATCGAGTACCTGAAATCGCTGTAGATAGGCGAGCGGCGGCGCTCGATGGGTGTTGATCCCCGAGTGCCGCTGCGACATGATTTGCTCGCAATTGAAGTTTCAAACGCCACACCTGGATTGCTTTGTGAGCCTCATGGAATCTTCCTGCCGGGATCCCTTCTGTGATCTTCGCGTCTCTGCGTTTAAGAAATCCTTGTTTACCGCGGCGATGCAGAGACGCTTCGAACTCTTTGTCCTGTGCAGGGAGGAGAAGCAAAAGGGGTCAGTCCAAGACAGGGTCAGAGCAGAACTGGCGTAAGTCAAGAATCAAAAAGGAGTCATTTGTGAAGAGGGGCGTAGATGCGCGGCACTCATCGTGCTCGTCGACGAAGCGCTCGACGTGCCTCGGTCAATCGGCGGCGGTGATCGCAGTAGGGTTGAGCGTAGATGACGAATTCCTCGCGGGACAGGTCCCTGCCCAAATCCGGCACCTCGTCCCACAACGATTGTGCTTTCTCCAGGTCCGGACACTCTTCCACAGCACATTCCGCGCAGGAACTGAAACCCTTCGCCCGACAGCAGCGGCGTGCCTTGCAGGTGCGGCTGGTGTGAAACAGCGCGTCGTCGGGCCCGCGACAACCGCCGCATGAGATGTTTTCGGCCGTCTCATTGAGCCCGTAAATCCTCTGCCAGGCAGCCACGGTACGCTCCTGATGCGCGACCCCCATGGCGTCCCCATGGTACGCCGGACAATCCGAGCAAAGAACTCCGCATGCGGACATCATCCTGGCCAACGTTCAAGTCGGACAATCTAGCCTGGGCACTTCCATGACCGTTGCCATAACCGCTGGGTCTTTCTAGTGTGCGATGAAAGGCCTCACCATACAAAACTTGCCGGGCTACCAGAGAGGTCTCCAAAAACCTCCAATAATTTCTTGCGATTTGGTGTTGGTCCCAAAAACGCAGGGCTTGGCTTAATCTGCTGCAAGAAGAGAAGCACACAGGAACAAAAGAGGATAAAAGACGTCCTGGCAATATTCTTGAAGCCCCCCAAGGAAATGTGCCCTCCCGTCCGGATGTGGCAACGATGAAGAATCAGTTAAGCGACAACGGCCAGCCAATCGCCATGGTGAGAAGAGGGGCCCGACATGGGGGTCGCCTGGCCAACCCGAAGTGTAGAACTCGCGCTAAGGGAATTCAAGGAGAAATCAAGGACGCCTGGGAAGACCTGACGTGGAGGAGAGAATTGACAGGTAGTGGCAAAGTTCAAATTCCAATCCGCCTGCGGCGGACAAATTCCAAACAAAACCCAAAAAAAAAGAGGGACAGACACCTGCTTTGGTGCCATTCCTGCGAAGGTGCTTAAGATAAGGTGTCTGTCCCTAACTTGGGGGAGGCCACGTAATCGATAAGCACCTAAGCTGGAACTGGATTTCTACGACCCCTGGGCCGGCGAGAGCGGGGCCGTTGCGAAGTTAACGCCGAAACGGCGGCACCAGATCGTGACCGCGCGGTATTTGCTCAAATCGACATTGGCGGGCAACTCGTAGTTTTGATCCCCAATGTTTCCTTTGAGCGCTCCTACTTGAATGAAGCCGGCGGCCTTGACGGTTTCACTGTCGCGTGCATCGGCTGTCGCGACCAGATAGACCTGGACGTCCGGGCCATTTGAAGTTTCGAAATTCGTGAAGCGAAGGACCCGATTGCCGTCGGCAAGTTGATAGACCGTGGCTTCACCCGCGCCTTTGTGGGCCACATCATGAAAGTGACCGGAAAAGAGGGCCTGCGAGGCGGGAGTGGCCGATGTGGCGGCCATATTGCCCTGGGTCGGTGAGAGTGGAGCCGTCGCGAAATTAACACCGAACCGGCGGCACCAGATTGTGACGGCGCGGTACTTGTTCAGGTCAGCATCAGCGGGCACATCGTAGTTCTGGTCACCGATGTTTCCCTTGAGTGCGCCGATGGGGATGAACCCAGCCGTCTTGACCGTCTCGCTGTCCTTGGCGTCTGCGGCGGCGACAAGGTAAACCTGGACGTCCGGCCCGTTCGAGGTTTCAAATCCGGTGAAACGCAGAACGCGCTTTCCATCCTGCAACTGATAGATGGATGCCTCGCCGACACCCTTGTGGGCTCCATCGTGAAATTGGCCGGCGAGGAGGACCCTCGAGCTGGAACCGGTTGACGCGGCCATCCCGGAGGGAAAAGATTCGTTGACCTTGGCATTGACGACGAGGCGATCGGGCCGGAAGGCAATCCAGGCGCCCACGCCGATGACAAGAACAAGTAAACCTATGATCAGTGTTCGTTTTTGCATTGTGGAAGCTCCTTTTCAATTCAATGTTGATTCGTTTTGTCCGCCATAGGCGGACGGTTGATCTAGATAGTGACGTCATACTCCTGTTTCTGCATGTAGCCGCACCGAAAGATGCAGCGTTTGTTGTTGTGATGGTTCAATTTTGCGCACAGCACGGACGAACGCCCTTTGAAGTAAAGGTAAATTTCTGCTGCTGAAAGCATCCCGAGGGGAGGGGCCGTGAAATAGATCCAGAGCGCTGTCCACAGTTGAGCGACCACTGCAGATCCAAAGGTGCGCGCGGGGTTCATGCTCATCCCGGAGATGGGGGATTCGAAAGTGATGTATGTCGCCACCAGTCCTCCTGCGAACGCCCCGGTGTAACGGGAGAGGTTCTGATGGTTGGAGGTTGTCAGCACGACGGTCATGAGGCCGAACGAAATGATTAATTCAGCAACAAAAGCCCCAGCGACTCCGCTCATGCCCGGAACCGTGACCGCATGATTCACTAGCGGATCCATCACTACTTGTCCCAGAAGGGCAGAGGAAACCAGCACTCCCATCACCCCCCCACAAAACTGCGTGATGACATAGAAAAATGCGTCCCAGGATTTAATTTTCCCGAGTCTGAGAAAAGTCAGGGTCACCGCGGGATTAAAATGGGCCCCCGACTGTTTTCCCCAGGGGGAATGGATGAGTGCAATCGCCGTGATGCCCATGGCCAGGCCCATGATGAGACGCCGCAAGAAGGGATCAGTGATGGCCGAGTACACGGGGGAACCCGGGTACTGCAGGATGGAGGCAAACAGACATGCGGAAATCATGAAAATTCCCAGTTCCCCCGCTTCCATCAGGTATTCAGGCCAATGTTGTTTCAGGGCAGAATTCATTGCGTTCCTCAGCCTTCAAAATTCTGGAATTCAGCCGGAACTTCATCCAGGCCCGGCGCTGGCTGCTCGTCGAAGCCGTCTCGTTCCAGCCAATTCATTCCTTGATATTCACTTCTCTAATCACGGGACCGCTAAGAAATATTCCATGGTTGTGAGAAATCCTTTCATCGGGATTCGCATAAAGGACGCTGCGATCAATGGAGTGAGCGTCTACGGCCGGGTGTTTAAGTTGGATTCCGAAGTTAAGGGCTTCAATTAAATGTTAGGTTCTTGGGTCCAAATCGATTGAGATGAAATGAGGGAGGAATGAATGGTTCCGCCCCTGAAGGGACCGGAGACAGGCGAAGAGACAGCTGATGCTGTTCTGTCGGTTCATGCTTGTTGAGCCAGGCCTTTATCGCTTTTGGCCCGGAGGGCATCCTATCTACAATCTGTGCGCCCTCCGGGCGTGAAGAGAGAGAAGCCTTGCTTGAACAGCGTCCCCAAAGGGAAATCGACGCTTCCCCCGGCACGGATCACGGCCTTCAAATTCGGAATTCGGGTCAAATGAGGAAAGAATGGGGGTCGGGAGGAGTCAGGTGGCGACGTGCATGAGGGAGGAATTTCGCAAGAAGCGAAAAATCCCCCTTCATGCCTTGGAGCGGACGAGATTGGTCGGCAGGGATGTACACTTTTCAGGATGGACCGGAATACTGGAAGATCATCACCTTTCAAATCCCGCGCAATCAAGAATTCCCCCAGCGTACGATCCACAATCTCTCCGGATGGATCGATCATCTCTCACGGGGTTTCCCCTTGAGAGCTTGAAGGCGCGCTTGCTGCTCCGCGGTCAGCGTGTTTTTGATTTTGACCACCAAGGAGATCTGGGCCCTCTTGATTTCGCGCTCAAGGTCGAGGATCTTGTCCAGCTCTGCCAGGGCGCGCTGTTCATCGACGTGTTCCTCTTTCACCAACGCGACCATTTTTTCTCCTTCATCCTGGAGTTGCCATTGCAGCTCTGTAAATCGCGTTTGTGCCTTTCGAATCTCTGTCTTCAGGGTGTTCTTTTGCACGTCACTCAGCCCGAGGGTCTGCTGGTTCTGCATCACCAGCTCCGGCGGGAAAAAGTTCTCGCCGATGGGATCGGGCTGTGGCTGGGGACCGGGCATGGGCTGCTGGGAAAAAATCGCGGTGCTACACCAGAACAGCAAGACGCCGAGTACGGAAATCTTCAATTTCATATAATCTCCAGTTCAATTGAGTGTGACTGTTTTGAATTTATCGATCCGGATCAATGACTTCTTTAGATCGGGGACATCGGTCAGCAAGGAATCACCGGGAGGCCGCAACAGAAAGGCCGTGGGTGACCTCCACGCTGAAATGGATTGGATTGATGGATGGTCCTGCGGTCCTCCCCGAGTCGAGTTTTTCCGCTGTTCTCCAAAAGGTCCGATTAACGAGGGAAAGGTCTTGCCCTGAGAGCCCGACACCTGCGATGCCTGTCTTGAAGCCACAAAGGGTGTTGACTGCCTCAGGCCGCGTAGGAGGTAGATGAGCAAGGATGCACAGATCACGATCATAGCCAGGGCAGGCACGGCGAGCGGAATGATTGGAGGCCGCCGCCGAGTTGCTTCCACCCGCGCCAACGAGGACTGCCATGCGCTATCGAAGGAGGCCGCCGCGCGCTTATCCTCCCGCTTCAGTTCCTGGAAGAACTCCCGGAATGTCTCTTCGTCCAACCCTTGAATCATGGAACACCTCCGCTTTCAGTAAAGTTTGACGGAGTCGTTTCTTTCCCCTCTCGTAATGGGTTCGAGAACTCCCCAAAGACACACCCATGACTTGAGCCGCCTCGCCGAGGTTGAGGCCATGATAGAAAACCAATTGAAGAACCTCGCGCTGCCGCCGGGGCAGGGCGGCAAGTGCGAGTCGAAACAGATTGTGAACCTCGGACTGGTAAAGCGTTTCATCCGGACTTACACCCCGAGCGGGATACGCTTCAGCGTCTTCAGACTTGACGTGTCTGAAATTGAAGAACAATTGTCGCCGTCTCCTGTCGGCGGCCGTTCGCCGAATGACGGAAAACAACCAGGTCTTAAAAGCGGATTTCCCATCGTAGCGTGCCCTCTCTTCCAGGATCTTGAGATAGACGGCCTGGAGGACACTCTCGGCGTCGCAGGGATTACGCCGACAACAGCTCAGCGCCCAGCCGTAACTCTCAGGATGAAGTTGTTCAAGTTGCGCTTTCAGTGTGAGATTGTCCATTACTTGGCCCGCTCGGGTCCAACCTCTCGCTTCCTTGTATTAGTCGTTCCAACGCGTGAATCATATGACACGAATCTCGGCCCTGATACAGAGATTACAATTCAACCCAGATCCAGAGCAGCCACCACAGCGATCTGGTGGAATCCCCTTTATGAAAATGGTTTCACCACGGCATAACTCCGAGCGCCTCGGACCTCACTACTACGAACGCTATCATTAGAGTTACATGCGGTAGTTGGGGAATCCTCTCGGTAGGGGCGCCCGCCACGGCGGGCGCCCCTACGTCGAACGATGCATGATTTCGGAGCATTTTCAATGACGTGTGTAATAAGGTCAAAGGAATGTATCTCGCATCTTAGAGCCAATGAATTGGGCCTTGGAAAACCATGTCTTGCCAGTAAACACCGGGTGAATTAACCTATACGCCTCAATACGTCAATCCGGGTAAAGTTGTTTTCCATTCTTCAGAAAAGGGAAATAGCGACGAAAGCCAGAACGCTGTTTCAATGTGACTTTATGTCCACAAGGCAAACTATTCGCTTGATTCTTGTTTCCGCCTGGGGGCTCCTCCTCGCGTTAGGTCAACTCCAAGCCCAATCGGGTGCCCTGGGCAAGGTTGAGTTCCCGACCACCGGAGGTGCGGAAGCTCAACAACATTTCCTGCGGGGGTTGGCGGCCCTTCACTCGTTCTGGTTTGAGGAAGCTCTCGAAGAGTTTCGTCGATCGACGAAGATCGAACCGGACTTTATGATGGGCTATTGGGGAGAGGCGATGGCCTTGAATCATCCGCTCTGGGCGCAGCAAGACACGGAGGGCGCGCGCAGCGTCCTGAAAAAGATCCGGGAAACAAGCAAGCTGACGGATCGGGAACGTGCTTACATCAGCGCGGTAGAGGCGATTTATGGTGAGGGAGACAAACTTTCACGAGATCGCGCGTACTCCGTCGCCATGGGAAAGATTTATCACGACTACCCTGAGGATCTTGAAGCCGCCTGCTTTTACGCGCTCTCGTTGCTCGGCACCGTTCGCCCGGGGGACCATGGATTTCGCCGCCAGATGCAGGCGGGCGCTATTGCCTTGGACGTTTTCCAGAAGAATCCAAATCACCCGGGGGCGGCGCATTACATCATCCATGCCTTCGATGATCCGGAGCATGCCATCCTGGCCTTGCCTGCGGCGAGACGATACGCTCAAATTGCACCCGCCGCACCCCACGCCCGTCACATGCCTTCTCACATCTTTCTCCAGTTGGGAATGTGGCCGGACGCAGCGGCCTCCAACGAATCGGCTTGGGCGGCTTCAACGGCCTGGGTGAAGCAGAAAAACCTCCCTGCCTCGGCGCTTGACTATCATAGCCTCCAGTGGCTCCTTTACACTTACCTGCAGGAGGGCCGCTATCGCGAGGCAGAAGAACTGCTCTTGCAAAAGGGGAGTGCCTGGACGGATTCCGGCGCGAGTTCTTCACGCCCCGCTATCCCTATCCCGACTCATGACTATCAGGACATGGCCGCAGCTTTTGTAGTTGAAACGCAGCGCTGGCAACAAGCCGCAGGTCTTTTTGAGAGGCCAGGCGGGCAGAATGACGGAACGACGGCGGCATACGCCTCCGGGGACACTCGAAGCGGACATACCATGGACGGTAATACACCAGGAATGAAGATGACTTCCCTCGATTCCAATCAAATCATCCCGGTCTTCATTCGGGGTCTTGCTTCGGGCCACCTGGCATCCGTGGCCGGCAGTCATAGTGCCGAAACCTTGCAGGACTACCAACAGCAGCTCACTGGCAGTCACGATACCTACGAGGCCAAGGTGACGAGAGTCCGAGAACTGGAAGTGGAGGCCATGGAGGCAGCCGCAAAAAGGAATCTCGATCGGGCCATCGAGCAACTAAAGGAAGCCACTACACTTGAAGAAGAAATGTCGCCCCCTTCCGGCCCGCCGATTCTCATCAAGCCATCTCACGAACTTCTGGGGGAAATCCTTTTGCAGGCGGGCAAGTCGACTGAAGCGGCACAGGAATTTGCAAAGTCGCTGCTACGCCAGCCGAACCGCGCCCGCTCGCTGCTCGGTGCTGCCCGCGCGGCCGCCCAGACCGGAGACCGGGTGGGGGCAGTTGATGCGTACAATACGTTTCTCAAGAACTGGCAAAAGGCCGACCCTGAATTGCCCGAGCTCCGCGAAGCCCGGGCGTACGTTGCTGATAAATGAATGACTCATCCGGAAGTTGTGTGCGTCAGAGGGGGATGGCGTGTCCTCGTGCCCTGCAAGGGCACCCTTCAAATGCCTAGGGCATCGCCCTGGGGCCGATGGTCATTTCATCTTCTTGCCTTGCCCTGTAAGGGCAATCTTGTGATGATGGGGCCGGCGCTGCTAAGAATCCCCATGACCCGGGTGTAAGCCCGAATGACGGATGGTGCTATCTTCCTTCCCGAAGCTTGAGCGTGTTTTCTAACACTCCCCAGAGATCAATTACATGGCACAAACACTTGCACAAATCCTGCTCCATCTCGTGTTCTCCACCCAACCCCGATACAAGTTTTTGGCGGATCTCGAAGTCCGCCGGACCGCCACAGCGGACACGCCTATCTCACTACGGTGTTCCGGACCTATAAGTCGCCGTCGCTCGAGGAGGGTGAGCCTGCTGATCATATCCATGCCCTGTGTTCGCTTTCGAAGACCCTCTTGGTCGACGACGTCAAGAAGGCCTCCTCGAAGTGGATCAAGACGAAAGGCGGCCTCTTTACCAAGTTTCATTGGCAAAGCGGGTACGGGGCGTTTTCGGTGAGCCCCTCGCAGGTGGCCGATGGGAGGTGTCGCCCCAGGGCGATGCCCTGGGCTTTTGAAGATTGCCCTTTCAGGGCATGGGTGCGGGATCAATCAACCTGGGTGTTGGGAACTTAATACATGCTGGCTCGGCGTTCTTGGAGCTTGCTCCGCGAGTCGCCGCGCGGCGGGTTCGCTTTTTACGCACATCCTCTCCGGAAGAACCAAATAAGTAGGGTCAGGCTTTCAGGAGTTTCGCGGGCCAAGCTTCTCGCGCAAAAATCCAACGCCAATGAAATACTGGGCCACGTAATAGCTTATCCACACGAGGTAATCACGATACGCAAGGGCATGTTTAAATTTACTCACCGCGATCAGCGAATCGGAGAGAATGAAGAGAGCCGCACCAATCACCACCCACGGCCTTGAAAAATCGGCCCGGAGGGCTGCCATGACCATTAGGGTGATTACACACAGGTAGGCCATGACCGGCGCTTTCAGCGTGCCCAGGCCAGGCAATAGCCAATCAGCCATAAATACCCCGTAAAGGAAGACGAAAAAAACCAAGACCAAACGCACCCGGCGGACCGGTGCGGGGCGGGGCCAGCTCTGGACGAACAAGACGATGTACAGGAAGTGAGCGATGAGAAATGCCCCCAGGCCAAAGATAAACAATTCTCCGGGATTGAGCGCAAGAAACACATCGCCGAGCGAGGAAAATAACAGGGAGAGGCCCAATATCGTGCCATCGCGGCTGTGGAGGAGCCTGAAGGCAAGGAGAGCCAGGGTAAGGATACACATTGCTTTGATGACGACACTTCCCGGATAAGGTTGCCAGGCCAGGCTAAGAAAGAAAATCAGGCTGCTCCCCAGCGAAATCCGGAGCAGCACTCTGCCGACTGAATCCATGCCCGGCCATCGTCCAAGAGTGAGCCAATCGTTCCACATGAGGTGTTCTTTCGAATCATCCCTTCCCCTCAGCAGGGCTCCAGGGTCGTGCATTTCCTAAATCGTAATGTCACCCGCAATCAAACCTTCATCTGATCTTAATTGAACGCCGACAAATTCACACGTTCTTCTCTACAGGCGCAACTTTTCGCTTGCGGGCCCGTATTCAATTACATATTCTGGCGACGCAATTCAAAAGGGTACAAGCTCAAGAGTTCGCGGTGATCAGAGTCGAAGGGGTTGCTTTGCTTCGCTAGGTGGTCAAGGATCGTACCGTCATTGTCTCATGTCCAACGACTCAAAAATCAGAGGGAGCTCGTTTCCCACAACCCAGATGTCCGCAATTGTCGGACTCCGAAGCGACGACCTCTCTCTGCGGTTCCAGGCCGCGGAATTGATGGCCGCAGTCTATTGGAAACCCATTTACAAATACATCCGGCTGAAGTGGAACAAATCGAGTGATGATGCCAAGGATCTCACTCAGGGCTTCTTCACCCGGGCCCTCGAGAAGGATTTTTTCAGGTCCTACGATCCTTCCCGGGCGCGGTTCCGGACCTTTCTTCGCGCGTGTGTGGACGGCTTCGTTTCCAATGAAGAAAAGGCGGCCCACCGGGTCAAGCGGGGAGGCGATTGCCCAATCGAATCCGTCGACTTCAATAGCGCGGAAATGGAAATCGAATTTTCCGAGTTGCCTGAAAGTAGCTCCATGGAAGACTACTTTTACAGGGAATGGATACGCAGCTTGTTTTCGATGGCGGTCGACATTTTGCGCCAGGAATGTGCATCCGCGGGAAAGACAACCCAGTTCGAGGTATTCGAGCGATACGATTTGAATGAAGAGGGCGCGACCGGGAAAAAAACCTACGAAGCCATTGCCAGCGAAGTCGGAATCCCTGTTAGTCAAGTCACAAACTACCTGGCCTATGCCCGGAGGGAGTTTCGCCGCATTGTTCTGGAGAAGCTCCGCGAGCTCACTGCCAGCGACGAGGAATTTCGCAATGAGGCGCGCTGGGTGCTGGGCGCGAATCTGAAATGAACTGGTTGAATGACGAAATGGTGAATCATCTGCGCGAGGTATCCGCCTTGCCGGATTTAAGCGGGACCCCATACCGGATTCTCCGCTCCCTGGCCTCCGGTGGGATGGCGACTGTTTACCTCGCCGAGGACGCTAAACTTTCCCGGCAGGTAGCACTGAAGATCATGGATGTCCTAGCGCCTTCTAACGAAATGGCTTCACGCATGCAAACGGAAGCGCGAATCATCGCACGGCTCGAACATCCCGGAATTGTTCCGATCCATGATGTCGGAAGCTTGCCGGATGGGCGGGTTTTTTATGTGATGAAGTATGTTCACGGAGACGATCTCACGAAATACGCGCGGAAGGAAGGATCACTGCCGGAACGGTTGAGGGTTTTTCTAAAAGTCTGCGAGGCCGTGGCCTTTGCCCATGCCCATGGTGTCATCCACCGAGACCTCAAGCCGGCAAACATTATGGTGGGGGCATTCGGAGAGGTCCTGGTCATGGATTGGGGGGTCGCCAAAATTCTCCTTACAGGTGACGAGGGGACTCAGTTATCGGGGGATCCGTATTTCCAGGGTGAAGAAGGGAAGGCGACCGCTGATGAGACGCGCCTGCAACCGCCCGGTGAAATTCCAGCCGTGCCCTTTGTGGAGACCCTGTCAGGCACAGTTTTGGGCACGCCTTCCTACATGGCCCCGGAGCAGGCCCTGGGTCAAACCAGCAACCACAATCAGTCGACGGACGTGTATTCTTTGGGCGCGATCCTCTATTTTCTTTTGACCCATCGTCACCCCCATGAAGGCGCCTCGATAGGCCAGATTCGAGAGCGCTTTCTTCGAAAGCAAGTCCTCCGGCCTCGGGACGTGGTTTCGAATATTCCTAGACCTCTCGAAGCAGTCTGCATGAAGTCCCTGGCAACCGACCCTCTTGATCGGTACTCAAAAGTCGAAGACCTTGAGGCCGATATCGAAGCGTATTTGAGCGACTTGGCTGTTTCTGCCTACAGGGAGAATGTGTTAGAAAAGGCCGGAAGATGGTTTAATCGCTATCGCTTCATCGTGTTGCTGCTGTTTGCCTACATGTTCGTAAGATTCCTGGTCTTTTTTTTGGCCCGACGTTAAAGGAAATCCGAAAAGTGTTTAATAAGACACTGGAGGGCAAGCTTTCCAATCTGGTTTAACCCACGGAGGACACCGATGTCAAAACCACTGCTTGGACTGATTCTGGGAACGGTTTTGGGGCTCTTTGACGGACTGACCGCGCTTTTTTATCCCTATGCTGTGCCTTGGATCATGAGCATCCTCATTGGTTCCACTTTCAAGGGGCTCGTCGCCGGAGTACTCATCGGAGTTTTTGCACGAAAGGTCCGCTCAGTGCCTTGGGGGATAGTTTTTGGATTTGGTGTAGGGTTGTTGTTCGCCTACCTCGTGGCCAGGATGGGTGACCCCAACGGACAGCATCACTACTTGGAGATCATGGTTCCGGGGTCTATTGTGGGTATGATTCTGGGATTCGCGACTCAGAAGTATGGAAAGGGTTCTAAATGGATCGGTGCGAATCAATCGTGATGAACCCGTTACCGCGCTGAACCCCAATGGCGGAATCTCTAATCAAGTTCTGGAATTCAGACTGAATCAAATTCAATTCAACAAGGAGTATGCCGATGGCCGCACCCGTAGTTCACTTTGAGATCATGGGAAAAGATGGGAAGAAACTTCAAGACTTCTACAACAAACTCTTCGAGTGGGAGATCGATGCCAACAACCCGATGAATTATGGTCTGGTTAAGGCCGGCGGGCAGGGGGGCATTGGGGGAGGAGTTGGAGCGGCCGAGGCGGGAGCACCGGGATACGTGACTTTTTATGTGGCGGTCCCTGACCTCGATGCCTGCTTGAAGAAGGTCGAGAGGATGGGCGGCACCACGCTTGTGCCCCCCACCGAGATTCCTAACCTGGTTACGTTTGCCCTCTTCCAGGATCCGGAGGGTCATGCCATAGGACTGGTAAAAGGATGACGGTGGAGTCCTGTTGTCGTGGATGGCAGGGTGGCGCACACATCGCGACTTGTGCGATGTGTGCGAGCCCTAGGGGGACGGAGCTGCACTGCGGGCTGAGTGCGATAGTCCTACAGATTCAAAGGAAACTCGTAAATGGGAATGAGTTAGCCTTAGCATGAATGACTCATTTTATTCATTCCCCGGGAAGAAGAACCGTACACTCGGATGGATCTGGGCACGCGCCATCCGACTCCTTAGCAATTCGCAATCCGAAATCCGTAATCAGAAATTGTCTCCCCGATGGCTGCATTCCGTAGTCTCTAAGATCCCGCAGCCTTCCGAAGACTTGCGGAGTTGCTCCGCTCCATCGAAAGCAGCGTTTCTTTACGGTTGATCCCCCAGCGATAACCACCCGGGTTGCCATCTTCCCTGACCACACGGTGGCAGGGGATCACGATCGGTACGCGATTCGTCGCGCAGGCGCGGGCAACCGCCCGGGCTGCCCGAGGACGGCCCAGGGAACGGGCGATATCGCTATAACTGCGTGTTTGTCCATAGGGGATGGACTGCAGTTTGTGCCACACCTCCCACTGAAATGCGGTTGCCTGGACGTCGAGAGGCAGTTTGAGCTGAGGTTGGTTTCCTTGAAGATGTTTCACGATGGAGTTGACCCATTGGCCCAGGCCGGATTCCTCTCGACGAATTTCAGCGGATGGATATTCTTCGCGAAGCACCGTTTCGAGGGGCCGGTCAGCGTCTCCCAAGCTCAGAAAGCAAATTCCGCGATCAGTGGCCGCCACCAGAAGGCGGCCCAGCGGCGAATTGTTAACCGTGTAGCGAATCATCATTCCTTCTCCTCCTTTTCGATAAGCGGTCGGGGTCATGCCGAGATGAGGACCGGTTTTTTCGTATAGACGACTGCTCGACCCATACCCTGCTTCATAGAGGGCCGTCGTCACATTCCGGCCATTGCGCAGATGCGCTTTGAAATTCTTCAGGCGGCGCGCTTCTGCATACTGCCGCGGAGTAATGCCCATCAATCGCTTGAAAGTCCTCTGGAGGTGATGCGGGCTGAGTCCGACCTGAGTGCTCAGGGCGTCCAGGGTAAGCGTTTCGTCGGAGCCGGAATCAATGATGGCGCAGACGCGGCAGACCAGTTCGGCTTGAGGGTCGCGATCAACACCATCCCGAGGGTGGCAGCGGCGGCAAGGGCGAAACCCTGAACGCTCAGCTGCGTTCGGTTCAGGGAAGAAGACCACCTGCGCGCGTTGTGGACGTCGCGCCGGACACGATGGACGACAATAGATTCCAGTCGAGCGAACCGCGAATACAAAGGCCCGGTCTGACCTGGAATCTCGGTTCAGAACGGCCTGCCATCGCAAATCCTCGGACGAAACTCTTGAGGGTTGGGACTTGGATTCTTGGTGAAGCAAATTCTTGGTCCTCCGATTTCTTCGATATCTATAAAGGTTCAGCAATCCTTGACGAAGATAGGGCAAATCCTTGCGGAAATCTATCCGAATCTTGCGGTCAAAATGAGAATTGCAAATTGCATAATTGTCACCGGCGAAAGCATTTATTTTTCCACCGATTGACACAGAAGGATCTTGCAGCGGAATCCTATATCCAAGTTTGATTCCTCTTTGCTTCAATAGGATCAAGTGGGGAATATCCCGCCTTATCCGGCCCGAGCATTATTATTTCTCTTTCTTCGCTTATTTCGCGTTAAAAGGAACTAGGTATGGCGAGGAACTACTGGGTGTGCAGCAAACCTTGAGAGTGTTATTCCACCCGATCGCAATGGTCCCAAGTTTTAAAGTATCTTTGCGTGGGCCCTCGGTTCCCGTCATCCCGAGGGGGCAATGCAACCCCCCAGTGGGAAGAAGGGGGCACACTTTTTCAACTTTAGGGTTCTCAAAGAAACAAATAAGGTATTGTCTTAACAAGGGCTTACAATTGTTTTAAGTCGGGCATTGTGGTTGGCTCTCCTCCCCCTTTTTCTTTCCCGTCACGCTTGGGTCTGGAAGGACCAACAGTTATCGCGTTTTCGCGGCGCGCGCCCTTTGTTTGGATCCCTTTGGGTTCGGCGCTGTCTTTTCGATCGCCAACCGGGCTCTCATCATCCAGATCTGTTCAAATTACATGAGGAGCTGTTTGGCACCTTCTTTGCAAGAGAAGCTGTACAACCAGTTTGAGTCTCCCTTTTAGGAGAAATAAGCCGCCGCCCAGCGAAATTGAGGGGAGAGGCTCGAGCTGAATGCTCTGGAGGCGAATGTCGCACAGGTAACCCGCAAAACAAAGCATGGTGGAAGACACAATTGCATCCGGGTGAGTGAAAGGTAACATCATCTAACTGCACGTTTCTCTTACCCACTCGGGATTGCATAGAGATGGCTCGGGCCAAATAGTTCATTCTGCCATCGGAGTTGCTGACCACTTGGTGACTTGGAAATCAAGACGATGCCACCCGATCAATATGTCTTTCATATTTCCCATCGACCAAAAGGAGGAATCATCAATGAGACAGCAAAGATTAAGGCAGCTAACGGTAATGGCGGCTATCATTTTTGGGGTCTTGGGGCTTTGCTCCACTGCGCTGGCGAACGAGCAGGTGGGCCAGACAGTCTTGCTCGGATCGACCATTCCAAAATTCGTGGAGCAGGTGCCCACCTTTAACGGGAGAAGAGCTAATGGTGCCCAATTCGGGCAAATTCTCACGCTCACGGCGGAGGAGTTCCAACAGCAGATTCTGCCGGCTAGCTTTTACGATGCGTTGCCGAGCTCCGTCATTTATAGGGACCCGGTTACAGGCAGAATTGTGGCCAGGATCAACCCTCGAAGAGGCACCTATGTTTGGGGATACAAAGTCAATGATGGGAACAGGACCTTGGGTCCCTCTTATCCCGGCCCCACCATCCTGGCCCAGCGCGGTATCCCCACGAAGGTGAAACTAGTCAACAACCTGCTTCCTTTTCCTGGCTTGCCCGGTCCCTTGCTCCAGAAATTCCTCACGGTGGATCTTTCTTTTCACTGGGCCAACCCCCTGAATCTTTCTATGTCGATTCCGGGAACCGATCCGTCCACTGGTCTTGATTTAGGCAATCCAGCATTCTATGGCGGCCCTCAACCCATGACGGTGCACTTGCATGGGGCAGAGGTACCGTCGGCCTTTGACGGTGGCCCGGACACTTGGTTCACGCCGGGCAAAACCATTAAGGGACCCGGCTTTGTCTCGGACTTGTACACTTATCCCAACAACCAGGAAGCCACCACTCTGTGGTACCACGACCATGTCCTGGGTGAGACCCGTCTGAATGTCTATTCAGGCTTGGCGGCCTTTTACCTTCTCCGGGGTGATCCGGAGGCCGATGTCTTCCCGCCGCTGCCCAGTGGGGACGAAGAGGTCGAGCTGGTCATCCAAGACAAGCAGTTTGACAGTAACGGTCAGTTGTTCTTCCCGGATGGGAATCCTCCAGGCGCAGGTCTGAATGGCGATCCGGGCAATCCCACACTTCACGCCTACGCCATCCCGGAGTTCTTCGGGGATGTCATCGTGGTCAACGGCAAGAGCTGGCCGTATATGAACGTGGAACCCCGGCGCTATCGGTTCCACTTCCTGAACGGCAGCAATGCCAGGATGTATGCCTTGCAGCTGGCGGATAAGAAGGGTAATACCTCCGCGCCGAAAGTACCGACCATTTGGCAGATCGGCTCTGATGGCGGTCTGTTTGATAAGCCAGTGAAGATTGATGCTTTCACGCCCTTTACGTTTGACCCCACCGGCGGTTTCTTGGGTTTCCCTGGACCACGGTTGTTCTTCGCCCCGGCGGAGCGGATGGATGTCATCATCGACTTCTCAGGGTTTCAGGGACAGACCTTCACCCTGGTGAATGACGCCAATCACCCCTTCCCAGGCGGTGATCCCTCGGATCCCACTCTCGATGGGCTTATTATGCAGTTCCGCGTAAACAAGAAACTCTCTTCAGCTGACCTCAGTTTCAATCCCGCCGCGCACGGCGCCACTCTGCGTAATCGCGATAAGATCGTCCGCCTGGCGGACGGCAAAGCGGGCTTGGCTACCGGGGTGAAAGTGGATAATTCCAGGCGGCTGGTCCTCATCGAGCAGGAAGACCCCGACACCGGCGCCCCTGTGAAGGTAGTGATCAACAACACCCATTATGACGGAAATACACCTATGGGCTCGTTCTCCTGGCAAAATGGGCAGCCGATCGCGGAGTCGATCCCTTATAACAACGGCAATATCAATGTGACAGAGATACCCCAGATCGGCTCCACCGAGGTCTGGGAGTTCATTAATCTCACCCCGGATGCTCACCCCATCCATATCCACCTGATTCAGTTCCAGGTCCTGAGCCGGCAGGTGTTCAACGTGGGGGATGTGGTGCCTCCGATTGTCACTCCCGGGACTTACCGGTTTGATGCATGGGAAGCCGCCTTTGGAAGTGGAGGAGCCCGATACGGTGATGGGCCGCCCTTGGATTATTTGAGTACTACCCCGATGGGCGGAAACCCGGATGTGACTCCGTACTTGTTAGGCAGTCCTCTCCCGCCGGATCCCAACGAGGCCGGTTGGAAGGACACCTTGAAGATGTACCCGGGCACAGTGACTCGCCTTGTCACCCGCTGGGCTCCGCAGGATGTCGAGGTGGGTCATGTTCGTGGGGGCCAGAACCGATTTGATTTTGACCCGACGGCGCCCTTGGGGATCAAGAACGACGGGTTTGGCTTTCCGGGAGGACCGGGCTATATGGTGCACTGTCATATCCTGGACCACGAAGACAACGACATGATGCGGCCGTTCGAGTTAAGTTTCTCGCCCCAGCGGTAGTAACAGGAAAATTTGAGGCGAAAACATGCTGTGAGGGTCACCCCTGAGTGGCCCTCTTGCCTCCTTATTGATCGATCGCTCTCGCGCGGGAAACGGAAAACTTGCTCTTTCCTCTTCCCGTGCGTTTTTATTTATTGAGAAAATTTGGGACAGTCCCGAGCGGGGTGGCGCACACTCGGATGCATTGGAGTACGCGCCACCTGGCCGCGCTGTATTGTTTGCTGCCAAACCGATAGTCCGGCTGCTCTGCGGCTCCGCGGTAATCAGTTTGGAGGCCGGGCAGGTTAATAAAATTCGGGCCATTCCCGAATCTACCCAAGGCCCGATCTAACACGGGTTCTAGTTCCCCTCTCCTCTGCACTTGGCCACGATGAGAGTGATGTCGTCGTGCTGTTCCCGGGGGCTGAACTGCTGGACCTCCGCAACAATTGAGGCGATCAACTCTTGTGAAGACAGTTCTCGATGCCGCCGCAGCGCTTCGATCAGCCGCTCTTCTCCGAAATCTTCTCCCTCGCCGTTGAACGATTCAGTGATCCCGTCGGTGCAGAGGACGAGAGTATCTCCCGGGAGGAGTTGGCGTTCCGCGATCGAGCACTCCCATTCCCTGAAGAGTCCCAGGACCGTGCACGTGGAATCGAGCTTCTCAACGGTATGATCGCTCCTCAGGAGAAGCGCTGAAAGATGGCCGCAATTCACGTAGCGCAAGCGGCGCATCGCTTCGTCATACTCAGCAAAGAAGAGGGTGGCGTAGGCGCTTTCAGGTGTGTTCTCGTAAAACATCCGGTTCACCGATCGCAGCAGGCCCTGGGGGGTCTCCCACGCGATCGCGCACTGACTCCGGAGATTCGCCTGCAGATTGGCCATCAGAAGAGCCGCCGCGATACCTTTCCCCGAAATGTCGCCGACGACCAACCCGAAACGCCCTTGACCCAGATCAAGGAAATCGTAGTAATCGCCACCGACCTGGCGGGCTTGGATACAGATCCCCGCGTACTCGAGGGTCTTGATGGGCGGCAGCATTTGGGGGAAGAACCTTGCCTGGACCAGTCTGGCAATCTCCAGTTCCTGTGCCGCCCGTCGCTCCGACTCCAGCCTCTCAGCGCTGGCACGCCGTTGCGCTTCGACTTCCCGGCTCACTTCATCAAAGCCGACCAGATCAAAGGAGTTTCCATCCACATCGCTGAAGCGAGTGAACACGCCTCCCCAAGCCGGCGGGGGCTCCTCGCCTGGTATCGACGGGGCATCGGAAGGCTTGGCCGTTGCCGGGCGCTCATACCTGACCCGCCGTAGGCGGGGCGCATAATAAAAGCGAACCCCGCGCTTGTGCCATTCACTGTACTTTGCAGCCACATTGTCGGTGACGAACACAACGCCTGTGGGCCGGCCGATGAGCTGGTATTCATAGGATTCGGGCTGAGGGGCGACCAGCGTGAGCACTGCGGTGCCGTCGGGAGGGGAAACCGCGACCCAACGGTCACCCGATTGAAGCCGGGCATCAAAAGCCACCTCGAATCCGAGTTGATCGACGAAGAATCGCAGGCTTTGGTCCTGGTCACGAACGAAAACCTTAATGGCGTGGAGACGCAGGTGGCGGGACTGTCGATCCAGGCCGACACCGGACAGGTCTGGTTCCTGAGATGGAGGAAGGCTGTCCATTTGAGCGATTATAGCTTACGGAATGCTCGGGGTCATTCTTTCCAATCTCCAATTGGGATCTATCGTCTTGGAGGATTTTTACTCAGCGATTGCCTTTCTCCACCTTTTCCTTTAGCGACGAATGACACCAGCGACATTGACATGTTTCAACCCACTCGCGGGAGTACCCAACGGTTTGAGCTTCGGGCGGGGTGGCGCATACTCCGATCCATCGGAGTATGGGTCGCCCGAATAACTTGACTTGTAGAAAAGTACAGGCCTGACCCTGCATTTGCTGCTTGAGCATCATTTGCACCCCGTCCGAAAGCGTGCGTTCGCAGCGCATTACAGACTCCTTCTGATTTCCTTGACTCCATGCCCCAGCCGGCGGCGGAGAAGCGTTCTCAGAGTGACGCCATCGGAGTAGCCGACTTGGGCAGCGATTTCTTCGACGCTCTGATCCGTCGTCTTCAACAGATGCACGGCGCGCTCCACGCGCAAATCCTGAAAATAAGCCAGCGGCGACTTTCCCAGGACCGCCTGCATGCGGCGAGCCAGTGTTCTCTTGCTCGACGAAGTAGCATCGGCGGCATCTTCGAGTGAAAAACCGCACGTCAGCGCACCTCGCGCCCAGCGCTCGAACCGTTCGACGAGAGGGTCGGAGTGGGCAAAATGATCCACAAGGATATAGGCAGACTGAGACGGCCGCGAATCGACAACCAGATATTTTGCGGTCAATGCGGCCAGCCGCGGGCTCTTTTGCCTGATGATCCATAAAGCCAGGTCCATGTGACTGAGCGCCGCTCCCGCCGTAACAAACTTTCCGGATTTTACGATCATGCTCGATTCATCGAGGCGAACGTGGGGATATCTTTGACGAAATAGCGGAGCCAGCCACCAGGTGGTGGTCGCGTCCTGGTTATCCAGTAATCCTGACTCGGCAAGCACAAATGTCCCGATACAGGCCGCCGCCGTGGCAACTCCTCGATCCGCGTACGAGCGAAGCGTGTTGGCGACGTCGCTCACATCAGGTCTCGCCAGAGCCATCTGCAGCGGGCCGGGCATTTTGAATCCGATCGCTGGAACGACAGCCCAATCTGGAATGATCCGCTTCGGCACCGGAACAACCGGTACAACCAACCCTTGCGACGTCTTGACCGCCTTGCGTACCCCGACGATCGCCACGTCGAACCGCAGGGAAGTCAGACTGGACATTTCCGCGAGTTCGTTCGCCGTCTCAAACGCATCCAGCAGCGTCGCCAAACCCGTATCAAAAACATCATCCAATACCAGAATGTGAACTCTCATGGCAACTATTCTATCAAAATTGGCGATTCTGCCAATAGCGGATTCCATGTCCTGGCGCTATCCTGGTGATGCCTGAAATTGAGAAGGAGAAACCAAATGTTAAGAGTTGCACTGTTCGTGCGTTTGGAAGCCAAGGCCGGGAAAGAAAACGACGTCGCGAAGTTCCTGGAAACCGGACTCGCCCTGGCCAACCAGGAAGCGACGACGCCGCTGTGGTTCGCGTTGCGATTCGGGCCGTCGAGCTTTGGCGTCTTCGACGCGTTCGCTGATGAAAGCGGCCGTCAAGCTCACCTGAATGGTCCCATCGCCCAAGCGCTCATGGCGAAGGCGGCGGAGCTCTTCGCCAAACCACCTGCCATCGAACCGATTGACGTTCTCGGCACAAAGCTTCCCTGATATGTCCGTAATGATCGTAAGACTTGGTTCTCCCCGGCAAGTGCGTGAGGGCCTCCGTCTGGGCACAGTTCGCAGACCTCCGAGAGGGGTCCCAAAGGCAGAATATGCCAGTCGCGATTTTTACGATGGCTGGCTGCCCAATCTTGCGCCCAGCCGGGAGCTCATGAAGCAGGGGCAGTCGGGACGGGATGAAAAGGCGTGGTCTGCTTTTCAGCGCAAATTCCGATCTGAAATGAAACAGCCCGGCGCTGAAAAGATCCTCGATCTTTTGGCCGCACTTTCCCACACGACCGATTTCTCGCTGGGGTGCTATTGTCAGGACGAAAACCGATGCCACCGTTCGATCTTGAGGCAGCTGCTCGCCAAGCGCGGCGCCAGGTTTCGTGAGCGATGACTACCGGCCGCAATGGCTTGGCCAACGCCGGGGAACCGCCGTCATGAGCGGTGAGAAACTATTCCGGGCCATTTTGATCATGCCACCTCAGGAAAGGGGACAAGCAGCATGAACGAATTGCAGCGGGGCATCCAGCATAGCCTCGGCAACACCTCCATGAATCAGCTCGTTCAAGACCTCCGTTACGCCCTCCGAACCCTCCGCAAAGGCGGCGGCACGGCTCTCATTATTACGCTTTCGTTGGCAATCGGAATTGGGGCCAACGCTGCCATGTTCAGCGTGATCAACGCACTGCTTCTGCGTCCCTTGGGGTATCCTGACCAGGATCGGCTTGCAGTCCTGTGGCAGCGCTCACCCGGAATTGGAATTTCGCAGGATTGGCCGTCTCCCGGGGAGTTCAATGACCTGCAAACCCAGAACAAGGTGTTCGATGAACTCGCCCTCGCGATCGGCAGGACGGCGACGCTGACAGGATTAACGCAGCCGGAGCGGCTGCAGGCTGTGCGCACCACTTCGACACTGCTGGACATGCTGGGGGCGAAGGCGATGATCGGACGCTCGCTGCTGCCCCAGGAAGACAAGCCGGGACAGGCCAATTCAGCGGTGCTTAGCTTTGCATTGTGGACGAGGCTGTTCGGCTCGGACCGGCAGGTCGTCGGACGGAGTCTGGTCATTGACGGCAGGCAATATACGGTCGTAGGTGTGTTGGAGCCTTCGTTTGAGCTCAACCATGAGGTGTTGCAGACCATCGGGGGTCTGGAGAAAGCCGAGATATTCCTGCCGCTGCCACTATCCGCGGGAATGCTCAACGATTATGACGACGAGAATTACAACGTGCTGGCACGGCTTAAGCCCGGGGTCAGCCTGAGCCAGGCGCAGGCCTCCGTTGACATCGTCGCCAATTACATCCGTGAGAGTCGTCATCGAGACCGAACATTCACGGTCAGTGTGGTTCCGATTCTGGAACAGGTGGTGGGCGATGTAAGGCTCACGGTGCTGGTGCTGTTTGGATCAGTTTTTCTGGTATTGCTGATTGCAAGCGCGAATGTGGCCAACCTGTTGCTGTTGCGGGCGATGGGCCGAAAGAAAGAGATAGCCTTAAGGACCGCACTTGGAGCCAGCCGTCACCGGTTGATCCGGCAGTTGCTCACCGAGAGCGTGGTATTTGGCCTGCTGGGCGGAGCTGGCGGTCTGGTGGTGGCCAGCTTGGGATTGAGTGCAATCCGCGCCTTCAACCCCGGCAACATTCCCCGGGTCGATCAAATCGGTATCGATGGCCGTGTGCTGCTGTTCACCCTGTCGGTTTCTCTGTTGACTAGCCTACTTTTCGGACTCGCTCCAGCGCTGCAGGCGCTGAAAATCGACTTGAATGACGCACTCAAGTCCGGCGGGCGAAGCTCGCAATCCGGAGGGGGCTTCGATGTGAAGCGGCATAAGTTGCGCAGTTTGCTCGTGGCTGGCGAACTGGGACTCTCTCTGATGCTGCTGGTAGGTGCCAGCCTGTTGATCCGCAGTTTTGTGAGGCTGCTGGAGGTGCCTCCCGGCTTCAGTCCCGATCACGTTATTTCCATGCGGATCTCTCTAACCGATCCCCAGTATCAAGACGCGTCGGCAAAGACCCGGTTCGCTGAAGACGTGCAGGGACAAATCAAGAGCTTGCCAGGAGTCAACGTGCAGGGCGTAATTTCCGCTCTGCCCTTGACCTCGGCAGCATTTTGGGGGACCGTGTCGGTAGAGGGTTATGTACCTCCAGCCAACGAGCCTGAGATTCAGGCAGATGTTCGCGGAATCTCGCCTGACTATTTCCGGGTGATGAAAATCCCCTTGATCAAAGGCCGAGTGTTCACCGACAGCGACACGAAAGATGGCCAACCGGTCATCCTGGTGGATGACAAGACGGCGCAGCGTTTCTGGCCCCATGAAAATCCGATAGGGAAGCGAATACGTCCCGATGATGGACCCGGCACGCCTTATTACAGCATCGTAGGGGTCGTTGGGACAGTCAAGCAGTATGGTCTGGATTCCAGTGGCCGTATCACGCTGTACTTTCCATACAAGCAGAGAAGCACCACGAGTCTCTACGTGGCGGCCCGCACAGCTTCGGATCCCGCTGCCCTCTCCAGCGCCATCATACGTGCGATTCACAGCATCGATCCAAATATTGCCGTGTATGATATCGCCACAATGGAAGAACGACTGCAGCATTCCCTGGCTCGGCAGCGGTTCTCCATGACGTTGCTAGGTAGTTTCGCAGTCTTTGCGCTCATACTGGCCGCGATCGGTGTTTATGGTGTCCTCTCTTATGCGGTCACGCAAGGGACGCGGGACATCGGTGTGCGCATCATGCTGGGAGCCCAACGAGGCAGCATTCTTAGTTTGGTTTTACAGCACGGCTTGTATCTGACGGGTGGAGGAATTCTGGGAGGATTGATCGGGGCTTTGATTATGAGCCGGGTCATGCAAAGCCTCCTTTTCGAAATAGGGGCCACCGATACATTTACGTTCCTCCTGGTGGCGATCTTCTTAATATTTGTGGGGCTGGTAGCCAGTTATCTTCCAGCACGAAGGGCGATTCGGGTGGATCCAATGGTTGCGCTTAGAAGCGAATGAACCAGCATGAAGTTTGGGGTCACATCTTCGCGGGCTGTTGCTCAATTCAAATCGCCGGCTCAGCCCCGATGAGTCATCGGGGCCTCACCGGGCGCTCTCGGGTTTGAGCAACAACCCGTCGCTGTCTGACCCGAAAATGTTTTTCGATTTTGAACTTTGGACTTTGAACCTTGAACTGATCTTCCCTATCGCCTAAAACCTCCGCGCCCTTGCGGTGAATAGAATAGTATTCCCCAAGAAAACCCGCCGATCCTCAACATCCCGATAGATGGTCCCTCGTTTGGTCTCTAATTGTGGATTTGTGATAGCCTGACCCCAAAATTCATTCCGACTTTGAGATGTATATCAGGCCTGCACACTGGACAAAAGGGCCGGTCGGGGCAAGGACGATGCCTTGAGGAAAAAACGTTTCGCGTCATGCTTTCGCAGCGAGTGTATAATCCTTGAGCGAATCCGCAAGTTTAAACAAAAAGGGGCCAGACCTGGACATTGGACAGAATAAAGAGGGGTCAGACCTTTCCAATTTCCTACTGCATTCTTGAGGGAGTCTTCTTTCAGCCTTGTCCGGATCGGTCCGTAGGACAAACCTCCTAGGACGAGAACCTTATGACTCACACACTCGAATATCGCGCCGGCGTGCTCGAGGCGTACCCCGAGGTCTACACCCCAGCGGCGCTCGAGGCGTTAGAGGCCCTGGCCCCGCTAAACCGTGACCGGCGCGAGTTGATGGCATCGCGCATCGCACGGCGACTGGCGCGAGCGCGCGGCCACCAGCGCATCGCCTTCCTTGACCCCCGGGCGCCAATCCCGCGCACCGGCATCCGGGTTCAGGACGCCCGCGACGGCAACTTCGAGGGCAGCGAGATCCCCGCCGATTTGAAGCGCCAGTGGATCCAGGGCACCGGACCCGGCACCAAACCGCGGGCGACGATCGAGAGCGGCCTGCGCAACGTCGCCTATGCTCTGCTCTCGGGCGCCGACGGCTGGATGTTCGATGGTGAGGATGCCCTCGGGCAGGTCACCACCATGTCTCTCGACAACCAGCACAACCTGCGGCTTGCGATCGCCCGAGACCCGCTCTTCCTGCGCGTCGCCGAACACGTCGCCGCCGAGATGAACCAGTGGGCGCAAGGGTTCTTCGGTCGACCCATCATCGCCGACTGGCGGCAGCAGCTCGACTTCACCACCAAGATCTTCCGCGTCCGCGGCCTGCACCTCGATGACCGCCACGCGCGCGAGAAGGGCGGCACCGGCTTCTCCGCCTCGATCGTCGACCTCGTGCTCTACGTGGTCAACAACCAGCAGCGATTGCGCGACGCCGGGGCATCGGTCGTCCTGTATCTGCCGAAGATCCAGACCGCCGAAGAGGCGGCGCTGTGGAATGACCTGCTCGCCACGCTCGAGCAGCACCTCGGGATGCCGGTGGGCACGATCAAGGCCTACGTCCTGGTCGAGCAGATCGAGGCGGCGTTCCAGCTGATGGAGATCCGGGCCGCCCTCGGCCGCCACTTCGTCGGCTTCAACACCGGGCGCTGGGACTACATCAACAGCGTCGCCGACGCGATGGCGTGGGACCCGGACTTCGTCAACCCCAACATCGACGCCATCGGCATGACCTACGGCTACATGCGCACCTACGAGGACCGCGTGCGCCGGGCGGTGAACACTCCCGACCGGAGCGGCCGCTACGCCCTCTGGCAGGGCGGGATGGAGCCCAACATCCCGGTCGGCTCCGACGCGGGCGTCGCCGCAGGCATGCGCAGGGCGAAGGCCGGCGGCGAGCGCGAGCAGCGCGCCGGAGCGAGCGGCAAGTGGGTGGCGCACTGGAAGATGGTGCACATCGTGCGGCCGGTATGGGAGGAGGTCGGCGCCGACAACCAGCTTGGACGCGAGTTTGCGCCTCTCACTTACACTCCGGAAGACGCCGACGCGCTGGTGCTGCTCGACCCGGCACCGCGCACCGTCCGGGGCGCCCGCGATCTGCTGAGCGTCGCCCTGCAGTACGGCAATGCGTTCGGCCGGGGGTTTCAGGCCGCGGCGCTTAAGCCGGCGGACTTCTTCGGCAACGACGACGTGCTCTACCTGATGGAGGATATGGCGACCGGGGAGATCCGTCTCAGCATCCTTTGGGAGTGGCTGCAGAAGGGCGCCGAATTCACCGACGACGACCCCGCGACCGGCGTCCGCGGCGGCGACCCTTTCGACGCCGCGCTCTTCGGGCGGCTGCTCGCCGAAGAGTACAAGAAGCTGCTCGGCGCGCGCGACCGCGACGTCCACGACGACTCGAAGGCGACCACGCTGCCCATCGCACGGGAGATCGTCGCGACCTACGTCACCGATCGCGTCAAGCCGCCCTGGTACATCGACCTCTTGAATCTCAACCTCGACAACCACGACCTCGCCACGGCAAGGTCCCGCATCCAGGCCTACATGGAGGCCTTCGAGCGCGACGGGACGCGGATCACCGAGAGCCTGGACTTTGTCACCTGAAGCAAGGAGCCCGAGTATGAACTCGTTCGAGCAGGAAGTCGCCGCCACCCAGCAGTGGTTCGACAGCCCCCGCTTCCGAGGCGTCGTCCGCCTCTACACTGCGCGTCAGGTGGCCGAGCAGCGCGGCACGATCGCCCACGACTACACGGTGCCGCGCGAGGCCGCGGCGGCCTTTTACGACCGTCTGCGCCAACTCTTCGCTGAGCGCAAGAGCATGACCACCTTTGGCCCTTACTCGCCGGGGCAGGCGGTGGCGATGAAGCGGATGGGGATCGAGGGAATCTACCTCGGCGGCTGGGCGACCTCCGCCAAGGGGGGAACGAGCGAGGACCCGGGACCCGATCTCGCGAGCTACCCTCTCAGCCAGGTTCCCGACGAAGCCGCCATGCTGGTGCGCGCCCTGCTCACGGCCGACCGCAACCAGCAGTACCTGCGCTCGCGCATGACCGAGGCGCAGCGCGCCGCGACGCCGGCCCGCGACTTCCGGCCGTTCATCATCGCCGACGCCGACACCGGCCACGGCGGCGACCCGCACGTACGCAACCTGATCCGTCGCTTTGTGGAGGCCGGCGT
Organism: Terriglobia bacterium; assembly: GCA_020072965.1. GTDB lineage: Bacteria > Acidobacteriota > Terriglobia > JAIQFV01 > JAIQFV01 > JAIQFV01. The sequence continues at coordinate 22,217 of JAIQFY010000031.1, read as the reverse complement.
GCCGGGCTACCACATCGAGGACCAGCGTCCGGGCACCAAGAAGTGCGGCCATCAGGGGGGGAAGGTGCTCGTGCCGCAGGACGAGCAGAACAAGCGCCTGAACGCCGCCCGCTTCCAGCTCGACGTCATGGGGGTTGCAGGCATCATTGTCGCCCGCACCGACGCCGAGGCGGCCAACCTGATCGACGGCTGCGGCGACGAGCGCGACCAGCCCTTCCTGCTGGGCGCCACCAACCGCGACCTGCCGGCCTACAAGGCGTGCTTCCTGTCGCTGATCCGGCACTTCTACGAGCTGGGAGTCCGGGAGCTCAACGGCCACCTCCTCTACGCCATCGCCGACGGCGAGCACGCCGTCGCCTCCGACTGGCTCGAGCGCCATGGCCTCCTTTCTCAGGTCGCGGAAGCTGCGGCGGCCCACCGGGAGGGAAAGGGAATCTCGCTCGACGCCACGTTCGACGGAGTCGCCTGCCGCTTCCTCGCAGCGTGGGAGGACGAGGCCGGCCTCCAGACCTTCGGCGAGGCGGTTGCCGAAGTGCTCGAGTTCCGTGCCAGCGAGGGCGAACCGCTCACCCTGAGCGTCGACGAATGGCGGCGCTTCGCTTCGCGCGCCTCGCTCTACGCCGCACGGGAGAAAGCGCGGGAGCTCAACGCCGACGTCTTCTGGGACTCAGAAAAAGCCAAGACGCCCGAGGGGTATTACCAGGTTCGCGGCGGCGTCCCCTATGCGATCGCCAAGTCGCTTGCCGCGGCGCCCTTCGCCGACCTGCTCTGGATGGAGACCAAGACCGCCCACCTCGCCGACGCCCGCGCGTTTGCCGAGGCGATCCACGCCGAGTTTCCCGACAAGATGCTCGCCTACAATCTCTCGCCATCGTTCAGTTGGGACACCACGGGCATGAGCGAGGAGGAGATGCGGCGCTTCCCCGAGGAACTCGGCAAGCTGGGCTTCGTCTTCAACTTCATCACGTACGGCGGCCACCAGATCGATGGACTCGCCGCCGAGGAGCTCGCCATCGCCCTCAAGCAGGACGGCATGCTGGCCCTCGCCCGCCTGCAACGAAAGCTGCGGATGGTCGAGTCGCCCTACGTCACGCCACAGACCCTCGTCGGCGGACCGCGCGGGGACGCCGCACTCGCGGCCACGTCGGGGCGCACGGCGACGACCATGGCGATGGGCAAGGGCTCGACCCAGCACCAGCACCTGGTACAGACCGAGGTGCCCAAGAAGCTGCTCGAGGAGTGGCTGGCGATGTGGACGCAGCACTACGAGCTCCCCGGCGGGCTCCGCGTCCAGCTGCGGCCCCACAGCGCCGGCTCGGAGCTGCTCGAGCTCACCATCTACGACACGGGGAAGGAGAAGCTCGCCAACGTCGTCTTCGCCCCGATCCAGGACCGGCGTGGCCGGAGCATCCTCTCGGTGCGCGACCAGAACACCTTCGTGGAGTCGCTGCGCAAGAAACGCCTGATGACTCTCATCCACCTCTTCCTGGTGCATCGCTTCAGGGTCGACTCGGTGCACTACGTCACCCCCACCGAGGATAACCAATATCAGGTCGCGAAGATGAGGTCCCAAGGCATCTTCCACGAGGTCAACACCGAGGTCGGCCAGATCATCGTCGCCGACGTCGACCACCAGCGGATCTCCGAGCTCCTGGCACCCGATCGGGAGGCGTTGGGTAGGCTGATTCGCAAGCAGGGATAGGTGACCGGGCGCCAGCCCAAGTTTGTTTTTCACGGCCTCAGCCGCGGATTTGAGCGATGCCTGCGGCCGAAATACGTTATCCGCGAAATCTGTGGATGAAACAAATGTCGAATGTCGGCGCCCGACCCGAATTTCGAACGTCGGTGCCTGACCCGAAAATGCCAGAGGAAGGGAAGTGATGCCCGCCGAAACTGGTTTCCAGTTGCGGCAGGACGAAGCGGCTTATGGGGATAATTTTGAGGGCAAAAAGAACCGTTTAAGCCTCGAAAATACCCGGTTCTTGGAATTATTCTTTTATCCTAGTACAACTTCGTTTGGTCCGACCCGATGCTGGCGATGCTGTTATGACCCGATGCTGTTATGCTGTAAGTTTAAAGCCCCCGCCATAACTTCACCGACTCATCTTCTTTGCCACCGCGACGAGCGCTGCGATGCCGGCACTGAGACTTGCTGTGTCGAGGGCGCCAAAGCGAAGAAACAAGCCGTCGTCGCGCGTTCGGGCGATCCGGTAAGCACTGAGCAGCGCAAGATCAAGAGAGCTGGCCGTGGCGACGGCGCGAACGTAGTCGCCCCGTTTGTGCCGCACTAGGAGATGCATGCCGGCGGGGTTGCTCGACCACGTCCAGCCCAGTGCGGCGAGCGGCGCAAGTCCTTCGACCAAGGCTGCGCGTTTTGCTCCGTACACGGCGCGCATGCGGCGCAAGTGCGAGGAGAAGTGGCCCTCGTCCATGAAGAGGCTCATCGCCATCTGCCGCACCGCCGGCGTGAACCCGTCGAGCTGAGTACGAATGTTCGCCAGCGATTCCACGAGCTCCTCAGGCACAACGGCATAAGCGAGGCGCAGCGAAACGAACATCGACTTGTTCAGGGTGCCGATATAGAGCACGCGCCCCTGGGAGTCGAGCGAATAGAGCGCCGTGAGCGGCTGCCCTTCGTAGCGAAACTCGCCGTCGTAATCGTCTTCCACGACCCAGGATCCGTCACGCTCCGCGACCTCGAGGAGGGCGATGCGGCGCTCGAGACCCAGAGCGACGCCGGTCGGGTACTGGTGCGAAGGCGTCACATAGGTAAGGCGCGCGCGGGCGGAACGGCGAACCCGGGTGTCGGCGCGAATACCTTCGTCATCGACGGGCACCGGTGTGATCGCTGCCCCCGCGAGTTCGAACGCGGCGCGTGCGCCCAGGTAGCAGGGATCCTCGATCCAGACGGCATCGCCGCGATCGAGCAGCAGCACGGCAAGCGCATTGAGCGCCTGTTGCGCACTGTTGAAGACGATGACCTGGCCAGGCTGGCATCGGATTCCACGGAACTGGGCCAGGTAGCGAGCGATTGCTACCCGCAAGTTTGGCAGCCCACGCGGGTCAGCAAAGTTCAAGGCACCATGCCCGAGCTCGCGCGCCGAGCGCGCCATCAGCCGCTGCCACATCTTCCATGGGAACTCGCTTGTATCGGCAATGCCCGCATTAAACGGGCTCGGAACCGCCGGCTCGCGGCAGGCGGCATTCGCGGCGACCGAGTGACCGCGGCGCGATGGCGTGGGCGAGCGCCGCGGTCCCTGTTTTTGCTTCGCGGGGGCACTCAGCCGTGACACCGTCAGTGCGACAAAGGTCCCGCGTCCGACCGCGCGCTCCATAAAGCCCTCCTCGGTGAGCTGTGCGAAGACCTCTTCCAGCATTCCGCGCGAGACGCCGTAGTCGGCGGCAGCCTGCCGCGTCGAGGGGAGCCGCTCGCCGGCAGAGAGAACGCCGTCCAGCACTGCGGCTCGAAGCGTGCGATACACGTCGCCACGCCGCGGACGCGCGACGCGAACTGGCGGCAGAAGCACACCCTGCGATCGGCGCATGGTTCCATCCTCCAAATGGTCCATTTTTCAAATCGAGATCGGCTCTTGTGAACAGACCGATATCATTCTACCATTCCCGGCGCTGGAGGTGCACAATGAAGAAACTCTCGATGTGGGTGTTGCTTTCAATGCTTGCCACGTCCGCATTCGCGACGACCCGCCTGCCCTTCATCGAAGACGACTACCCCAGGGCGCTCTTCGAAGCGAAGCGGCAGAAGCTGCCCGTATTCGTCGAAGTGTGGGCCCCGTGGTGATATTCGTGTCGCCTGATGCGAGCTACGTTGGCCGACGCCAGCCTCGCCAGGTACGCCGGACAGTTCGTCTGGCTCGAGCTCAATTTTGATAAACCGGACAATCAAGCGTTTCTCGCGCGACACGGGGTGATGTATACCCCGTCATTTTTCGTGATCGACCCTGCCGATGAACGGACGACAGCAACGCAGATCGGGGGGATGACGTTGCCCGAGCTGACGCAATTTCTCGACCACGGGGAGCACGGCGTCATCGGGAAAGCGGGAATGCCTGCCGACGCGGCTCTCGCGCGGGGCGACGAATTGCTCGCCCACGGCCAGCACGCTGAGGCGGCCGCAGCTTATCGTGAGGCCCTCCGCTCCGGAGGAGGGACCTGGCCTCAGCGCGGGCGCGCGGTCGGATCGGTTACCTGGGCGCTGATGTTGAGTGGACAATCGCAGGCCTGTGCCGAAACGGCCTCCACGGAAGCAGTGCATATGACGCGTGGCCAAATGTTTGGAAGAGTCGTTCTCGCAGGAGTCATGTGTGTGAACCAGGGTCGACCGGCTCCGTGGGCCGAAGGCGCCCGAAAGACCCTGGAGCCGCTCGCGGAGGAAGCGATTGCGCTGCCGGCGACGCTGCGCGACCATCGCTTTCAGCTCTATCAGCAGCTCATGCACGACGCTGAAGCGCGCGGTGATAAGGCGACCTTGGCGCGATGGGGCGACCGCTGGCTTAACGAACTCGAGGCGACACGCCCCGCCAACGAGGACGAGCGGTCCGCACTCGATATTGCACGGGTCGACGCAGCGTCTTTCCTGGGGGCTGCATCGCGGGTGCTGCCGGCACTGATCGCCTCGGAACGAGCCATGCCGAACAACTACAACGCGTCACTGCGGCTCGCCCAGATGGAGATCGAGGCAAAACAATATGACGAGGCCATTGCGGCGTGCGATCGCGGATTGGAGCACGTCAGCGGTCCACTGGGCCGGACATGGCTGTTTGAAACGAAGGCCGACGCGCTGACCCAGTCGGGACAGCCTTCGGAAGCTCGCCGCGTCCTCGATGAGGCGTTACAGTCTGCGCAGGCGATTGGCGTCAAACAAGCACGTGACCACAACATTGAAAGGATTTCAAGCGCGATAAAGGAGCTGCAAAAGGCGGCGAAGTAGGAGATTCGAGGACCTTGATAGGACGAAGAGGGTAGGTGACTGCCGGAATGAAGAGGGTCACATCTTCGCATTTTGCATTTGGCAGGGTGGTCCCGTCTTTTTATTGTGTAGAGGCAATGTAGAGATTCAAAGGGGTTGCGCCCTCCGCAACTCAACTTCTCTCCCGGGGGGGAGTGCAGACGTCGGAATTGATCCGCCTATGCCTCATCCTGCCTTCCCAAAACCGGCAACCATCCCTCGCGAGGTTTCATCATCCCTTCGTCGTTTCCCAACTTTGCCCCCCCATTTGCAAAATGCGAAGATGTGACCCTCTTCATTCAGCCGATCAATCCAGCCGTTCTTCCCGCAGACGCAATTGGACAAAAGGGGGTGCTCGTCGAGTTGCTTGCAGGCACGGACAAATCGAATACAGTGGTGATAGGGAAGCACTATCGCGTCATTGTCTCAGAGGATGGTCGCCAAGTGCTGCAGATTACGCCGCTCTCAAAAGGGATAGTGGAGCTCTCAAAAGATAAGGACACCGTGGCGCTTTACGTCACTCATATCGTCACTGACTATCCTCTTGAATCCCATGTGTTCGCCAGCATGGTCAATCATGTCAACATCTACGTTCAAACCCAGCGTGGGCTTTGGCTCGTCAAGGGCGACTCGATCGCCCTTGTATCCCGCGACACGCCCCCCACGAAGGAAAAATAAGCGCCCTCTCCAGCTAGGACCAAGGATGAGGACGATGGGGTCACCTCTTTTGAGGCCCTTGCCGAATTCGAACCGCCGGGTCGAGGGACCCGGCCTACAACGCAGAATGGAAGCTCAGGGTCGTATCTTTGCATTCTACATTTCAATTGTAAATTGCAAAGACAGGACCGCGTTCACTCTGCGTCTCGGCGGTATACTTGCTTTGGAGATTAAGAAGACACCGGTCACAAAAGCTGATGAGAAATCCTCAGCCGGTACTCCGCCGTCGGGAGCCAGCAGGGAAGATGGGGCGCATGGTGAGAACGCGTTCGCGATGGCGTTCCTCCTCGAGGCTTCGTACACGGGCTTTCAGCAGATCGTTCAATGAAACAATACCCATCAGCTTGGCCGGATCCTCGCGATCGACCACAGGGAGACGGGTGAGGCCGGTATCGGCCATCCGGTTCACCACCACGCGCAACGGCTCGTCGGGATAGGCTTTGGCCGGGTTCGCCCTGACCAGTTCCGCCAGATGGTGCCCATTGCTCCGGGCAGGGTGCTCCCCCAAAAACTTCTGCAGGTCGTGGCGGGTTACCACACCCGCAAAGCGGCCATCTGCGTCTACGACGGGGTACAATCGTTGGCCGTGCTTGTGATCACCATGGAGAGATCGGGCGAGGTCGTTCAACGGGGTATTCGTCGGTAGGACCGCAATGTTCGTTCTCATGACCTCGCGCACGAACAATATCTCCAGCGGATCGACCGTGTATTCCCGGCTCAGATGATAACCTCGGCGAGCCACCTTTTCAGTAAGAATGGACCTGCGCAAGGTGAGAACTGTGAATCCGTGAGCGATGATGGAGGCGACCAGCAAGGGCAAGAGCACGGTCACATCATGAGTGAGTTCCAACGCGAATATAATGCCTGTGAAGGGCGAGCGCATCGTCCCCCCGAGGATCGCGCCCATGGCGATGAGCGGCCAGAAGCCCGCTCCTTCGTTGGGCAACACCGTGGCCATTACGCCGCCCAGTGCTCCACCCATCAACAGCAGGGGCGCCAGGACGCCTCCCGAGGTTCCGGAACCCAAAGACACGGACCAAATGATCCACTTGACCACAAGGAGACCCAACATCAAGCGAATCGGCATGTCGCCGCGCAACAGCGACCCGATGGAATCGTAACCCACACCGAGGGCATGGGGAGAAATCCAGCCTCCGATTCCGACCACTAAACCACCGATCGCCGGCCACCACATCCAGTGAATCGGTACTTTCCCGAAAGCGTCTTCGGCGGCATAGACCGAGAGGGTCAGTAGTGCCGAGAGGGCGCCGGCGAGCAACCCCATTAGGACACAGCCGAGCAGACCTTTGGGCCCGATAAACACGGGGTGCAGCGGCGTAGGGAAGAGCGGTCCCATTCCAAGGATGTAACGACGAGTGGCAGCGGCCGCGGCGCTAGCCAGCCCAACGGGAATCAGGCTGCGCGGCTTCCACTCAAACAGCAGGAGCTCGACCGCAAGAAGCACAGCGGCCACGGGTGAGGCAAAAGTCGCTGACATGCCGCCGGCGGCTCCGGCGACCAGCAGCGTTTTGCGCTCCGCACTGGTCAAGTGCATGAATTGCGCCACCAGGGAGCCGAAGGCGCCGCCGGTCATGATGATCGGGCCCTCTGCCCCGAAGGGTCCTCCTGAGCCGATCGAGATGGCAGAAGAAAGTGGCTTCAAAATGGCGACCCGGGGTTCAATCCGGCTGCCGCTGATGAGAATGGCTTCGAGGGCCTCAGGGATCCCGTGTCCGCGGATACGCTCTGAGCCGTAGCGCGCCATCAAGCCGATGATGAGCGCTCCCGCGACCGGTATCAGGATGACTACAGGCCCCAGGTGATGCCCTGCCGGGGAAGCCATGGCGGTGTTCCAGCGCAGGTAAAAGAAGAGATTGGTGAACAGTCCGATCAGTCGGAGCAGGCCGAGCGCGACAAAGGCGCTGAGCACGCCGATTCCGAGGGCGGCGAACGACAAGGGGACGACCTTCCACGTTGTCGTGAAGTCGCCGAGTTCGCCCGACAATTCCTCGCTTTCGATTCCGAGCTCTGTGGCTTTGGGTGCCTCCATTGGATTCATTCCATTTTCCATCTAATTCAAACGAGTTTAAAGACGTTACAGAATTGTGCATGATTCAATGTAGGGGCGCATAGCTATGCGCCCCTACGTCGAAGCAGGCGCGCTATCGTCCCATTTCCTATGGCGTTCGCATTAGTCATTCGCACCTCTGAAATTTGATCTCTTGTTATGATGAAACAATATCGTAATGCGATGTATATTGTCTAGGGAAAACTGAACACAGATTTCGCAGATACCTGGTCCGAGGTCAGGGATGCGTGTTCTTACTCGTACCGGAGGGATTCGATGGGGTCGAGGCGGGAGGCTCGGAGGGCAGGCAGGAAACCACTGATAACACCCACAAAGGCGAGGATGCCGGAGGCGGCCAGAAGCACGTCAGGAGACAGAATTAAATTGATATCCGTCCGGCCGGTGGGGTCGTCGAGCATGCCTGCGAGGAAGGGAAGGGAATGGATGATCCAGATGACGGCATAGGAAAACAACATCCCCACGATGCCGCCGAGAACGGTAATGACCAGGCCTTCCAGGAGAAACTGGAGGAGGATATGGGGACGGCGGGCGCCCAGGGCCTTCAGCACCCCAATCTCCCGCGTGCGCTCGGTAACGGAAACCAGCATGATGTTCATGACCCCGACACCACCGATCATGAGGGTCAAAGTCCCAATGAAGATCAAGACAATTCTCAGTCCATTGGTGATCCCCCCAATCATCTGGTTGTTCTCCACCGAATCTTCAAAGTTGAGGGCGCGCTCATCGCGAGGATCAAAGCGGTACCGGGCCGCCAGGAATTCCCGGACCTGTTTCAGGGCCCTCGGTTGCATGGACGGGTCGACCGTTTGGAAGACGACGTTATCCACCCATTCTTGGCTCCATACCTGCCGGACGGTGGTGTACGGAATGAACACGCATTCGCGGTCGTGAGAGTAGTAGGAGGAGAGTTGCACCTTGTTTGCCAACACCCCGATCACCTCGAAGGTTAATCCTTTGATCCGGATGGTTTCGCCGATGGGGGAGCTATTGCTGAAGAGTTTTTGAGAGACCTTGTAGCCCAAAAAAACGACGCGACGGCGCTTTTCGGCATCCTCCTGGTTAATAAATCGTCCGGATTCCGGCATTTCACTCCGCATCGTGCCATATTCAGGGGCAACGCCACGCACCAGGGCCGAGGTCTGTCGATTGCCAAAGGTCAGCGGCAGGTTCTCGACATATTCCGGGCTTGAGAACTTAATAACGCCCAAATCCCGCAAGGCGAGGGCGTCGTCCTCCTTCAATCGAATTCTTCTTCCAGCGCGCTCACCCCCGGCCTGCATGCTGGTCTGCCCGTTCCAGATCACCACGGTGCCGTCAGAAAAAGCCCATTCCATCCCCGTCATCAGGGCATTGTGAAAGCCGTTCCCATAGGCCATCAACAACACCACCGTCATGATTCCCCAGGCAATGCCGAGCAGAGTGAGAACGGCGCGGGTCCGGTGACTGGTCAGTGCGTAAATGGCTTCTTTGAAGATGGCTTTCAGCATGACAACCGTTTCTCACATCTCGTATCGCAGTGCTTCGATGGGGGGCAGCTCCGCGGCTCGACGCGCCGGATAGGTGGAAGCAGCAACCCCGATAACGACCAGGGCCGCGGTCGAAAAGAAGGCGGTCTTCCACGTGATGACCATTCCGACAAAGCGATCCGGCATGGGAAGCATGTTCACCAGACTCGAAAGGACAAAAGCACCCATGAGGCCGACCGCGCCGCTGACGAGCGTCAAAACCAGCCCCTCGCTGAAGAACTGCCACTGGATGTTTCGGGCCGTTGCGCCGATTGATTTCCGTATCCCGATTTCCCGGGTTCGCTCCCTGACCGAGATGAGCATGATATTCATCACTCCGATTCCGCCCAGGATCAGGGTGATAATGCTCACGGCAGAAAAGAACTCTCTCATCCCAGTAACGATTTTGCTGAAGAGGGCCGTTTCAAGGCCGGTATTCCAGATCGGGAGGGCTTCAAGGTCGCGGGGATCGAAGGCATGCCGGGGCGCCAGGATGGTCCGGATTTCATTCTCAAAAGGGCCACCGCGCTCGAAGTCAATCTTTCCTTCGGTCTCCAGAATCCGCACCAACTCGTTGGTCACCTCCTCGTGGGGAGTGGTGATGATGGTGTTGATGGTGTCCGACGTATCCAACGGGCCCGAGAGAGGAAAATCTCTCCGCATCGCTTCATAGGGGACAAAAATCCGGTTGTTGTCCGGACCCATATAATTGGACTCCTGTGACTTCTTGCGGATCTTCCCGACCACAGTATACGGAACCCCGTTCAAAGTGACTTCACTGCCCACCGGGTCGCGCTCGGCGTAAAGCTGCTTACTCACCTCATAGCCCAGCAGGATCACCCGACGCGCCTCTTCACTGTCTTTCTCGTTAAGGAGGCGCCCTCGTTCCACTTCGATGGTGCGAATCGACTGGTAGACCGGCCAGATGCCGCTCATCCCGACGGAACTCGCATTGAACGCGCTTTTCACCTTGATCCCCCCGCGCATCAGCTCGGGGGAGATGTCCTGCAACATTTTAGACTGCTCTTTGATGGCGTAGACATCGGTGATGTCGAGTCGCACCAGGTGGCCGGCGCGCGCACCGCCAGCCTGCATGCTCGTCCGGCCACTGAAAACGATCGCAACGTTCTTTCCCAGCTCCAGCAAGACTTTCTGGTTGCCCCGCTGAAACCCTTCACTGACCGCCGACAGGATAACGAGCGAAATCACGCCCCACAGGATGCCGAACATGGTAAGAAAGCTGCGCAGCTTGTGTGCGGCCAGGTTGAACCAGATTTGGGTGAGGAATTCTCGCATGGGAATTCAGTTGCCAGTTCTCAGTTGTCAGTTTCCAGTGGATAGCGCTCAGCTTTCAGCCATCAGCAATCAGCGAGAATAATGGAGGTGGGGATTTAACAAGAGACTTATCTGCTTGAAGCTCGAAGCCAATCTCCATAGGCCCGCCGACGCGGGTTGCTGACTGCTGACCGCTGATAGCTGTTTGCTGGCAACTGGGAACTGGCAACTTCCTTTTTCACTGGAGGATTACCTTCTCCCCCAGTGCTACTCCCTCCGAGACTTCAGTTCTTGTTCCATTGCTGACTCCGACTTTAATGGGCTTGCGTTCACGGCCCATGCGGACGCTGGTCGAAGCCACCTCAACCCAGGCTTTATGCTGGGCATCGTAAATGATGGCGCTCTCAGGAACGATCAGAGTTCCCTTGTGCTCTTCCAGGACGATTTCCGCATTGGCGGTCATATTGGCGCGCAATTCGCCGCCGGGGTTGTTGATGGAAACTCTAACTTCGAAGCTGATGACGTTGTCCTTCTCGACCCCGAGCGGCGAGATTCGCGTCACTCGACCTTCAAATTGCTTCTCCTTGAAGGTCTCCACCTTGATACGCGCGGGTTGGTTCAGGCGCACCATTCCGATGTCCGCCTCGTCAACCTTCCCGCGGACGAACACCTGGCTGATGTCTCCCAACACCATCACCAGGGTCGCTTGAGCGCCCATATTCAATATAGAAGAGACCGGGCTGCCCACCTCCACATCGCGTGAGAGGACCATTCCCCGAATGGGAGAACGGATAGTGGAGTAGCTCAATTCCTCCTGAGCGCGATCGACATTCGCTTGAGCCTGAGCGACGTCGGCTTTCGCTTGCGCAATGCGCGCCTGACTGATGCTCAGTTGGGAGCTGGCGGCATTTTGCCGGTTTACGGCCATATCCAGCGCGCTCCGGGCGTCGTCGAGCGCCTGCTGAGTAATCAGGCCGTCCTTATTCAGTCTTTCGGCGCGCTCTTTGTTCCGCCGAGCGAAGGGAACGTCGGGGCCTTCCGCTTCGATCTTGTTCTTTTCGAGTTGTGCGACAGCCGCCTTCAAGTTGGCCTCGGAACTCAGCATCGCGGCGCGTGCCTGCCGAAGTTGTGCTTCCAGATTGTCTTTGTCGAGCTCAGCCAGGACCTGTCCTACGGAGACCAGATCACCGACATCGACTTTGAGTTCCTTGATAATCCCATTGGCCTTAGATTTAATCTCCACTTTGGAGATCGGTTCGATTCGGCCTGTGGCGACGACCGATCGCGCCAGGTCGCCTCGTTCCACCGCAGCCAGGCGCGAAGGATCGATGGTGGACTTCCCGTGCGATTTTGCAGAATAGGCAACGACCGCCAGTCCCGCAACCGCCAGGACTGAAATGACCACGATGATGACCCTTCTCGATTTTTTCTTTGCCATTTCCCCCCCTTAAGATAGGGCAGCCCTCGCCCTTTCACCTGTGTATTATCCATACGGTCGCTTCATTCGAATTGTTCCGAAAATCTCAGGAATCAGCCTGTTATCGTGGATTTCAAAATAGGGTGACACTTGTCGGTCATTATGGTTGAACTGCTTTGGTAGCCGGGACCCCGTTCTTTGGGATCCCGGGTTCTCCCTTGCCGATCGCACGCACAAGCCCGGGATCCGCCAAAAACCGGGCGGATCCCGGCTACCAAACCGAACCAAACCAAATCAAACCTACTCGTGAGTTGCTCTGATTAATCAATATGAATTCCCATGCTCAAGAGGATCTAATAGAGACATGACAGCGATGTTTATTCATGGTGTGACGAGGTCACCTTCTTGTGGGTCAAAAAATCCTACAAGCGACACCGCTGCCTATTGGCTGGAAATTTCAGATGCCACCTCTTCCATTTAGACGTGTAGAAAGGCAATTAGTCGCGGGCGGCTAGAGAATTCGCTGAGGGTTCCCCCGTTCAAACTAAATCCCGAAGTCAGGGGAGAAGAGGATAGAGCGGGGTATTCCCCCCTCATCTATCCAGGGATTAAAGTACAAGGTTATCATTCCTTGTCGAACAGATTGGGCGGGGAAGGGATATCGCGGGAGGATGTGGTCTCGTCAGAAGGGACTCTTGCAATTCGTGCTACGCATTCGAGTGTATCTGCCTCCTGAGCAGGAATGTCTTTCAGCCAGCGAGTGATGCGAGGGGTAGATAGAGAGAAGCCTGATTTGTGTCTCCGGGAGCACGTTATCCCATCAAAGGTGATTTCAAGTACTAAACAAGGCTCGACGGCGTAAGTTGAACCAAAGCGCTGAATTATGTGTTGAATCACCCACTGGTCAAGCGCAGCAGCGTATTCAAGGAAACCAGTTGGAGCAACTCTTGCGATAGGAACAAGGACGCTGCCCTTCCATACAGCCAGGGTATATTCAGAGGGGTGGCCCAGCCTCTCCCGCGGGTCCGTTTTCACATTGACTAGGACAGCCTTGAGAATCAATGGATCGGGGTGACATTCCAACCAGTCCTTGTTTGGGCCAGCCGCATACCTTGAAGAAAGGCGACGCAGCATCAAAAAACCGGGATTTCGATGTTGCGAATTCTCGAATACCTCCTGCAATTCCGACCAGCCGCGCCTCTCGAGGACAGCCGGAGTCCTAAAGGGTTCTGGTGAATGCCTCATGAGGCCTGAGATTTTTTCTCGCCGTTCGCGAAGGGGCAAGTGCCGGATGTCCTTGCCGCTTTCCTCGAGAAGATCATAGGGCATGAATGCCATTAATGGACTACTGGAGGATTTTCTTGCAGAGCGCGCGGGTTTGTGCCAGTTTTCAAGCGACGTCGGGGGAAGGGGGGTCGAGTTTTGAAACGGGACGACTCTTCCGTCAAGAACTATTTCAGCCGGCAGCAGCAGAGCCGCCCGGCATATATCCGGGAACTGCCTCATTCGGTCGCTGTCCTGTGACCAGAGATACACCGAATTACCCCGCCGGATCAACTGTGCTCGAATCCCCGGGAACGCCCATTCGACAAGCCAATCCTCACAATGCCCCAAGGATTCTAGGGGTTGATCCAGGGCAGAGGCCTCCTGGAAAGGATAAGGTTGTGCGTCCACTTCCTCTTCATTTTCTGGTGCGATTAACCGCGTAAAAAAGTCCGCGGAGGGTTGCCAGTTTCCTTCGAGGCGGAGCGACATTGTTGTGATCGGCAATCCGGATATTTGGGAAACAGATCGAAAGACATCCTGTGGCAACATCGGAACGCGAGGGGTGGCCGTCAACAGTTTATTGAGAACGTACAGTTCTTTCCGGTCCATTTCACTCCACCACAGGCATATCTTCCGGCGTTGCGACTCCGAATCGAGGCGCTCGAAGGACGGAAGCCAATCCTCCATCCAGCGGCTGAGTGGGAGACTCATGTGGGAATCGCGATCCGCAGGTCGATAGACGAGCAGGGCCACGGTCTCCGCGAGGTCGCCGACCACATCATGAGATTCTTCAAATAGCCATCGCGGAATTCCAGCATATTGGAGGGCCCAATCGCAAAGTGTCCTGGTTGTTACGAGTCGTCTGGGTCGTCGACCCAGCAAAAGGGAGAGCGTCCAGGCGGCATCTACTGCGGGAACTGATGAGAGGTAGATGGCGAGCAGCTGGCTCTTCTCACGGGGTGACCCTGCTTGAGTTAACCCTTCAATTAATTCGGCAAACCGTTTCATCTTTTGGGTTGTCAGTGGTTGAGAGAACCTGGTGTTTCAGTATCCAGCAGGGAGGCGTCGATGCCGCGTTCCCGCAGATACTGCACCATGGACTTGCAGTTGCCATGTGTTACCAGCACCCGGTCGGCCCCTGATTCCTGCACCGTCTGAATCAGGGCCGGCCAATCGGCGTGATCTGAGAGGGTGAACCCGCGGTCGAAGCTGCCAAGTCTGCGGCTTGAACGTGTCATCATCCAGCCGGACGCAAACGCGGTTTCGTACTCTCCCGCTCGCTTCATCCCGGGTGAGACGCCTGCGCCCGGAGGCGTTAAAATCAACTGGCCGGAAAGATCTTGATCGGGGAGCTCTTCAGGAATGAGACGGGTTGGGAGCATGCGGATACCTGCCTTGCGGTAATACGCCACAACACATTGAATCGATTCGTGGACAAAGACGTCCCGGTCGGTGATCCGCGCCAGTTCGGCGAGAATGCGTTCAGCTTTGCCCAGCGAATAGGAATACAAGACGGCGGCACGGCCTGCTTGGCGGCACCGGTTCCACCAGTCCAGAATCTCCCGGGCAATGCAGGCTCCCGAGTCCCATCGATAGATCGGCAGGCCGAAGGTTGATTCGGTGATAAAAGTGTCGCAGCGAACCGTCTCAAACTGGGCGCATGTTGGATCTTCCGCTCGCTTGTAGTCACCGGAGAGGACCCACACTTCCCCGTTTGTCTCGATGCGTATCTGCGCCGACCCCAGGATGTGTCCGGCCGGATGAAAGGAGACTCCCACGTCGCCGATCCTTGTCTTATCGCCATACGGAATTCCTGAAATACAGGCACGGGTTCCCAGGCGGTGTCGCAGAAGGGGAACGCAAGGGAGAGCGCAGAGGTAAGCCCTGCTGCCGGCACGAGCATGATCGCTGTGTGCATGCGTGATGAGGGCTTTCGAGACCGAACGTCGCGGATCGACATGGAAATCTCCAAGCTCGCAATAGAGACCTGACGGAGTAGGAACGAGGAGAGGCTTTTTTTGCGTTGATGTTTGGTGTCTATGTGCCATCAGCGGGTTTATTCAGACCTGGGCGATTGCCCTTAAAGGTCTACGAACCGAAAGTTAATGATCGGACCCTTCGATTCTATTTTCCGGCTCCCAACAGAATGGATGGACGAGCGATCCCTCGCTTCTATTCCGAAATCCGCAATCCGAATTTGGAGCGGGGGCAGCATGAGATTGTGATATTCATTCAGCACCGGTTCGAGCAGAGAGTCTTTAAGAAGGCCTAGGGCCAGACTTTTCCTAACAGGGCTAGCACTGAAGCGAACACTTCGATCCCATCCCACAGATTTTGCAGCCGCAAATTCTCATCGGACGCATGTTGGTTGTTGTCATGATTGACAATGGGGAACCCGATCACGGGGGTCTTGAGCTGTTCGATGAACAAGTACATCGGCACGCTTCCACCCAACGAAGGCATTTTGACTACAGGCTCGCCCGTGGACTGCTCGACCACACGGATCAAGGCCCTGGAAAGGGGCAAATCCATGGAAGTGCGCGCGGCAGGATAGCCTGGACCCCAGGCGAGCTTGATGACTTTTGGATGGGCTCGCCGAGTTTCCGTCGTCGGGGTTTCATGAACGATAAAGAATCCCTCCCGGCGTATGTGCTCTTCCACCAGCGACCGTACCCGATCGGGTGTCTGATCAGGGACCAACCTGAAATCGATGGAGGCAATTGCCTCGCTCGGGATTGAGTTCGTAGTTTTGTCTCCCACATGGCCCGACTGGATGCCACGAAAGTTGATCGCCGGGTGGAGGATCCGCTCCGCCAGCGCCTCTTGACCGCCCTCGTTCCAGGCGAGTCCCAAATCGTTGCGCAATTGTCCTTCGACAGCGGGAATCTCAAGCAGAGCGCGGTGTTCGGAATCGGTGAGGGGCCTGACGTCATCCAGGAAGTGAGGGATGCGAATTTTACCCTCGCCGTCCCGCATGCTGCTTAAGAGATCTGCCAGGAGGGAGATGGGATTGGGGGCCCAGTTGCCATAGTGCCCGCTATGCAAACCCCGGCTGGGGCCATAAACCGTCAACTCCAGCTCAGTGATGCCGCGCGCTCCAAAGTAGAGCTGCATACGGCGGGATTGATGAACCGGTCCGTCGCAGAGGAGCCACGCATCTGCTCTCAGGAGATCTTTGTATTTCTCAAAGAGACCTGCCAGGTTGGGCGACCCGGCCTCCTCTTCGCCTTCAAAAAACAGCTTGAGATTGACTGATAGCGGTATGTTTCCCGCACGGAGGGCATCGAGCGCGGCCAGCAAGGCCATGATCGGCGCCTTGTCATCGCTGGCCGAACGAGCATACAGACGCCACTCACCCTCGAGCGGTGAATTCAACGAATCGAGTGAGATTTCATGACCGCCCTTTTCTAACGGACGATCACGAAGCACCGGTTTCCAGGGATTACTCTTCCAGAGCGAGGGATCGACCGGTTGACCATCATAGTGCGCATAGAGGGCAACTGTCCGAAGCGCCCCGGGAGAGAGTAACTCTCCGAAAACGGCCGGAGGGGCATTCTCGAGTTGAAGCAATTGGGTGCGAATTCCACGGCGCTCGAGCATCTCCTTGAGCATGTCTGCATTTCTTTTGATATTGGTCAGATCGGATGCGACATTGGGGATCGAAAGGAGGCGGTCAAGCTCTTTGAGGATGGTCACAGCGTGCTGGATTCGATACTGACGGCCCTGTTGCGAAATGGATGGAGCGGAGGGACTCCTGTCCTGCGCCGGAAGAAAGTGGCAGATACCAAAGCTAAAGGTCGAAAGAAGAATGAATGAAAGAATGATTGCAGAAGATTTTGGCATCGCAGATCCCTTTCCGGGGCGTAATCTTGTCGCCGTGGAATTCAAAAATCAGATGCCTTGCATTTTGGAACACCTCCGTTCGTTCTGCAACTGCAATCATTACCTGACGACTCAGTCGAGTGAGCAGCGATCCAGGCTCCTCTACGGGTGCAGGTATGCCAAGGCGAAAATGCCCTTGCACTAGGGGCTGGGCTTGATTGAATTAAGAAGGAGACGGGGTGTCGAGAGGGAACAGAGAGGGTCGGCAGGGCCAGTCCGATTCTTAAAGAGCATGACCATACCCGCCCGGAAGAGAACCTATTAATACAAACCCCTTTGAAGATGATACAGAACCGGCATGATTCAACGTAGGGGCGTCCGCCGCGGCGGACGCCCCTACCGTGGGGATTCTCCAATTACCCCCTGTAACTCTATTCCCACATTTGCATTAGTCCACTATTTTGGCGGTCACCACGAGGATCATGGCACCGCTTGAGCCATCCGTATTGGCTTTTCCAACAACGACTTTCTTTCCTTCGCGGACATCTACGTCTGTCTCGATGCCGGTGTTCTGGTATTGGACGTTTGAAGTCTTTTCTAAAGGTCCAGGAAGAACAAGGGGTACCTTCGCGCCCAGCTTCAGGTGGTTTAGTCGAATGGCTCGTCCTTCGGCACCCTCCGTGACATTCGCTGAGCGAAAATCAAAGTTATAGAAAATCTTATACCCTTCCGAGGTTGAAGGAGCGATTCCGCTCACGCTCCCACCCTGTCCATCCCGCACCCGGACCACCATCGATTCCGAAAGCCGGAACCCTTTATATGGGAAGATTCCTTTCAACTGATCGATCACGCCTTGAAGATCAGGGGGCACTCCCTGAGATGAAACTGCTTGTTCAGAGGCGTTCAAGAGGTAGACGGTCAATTCGATGTTCTTCGCACTTGCAGGCAGCACATCAAGCCGCTTGATGACATCCTCAATTGCCGGCATGGTATCAGGCGCGCAGGAGACACCCAACACTTTCAAATCGCGGTTTGGAATGAACTGGGCAGTAAAGACCCTCAGCGTTTGAGACAGTTCGACTACGTCCGCGTACTTGACGGTGAAAATCTTTGTCACCCAGCCGAGTGGTTGACCTACCAAGGACCTTTCTGCTTGAGTTCTGGCGGTTGCCTCTTTTTCTGCAGTCGATTGTGCCGCGCCAGGCTGATTGTGAATCAGGAGAGCCAAAACCACCAACAACACCCACCCAATGGAGTGATGCGTGAATGCTTTCATTTCATTCTCCCTTCGTGTCAACTAACCAGATGATTTCAATGTCCGGATCCTGGGTCACCCATTTGACGACCAGCGGATCCGCTTTTTTCGGAAACTCGATCTTGAAAGGCTCAATATGTGGAGGGATGATCTGGGATATCTCAAAGCTCGGGCTCACGATCGGCCCGGGGCGGCTCTGCGTCGGTCGTTCAGTTTGACCTCCTGACTTGACGCGATGATTTGATCGGGGGCGCGGCACCGGACCTTCGTTCAAGCCGGCGCGTTGTGTGCCTTGAACCTCGGGCTCGCCTGATGGTGTAGGAGCAGGGGTCACCTTCGGCGCAGAGGGTAAAGCAAGCTCCTTCTTCGTCATGGTTGCCATCTCCTGATGGGAACGTTTGAACAGGTTCAGTCTGAAAAGGGCAACGGACAGGATGGCGACGACGAGGACCGCCACGAGGGCGTAGTTCCATTTCCAGAAAGGCGAGAACCTAAACCATTCCAGGGGAGCGCGCGTCGTCTCTGAGGAAATCCGGCTCAAGACCTGGTTCCGAATCCCTTGAAGAGTGGATGGATCCACGGACTCACAGCTAAACTCATTCAGTGTTATCATTCCGCGCTTCAATTGTTCCACCAGTTCGCGACACGAGGGGCACTCCTTGAGGTGTTCTTCAATCTCCCGGGTCCTTTGCTCGGGGTGATCGCCTCCGGCATACAGGGCGATGAGTTGTTCGAAGGATTTGCAGTTCATGGTTTTCGCCTCAGCAAACGCTCAGTGAACTTCTTAATCTTTAATCTCGCCATGGAAACCTGCGACCGGACCGTGCCTTCGGATGAGCCAAGGATACGGGCCACTTCGCCGGTCGAAAGGCCTTCAATATCCCGAAGAACAAGCGCCGTTCGTTCCTTTTCGGGCAGCCTTTTTAAGGCCTCCGCCACGATCCGCTTTTCCTCTCCCCGGCTCAGATTTTCGTCGGGATGTGGCGACGGAACCATCGATTGGGCCTCTCCGGTCTCTTGAAATTCATCCAGCGAGATGGTGTTTACTTTCACTTGCTTGCGGTGGATATCATGGCAGGCATTTACGGTCATTCGATAGAGCCAGGGCGCCAGGTCGCGTTGTTCATCGACGCGGTGAATAAACCGGTGAAACCGGAGGAAGACGTCCTGCGCCGCGTCCCGTGCATTCTCGGGATGCCCGAGCAACCGCAATGCTGTTAGAAAGACTCGCCGTTCATGCCGGATCATGAGTTCCTCAAAGGCGCCGATGTCACCCGCTTTCGCTCGTTTGACCAGCAGGGAGTATTCCTGGCTGACCGGCGGATTGGATGCTTCCAGCAATGAACCTGTCATCATCAGTGAGTTGTCTCGAATTTCAAGCTCCAAGGTTTCCTCGCCACATCCAATCGACCTTTCATAACAGATCTACTGTGTTCAAAGGAAAAACGTTGAAGGAATTTTGCATTGGAACGGAAATAAATGAGCCGTTCGGCCAGTGCCGGCTTAGTTAGATTTCCTGATCGATGAAGTATTGTCAGCCAGGCGCGATGTGGTGAGACCGGCCATTGGGGCGAATTACATAGTAAATGGCCGCATCACCGGATGATTCTAATGATTGGAAAAGGCTTTCGCAAGCTGGTAAGATGGCCCACTTGTTTTGAGCAGAACCCTGCGGGCGAACGAACATTGATCCGGCATCCCATCGCAGCGGAACGATCCGCGTGCGAGAAAAAGGGCAAAGCGGGTCAATGCTTGCCGAATGGATAAATTCGAGAGGAGGCCCTATCCGGAATTTGACCCAGTTCCCACCCCAACACCATGCCAAATAAACACAAAGTGGCTTACTTCTCCATGGAAATTGCCCTCGATCCTGCGATTCCGACCTACAGCGGGGGTTTGGGCGTTCTTGCGGGCGACATGCTCCGTTCGGCAGCGGATCTGGGCGTTCCTGTGATTGGTATTACCTTATTGCAGCGGAAAGGCTACTTCCGACAGCATATTGATGGGCAGGGCATCCAGAGTGAGGAGCCGGAGGTTTGGATCCCCGACGAGGTGTTGGTAAAAATGGAGCCTCAGGTCAAAGTGATGATCGAGGGACGTGTCGTTGAAGTCCGCGCCTGGCAATACCTCATTGAGGGTCATTCCGGTCATACAGTACCGGTTTATTTGTTGGACACGGACTTGTCGGCCAACTCTCCCTGGGACCAAACCTTGACTGATTTCCTTTATGGCGGCGGCGACCACTACCGTTTTTGTCAGGAAGTCGTGTTGGGGGTCGGAGGCGTGGAATTTCTTCGAAGCCTGGGCGAGGATCAGATCGAGAACTTCCACATGAATGAGGGACATTCCGCGCTTCTCTCCCTGGCCCTGCTTGAACATGTTCTCGAGGGCCGCGACCTCAATTCGGTTACTGAGCAGGATGTGGACGCCGTCCGACGCAAGTGCATATTCACGACTCACACACCGGTCCCCGCAGGACATGACCAGTTTCCACAAGAGATGGTCGTAAAAGTTCTGGGGGAAAAACGGGAGAGCTTGCTTCAGGCCACGCATTGCTGTTCCAACGGCGGGGTGAACATGACTTACCTGGCGCTTCGCTTTTCTCACTACATCAACGGGGTGGCGATGCAGCACGGCGAAGTGTCCCGGGATATGTTTCCACGGTATCCCATCAGTGCGATCACCAATGGCGTGCATGCGGTGACCTGGACCTCACCTGCATTGCGAGAGCTCTTTGACAAACACGTCCCCGAATGGCGGCACGATAATCTCTATCTTCGTTATGCCATCGGGATTCCCATCCAGGAAATTCGTGAAGCCCATCTCCTCGCGAAGCGGGCGTTGCTGGAAGAAGTCAAGAAACGCACCCAGGTGCAAATGGACGAAACCGTGATGACCCTCGGCTTTGCCCGCCGGGCGAGCACCTACAAGCGCGCCGACCTTCTTTTTTTCAGTCCTGAACGGCTGAAGTACATCGCCCAAAACGTGGGTCCGTTCCAGCTCGTTTTTGCAGGAAAAGCACATCCCCATGATGAAGGGGGCAAGGGTGTCATCCGTCGCGTCTTTGATGCGGCCACGGCGTTGAAGGATATTGTGAAATTCGTCTACCTCGAAAACTACGACATGCACTGGGGGCAGTTGATGACCAGCGGGGTCGATTTGTGGCTGAATACACCCAAGAGGCCGCAGGAGGCATCCGGCACCAGCGGCATGAAAGCGGCGCTAAACGGGGTGCCCAGCCTCAGTGTCCTGGATGGCTGGTGGATTGAGGGACATGTCGAAGGGGTTACCGGTTGGGCTGTCGGGCACGGCCCGGGCCTGCTCGAGGATAACTATTCCGAAGCCGCGTCCTTGTACGAGAAACTGGAACTCATCATTCTCCCGATGTTCTATGGCCGGCCGCTTTCTTACGCCAAAGTCATGCGATCTGCCATTGCCCTCAACGGGTCCTTCTTCAATACGCAGCGCATGGTATCGCAGTACGTCTCCAATGCGTATTCGCTGGATAAAGAGTGAGTCTGGAAGGGGATAGGGGATAGGTAATAGGGAGTAGGTAATAGGGAGTAGGTAATAGGAGGAGGTTAATGGGGAATTGGGAACAAGAAGGGGGTGTTGGGTCTCAGTCTCTAGGATGAAAGACCACGATTGGTAGAATATTCAAGAAACTTGTTCTCCTCCATCAGGCGTCGAGAAAGAAGACTGAAATTCGATTTAGCCTCTCTATTACCTATCCCCTATTACCTATTACCTATCCCCTATCCCCTATATGTATTGACATACTACGTTAGCATACGAGTATGAGCATGAGTACGATACCCCGAGAGATAGACTTCCATCGGCGTTTGGCCTCCCAGCGCCTGGTGGGGCCGTCGCGTATTGTACTCAAACTCCCATAGCTTCAGGCG
>JAIQFY010000030.1 GCA_020072965.1 Terriglobia bacterium | reverse complement strand
TCACCCTGACCGTCAACCCGTCGGCGACGGCGCGGGCGATCACCAGCGCCAACACGACGACCTTCACCGTCGGCTCCCCGGGATCGTTCACGGTGACGGCCACGGGGACGCCCATGCCGACCCTGTACGAGGTGGGTGCACTGCCTAGCGGGGTGACCTTCACGGACAACGGCAACGGCACCGCCACCTTGGCCGGCACACCGGGCGCCCCGGGCGGTTACCCGTTCGTCATCACCGCATGGAACGGAGTGTCGCCCAACGCCACCCAGAACTTCACCCTGACCGTCAACACGCCGGGGGGCAATGGGGCCCAAATGACGACTCCGGTTCCCGGGTCCACTTTGACGTCCTCGACAGTGACCTTCACGTGGAGCGCCGGCACAGGGGTGTCGGAGTATTATCTGCAGGTGGGCACGACGCTGGCGGGACAGGAACTGTACAGTGTGGACGAAGGGACCAACCTGTCGGCGGCGGTGATGGCCTTGCCGACCGATGGCAGCACGGTGTATGTGCGGCTGTGGTCGCTGATCGGGGGGCTGTGGTCCTTCAACGATTACACTTATGTGTCTTGTACCGGCTGTACGGCGACCAAGGCGGCGATGACCACGCCCGCACCTGGGTCGACGCTGAGTTCTTCGATGACGACCTTCTGGTGGAGCGCCAGCCTGGGAACCGAGTGTTACTTGCAGGTGGGAACGACACTAGGAGGACAAGAAATCTACAGTGCCGGGCAGGGGACCAAGCTCTCGGTACAAGTGCCAGCGCTGCCGACCAACGGGAGCGCAGTGTTTGCACGGCTGTGGACCAACATCGGGGGGGTGTGGTTGTACAACGATTACCCCTACACGGCGTGCAGCGGCTGCACCGCGACCAAGGCGGTGATGACCGCTCCGGCGGCGGGGTCGGCACTGACCGCCTCGTCGGTGACCTTTACGTGGAGCGCCAGCCTGGCGTTACAGTACTACCTGCAGGTGGGGACGGTGCCGGGCGGCCAGGAGCTCTACAGTGCCGGGCAGGGGACCAACCTGTCGGCCGAAGTGACGGGCCTGCCGATCGGCGGGAGCAACGTGTACGTGAGGCTGTGGTCGGAGGCAGGCGGGGCATGGTGGTACAACGACTACAGCTACGTGGCGTGCACCGGGTGTGCGCCGACGCTGGCCGTGATGACAACTCCCGCACCGGGAGCCACCTTAAGCGCCACGATGGTGACCTTCACATGGAGCAGCAGCCTGGCCTCGGAGTGCTACCTGCAGGTGGGAACGACCGTGGGCGGACAGGAGATTTACAGCGCTGGGGAGGGAACGAACCTGTCGAGCGAGGTGATGAACCTGCCCAACAACGGGGGTGCGGTGTATGTGCGGCTGTGGTCGCGGATTGGGAGCGCGTGGCTGTTCAACGACTACAGCTACACGGCGTGCACAGGGTGTGCCGCGACTAAGGCCGCGATGGTGACTCCGGCCCCGGGATCGACGTTGAGTTCTCGGGCGGTGACCTTCACCTGGAGCGGGAGCCTGGCGGCGGAATACTACCTGTTTGTGGGGACGACGGCAGGCGGGCAGGAAATCTATAGCGCAGGCCAGGGCACGAACCTGTCGGTGGGAGTGAGTGTGTTACCGAATGACGGCAGCACGGTGCATGTGCGGCTGTGGTCTCGGATCGGTCCGGCATGGTTGTTGAACGACTATACGTACACCGCTTGCACCGGATGTCAGTAAGGAAAAGTCTGTTCAGCCGAAGGGCCGCCGGGTTTTTGGCGGATCTGTTCGGTGGTTGCCAACCCCCGGTCCGCCAGTCGGACCGGGGGTTGGTGGCGGGCCCGAGGGCAGTCCCATGCATTCAATTCTGGTCCCGCGCGATACCATTTGAGTCGCGCAATCTAAGGAGATACACCATGAAGCGACTAATCCTACTTATCATTTTTGGACTGCTCACAGCCACCTTGGCGCTTGCAGGCCAACCTTCGAACCTTATCAAGATCAGCCTCCAGGTGGGCAAAAACCCCGAGGGCATCGCTGTTAACCCAGTAACGCACAAGGCTTACGTCATAGCCGAAGAAAACACCGAAGGGGACGACCAATATGCCCTCTTCGTTCTCGACAACCATGTAATCAACGCCACGAGTGCACCCAAGAAACTGAACCTGCCCCTCGGCACGCATACCCACCCAGTGAAAGTGGTCCACATCAACAATGAGAACGAGTACATCGCGATCGATTCCACCAGAAACCTGATCTACGTTGGCACCAAGTTCAGCATCGAGGCGGCCGACCCACGCGGCACCCTCACAGTGATTGATGGCGACACAGATACGGTGATTGCCGCCTGGTACTTCGCCCGCGGCATCGAGCCAGAAGGCGTTGCCGTTGATTCTGTCAATGGTGTTGTTTACCTCGGCGCTAAAGCACCGGAGGGCGAGGCGTCGAATAATGATTATTGTTCCTCTGGAACACTAATACCCGACGTCGCTGAACCGGGAGATGTGGAATGCTGGACGGCTGGCACGATCTATGCCTTTTTCTTTGACCCCATAGACCTTACCCTTACGAAATTAAAGGAGATTCCCGCCGGGGATGATCCTGAAAGCGTCGTCTTCGACCCGGTGAATAGACTTGTTTACGCCGCCAACGAAGATGACGGAACCGTCACCATCGCCACAGCGGTATATCCGGACGGAAGTGGCGGCGAGCTACTGACCGATCTGCCACGTCCCCCCACGCAGCCTTACGCACTGGGCCTCGCTCCGTACAGCCTCGGTGTGTTTTACGGTGACGGCCCGAATCCACTGGCGTGCATCGAAAACAAGTTCGAGGCCGACAAGATGGCCGCCGGCGGTGGCTCAGTGTTCATCACCGACGACAGGTCTCGCGTGGCGAAAATCACAGTAGCCACTGTCGACGACACGGTGGACATCCCTGGTGCTACGGTATGCGAAGAAATTCCGAACAGTGACGGTGGCGGTGCAAACACCGCCAACAACATTGCTTACATGCAAAAAGACGACAAGGGTCTCCTCTATGTAGTCTCTGAACAGGACACGGTGGCAATCTTCGATCCAGCGACCATGGAACTAAAAGCAACGATCACCATTCCTGGCGCGCAGCATCTCGACGCGATTGGCGTCGATAGCGCCGCAAACCGGGTCTGGATTACTGACGAAGTTCTGCATGCGGTATTTGTGCTGCATGGCGCATGTGCGAAAGGCACGGGAGTTTGCATCAAGTAAGTGCGGCGTGCGAAATGTCGGTGATCCGCAGCACCTAAATGCGGATTGAGGCAATGATCACGGGCACAGTAGATGGAGAGGCGTTCGAGGGCCTCTCCATTTTTTTTACAATCGACGCCAACAAGGGGGATGACTTCCCCCGCGAAGTCCTTTCCCTCGGCCTACACGACGCCAAAGGCCACCTTCCCGACGCGATCCGCGCACTTCTCCGGTGTGGAGTTGCTGTCCTTGCCATAATTGGATTCGTGATGGCTGAGCAGGCCGATCTAGAGGAGGACTTACTTGGGCCGCCCAGGCCCCGGGGAACCACCGAAGATAGTCAAGGAGTATTTTCCGCAAAAACATGGCGGAGAGGGAGGGATTCGAACCCTCGTAGGAGGTTTTAGCCCCCTAAACTGCTTAGCAGGCAGCCCCAATCGGCCTCTCTGGCACCTCTCCGGTGCAAGCAAGAAGACGGCGTCGTCGCAGGCCGTGCACGACGTCATCGGAAATGGAATTATAATACGGATTCAACGCCGGGGGAAAAAAATCATGGGACCGGTCGGGCCCAAACTTGCCGGGCAGAGCATGAACTCTAACGACGACTCACCATGCAAGGGATTTTGATCACCATGTGAAAGCATGCATCAACGATCACCCTTCAAACATTATGTCGATAAGCAATGACACGAACCTTCTCCAGCGTGACCAACCCTTCACCGATCATCGGGTCCAGATCCGACAACAGGTCATTGATCTTGGCGGACTCATCCACGATTTCAATGACCACGGGAAGATCTTCGGAGAGCCGCAGTATTTTGGCGGTATGGAGGCGACTATTGGCTCCGAAACCCAAAACCCCTCGTAGCACGGTGGCGCCGGCCATTTTTCTCTTTTTCGCCTCTTCGACGATGACCTCGTAGAGCGGCCGTCCAGCAACCTTGTCGCTCTCCCCAATGAAGATTCTGAGTAACTCTGCCTCTGCTGGCAATTTCATACCCGGGCACCCCCTCTAAAAGATTCTTCCCAAGAATAACCCCAGGAAAAACAGAACCAATCCCAAAACGTTTTGCCCCACCAGGTTGAGAATGGCCATTCGCCACTGGGTATCTCTGAAAAGTTCAGCGGTTTCGAAAACGAAGCTCGAGAAGGTGGTGAATGCGCCCAGAAATCCGATCAGCAGAACGATTCGCCACTCCGGTCTAATGAGAAACCTCTCCTCGGCGATTGCCCAGATCAAACCGAACGCAAGACAACCCAGCGAATTCACGACCAAGGTCCCCCAAGGGAAGTCACCCCCGAAGACGCGGTGAGCCCAACCTTGAAGGACATATCGAGCCAGAGTTCCACAAGCACCCGCACACGCCAGGAGAGCAACCTTGTGCATCGGCGTAAAACACCTTTCTATAATGTTCAGGAGTCATCAGCCGGAGAGGCGGTTATGGGGAACTCCATCCCCTTGCAAACGCTGGGGCCATACTATTTCCTGGGATGGGAGATGTCAATTTATTCCTGCGGGGTCGGCAGTAGCGCGCGATGTGACATGTCAGCCACCATTGACCTCTTGAGCATTCTCCAGTCCTCGAAGCCGCTCCTCGAACAACCGCAGGACCTCCATCTTCTCGGACGGGCCTGCAAAGCATCCCTCGATGGCGTTGCGATTGAACTGAGCGAAGTCCCGGGGAGTCAGCTGGAAATGAGTGGCGGCCTGACGATACTCACGCAGGAGGTCGGTATGAAAAAGTGCCGGGTCATCCGTATTCAAGGTGACCCGGAGCCCGTGCTCATAAAACATTTTCAGGGGATGATCCTCGATCCTCTGAATCACGCCGGTGCACAGGTTTGAGGTCGGGGCACACTCCAGCGGAAGGGACCGTGCTTTCAAGTGATTCATCAAGCGCTCATCGAGCCGGGCGGCGATACCATGTCCGATCCGCTCCGCGCCCAACACCTCAATCGCCTCCCAGATCGATTGCGGGCCGGCCACCTCGCCCGCGTGAATGGTGACATGTAAACCGTGCCTGCGCGCTTCGTCAAAAACGTGTTTGAATTCGTGCGCCGGAAAAGAATTTTCGTCTCCCCCCATGCCGACCCCGACAATATTATCGAGCCCGCTCTCCCGATAGCGGACCGCCGCCTCGGCCACACGCTCGGCGAACTCAACTCCGAACTGCCGTGTGACATCGAGGATCCAGTTCACGCGGATGCCCGTCTGCTCCTCCCGTTCTCTTGAAGCGGTGGTGATGGCGTCGACCACCGCGTCCAGATCCTTTTTCTGTTTCAGCACCACCCCCGCCGAGACGAAAATCTCCGCGTACAGCACTTGCATGTGGTGGAGCCGATCGATAAGTTGCGTGGC
Source organism: Terriglobia bacterium (assembly GCA_020072965.1). GTDB lineage: Bacteria > Acidobacteriota > Terriglobia > JAIQFV01 > JAIQFV01 > JAIQFV01. Next base: position 52,613 of record JAIQFY010000030.1, on the reverse strand, counting down.
AATCCATCCATAATCCGCCGGCGTGATCAAGTGCTCCGTAATGAACTTGAAAGACCCCAAGAAGCCCGCGAAATCCGCATAGCGATACTTCTCCTCAAAGGCATTGAGGGACCACAATTCATCCGGAAGATGATTCCTCCGCGCCAGGGCCTGCAAATCGGAGGGCTCCACCGAGCCTTCCAGGTGCAGGTGAATCTCCACTTTTGGCAGCCGGTCGAGCCCATGGATGTCCATTCGAGAACCTGCCCGCACTTTTTATTGACACCAATTTCCCCTATGCTAAACTACTTGGGAAAATAATTACAACCGAACCGTTATCCATGAAATCTGAAAAAATCTCTGAACTCACCACCAAGCGCCTTTCCGTCTACCTGAGGTGTCTGCAAACCCTCGACCGGAACGGGATCCATACCATCTCCTCGCGGTCGATGGCGGACCAGTTCCACTTGAACTCGGCACAAATTCGAAAGGACCTCGCCTATTTTGGCGAATTCGGGGTCCGGGGCGTGGGATACCAGGTCAGTCACCTGGCCCAACACCTGACCAAAATTCTCGGCTTGAACCAGGAGCATCGCGTCATCATCTGCGGGGCCGGGAATCTGGGCCGCGCCTTGTGTGACTATGCCGGATTCAACACCGAGGGGTTCAGGATCGTGGCTTTGTTTGATCAGGACCCCAAAAAGATCGGGGGGACCTCAAGGTCCGGCGTGCCGGTTCATGACATCAAGAAACTCAAGCAGATCGTCCGGCGGGAGGGGGTCGACATCGTTGTGATCACGGTGCCCGCCGATGCCGCTCAAAAGGTGGTCGACCTCGTGTGTGAGACCGGCGTAAAGGCAATCTTGAATTTCGCCCCCGTGCGACTGCGCGTCAACACCAACGTGAAGTTGAAGACGGTGGACCTGAAGGTGTCCCTCGAAAGCTTGTCTTATTATTTGAGCAACCCCTCGCTTCCTGCCGCCGTGAATCCTCCCGAATAGGTTTTTAAAAGCGTAAGCGCGAGTCGTGAGATGATTTCACAACGCCCCGGAGGTAGTTTCTCCGATCATTTTTTCCGCAGTAAATGAATCCATTGGTGAAAGGGTCGTCATGCACACCGTACCGACTGCCAGCAACAGCATCACCCTTCGCTTGAACATCAACAACCGGCCGGGCATGTTGGGTCGCGTCACTTCGGCCATCGGCCGCACGGGGGGCGACATCGGGGCCATCGATCTGGTGGAAGTGACCTCGGAATTCACCGTCCGCGACATCACGGTAAACGTGCGCGATGAAAAGCATGGCGACCAGATCGTGAAGGCCCTGGCGCACCTCAAGGATGTGGAGCTCGTTAATGTCAGTGATCTGACCTTTCTGATGCACCTCGGAGGCAAGATTGAGGTGACTTCAAAATTCCCCTTGAGGACCCGCGCCGACCTGTCTCGGGCCTATACGCCCGGGGTCGCCCGGGTGTGCCTGGCGATTGCCGAGGACAAGTCCAAAGTATATTCCCTGACCATCAAGAAGAACATGGTGGCGGTGGTGACCGATGGATCGGCCATCCTCGGCCTCGGAAATCTCGGACCAGAGGCCTCCCTGCCGGTGATGGAGGGGAAGGCCATGCTCTTCAAGGAATTTGGAGGCGTGGATGCCTTTCCCATCGCCCTGGCAACGCAGGACACTGAACAAATCATCGCGGCCTGCAAAGCCATTGCGCCGGTGTTTGGCGGCATCAACCTGGAGGACATCTCCGCGCCGCGTTGTTTCGAGGTGGAGGAGCGCCTCAAGAAGGAACTCGATATCCCGGTCATGCACGACGATCAACATGGAACCGCGGTGGTGGTGCTGGCCGCCCTCATCAATTCGCTGCGCATCGTCAAAAAGAAGCCTGAAAAATTGAAGGTGGTCGTCTCAGGGGTCGGCGCCGCCGGCGTGGCCTGCACAAAAATTCTGATGGCTTACGGGGTGAAGCATTTCATCGGGTGCGATCGGGAAGGCGCCATTTACAAGGGTCGCACTGAAAACATGAATGTCGCCAAACACTGGTATGCCGAGCACACCAACCACGAGGGTTTCAAAGGAAGCCTGGAAGATGCGCTTAAAGACTGCGATGTCTTCCTCGGCCTCTCCGGTCCGGGAACGGTGAAACCCAAATGGTTGAAACGGATGGCGAAAAATGCCATTGTGTTCGCGATGGCCAACCCGACTCCAGAAGTCATGCCGGAAGAAGCGGCACCCTATGTTCGTATCATGGCCACGGGTCGCAGCGATTATCCCAACCAGATCAACAATGTGCTGGCCTTTCCGGGGATCTTCCGGGGCGCTCTCGATTGCCGCGCGCGGGAAATCAACGAGGCCATGAAGCTCGCGGCAGCCGAGGCCATCGCCTCCATCATCAGCCCGTCGGAGCTCAACGAGGATTATGTGATTCCCTCGGTGTTCGACGTCCGCGTTTCCAAGGCTGTCGCCCAGGGGGTGATCAAGGCCGCCCAGAAGACCGGCGTCGCCCGCAAGCGCGGCCGCGAGCAAAAGGCCGCAGGCTAGATGTGAATCTTCAGTCTTTTCATCGAGGCTTTAAGTTACCGGCGCTGTTTTTCAGGAACATGATCCAACCGTTATCAGAGTAGGGCGACCAGACTGGTCGCCCTACTTGGAACAAGGGACGGGCCCTATTTTTTCATGACCCAATTCGAATTCAAAACCGAAACAGAGGCGGCTCGAGCGATCCTTGAGATCGGGCGGCGGGTGTGGGAGAAGGGGTATGTTGCGGCCAGCGATGGGAACATTTCCGTGCGGTTCAACGAGGGGGAGATTATCGCCACGCCGTCCGGGCGCTCAAAGGGCTTCATGGAGATCGAGGAGATCGTCAAGACCGACCTGCGGGGCCATAAGATTTCCGGGAAAGGCAAGCCTTCCACGGAACTCCCCATGCATTTGCTGATCTACCGCTTGCGGCCCGACATTCATGCGGTCGTGCATTGCCATCCACCAGTGGCCACGGGGTTCGCCGCCGCCGGGATGGCGCTTGACCGCGCGTTATGTTCCGAGATCATCCTGTCGCTCGGCTGTGTTCCCCTGGCGGCGTACGGAACTCCCGCCACCGAGGACATTACGAAACCGCTGGAGCCGCTGATCCCCAGTTATGATGCCATCCTCATGGCGAACCATGGCGTGGTCAGCTATGGCGCCTCGCTCAATGAGGCCTATTTCAGGACGGAAACCGTGGAACATTTCGCCCGCATCAACCTGGTCGTGAAAATTTTGGGCCGTGAAAGCTTGCTTTCACGCGAGGAAGTAGATAAACTTTTCGCGCGACGAGGTTCTGTCTACGGTATCCAATCGCCAACGCAGTTCGTTCCCGGATGCCCGGTGGTCGCGGAGACAGCCAGTCCTTCCGAGGCCAGGGTCGAAAATGAAATCATCTCCGTTACCAAATCGGAACTCATCGACCTGATCCAGCAGGTTCTCACACAACGCAAGTAGGGACTCAGGCGCACTACTATTCCAAACAGAGGAATTCGTCGGGAAAATTCGAGGAGGAGTTCATGGGTGAAGCATTGGGAATGATTGAAACACGGGGTCTCGTGGCCATGATTGAAGCAAGTGACGCTATGGTCAAAGCTGCAAAAGTCACGCTGGTGGGATGGGAAAAGATTGGCTCGGGCTACGTGACCGCGATTGTGCGGGGCGATGTAGCTGCCGTGAAGGCCGCCACCGACGCTGGCGCTGCGGCCGCACGGCGCGTGGGGGAACTGATCAGCGTGCACGTCATTCCGCGCCCACACTCGAACCTTGAAGACGTTCTGCCCATCGGTAAGGCAGCCAAATAGATCGTCTCTCCGACTCGGGAGGCAGCTGGACGGCGTGTCGACGTGGCGTCGAACACACGCTCCTCCGACCTCAGCCCTCTTCACCGTGGCCCCTCCCGCAGTTTCGTGAACTCGCCGGCATTTGTGCGAGACAAGAGGAATTCATGCTCCTGGGACGTGTAGTCGGGACCATCGTTGCCACCCGCAAAGACCCGCGACTGGAAGGCAAAAAGCTGCTGATCGTCAAACCCATCGATGCCGCGACCGGCAAGGATGAGGGCAACTTCGTGGTCTCAGTCGACACTGTTCAAGCGGGATTCAAGGAAAAAGTGCTCATCGTGGCGGGAAGTTCCGCACGCAATGCCTCCGGCTGCAAAGACTGTCCCGTTGATTCGGCTATCATTGGAATCGTTGACCAAGTGGAAATACACTGAGCGCGGCCCCTGCGGCAGCCCTGATCCCGCATCCTCACCTTTCCATTCCGAGGTTTTCCGCGGCGTGACCTCAGCATGGGAATCAGGGCGCGAAATGACCTCGAGTTGGTTCTCCTGCTGGTTTGAATCAATAAGTCGAGAATGAAGCTAGAATGCAGCTCGCAAGAGTCATCGGAAATGTGGTCTGTACCATCAAGAATCCTTCCATGGAGGGCCTGAAGCTCCTCGTGCTGCAGCCCATCACCCGGGAGGGAAGGGATCGCGGTCGTCCGCTGGTGGCGGTGGATTCCATCGGAGCAGGATATGGTGAGGTGGTCTACTGGTGCCGGGGAAAAGAAGCCTCGCTGGCCTTCCCGCGCGATGTGCCGACGGAATGCACCGTGATTGCAATTGTTGATCGGATCGAAACACCTGAGAAGAGCATCAAGTATTTGTAAGGCGATCTAACGCAGCAGATCGCACCACACAACGGACTGGATGGAGCCACCCATGATCGTCGGCCGGGTAGTCGGGGACGTCATCGCCACGCAGAAATCCCCCAGCCATGAGGGGCGAAAGGTCCTGATGGTGCAACCCCTCAATCTGGATGGCACGGACCGGGGGGAAGTGGTCCTGGCGCTGGATGCGGTGGATGCGGGCGTCGGGGAAAGGGTCCTCGTGGTGCAGGAAGGATGGAGTGCGATGACCGCCGCCGGCCGGCCGAGCTCCCCCATCGATATGACGGTCGTGGGAGTGATCGACCAGATCGATTTCGCAGAATAGTTCGTCCACGTGGCGGTCATATTCTCATTGCCCTTCTCGGGCGATGAAAACGCCGCCCGGTCGCCCCCCTCGAAACCCGGCGATTCGTCCACTGCATCAGGGACAAGACAGGGTCGGCGCTCGCGGTCAAACGATCATCTCATGATTGCCCACCTCACCGGAAAGATCCTCAGTAAACAACCCAATCAAGTGATCCTCGATGTCGGGGGAGTCGGCTACGACGTGACGATCCCACTCTCGACTTTCTACGAGCTGCCGGACGACAGCACCCCGATCTCACTGAATATTTATACGCACGTCCGCGAGGAAACCATTGCCCTGTTTGGATTCCTGACCCCCCCCGAGAAACAGGTTTTCGAAAAACTCATCAGCGTGTCCGGGATTGGTCCGAAACTCGGAATTGCGATTCTTTCCGGGATGAGCGTCAACGAGCTGGTGCCGTCGATTCAACACGGCAATGTCGTCCGGCTTACTCACATCCCCGGAGTGGGGAAAAAGACCGCAGAGCGACTGGTGCTGGAGTTGCGAGACAAGTTGAGCACGTTGGCACCCGCCGGTGGTGCCCCACGCCCGGAGTGGCCGGCCCATGTGAATCAGATCAAGGAAGATGCCGTGTCCGCCCTGATGAACCTCGGCTATTCCGCGGTCCTGTCCGAAAAGGCGGTGCGCGAAGTGCTGCATAGCGAGGGAAACGAGCAGACCTTTGAAAACCTGCTTAAGAAATCGCTCCAGTTCCTGACCCGGTAGACCCGGGGAGGTTCGCCTGTCCGTCTCCGGGTGGCTCTTTCAATTCAACCAGTTTCTTAAGCTATTGCCCGCCGCGGGAATCACAACCGGCGACGCACTTAACATTCCATGAGAAAAGTATCCCCTGGTGGGAGAGGGATGTGGTCACCTGCGATCTCCTTGCATGAGGCATCTCCCTCACCCTCCTGACGCGAATTGATGAGAACGCCGGAGAGCCATGAAGGATTCTGTCGTAGCTGCCCTCCCTCAAACCCGCGGGGCAACCGTTCCCTCTACCTGGATTCGCTGGCTCCTTCCCTCTACTGCCGAACTTATTTTTCTCACGCTCAGCCTGGTTCTGCTCTTCGGCCGCAATGATCCCTACTTTCTCTATGACGGCGACCGCGGTTGGCACATCCGGGCCGGCGAATACATCCTGGAAACCCACAGCATCCCCCACCACGACATCTTCTCATTTTCCATGCCCGATGCCCCGTGGGTGGCTTACGAGTGGGGGACTGAAATCATCTTTGCGGCCCTCGATCGTCATTTCGGCTTGAACGGCATTGTCCTTCTGGCCGCTTTGCTCCTGGCAGCAAGCTATTCCCTGTTGTATCGATTGCTGAGGCGCGAAGGCTTTTCGTTCACCCTGTCCTTCCTGCTTCTCCTGGGTGTCATCATGGGAAGCCGGTTTCACTGGGCCGCCCGGCCGCACGTGGTCTCGTACCTCTTTATTGTAATTTTCATCGGCGTCCTGGACCGCTACCTTCAGGGCACGCTCCCTGCCAGACGGTTGTGGATCCTTCCGGGCCTCATGATCCTGTGGGTGAATCTTCATCCCGGGTTCATCGCAGGTGAGATCCTGGTGTTGACCTTTTTTTCAGGCGCCCTGCTGCAATACTCATGCTCCTCCGCCGGGCTGCGCGCCTCATTAACGATGAAGGTCAAGGAAACGGGGTCTCTTGCGGGCGCAACGCTGCTCACTTCCCTGGTGAATCCCTATGGCTATGGTCTCCACGTTTACTTGTGCGGGTATTTCAAGACAGTCCATAACCTCAACCCGGTCAACGAACTCTTTTCTCCCATTTTTCAGATGTCCATTTTCCAACCTTTTCTGGTGGCAGTCGTGGGGCTGATTCTTCTCATGCGGTATACCCGCTATCGCGTCCGGTTGGAAGAGAGTCTCACGCTCTGCATCTGGATCGCCCTGGGCCTGATCTCGCTCCGGAATATTCCGGTCATGTTCCTGGTTTGCGCTCCCATCTATGGACGGCTCTTGAGGGGATTGCATGAACCTCTCAGGGAATGGATCTCTCGCGCACCGGGGCTCCAGGGACGACTGCAGCGGTTGTTCCAGCGACTCGAACGAGCGATTTCGATGGAACGGCATTTCAACCGACACCTCCTCGTCTCAATCGTCTTGCTGGGTCTTTTCTGGATCGTGATCCATCAGGGGTATGGGTGGAATAAACAGATCCTGCACTTTCAGTTCACTGAAGAATGGGATTATCCGGCGGCCGGGATGGACTATGTCAGGGCGCATCGGCCAGCAGGAAACGTGTTCAATGAGTGGGCCCTGGGCGGGTATCTCATTTACAACTTTTATCCTACAATGAAAGTGTTCGCGGATGGACGGTTGGACATGTACGGCGCCGATTTTGCTCACACTTACCTGAATCTCATTAACTCACCGGAGGCCGGTCGCAGGAATGAAAACTGGAAGGAGCTGTTTCGCCGCTGTCAGATTCAGTGGGTGATGATCCGCCCGAACCTTGCGCTGCGCCTGGTATTGGACAGGGACCCGGAATGGGACCGCCCATTTCTCGATGAGCACTGTGTGATTTATGTCCGAAAGAAGAGCATGTCCTAAGTCGCCATAACACTGGACAGAACGTCCCGCACCGCGCATAGGCGTCAACCTAAAGAGGATTGATTTTAAAAGGGGGAAGTGGGCGGTTCTGTCGAATCCCCCCAGCGGAAGCTGGGGGAAAGTTCAAGTACAGGCCACAAACCCAGGTTCCAAAAATAAACTACCCCCCCCTCATCCCGCTTCGCGCGATGAGGGGGGATAATGAAAATGGGATCGTTGCTGTAGGCTGTAGCTGAATCATCCCCCGGCTTCCGCCGGGGGGATTATGGGCCACTCGTTACTCCGGTCTTAGGTTGGCGCCTATGCGCACCTCGGGCCCGTTCATCCGAGGTTGGACCCGCATGAGATGACTACTGCCTCTCTTCTGTCCAATTGAACCGGAGAACCCATAACCCCTCATCATGGATAACTCTCAGATCGCTCTGCCAAGTCCGCCTGCGCTGACGAAGAGGCCTGCAGGATGGTTGCAATGGCTGATGCCCTCGACCGCCGAGGTTTGTTTTATCACGCTCGTTCTCATCATGCTCTTCTCGCGTATCAGCAAGTATTACTTCCTCGACGGGGATCCGGGGTGGCACATCAGGGCCGGCCAACATATGTTGGAGACCCACAGCATCCCCCATCACGACATTTTTTCATTCACCATGCCCCATGCCTGGTGGGTGACCTATGAGTGGGGCACTGAAGTCATCTTCGCCGCCCTCCACAATCGCTTTGGGTTGAACGGCGTTGTCCTTTTCATGGTCCTGGTGCTGGCTGCGACCTACACGCTCCTTTACAAACTCTTGAGGCGGGAGGGATTCCCATTCACCCTTTCCTTCCCGCTGCTGTTGTTCGTGATCCTGGGAAGTAATTTTCACTGGGTGGCCCGCCCTCACATCGTTTCGTATCTTTTTGTCGTGCCCTGTTATTACCTTTTGGACCGATTCACATTGGGCACGATTCCCGTGAAGCGGATGTGGGTTCTGCCTCTGCTGATGGTCTTCTGGGTCAATCTACATGCCGGCTTCATCGCCGGGGTGACCCTGGTCCTGACATTCTTCTTCAGCGCCGCTCTTGAATACCTCTTTGCTACGCCGGAGCGCCGCCCCGTCCTGCGATTGAAGGTCCTCGAGACGGGCGGGGTAGCCTTCACAACGGTCGCTGCGTCCCTCCTCAATCCCAACGGATATAAGCTTTACACATACCTGTACGAGTATTTCAAGACGGTTCATAAACTCAACCTGTTCAATGAACAGTTCTCCCCCTCCTTTCAATGGCTCATCTTCCATCCCTTCCTCGCGGCCGTCATTGCGCCAACCCTTTTGTTGCTCTATTCGCGATACCGCCTGCGCCTGGAAGAGGCGTTGACGCTGGTGGTCTGGATTGCGCTGGGTCTGATCTCCCTGCGGAATATCCCCGTGATGCTGTTGATCTGCGCTCCCATCTATGCCCGCCTTCTTCGGGGTTTAGGCGAACCTCTCAGGGAATGGACCTCGCCAGCACCCCAGCTAAAGCGAGGACTAGAGCGCTTTTTCCGGCGAATTGAGCTGGTTGTTTCGCTGGAGCGCGATTTCAAGCGCCACCTTTTGTCGGTCGCCGTCCTGCTGGGTTTGTGCTGGATTGTGGCGCACCAGGGATACCTGGGGCGCGAACGTGTCATGGATTTCCGCTATCTCAAGGAACGGGGTTTTCCTGTAGACGCCATCCAATATCTGAAATCCCATATGCCTCCGGGACATGTCTTCAACGATTCAGTCACGGGAGGTTTTCTCATTTATAATTTCTACCCGAACATCAAGGTCTTCATCGATGGCCGCCTGGATATGTATGGAGAGGAATTCGCCAGGCAGTTTCTCAAGCTCATCGGCCAGCCCGAGGTGGGAGAAGGAAAGGACAACTGGAAAAAGTTGTTCCATCAATACCAGATTCAATGGGTCATGATTCGCCCGGATGCGCCGCTGCGCCATGTCGTGGATGCTGATCCGGACTGGGAACGCCGCTATCTGGACGAAGAGTGTGTCATTTTTGTCCACAAGGCAGCCCGACCCGAATGACCCTGCGCTTGACACTCAAATTTGTTTTTGACATACTAAAACCCGCCTTTTACATAATTTTCTCAGATTTACCTTCCAATAATTTGAGCTTTATCCCAGAGATGACTCACGACCGGCAGCCATTTCGACTCCGAAAGGGATTGAGGTCCCAGGGACAAGCCATTTTTGAGTATGTCCTGTTACTCGGGTTATTCGTGGTGATCATTTTCGTTTTCATGAAGTTCGGGGGGGCGCTGGTCAAGGGGTTTAAGAGCGTGAGTCTCCACGTGGCCAGGATGGCTCCGTGAAAAACTTCAGAGGCTAATGTTAACAGGCTCCCATGAAACGAGTCCGTAAACTCCTGGATGCCAGGGGGCAATCGCTGTTTGAGTATTTGACACTGGTCCTGCTGGTCGGGGGGATAGCCATCGCTGTGATTGGCTTTGTAGCCCCCCGGTGGTCCCACTTCATGAGAGCCTTGATCCAGAAGCTCATTTCGCCCTATACAAGTTAGGGATGAGGGAATCACGGAGCCGGATAGGGATTGGCGGACCAAGCGATGCCGGCCGGAATGATTCACTACTTGCTTGCGAATAAGAGGCCCACTCAATCCCGGATCCTTCACGCAACGCATTTGCGCGTGTATTCAAGTTTATTTCAGAGCCCTTGAAACCCAAGACGGGTACGTTTCGCCTATCTGTGAGGTAAATCCAATCCGCATAAGGAGGACAGTATGTTTGGCAAGCTATCGCGTTTGAACGACGCAGTGGTGGAGTGGTCTTCGAAGGCCATCTTCTGGGGAGCCAATCTGCGACGGAAAGCTCGGGAGCAGCGCGGCCAAACCACTTTGGAATACCTCGTGATTGTCCTGATTATGGTGAGCTTGTTGATCGCCATTGCAATGTTCCTCTCTCCGAGATTCAAGAACCTGGTGAGCAACCTGGTCGGGAACATTATTAATGCCATCACGAATGCGTCTAGCAGCTTCTAAGTGTTCCTCCTGGAGTAGTATGAGGGCGCAAACTCGGGACACCCTCAAGCGCCTCCCTTGATTTGAGGGAGGAGCGTGACAGTTCATATTTCGACCGGCAGAAAGGCACGGAACGCCGTGGGTCTGGCGCGACTGCCCTTTTGCGGGGGGCTGTATGCGCGGGTAAACAGGGCCTCCTGGCCCCCGACCCGGTGGATCAAAATGCCTGGCCCATCAAAACCCCTGGTTCAAAAGACTCCATGTCGGAAGCGGAGAGCGGAAGAAGGTCAAGTCCTGCTGGAGTTCTTGATCAACTTCCTGATCTTCTTCTTTTTGATCTGGTCGCTGGTGATCATTACCATGATCGCCGGTACGAAGCTGCTGACGAATTATGCCGCCTTCGCCGCAGCGCGGGCCTGGTCAGTGAACATTGATAACAACGATGACATGGACAAGGCCAAAGACGCGGCCAAAGATGTGTTGGGGGCGATGAATTGGGGCTCCGGCGGCTCAGGCATCGATGTCAACAAGGCTTCCTGCCACGGTGTCGGAAGCGGTGGGGGTGGAGGCGGTGGAGGAGGCGGGAGCGGCGAAAGCGCCTGCATTGAAGTGAGCTATCAAACCACCCTGGGAATCCCGACCTTCCTGGCCGGGACCAGTTCCTCAGCCGTCAAGACGATTGGCCGCGCGCCCATGATCCAGGAGAATATAAAAAAGAACGACGAAAAGGGGGACAATAAATGACCGATCGTTCGATCGCCGCCCTGCCTGCGCCCTCCTCCCTCCGATCCCCGGCCATGCGCTTGCGTTCCGAGCGCGGGCAAACAACCCTCTTTTTTATCGCCGCCTTCTGGACGCTGTTCCTATTCCTGGCTTTTATCGTGAACCTCGGCCAAGCCATCAACCGGCGGACCATCCTGCAAATGATCGCCGATTCCGGGGCATGGACGGGGGCCACGCGCCAGGCCCAGGTACTCAATTCGCTGTACGAAACCAACTGGGCCGAAAAATGGTTTGTGTTCACCCCCACCCAGATTCTGACAGTAAGCTTTACGGTGACTCTGGATTACCTGGCCGACATTGCCGACCCCCTGTGGAAGGTGGGAAACGGTATTTACAAACCATTTTTCAAAGCTTTGAATCTGACCGGAAATGTTCAGGCGGTCGAAGAGGCGAGGGAGGTCACCAAGAAAAACGGCGATCAACTCTTGAGGGGGGTCTCATTGTCTTACCCTCTCTTCGGAATTCCGGGTGACTTGATTGAGGTCGACAAGGTCTCGAAGATGGAAGGCGAGAACACCACCTACGTGGGGATCTATTGGATCGGCGTCAATGTTCATCAACTGGATCTGAGCGAGGTGTGGAACATCGCCAAGGACGGCCATAAGAAAGTCAATTTCCTGTGGTGGGTGAAGGCCGACCCAACCGATGGCGTGGTCTTGCCAAGCGTTTTTAAGATACCGGCCATGACCGCTGTAGCCATGGCCAAGCCCACCAACGGCTCCATCGATCCCGATAACAGTGACGAGGGCGGAAAGTTCCAGGTGAGGATGCTGCCGCTGAAAGGATATCTGGACGACGGTGATTATAGCGGATACACCCAGACCCAGATGACTAAGCTGTGGTTGGACGCGCAACTGGTAATCCAGGCGGCTCAAAACGGCGTCTCGTTGTCGAGTTTTCAGACCATTGAATCAGAGATAAGTAACATTAAGCACTGAGCCCTTGTACTAGCCCGGTGAGAATGCCGGCCCAATCGAATCACTGGAGCGATGGCGGTTTAAATGGATCTCGTTAAGGACACTTCCCCTACCCAGAAAAAGTTCGAAGGGACACATGGCCCCCGCCGAGGGCTCATGACAGCAAGCGGTGGTCAGGCCACCATGGAAACCCTGTTCGTCATGTTCCTGATGTTCATGCTCATCGCGGGCATCTACCAGACCTTCCTGATCCACAACACGCTCTTTCAGATGACCGCCAACGCTTACTACGACGCCTTCAAGAACGCGCGTGACAAGAACAACAGCGACAATGAAATCGCCCAGTACAGCTCGCCGCTCACCCTGGCCAAGGCCAGCGGTGGAGGTGGAGGGGGGGGCGGCGGTGGGGGCTCCAGCCAACAATCATTCCCCATTATTCCATTTTTCCAGGGCAGCATGCTGGGAGTTCCCACGCAGGTGGCGCGGGTTTACTGGATTGCTGCGGGAACCAAGGGTCTCCCCTGGGATATCGTCGGGACGAGTCCGGATGTATCTTTAGGCAATCAGCAGGCGCCTCCCCAAAAAGGATGCGGCGCTACCATGACCGACGGAGATGGGAATAGCCACACTGTGGGAGAGATGCAACAGCAATGGATTAACGACCATCCACATCAGGAACCTGCCTTCCCGCATACTTCAGGGACAGATGAGCACGGACTCCCGGTGTATGGTCTGACGCCCAATTGCGGAAACTGAAAGCGAAGTAAGCTTCGAGCCCTGGCTTCAATCTAGAAACAAGTCTCAATTGAATGACCGCCGGATGATTACAAACGACTCGACCGAAAGGAAACTCCAAGTGAGGGCCTCTGATGAAACTTAAACCACGCATACTAATGTCGTTGCTGCTGGCGATTGTTGCCATGATCCTTGTGTATGTCTACCTGAACACAAGGGAAACCGCGCTGCTGGAAAGCTCCAATCCCAAGGATGTGATCATCGCCACGGATGATATCCTTCCGAGCGTGCCCATCGAAGAGAATCAGGTCAAGCTCGCCCAGATCCCGCAGAAATGGGTCCAGAAGGCCGCCGTCTCTGATCTCAAGGCCGTCATTGGAAATATCTCCAGGGTCCCGATCATGAAGAACTCACAGGTCCTGGGTACCGAGCTCCTGTCCTACGAAAGGGGCACCGGCCTGGCGTTCAAAGTCCCTGTCGGTAAGCGTGCGGTCACCATCGCGGTCAACGATGTCAGCGGCGTGGCCAACTTGGTGCAGCCTGGTAATTACGTCGATATCGTGGGCCTGTTCAAGTTCGGCTCATTTCCGGCGAACGCCCAGGTGACCCCTGTTTCTGTGGCCCCCAACCAGCAGTCGCAGGCCCTGACGCTCTTTCAGAATGTCCTTGTACTGGCAACGGGTCAGGACACCGGGGAGACCATCACCCTGAATCAGGACCAGCGCGAAAAGGCGAAGCAGCGATTGGAGCAATATGGCCAAACCGGCGTCCCAGCACGGCCGGAAGCTCCTCCGAGGTTCATGACCGTGACGGTGGCCATGACCCCGGAAAATGCTCAGGACATCATCTTCGCGCAAAACGCAGGCGACCTGACGCTGGTGTTGCGGTCGTTCCGCGAAAAGGACACCGTCGTGGAGTTGAAGAACTCGACTGCATTTACAGTCTTGAAAGTGGACATGCCGGTCGTTCCACGGCATGGGCCCTCCTGGCGCGAAATCCGCGGCCAATGATCTTTGAGTGAACCGCTCTCTGGCGAGGTTGAGCGGGTTTAGTTGACAGGTTTCCCCGCACGTTTACTGGAAGAAAGGTGGGTGGCATCGTGAAAAAACAAGCAACGAAGAACAGTCGGCGCCGCGCCCTGCGCATGGGTATCTTCATGCTGGGTGTGGTGATCATGTTTTCCGGGATGGGAACGGCCTGGGCCGAAGACCAGACGCTGTTCGTGGGCGACCAGAAGACGGTCACCATGAATTACAGGATTGGAAACATTTCCATCGGAGACCCGAAGATCGCCCAGATTGAGATCATCAAGGACCGTACCGTCGTCCTGTTCATTGGCCGCCAGGTGGGTATTACCAAGTTGATGCTCTGGGATCAGCAGGGAGCGTTGCGCGACGAAATCCAGATCTATGTGAATCCGACCAATGTGCGGCAAACGATGCAGGAACTCCAGCAGATTATCGGAAGCATCGAAGGCATCAAGTTCCGGGCCGTAGGGTCGCAAGTGGTGATTGATGGCGAAGTGTTGACCCAGGACGATATGGACCGCATCAACAAGGTCGTCGCCGGCCGCAAGGACGTCCTGAACCTGGTGAAAATGTCAAAGGAGACCCAGCGCCTGATGGACGAGCAGCAGGCCTCCTCCATTCGCACCGTGCAGTTGGATGTCAAGATCATGGAAGTGGACCGCAGCTACCTGCGGAACCTGGGCGTCCAATGGTCCGGCACCCCGATTCAGCTGAATCCCATGACGTTCTCGTCAAAAGGGGCGCCCGCCCTCAGCCCGATTACCGGTACATTGAACCTGCCCCAGTTGAACGCCATCACCTCCACCGGCAAGGGTCGCCTTCTCTCTAATCCGACCCTGATCACGCGCAGTGGTGAAAAGGGCCATCTCTTTGTCGGCGGAGAAATTCCCATCCGCGTGGCCCAGGGCCTGGGACAGTTCTCCGTTCAGTATAAAGAATTCGGGCTGAAGCTGGATTTTCAACCGCAGGTCGATCAACTCAACAATATCTCCATGGCCATATCCATCGAGGCGAGCCGCTTGAGCGGCCAGGGAACCGCCGACAGCCCTCCGGGCATTGTCAAGAACCAGGTGGACACCAAGCTCTTCGTCCATGAAGGCGAAACAATCGTCCTGGGCGGCCTGGTCCAAAATGAGGACAGCCTCCTGGTGGACAAGATCCCTGCGTTAGGCAACCTTCCGGCTCTCGGAAACCTTTTCAAGTCACAGCAGTTCCGAAAAAATGAAACGGACCTGGTTATGTTCGCGACGCCTCACCTCGTCAGGAGCGCTGCTGAAGCGGGTCAAAACGTCGCCGGTGAAACTCAGAAGAATTTTGACCAGTACAAAGAACTCACAGCCACCGACAAGGAAATGGGCACTCCCGATACCAGCCAGACCAAGGGGAAGGACAAGAAACCGCCTAAGAAAAAGTAGGGGAAGCACAGGAGCGCACTCGGCCCGTGAATTGCCGTTTGACGCATCCCGGCCGACTCCCAAGTCACACCGTGGAGGCAGGAAGCTTTTGAGTTCGGAAACGACAGGACATATCGTCACAGTCCATTCGGGCAAGGGGGCCTGCGGCAAGACGCTGTTCGCCGTCAATCTTGCCATCAGCCTGATGCGGGAGAGCAAGGGAAAGGTCTTGCTGCTCGACATGGGGCTTCCCCTGCCCGGCGATGCCGCACAATTGCTCGGCCTCGACAAGGCCAAGGCCATCGCCGACCTTATCCCTCTGTTGGGCCGGTTGCAGCCTGCCCTGGTAAAAGGCTACTTCACGCACCACTCCTCGGGCATTGATGTCCTGGTGGCGATTAACGAATCCTTCCAGAGCAGGCTCATCAACGAAGGTCATATCAACCGCATTATGAGCCTGGTCCGCGGGGGATATAACTATGTGGTGGTGGACACTACCACGGATCTGGATTCCACCAACATCGAAATTTTCGACAACTCCGACGTCATCGCCCTGCTGGTTACCCCGGACATGCTTTCGGTGACGCGGGCAAGACGCAAGCTGGAGTATCTCCAGTCCCTGCACTTTGCCCGTGAAATCTTTCGTATCGTTGCGAACCGAGTGACGACAAAGACCCTGGTGAGCCCCGAGGTCATGGAACGCAGTTTAAACCTTCCACTCAGCGTGCAGATCCCTGAGGATGGGGATGCGATTTCGTTGTCCATGTCGATGGCCACCCCGCTCGTGTTGATGGATGCACGGCATCCGATTACACGCGCTATTGACGCCACCAGCCAGATGCTTCACCAGCAATTAAGGACGGATTTTCGCCGCCTGGGGGCCATGGCGCGGCAACAACGGGGAGCGCCCGCCCCGGAATTTCACGCTTCCGCAGGCCCAGTGCCTGCCGCTGCCGGCGGGGCGGTGGTGGTTCCGATCAGTGGGGAGCGTTCCATCGAAGAGAAGTTCCTCGACCTGAAGCTGCGCATCCACAAGCGGTTGGTGGACGAGCTGAAGATTGTGAAGTCTGATCTCGTGAGCCAGGATCCGACCAAAGTCCAGGAGGTCCGGCAACGTGCTGAAATGAAGATTGTCGCGTTGCTGGATGAAGAGTTGAGAGGATTGTCTGCCTCCCGCGAGCAGCGCAAGCTGTTGGTGAAGGAGGTCATCGACGAAGCCCTCGGACTGGGTCCTCTCGAAGATATGCTGGCGGACGCCGACATTACCGAAATCATGGTCAATCGCATCGATCAGATCTACGTCGAACGGCGCGGGAAGATCGAGCTGAGCAAGGGACGATTTTTGACCAACGAGCAGTTGCGCGGAGTGATCGAGCGCATCGTGGCGCCGCTGGGTCGACGCATCGATGAGAAGTCCCCCATGGTGGATGCCCGCTTGTCCGATGGATCGCGCGTCAATGCCATCATTCCCCCCCTCGCCCTCGGCGGACCGTGCCTGACAATCCGCAAGTTCCCCAAGAAGCGCCTGAAGGTGGAAGACCTCGTTCATTACAACACCCTGACAAATCAAATGTCCCAGCTGTTGGCGGCGGCGGTCCGGGCACGCCAGAACGTGGTCATCTCGGGCGGCACGGGCTCTGGTAAAACGACCTTGCTCAACATCCTTTCTTCCTTTATTCCCGCGGATGAGCGCATCGTGACCGTGGAGGACTCGGCGGAACTGCAGTTGCCCCAGGACCACGTGGTGCGCCTGGAATCGCGGCCGGCAAACATCGAGGGGGAAGGAGCGATTACGATCCGCGACCTGGTGCGGAACTGTTTGCGCATGCGGCCGGACCGCATCGTGGTGGGCGAATGCCGCGGAGGTGAGGCGTTGGACATGCTTCAGGCGATGAACACGGGTCATGACGGTTCGCTCACCACCGTCCACGCGAATACGCCGCGCGACGCCTTGTCCCGGCTGGAGACGATGAGCCTGATGGCGGGGCTGGATCTGCCTTCCAAAGCCATCCGCGATCAAATCGCTTCGGCCATCCAGATTATCGTGCAGGAGTCGCGCCTTGCGGACGGCAGCCGGAAAATCACCCATATTTCCGAGGTGACAGGACAGGAAGGAAATGTTTTTACGATGTCCGATATTTTTATTTTCAAGCAAACCGGGATGTCCCCTGAGGGAAAAGTGCTGGGGCAGTTCGTGCCCACGGGAATCGTTCCCAGATTTGTCGAGAAGTTGCAGCAGCGCGGAATTATCATCCCGAGAGAAATTTTCTTGATCCAGACCGCCTAGGCGTCCCGCGGGCGGAACTGAAGGAGAAAGGGCACTGTGAATGCATTCTTCCTGATTTTTCGATGGGGTGTGGTGATCGTGTTCGGGGCCGTCGCGGGGCTCATTCTCTATCAGCTCTACCCTCCCCTGGCTGAGCGGTGGAATGCCAACCTCGACAAGTATAGCCAGTGGATGTCCAAAGAATTCGAGGAGCAGCGCAAGACCGTCTCGCCGAGGCGGTGCCGCCAGATTTTGATCGGCTCGATGCTGGGATTGGCGTTGCTGGGCTTTTTGATCGATTACACCAGCGTCATGCTTCCCCTCCTGGGCCTGGTCGCCGGTTACTTGATTCCCCGGGCCGCCGTGAAATTCCTCCGCAAGCGACGCTTCGACCGCATTGATGCCCAGCTCGTGGATACGTTGACCCTGATGTCGAGCTCTCTCCGCTCGGGACTCAGCCTGGCGCAGGCGGTGGATCTTGTCGTGAAGGAAATAAAGCCGCCGATCAGCGAGGAGTTTTCTATCGCAGCGAGGGAGACTCGTCTCGGAGTGCTGCTGGATGACGCCCTGACTAACATGGCAAACCGCCTTCCCGTCGAAGACCTGAAAATGGTTATGACCTCGCTGGTGACGATCCGGGAGACCGGCGGCAACCTCACAGAGATTTTTGATGTCATTGCACACACCATCATTGAACGCAAGAAAGTGGAGGGCAAGATCAAGGCCCTCACAGCCCAGGGGATGTTCCAAGGGCGCGCGATCGCCCTGATGCCGCTGGCCGTGGTGTTCATGTTTTACATGATGGATCCGGAGTTCGTGAAGCCGTTGTACACCACCTTCCTCGGTTGGATCATGATTCTCCTGGTGGCGGGCCTGGTGAGCATGGGTTATTGGATGATGATGATGATCGTAAAAATTGATATATGAGGCGACGAAAGTGATCTACCTTCCCGAGGTTCAATGGTGTCTGGCAAAGCTGGGAACCTGGCTTGGAAAGAGGCGGCGGCCCCGGTGGCGAAGTGCTCGGGGACAGGCGGTGATGGAGTACATGATTCTTCTGATCATGATGGGGATGCTCGCGGCCCTGATTTACCGCTTCATCTCGCCCCGGATTGAAAAGCTCATCGTCAACATGGCCAAGGATTGGATTGCAGGGAACATCGCGGGCGAATAAAGTTCACATCATGGTTTCATTACTGAATTCAGTGCGGGGATGATCATGCAAGGACAACTGGTTTGGAATCTGTGGAAGCTCATCATCTTCATCTTGACCGCCACTGCGGCCTATATGCTGGTGTCTGAGCTGTATCCCGATGTCGAGGCCCGCCTGGTGCGTGACCGTCTCGTGGAGACCATCGACCGGAAGAAAATTAAATCTCCCGTCTTGAAATATCTCTTTCCCATCTGGAATCTCTACGCCGGATTCATGGGCCGTTATAAACTGGTGGAGTACCGCCAGAACATTCAAAAGAAGATACTCCAGGCCGGGATGACGGACCAGATGACCGTGGACCACTTTCTTGCCGCCAAGGTGTTTTTCACCATCACCGTGCCCCTGGTCCTGGCATTCGCCATTGATTCATTCCGCAAACCGCTCGGGATCATATTCATCGCCGCCCTCGGGTTCTTCTTTGCGGACTTATGGCTGAAGTCGATGATCAAGGATCGGCAGTCGAAGATCCTTCGGGCGTTGCCCCTCTCCGTGGACCTGCTGACATTGACGGTGGAGGCGGGGCTGGATTTCGCGGGGGGGATTCAACGGGTGGTTGAGAAGGGGCCGACCGGACCCCTGCAGGAAGAGTTGAAGACCTTGTTGCAGGACATTCGACTGGGCACCACGCGCGCCAATGCACTCCGGGCCATGGAAGAACGTTGTGCGATGGTGGAATTGACTTCCTTTACTTCCGTCCTGATTCAGGCGGACCAGTTGGGCGCGTCCATTGGACCGGTGCTCCGGACGCAGGCCGAGCGGATGCGCAACGAACGATTCTCGCGCGCCGAAAAACTGGGCGCTGAGGCCGCCAGCAAGATCATCTTCCCCATGATCATCTTTATCATGCCTGCGGTGTTCATCATCCTCATCGGCCCGCTGCTCCTGAAGATGATCTATGGACCCAAGTAATGCTGGCTTGTTGTTGATCGTCAACACGCGGACGGATCAAAAGCTCGCCGATCGCGCCCGGATCGCGCAATCCTACAACTCGCGAATGAGAGGATTGCTGAACATCCGGGAACTCGAGGAAGGGCTGGGCCTGCTGATTCCCCGATGCAACGCCATCCATACTTTTTTTATGAAGATGACCATCGATGTGGTCTTCCTGGATCGGACTTTTCATGTCGTCCGCCTTTTTCCGGCGGCTTCCGCATTCCGGGTGTTCTGGGGCGGATGGAAGGCACGAGCCGTGATTGAGCTGCCCACCGGCACCATCCAGAGAACAGGAACACAACGGGGAGATTTGCTGGCATGCCACCCAGAATTGTCATAACCGAAGCGACCCGCGAACAGACCGTCGAACTCCTGTCTCCGAGCACAGTCCTCGGTCGGGAGCCGGGTTGCGATATCCAGCTCCTGGACCTCAAGCTCTCGCGGCGCCATGCGAGGCTGGAGGTTTCTCCGCAGGGCGTCAAACTCAGTGACCTGGGAAGTCGCAACGGAACATTTCTGAATGGCCGGCAAATCACCGAGGCATGGCTGAACCATGGCGACACGTTTCAGATTGGCCATGTGAGGATTACTTTTTTACAGGCGAAAGGCGAAGACGAATCAACGGAGGAAGTCCCTCCACCCGCAGCCCCCTCGGGCAGATCCCGCGTAACGCGGACCGTGACATCTTTAACAGAGCAGCCGGGAGGATCGCAACCCGCACAATCACTCCCCTCCTCTCAGCCTGCCGCGCCAGCAGTGGAACCGATGCCTCCTCCACCCGTCCCACCCCTGTCTCCAATTTCACTGCCTGAGACTCCCCCCGGGGTGGCTGAGCCCCCGGAACCGAAAACGGTTTTTCTGGACGCTCACAAACTCCAGGAGATCAGCCAGAGACCTGTCCCCCCCGCCGCTGATGTACCTCCGAATGTTGAATCGACTTCCCGATTGCCCTCAATGTCCCCCGGTGAACCCAAAACCGTCTCTATGGACGCACAGAAACTGCAGGAGGTCCACAGAGCGGCGCCTCCCCCGCCCTCGGCGCGGCCGGTGGCTGATTCTACCGCGAGGCTGCCTGCGCTCCCCCAGCCCGCCGAACGTGGGACTCAAATACTGGATGTTCCTCCACCTGGAGGGCGAGACCGGACCGTTTCTGTGCAGGCGGGGTTTTCAGGGTCGACTGTTCTGGCACGTCAAGCTCCACCGGCATCCGATGAGGCGTTGCTGGCTCCCATGATGGAGCATGTCCAGAAGAAGCTGGTCTCCAGGATCCGGTTTCCCAGGATGGCTTGGCGAATGAAATTCACGCTGCTCCTGACCCTGATGCTCATGTTCCTTTTGCTGGTCATTCTGTTGCCCCTCTTGAGGATTCAGGAAAAAGCGGTCGTTCGGACTTCGCTGGAACGCGGCCTGGCTTTGACGAGTTCGCTGGCCGCAAGGAACTATTTCCCCGTCGCCAACAACCAGCGTCTCCAATTGGATACTGACTTCATCTCGCGAGAGGAGGGAGTCAAGCAATCCGCCATCCTCGATCCGGGAGGGCAGGTGCTGAGTCCCACCGCGAGGGCAGGTGAAGTCGTGACTCGAATCGAAGGCATCAGCAAGAACACTTCGCAAATCAGGTTGACGGAAGAGGGAGTCACGACATCGGGAGACTACAACCTGGTCCTTCCCATCAAGAATGAAAATGCGCAAATCATCGGCTATGCCTGGATTACTTACACGCCCGCCGGCCTCTCGCAGAGCGGGGGCAACATCACGGTGGTGGTCATGCTGGTGATATTTCTGGCGGCGATTGGAGGAGCTGCCCTGGTGTGGAGCGCCACAAATATGACCGTGCAGCCGCTCCAGAGATTGCGCGATGAGACGGAATCTGCCATTCGCGGCGATGTCGATCGAGTCGATAGCCTGGCTGGGTTTGCCGAAATTAATGCCTTGGCACAGAGCATTAATCGATTGATTGAACGGACGAGTCTGCCGCCTGAGACAGCCGCTCCGCGGCCGCAACGACCGGTTCAGACTCCTTACGACACCCCAACGCCGAGGGCCCGGTCATTGCCTCCGCCATCGGGGATCCCTGCGCCTCCCGTTTCAGCAGCACCCGCTCCCGGTGTCTCCGTTACCCCGTCGGCACCCGCGATCCTGGGCACTTCGGAAGTCGGGGAATTGCTCGTGGATGGCAACTTTACCATTATGCAAGTCAAAGGAAATGCGCCGAAATGGCTGGGGATGCGCGCCAATGAACTCGTGGGCAAGCATGTCATCGAAGCCGTGCGGGAACAGCAGCTCCTCGAAGCTATTTTGGACCTTATCAACGCCCTCGCCTCCCAGCCGCAGGTGGCACAGGAATTCGACTTCTCTTCGATCCCCTCGCTGGGTGCCCCATTTGTGCTTGACGCCACCAAGTCCGGGGGAAGCGATCAGATTTCCATCAAGCTCATCCGGAAGTGAGCGCGGATGAACCGCGGCTGAGCGTCAATAGAATTGAAACCTAGGGAGGTTTGGTTAAATGCCCCTGGATTACGGTGAAACGCAGGCAGTTTCAGCCCTGAGTGGAAACGCCGCCCTGATTTGGATTAAGGAAGACGGCTCCGAAATGAGATTCCCCATCTTTGCCGCCGTCACTACGATCGGTCGTGATGCCACGAATATGATCCCGATCAATGATGGCACAGTCTCGCGATTCCACGCCAAGCTCCACTTTCAGAATGGCCAGTATGTCCTGGTCGATTTGGGCAGTGCCAATAAGACCTTTGTAAACGGGCAAGAAGTTCGAGAAGTGCAGTTACAGTCTGGGAGTGAAATCCGGTTCGCGCAACAGCGATTCGTATTTCAAGTGGTTCAGGCGGCCGCTCCTCCCCCGCAGTGGGCCCAAGCGGCCCCCCCCATGCCACAGCCACCTCCCATGTCAATGCAGCCACCACCCATGGGGACTCCTCCGATGGCGGCGAGGCCCATGGGCGCCCCGCCGATGGGAACTCCCTATCGCCCACCCGCGGCGGTGGTGGTATCCCAGCCAACGAAAAAAAAGCCCAAGCCCATCATCATCCTGGGAGGAGTGTTTGTCATACTCATTGTCCTGGTCGTCGTGGTTGCCAAGATGACTCAAGGCCCGAGCCAGCCCCCTGGAGCCTCCGGAGCGAAACAGGAGGCGGCTCCCCAAGCCCCTGCGCCGGTGACGACGGCACCAACGCCATCCCCTGCGACTCCCCTTCCTGCTGAACCCACGCCGGGTTCGAGCCCTGCCCCCACAGCGGGAACCACGACTCCGTCCTCCAGTGTGACAACTCCGGGGGCGGCAGGACCGCAAGCGGTCGGCCGGCTGATGGATGACGCGGCGGCCCTGGAGTCAACCGGAAGACTGAGAGAGGCCCGGCAACGCTATGAGCAGGTCCTGGCGACGGACCCGACCAACTCCCGAGCACGATCGCATCTGGAAGACTTGAAGCAACGAATTAATGACGCCATCAATCTTCATTTCAAAAATGCCAAGCAAGCTTATGATTATCTACGTCTCGACGAGGCGATCGATGAGTGGAATCTGGTCCTGGCACTGGCCGATCCCACTGATTCTCGATATGTGGAAAGCCAGCGCGGCATTCAACAGGCTCAGGCCCGCCTGAAACGCTAGTCCTGAATTCCGAAATAAAGAGCGCAGTGGCATTCTCTTTGAGCATTGCAGGACAGATCGGAATCCGGCTCAGTGCCGTTGTGATAGAATAAAAGGCCCTGTGTGCGTTTTCGGATGTCCAAGCGGTTGGACCTGGGGGAGGAAACCGCGGTAACCTCTTTAGCAGAGTTCCGGACACCAACAGGAAAGCCTGGCCTTCCTTTGAGCAAAAAGGAGATTCTTGAATGCCATTTTTGACGATCAGCCGCGGCGGTGTCCTCGAACAGCGTATAACGCTGGACAAAGACGTGATCCGGATTGGCCGTCTTGACGACAACGACGTCGCCTTGAAAGATGGCTCCATCTCCCGTCATCATGCTCGGATTGAACGTCAGGGGGACCGCTTCGTTATAAAAGATCTGGGGAGCCAGAACGGAATCTGGTCGGGAGGGACACGAGTTCCTGAGCTTGAGTTAACTCCGGGAACCGCGTTTGTGATGGGTAATTTCTCCGGCCTTGTCGAAGCCCCTTTAATCGAAACTGCTCCTCCCGCAGCCGCCGCCTACACCTGGGCGAAGCTCTTTGTGCTCGACGGCCCCGTGGCCCAGCCGGAGTTCTCCTTGAATCGACCCGAATTGCGGTTTGGCCGCTCTGCCGGGCTGGAAGTTCCCATTAACGACGATCTGGTGTCCAAGAACCATGCCAAGATCGTTTACCAGAACAACCAGCACACGATCATGGACACAGGAAGCCGCAACGGCATCTATGTCAACGGCCTCCGGGTTGAATCTCAAGTCCTGAAGCACCGCGATGAAATTCAAATTGGCCCGGCTCGGTTCGCTTACAGCGAAAATGGCGAATTTATTCTGCCACCAACGGTCATGGTGTCGGCTCCCCCACAGGCCGGGATCGGCACACCCCCTTCATCCGGTTATCCCAAGCCTTCGGCTTTGGGTGGCGCAACCAGACAGAAAAGCTTGTTCAGCCGGGTTCCCAGGATCGTTTGGTTTGGAGGTTTGCTGGCTCTTGTCATTGTGATTATCCTGATGGCAGTTCTCTCGGGACCCCCAAAGACCGAGGGACCGAGTTCCAAAGAGGTCAGCGCTGAGAATCAACAGACCATCCAAAAGCTTCTGCTCGAGGGAAAGCAGTTTTTCGCCGGTGGGGATTATCAGGGCGCCCTGGATAAAGCCAACGCTGTCCTGACACCGGACCTGGATCCCAAGAATCGCGAGGCCCTGGAATTGCAGGGTAAGGCTCAGGATAAATTGCGGGAGCTGGCTGCGGCGCGGGAGAAGGCCCAACAGGAAGCCGCCGAGCGGGCCGCCAAAATCCAGGCTTTGCTCACTGATTCTTCCGCGGCTGCCAAGAGAGGTGACTATGCGGCTGCCAAGTCCCTGCTCGAAGACGCCCGAACCCTCGATCCGGATAATCCAACCGTCAAAAAAGCGCTGGTTGACACATTGAATGCTTCAGCGCAAGCGGATTCCAAAAAACGCGATTACAAGAGCGCCTTCGAGGCATACGATGCGGCCCTGCAATTGGATCCGATGAACGCCGATGCCAAGAAAGGACGCGAAAGCCTGGCCAGCTTCGAGCAGGCCGCGAAGTCGCGTGAAGCGCGTACTCGCACACTCTTCGAGCAAGCAAAGAGCGAGGCGGCAAGCGGTGCGTTGGCAAAGGCCTACCAGGACATCAATTCTGTCCTCTCCATGAATCCAGGGTACCCTCAAGCCGCCAACCTTCGGAGCCAAATCCAGTCGCAGTTGGAGGCAAAGGTGAAGCCTCTCTACGATGAGGGCGTTCGCCTGTTCAATGCCGGGCAATTAGTGGAGGCCGCGAACAAGCTCAGTCAAGCGCTTGCGATTTATCCGGACCATCAACCCACCCAGCAGTTCCTGGTGCAGGCGCGAAGCAAGCTGCGGGCCGAAGCCCAAGAGGCATTCCGACGCGGATACATCAACGAAGGATTGGGCCGTTACAAGGAAGCCATGGATTTGTACCAGAGGGCATTGAACCTGCTTCCCGACCCCAACGAGGAATACCACAAGAAGGCCGCCGACAAGATTGCCCAGCTCAAGGACAAGGTGAAGTAGCCACACCGCCCGGGACGGGCCACCCTCCGGTCTCACTACTGGTCTTGCGGGACATCGACTGTGACAAACGAAGAACTGGAAAATAAGCTTGCCGAACTGCTGGTCAGCAATGGCCGGATCTCCGAGCCGGTGGCCCTTCGGGCGCGGGAATTTCAGAAGACACGCCCCATCACCTTCGGACGAGCCCTCGTGGAGATGAAACTACTCACCGCCGACGTCCTCAAACCGTTGCTTGAGGAAATCACTGGGACTACCTGCGTCGATCCCTCCCTGATGACGGTCTACCCGGACTACGTCGAAATGGTCAGCCAACTCCTCCCACCCGACGTGGTCACCCGGCTACTCGTTTTCCCGATTCAGTCGGAACTGAATGTAATCCACGTCTGCATGCTCAACCCCACGGACACGGCAACGATCCAGTGGCTGGAAGGGCTTTCGGGATGCCTCATCAAACCGCTCGTGTCCCACGAAATGGGCATCGTGGCGGCTCTCGAACAGAATTACAAGAAGTACCTGACGGGCCCGCCCACTTACCTGAACAATCCTGAACAAGCCAAGGCCACCGCCCAAGCCGCATTCGACCGGGATTTTCAGTCGCCCTTTGAAAAATTCCTGGAGCCGGCCATCGCGTATGCCAACCGGAATCGCGATAAGATGAGGAAGGATCCCAGCGGCCTGCAAGCCGCAATCCGCGATCCCTCCATCATCAAGCTGGTCAACCAGATCTTGAACCGCCTGGTGCTGGCGAACGCCAGTGATCTTCATTTTGAACCCACCGAGGACAAATTCCGGATCCGCACACGGATCGATGGAGTCATCAAAACGAAGTGGGTGATGCCGGAGAACATGAAACTTCCGATTGTTGCGCGCCTCAAGGCCATGGCGGGGATCCCGATCGAAGCGGCCTCCGTCCCACTCGACGCCCGGATCGGGTATGACATGATCTGGGGGAAGCAGGTGGACTTCCGTTTCTCGGATTTGCCTTCGCTGCTGGGAGAAAAAATCGTGCTGCGTGTTCTGGACCGTTCCAAGGAACGCAAACAGCTGACGGACCTGGGGTTTGACCCGGCCACCCTCAGCGTCGTGACGCGCGTCTCGGAGATGCCCAACGGCCTGATGCTGGTCACGGGCCCGACAGGCAGCGGCAAGAGCTCCACGTTGTATGCCCTGCTGGACAAGCTGAACGATGACTCGGAATGTATATTGACGGCCGAAGACCCCGTGGAGTCGCGAGTCCCGGGAGTAGTGCAGGTCCAATGTGAAGAAGAAAAGGGTTTGACCTTCGCCGCCAGCCTGCGAAGTTTTCTGCGCCAGGATCCGGACATTATCATGGTGGGCGAGATTCGCGACGCCGAGACAGCCGATATTGCCATGAAGGCGGCTTTGACCGGCCATCTTGTGCTTTCGACCCTCCATACCAACGACGCCCCGTCCACCGTCCTCCGCCTGCTGAACATGGGCCTCGAGCCTTTCTTGATCGCTTCCTCGCTTCGGCTTGTGCTGGCCCAGCGCCTGTTGAGAAGGTTGTGCTCCAAGTGCAAGAAGGCTGCAGACCCGAAAGGTGTGAAGCTGAAGGAAATCGCGGCCCAGTATCCGGACGTAATGGATGGAGCCAACGTTTTTGATCCCGTGGGGTGTGCGGAATGCGATCAGACCGGCTACCGCGGCCGCATTGGCATTTTCGAGGCACTCGAAATCATCGAACCCATTGAGGAACTGATCATCGCCCAGAAGCCGGCGCACGAGATCCGGGCAACGGCCCGGAAGTTCGGAATGAAAACACTCCGCGAAAACGGGCTGCAAAAGGTGGCCTCCGGCGTGACCAGCCTCGAAGAAGTCCTGCAGAATACCATTGCTGACTTTCAACGATGAGCCGCAAACAGGCTGTTCCCTATTCTCTTGGTCATAAGGTGCTGTCCTTTGCTGTTCTTTTGGTCTGGGCATGCACAGCCTCGCTCCTGCTCGGGAGCGGAGCGGAACCCCAGAAAAAGGGGAGGACATCTCCGCCTCCGGCCGCCCCGGCCTATCTCCCGTTCACAGGGACGGAGTTCCATTTCCGCTTTTGGTATCCCGCGCGGGGATGGGATGTCTCAGCCGCTTCGGCCCACGTGCTGGCCCAGGTTACCAATCGGGCGGGCAGCAGCTTCGTGGTTCTCCATACGGCGCTTGATTTCCCCCTCAACCTCGACGAAATGGGGCACGATTTCATCGACGTAGAGAACGACGTGCTCAAGAAGGACTTCCCTTCCGCACAGATCCGCTCTGCTGACTTCGTCACCTTTCACAAGACCAAGGCGGTTGAGATCCAGTACGAGTACACCTCGGAAGTCGGGCCGCAAGGTGCCCGGGAAATCGTCATCATCCATGGAAAAGATCTGTTCCGTTTGCGCACCAGCGCGTTAAAGTCGTCTTCCGCCGCCGTGGAGCCGGTGCTTTCCTGGATGATGGAGAATTTCTATTTTTTCGACACGCTCGCTTCGGCCCCCACCACGCCTACTCGCATGCCCGTGGTCGCTGCCGCCGCCCCTCCTGTGACGGCCGGGGCCGCTAGACCACAGTCCACTCCCTCGATTCCGCGCCCCATTGCTCCCGCGGTCACGCCCCCCCCGACAACCTCTGTTCCACCACCGGGAGAGAGCGTGGGATCCCTCTATCAACAGGCGCGGGCAGAATATTTGAAGTTCTCATTTGCCGGCGCGGGACGAGCGGTGCAGCTCTTTCAGAAAGCCATCAGTGCTGACCATACCTTTGCTCCATCATTCGCGGGGCAAGCAGAAGCACTGGGTTGGCGCGTGGTGTTGTCGAGAGTCCATGCTTTGCTGACGGAAAGTGGGGAGGCACAGGCCGCGCTGGACCTCGCTGAAAAGGCTGCGAAATTGAACCGCGATTCTGTCCCTGTTCAGCGCGCGCTGGGGCTGGCTTATTACATAAACGGCAGGGGAAAGGATTCGGACCGGGCCTTGAAGAGAGCGGACCAGATCAACCCGGCCGACGCTGAAACTCATCTGATTATCGCCGTCACGCATCTCGACAATCCGGAACAGCTTTTGACCGACTCCCAGGCGGCATTGGGGCTGAATCCGACCCTCATCGGAGCCCTGTATTTACAGGGGTTGGCGCTGGTGAAACTCCAGCGGCAGGCGGAAGCCTTGGAAAGTTTCGGCAAGATCATCAATCTGAGCCCGGATTTTACTGAAGCTTATTTTGAGCGGGGACAGCTCCTGGTTCAGGCCGGCCAGAACGACGAGGCCATAGCGAGCTTTCAAAAAGCCGTCTCCCTGAATCCCAAAATGGTCTCAGCACGGTTTAGGCTCGCCGTTCTGCAACAACAAACCAAACGCATCGACGAGGCTATCCAACAGTACCAGGCCATCATTCAAGCCAATCCGGCTTTGCCCCAGCCTTACTACAATCTCGGCGCAATCTATGCGGATGAGAAAAAGGACAATGCCCAGGCGGCCGTCTATTTCCGCAAATTTCTTGAACACACGAAAGATGAAGACAAGGCCGAACAAGTGCAGATTTGGCTCCAGCTTCATCCCCGGTAAATCCCGGCTCCCCTGCGGAGCATCCCGCCTCGAAAGATCGACCT
The DNA here is from genome assembly GCA_020072965.1 of Terriglobia bacterium. Taxonomy (GTDB): domain Bacteria; phylum Acidobacteriota; class Terriglobia; order JAIQFV01; family JAIQFV01; genus JAIQFV01. The sequence goes on along the minus strand of JAIQFY010000030.1, from coordinate 23,484 downwards.
CAATCATCCCTCGATCCGAAAAGATTCCATCTTGACTGATCTGGCCGCAAAATCTGAAATTTCAAATTTGAGATTAGAGACTGCCTTGCAAAAGGGCTGAAGACGCGCGTTGTGAAGGGTTTCCAAAACCACCCCAATGCCTTGAATTCGACCCCGTGATCGCACTACCAGGAAAAGGGAAGGGAGATCCTTGAACTCTTTTCCGGCTTAGACCGGCCCCACCTTGGAAGTTTCCAACCGGCGGGTCGAGGGTTGTTACCGAACGCGAGCTTTCAAATTCGGAATCCGGGTTAAGAAGTCCCCATACGAACGGACACCGGATTGTGGTACGATAAGCCAAGCTCGGGTAGAGGCTTAATCCCAGCACCTGAAATTTTGAACGAAGTCACTCATCGGCCATGACCTCCAACACGACTCCCCCGGATGATCCTCGGCTTGGAAGACTCAAGCATGCCCTGGAGAGCAAATACGAAATCACACAAAAGATTGGCACGGGAGGAATGGCCGACGTGTACCTGGGGGTGCACCGCGTCCTGCGCAGCCGCGTGGCGGTCAAGGTGTTGCTGGAATCGTTCGCGCGCGACCATGAGATGGTGGCCCGTTTCAAGCGGGAGGCCGAGGCATCGGCAAAACTGTCACACCCGAATATCATCCCCGTTTACGACTTCGGCGAGGCCGAAGATCTGACCTACTTTGTGATGCGATACGTCTCCGGCGAGGACCTGCGCTCACGCCTCTCCCGCGAGAAACCTCTCAGCCTCGCTGACTCGGTCGAAATTGTGTTTCAGATTGCCCGCGCCCTCGATTATTCGCATCGGCTGGGAATCATCCACCGGGACATCAAACCCTCCAACATCATGATCGATGAATTCGGGACGGTTATTGTCATGGATTTCGGCATTGCCCGGATGCTTGAAAATACTACCAAGCTGACAGTGGCCGGGGTCACGATGGGGACGCCGGCCTACATGAGCCCCGAACAGGTCCGCGGAGAAAATGCAGATGCCCGCAGTGATCTTTACTCCCTCGGGATTATCCTGTACGAACTCCTCACCGGAGAGTTGCCATTTACCGGAGAAAACGCTTACACCATCGGGTTCAAGCATGTCTATGAACAACACCGTGCGGTGACCGACATACGTCCCGACGTTCCCGCTCCTCTTTCTCAGGTCGTCGACCGGCTTTTAAGAAAGAACCCCACGGAGCGATTTCAAACCGCGGCGGAATTGTCGCAGACTTTAAACCAGCTGCGAGCGGGCCTCTTCGGTGGAGCGACCATCTCCGTGCACCGAGCGGCTGTGGCGACTCCGGTATCCATGCCCCGGATGTCGAGCCCCGGGGGAAAGGATGAATGGCACACGATTTCCTCGCACCTTGCTCCCCTGGATGCCGTTCTGCGGGTGCAGATCGTTCCCGAGGAGAGATTGGCAAGCCTTGAACCCCGGGAGTCGAAGCTCCTCCCTCTCATCGATGGGCGCACTTCGATTCTTCGGGTCATCGAGAACGTCGGGATGGATCGTTGTGAGACTGGTCGACTCATTCTCGGGCTCATCGAGAAAGGAATCCTTTATCGCGAGAATCCCACGCCCCCCGAGACCTTGATCGCCTCTATGGCTGCTGCCGAGACACGCGTTGAACCGGCACCGGAGCTATCCAAGGCGCAGGAATTGGGCTTGACCGTAGTTTCCCCCACTTCTGAGGGGGGACCCGTGATTGAAGCCCCCCTGAAAAGAATCCCTGCTGAAGTGGAACGAGATGAGGTCCATCCCGCTCCCTCTAAACTGAGGAAGACGCGATCAAAAGGATGGTGGCTGATCGTGCTGGTTCCCCTCGGAGTCTTGGTTGCGGTCGTTTACTCGACGCTCCCCCGCTTCTTCAGAACAACACCCCCCTCAGTCGAAGCCCCGCCGTCGGATAGTGCGGCGACGAGACCTGCGGGGCTGCGAAAGCCTGGGGCGCCGGAACCTCCGGAACCACCGAAGGGTCAAGGCGAGCAGGCTTCCCCTACGCCCCCCGGATCTGCCCCGACCCTTGCCACATTGATATTCAAATTCGCGGGAGGGGCTTACGAGTTTGATCTGTATGACGGGCGCACTCGCCTCGCCCATATCTCTCCGACCCAGCGTAATTTCAAGCTGGCCGAAGGGTCGCATGCACTTCGCATGGTCAATCGCGCCATCTTTTTGAACCTGACGATAGAAAAGAGTGATTTCGCTGCCAATCAGAATTTCGAGATCGCGGCGCCCGAGCTGGCAAGTGCAACGGTCGAGGTGTCGAACAACGCTTACCAGAATTGCTCCATAGCCATCGACGACGTGGTATTGTCCCCACCCTACCCCGCGCAGATTCCGAAGATCGCAGCGGGAAATCATCGGGTCGTATTCAACTGGTCGGGCGGGACGTACGAGGGGGTCAAGATCACCAAGTCGATTAATGTGAAGGCTCGCTCAATTTTATTGATTCGTGGAAATCCACAGGCCGAGGAAGTCCAGGTCCAATCCCTGAATTAACCCCGGGTCCTTTATCCATCGAGGCAAACCCTGATTTCTGACAGACCAATCCAGGAGAACCTCCTCGCTCGCGCGATCGCTAAACGACAGCGAAGGCGGTATTGCGACCCGACGCCCGGCAAATCAGCCTCTGGGCAGGTTTGGGGTTCATTGCTCCTTCTTGTGCTTTTGTGTGAAGGGGTCCTTGTCTCCTATCACGTCTTCGCGGACGCGCCACGGGATGATTCGGCAAAAATGTTCGAAGCAGCCCGCGCCGCGGAAGCGGCCCGGCAGTTCAGTCACGCGATTGAGGGTTATCGTGAGCTCATCAAGCGATGGCCCCGCAGTCCCAAGGCGCCGGCGGCCCAGCTTCACCTGGCCCATATCGTGGCCTGCACAGGAAGACCGGAGCAAGCCCTCATGGAGTATCAGCAAGTCCGAGCGCTTTTCGCCTCAAGTCCGGAGGCCGCCGTGGCGCTTCAGCAGATGAGCACCTATTACCGGTGGGAACGCACTCGAATCGGCACCCTTCCCTCCGGAGCGCCGGATCCTGCTCCCTTTCTTGCAAAACCTCTGACGACCGGGTTGCCCGAAGTTTTTGAGGATCCCCGGTCCGCCCTCGTGAATTCTTCCGGGCAGCTGGTCGTTTTCGATAAACATCGCAAGCGAGTTTTTCGCTTCAGCCTGAATGGAGATCTCATCGAAACTATCCCATTCAACTCTCCCCAGGCGATGGCTCGGACGGGAATTGGAATCACTGGAGAAACGGTTGTTGCCGATGGCGAATTAATCCGCGAACTGGGAAAACCCCAATCCTTCAATCTTCCCAATCCCCAGAAAAAATCGGAAGGCAGCCTGAAGAACATCACGGCCCTGGGACTCTCCGCGTCCGGTGACTTATGGGCCACGGCATCGGATCTTTCGGGAGCCCTGCGATACTCGCTTGAACGAAGGACGGGCGAGACCACGGCGACTTCCCTGGTTCCTAAGAATGTGCGTGCCATTGAATTTGATTTTTATGGAAACGTGTACCTTCTGGACTCGAAGCAGAGCCGAATCCTGGTAATCAGCCCCTCTGGCGAGACGCGTGGCCTGATTTCCCCGGACTCGGGCAATCTCCGGTTGTCCACGATTACTGACTTCTACATCGATCCCTTCAACCAGCTGTTCCTGCTGGACGGAGAAGACCGGGCTATTGCTGTTTTTGCAATTCGAGCCGGCGCAGACCAGAAAATTGAGTTTGTACCTCTTACCCGGGTTGCCTGGGGCCAGCTGAACCCAAGCCCCGAATTCAGATCCGTCCGCACCTTTGCAGTCTCGGGAACGGGCGAGATGTTCCTGGTGGCGCATAAGAGCGCCCGGATCCTCAAAATCTTCTGAACTGCCATGCTTCAACCGCTTCAATGGACCTCGATAATCCTGGCGATGGCGCTGTTCGCGACTCCGGCCTTCAGCGGAGCCACGCAAACCCCTGCCGCTCCGTCAACACGCCCCGATATCACCTCCCTGCAGAAGGCCCTTGATCAGGCCAAATCGGATTTTGATTCCAACTTCAAGGGCGCCATGGAGCAGGTGGCGGCCTTGATCAAGCAGTTGGATGAAACCATTGCTGCCCAACAGCCCCTTTCCGTTGAAGAGCGGAAGGTGTACGAAGAGGCGTTGCTGCTGGAGGCACGCGGAAATTTGCGCGTTTTGAAAAACGAGGCTGCCGCCGATGATTTTCGAAAATTGCTGCGGCTCAACCCCAATTTTGCCGCGGAGACGTTGACCCCGCGAGAGAATCAGACCCTGGAGGACATCCGGCAAAATGAAATGGGGGCCATCGAGGTCCAAGGGCAGCCTCAGGGAGCGCGGATTTCTGTCAATCAACAGGAGAAGGGCGTCCTCCAGCCGATCGCACAGCGGTGGAGGCTCTTTCCTGGACATTACGTTGTTTTGATCGAGAAGCTGGATTTTGCGCCCGAGCGCCGCGAATTTGACCTCGCCGCCAAACAGATCCTCTCCTGGACCGACATCCAGCTCCTCCGGCTAAGGATCCCCCTGGTACTTTTCTTTGACCAGCCCTCGGTAGAAACCTGGGGCGGCGACAAACGTCTCGATACTTCGCGCCCCCTTCGCGAGGTCGTGCAGTCCCTGGCGCCGCCGCTTGGCCAATTTGCACAGCAACAGGCAATGCTTTCCGGTTGGGACCCCGCCCGCATGTCTGCCGTCGCGATTCCCAATTTCGATGTCAGCACATCACGCGAAATCATTTTCAAGAAGGAATGTTTCCTCCCGGAGACCCGCCGATTCGAAATTCCGGTCGAATCGCTGCGAAAGCTGAACGAGCAGACCCCGCTGTGGATCGACCCCACCCTATCATTCATCAGCCTCCGCGCAAATCAGGGAACTCTGGCGATGACGTCCATGCCCTCGCCCGCCTCGGTCCTCCTCGGCGGAAAGAGCTTGGGACCGACCCCTTTGAAGCAGACGGTATGCGCCGGCAAACACGTGCTGGTGGTTCGAACGGCCGATGAAGGGTATGAGGCCCCTGTTGAAATTGTCCGGGACGGGACGCTCTCCATTGAAGCGCGGTTGAAACCGACCCTGGCCGTTGTGGTCGTTGACCGCGCGCAGACGGGCAATATCTCCGTCACTCATCTTGCGGAAGCCGGTGATCGCCTCAAGGCGACTCTGGATCGCTTCTTTGTAATCCCCGTGAAGCTGCCGGAACGCGACCGCGAACTGCAGCGTCTCAGTCTGACTGAGGAGACACTGCGAGATGCGTTTCATGGGATTGAGCCTACGGGACAGGCCCCGCAACCGATTCCAGGGGCCCTTCAACAGATGGCGCGAAACTTTGGAGCCTCTTTGCTGCTCCTCGGCTTCCCGGAGGGCGAGGATCAGACGACTTGGGTGTTGCTCTCCATCGAATCGAGCCGCCTGGATGTTGTGCGGCTGCGAAGCGCCTCAAGCGACGAAATGGTGGCCTCGCTCAAGCAGCTGAATGAGCCATCCCATGTCGAAGAGGCGTTGTTCCAGCCGGACCTCGGGCTGAGGACTATCGATACAAACCTTCCGACTGCTCCACTGGTGGTGGTTCGGGTGTGGCCGGCATCACCCGCTGAGCAGGCCGGAATAAGGGTAGGAGACATTATTCTGTCCGTGAATGGGACGAAGATGGAAACGAACCAGCTTCAGCTGGCGACTGCGCAAGCGCCTCCAGGAACCCGATTCTCCATGGAGATTCGGGGCGCGGATGGAGGTCAGAAGGCCGCCGTCCTGGCCTCAACCAATGAGCCCGTGGTGTGGCCACTGTCGCCGGCCGCGAGCAATGCCTTTTTTGAGCAATTCATCGCGCGCCTCCGGGACGCCCTGGATGGCACGAAGCCACCGCCGCTCGAAAACTTGATCCGCCTCAATCTCGCCGTGGCGCTGATGCGGGGCGACCGTTTTGCCGAAGCATTGAACGTGCTCTCCAAAATTGCTTCGGGGAGATTTCCCGGCACCCTCGCCGGCCGGATCACCGACGCCACAGCCCTTTATTTGACAGGCCGAGGTGAGGAGGCACTGGGGATGAAGGAAAAATCCAAAGCCACCTATGAAAAAGCAGCCCAGTCCAACTGCGAAGATTGCATCGTGGATTCAGTCGACGTAGAACCCGCGTCCGCAGCCGCCCGTCGAAGACTGAGCGTGTTAGGAAGCGCGAAGTGATTTCGAATTGTGGATTTCGGATTGCGGAATGGGGATTGCGGAGTGCAGATTGCGGAATGTGACCCCGTCTGCCGCGGCCGATCAGATCACGGCTTTCAGAGCTTAGGAACGTCCACCTTCATAGGACGATGCCTGTCTTTGCATTTTGAATCATTCAATAGTTGAGAATTATCGACCTCTACTCTTAGCTTCGTTTCTCTCTCATCTCCACGTTGAACTCCTCGGACCTTCCCCGTGGAACGCTCAACGACCGCCAACGTCCCGCGGCAAAGTGCTTGCCCAGAAACACGATCTGCCCCACGTGGTAAGCATAGTGCGTCAACTGGCGGTTGATGGCCCGCAGGACGGAGTGCGGCTCGTTCCGGATATAAACTGTTCGGCCGAGATCCAGTGGTGACAACGGAGTGATGGCTTCGAACAGCAGGCGCCATCCAACCTCCCACTGCTCCAGCACGCTCTCCCGCGTCTCCTGCGTACCGATGATGAATTCGGAATCGCGGTTCCGGTCAGGCTTCTCCCCATCGGTCGCGAGGAAGTCGGTCCAGCGCGACCGCATGTTCCCGGCCAGATGTTTGATGATTATCGCGACGCTGTTCGACTCCTCATCGAGCACTGCAAAGAAATCATCCTTGGATATCTGTACGATGGCCTTGTCGGCCAGCGTTTTTATTTTCTGGAATTGCTCAATGGCATCGTTCAAGTAGGAGTCAGTTTGCATTTCAATACCTCTCTATAAACACCAATTCCGAACTAGAAGGTTGTGAGGGAGGAAGAGGGAAAATTGGAATCCTGCTCTAGGCAGAGGTCCGGCGGGCCGACATAAGTTGTCTCCGCTTAGGCCCGGAGGGCCGCTGCGCCTCGGCGCATAGCCCCACCTGCCGTAGATCCGCCATGGCGGGAGCTCCGTCCGCCGTAGGCGGAGAGCGAGGGTGGGGTACCCGAATTAATAACCATCGGAGCCCCGTTTGCGGGGCGAAAGAATCCTCTCTCACACGCAAAACAGCCCTTGGCTCCATGCCTCGTTGCCCGCCAATGCGGGACTCATTCCATTCAAGAAGAGTTGGTAACATATCTCAAGGCGCAAGGCATCCAATATGACAAATGGTTTAAGGGGGTTGTAAGAGGATTCGCTAACCCCGCAAGCGGAGCTCTCACATTTTCTCTCATAGCTACCCCACCCTCGCTCCATCCCGCAAAGAACGCGGGACGGAGCTTTCTGCCACGGCGGATCTTCGACAGGTGGTGCCACCTTCTTGGGCTCCTCCGCGCCAAAAAAGGACCCGATCCCGAATCTGTTCTAACTATATTTCAACCATCGGACCAGCTCCGGTAGGGTCGGCCGTTTGCCGTACATCAGGATTCCGACACGATAAATCTTCGCGGACAACCAGATGAAAAACGCAATGCTGACCAGCATGATCGCAATGGAGGCGAGGATTTGGAGGGCCGGGGGCATCTGCACCGTGATCCGCATGAACATGAGAATCGGCGTAAAGAAGGGAACAAGGGAAAGACTCACCGCTGCAGAACTGTCCGGAGATCGCATCACCAGGCCCATCATCAGAATGGGAATGACGACCAGCATAGTGATGGGCATTTGGACCTGTTGCGCCTCCTGATCGTTGTTCACCATGGCGCCGATGGCGGCATAAAGTGTGGCGAACAGGATGAATCCGAGGATGAAGTACATCACAAAATAAGCCAGCACCGAGAGGGGGATTTTGGGGACAAAATTGGCAGCGTTGGGAGCCAATGTTGACAGGAAGGCCAGGCCATAGACTGAAACCAGCGCCCCGGCCACCGCCCAAATGAGGTACTGAGTCAGCGCGACCAGGCTCACGCCAATGATCTTTCCGGCCATTAACTCCGAGGGACGCACGGCAGAGAGCATGACTTCGACCACTCGCGAGGTCTTCTCTTCAATCACACTCCGCATCACCGTGATGCCATACATCAGGATGGTCGCGTACAGGATCATGACCATCACATAGGTGAGCGCGAAAGACTGCCCGCGGTCCTCCCGGTCCCCGGCTTCACTCACCTTCAGTAGGGTGATCTTTGCACGGCGTGTGAGACTCTCAATTTTTTCAGGATCCACCCCCTGATCGCGCAGGCGAATCCCCGTGATCACATTGCTGAGAGCCGATGTGTAGACTGAGCGCTCCGCCAAATCGCTGACGTTTCGCGCATGATATTCCGCTTTGCCGTCTTCAAGGACATTGCGACTGAACAGCAGATAACCGTCCAATTGCTTACTCAGAACACGCTTCGACAGACCGGCCTCGACCTTTTCAAGGGATTGATCGAACGGAACATTCTCAAAAACGTAGGCCGGCCGGCCATCGGCCAGCTTGTCTTGAAATGACTTGGCGAAGCCCTGGGCGACGCGCCCGGACTCGTCCACCAATGCCAGATTTTTTTGCTCCGAGCTCCGCATGGTCGCAAACTTGACGGACATGAGTATAATTCCAGCAAAGATCAAGGGCGTAAGGATGGTCCCTACCAGAAACAACTTGGTGCGGACACGGGTGACGTACTCGCGCTTGATGATGTAGAAGATTTTCTTCATGAGTTTCCTTTCGGAAAGGTGTCAGGTGCCAGGTGTCGGGTATCAGGGGAAGGAAGCCAGAAGCAAGAAGCCGGAGGCCAGAGGTTCCAAGTCCGAAGACAGTTCAAGGCTCAAATTTGAAACTTCCGAGTCCAAAGTCCCAAGTCCAAGGTCCGAAGTGTTGAGTTCAGAGTTTAAAATCTACAATTCCACCCTCTTCATTTCCGACTTCTGACCTCTGACTTCTGACCTCTGACTTCTGACATCTGGCTTCCTGCTTCTGGCTTCATTACTCCTCCACCCCTGACACCTGGCACCCGACACCTGGCCCCTACCGCGTGGCCGTCGCAAACATCCCCCGACGTTTGCTCTGGTCTTCGGCATTCAGTTCTTCAACGCTCTGGCCCACTACTTCCTTAAAGATCTCGTTCAACGAAGGTTCGGCCACCTCGAACCGCGTGATGGTGGTCTTCTCCACCATCGACCGCAACAGCTCCTGCGGACTGGCGTCCGGTTTGAGTTTCAGTTCGGCATACTTCCCGTAGTTATTTGATCCTTGCACAAATCGCTCGTCGTGCATGAAGCTGTCGTCGCCATCGTACTCCACAATGACTGTGTTCTTGCCGTATCCGCGTTTGATTTCGCGAAGACTCCCATCGAGTATTTTCTTCGATTTGTTAATGAGACAGATGTTATCGCACAGTTTCTCCACCTGCTCCATCCGGTGGGTCGAAAAAATAATCGTACGGCCGCGTTTTTTCAACTCCAGCATGACGTCCTTCAGAAAATCGGCGTTGACCGGATCGAGGCCGGCGAACGGTTCATCCAGGATAATCAGTTCCGGATCGTTCATGATGGTGGCGATGAACTGAATTTTCTGCTGCATCCCTTTGGAGAGCTCGTTGACTTTTTTCTCCTTCCACGACAACAGATCCATTCGTCCCAACCACAAATCCATCTGTGACCGGGCGTTGGTGCTCGTCATTCCTTTAATTTCACCAAAAAACAGCAGCGTTTCTCCGACCTTCATCTTGGGGTAAAGACCCCGTTCCTCGGGAAGATATCCGATGTGCTCCTTAAGCTCTTCCGACATGGGCCGGCCCAGGATCGCAACGCTTCCGCTGTCCGGGATGGTGATATTCATGATCATGCGCAGGGTCGTGGTCTTACCGGCGCCATTGGGGCCCAGCAGACCGTACATGGTCCCTTCGGGAACATGCAGCGACAGCGAATCCACGGCTGTGAAATTATCGAATCGCTTTGTGACATTTTCCACGGCCAGCGTGTAATTGGAACTCATTAGATGGCTCCCCACCCGTCCAGATTTAAGGTTTTGAATAGCGGTTTTTGACGAAGAACCGCGAGATTTTAGTATCTCTACGGGAGGTTGTCGAGGGAAGTTTCAAAAAACAGTTGTCAGTTGTCAGTTCTCAGTTGTCAGAGGAAATGAACAGGAGCCAGAGGCCGGAAGCCAGAAGTCGGAAGTCAGAAGTCGGAAGTCAGAAGCCGGAAGCCAGAAGTCGGAAGTCAGAAGTCAGAAGTCAGAAGTCAGAAGTCGGACAAAAGGTGAGAACCATACTTGATGGTCAATTTGGGGCTTTTGACCTTGAACTTTGAACCGGGCTTTTAAGAACTTCGAACTCTATATTCCCGCCATCCTTTCCCTCGCGATTCTCGTTGCAGCAGGCATGCAACAGGCGGACTCCATGGCCACGATCATGGAGATCATTCTATGAAAAAACAGATGACTATCCTATGAAAAACAGTAAAAGTGAATTCCTGCCCCGCCAAGAGAGATCAGATCAACGACCGTGAGTTGATCCATCATATTATTTGTATTCAGCGAGATAACAACCAAGTCTAACAATGCTCAACTCGAAGGCGGTCTTTGGACGGTTGATTGCACACTGAATATACGCCTGAGGAGGCATCCATCTTAACAGATGGTGGATTCGCCGAGTTTCCCGTGACAATGCAACGGTAGTACGGGCAGGGGGATACGGGTTCGGTTTTCCTTCCGCTCAATTTTCCCGTCGATGGTTTCCCGCAACCTTACAATCCGCTAATTTATGATTGTAAATCGGACTCTACAGCGTGAATTGAAGGACGGTCGTTCACTTTCCGGCGTCCGGACGTATTTTTGCGCTTCGCGAGTCTCTCTATCCACCAAATAGCTAGTTAATTCATTAGGAGGGATCAATGAAAAATGCAAGGGTTTTACTTGCAGTGTTTTTAATTCTGCTGTTTTTACCCGTTATCATGAGTGGTCAGCAGAGTGCCGTGACCGGATTGGTCACGGACAGTAGTGGCGCGATGATGCCGGGAGTTGAGGTAAAGCTCACTGACACCAAGACCGGCAACGTACAGACCACCAAGACGAACGAACGCGGTGAGTATCTGTTTTTCCAACAGAAGGCGGGTATGGGATACACCTTGACCTTCGCTCTGGAAGGCTTCCAAACCCTCGTCATCGACAATGTTTCACTCGGCGTGGGTATTACCGAAACCCGTAACGCAACGTTACAGGTAGGATCGATCTCCAGCACCATCGAAGTCAAAGCGGAGGCTGGAGCCACTCTGAACACCACCGACGCCAGTATCGGTAATGTCATTGATACCCGCCGAATGATCGATCTTCCCATTCAGATCAGGAACTCACCCGCTGCGCTGATGAGCTTGCAGCCCGGCGTGGTCGGTAACAACGTGGGAACGGGCTCGACCAACCGGGTGGGCTCAGTGACTGGCTCCCGCGCCGACCAGGGCAACATCACGGTCGACGGGATCGATGCCAATGACCAGGCGACCGGCCAGGCATTCGCCACCACGGGAAATGCTCCCATCGACTCCATTCAGGAGTTTCGTACCACCTCCGCTAACCCGGGCGCGAACTTGGGACGAAGCAGTGGTGGTCAGATCGAGTTGGTCACCAAGAGCGGCACCAACGGCTTTCACGGCTCTCTTCGTGAATTCAACCGGACTGCAGCGACGGCTGCGAACAACTTCTTTAACAACAAGTCTGGCATTGCGAGGCCGGCGCTGACCCGTAATCAGTTCGGGGGCAGCATCGGCGGCCCCGTCATCAAGGATAAGTTGTTCTTCTTCTTTGATTACGAAGGGCGGCGCGACGCGCAGCAACAGGCCTATTCGCGCACGGTTCCTCTGGATTTCGTTCGCAATGGCGGAATGGCTTACATCAACAATTCTGCGGGATGTAAGAGCACCAGCCGCCTTGATCAGACGCCCAATTGCATTACTATCCTTACGCCGGCGCAAGTCGCGGGCTTTGACCCCAAAGCCGGCAGTCCTGGCGCCGACGCGGCATTGCTGAGTTTCATCAATGGCCGCTACCCGCACGCCAACGACCTGTCGGGAGGCGATGGCATCAATACGGGATTGTTCCGATTCAATTCTCCCGCCAAACGGGGAGACAATACCTACACCACCCGGATTGACTTTGTGGCCACTTCCAATCAAAAAATATTCGGCCGATTTAATATTGCCCGGCGCCTTCAGACCGATACGGTAAACACGGTGGCGCAGCAGTTCCCCGGTGATCCCGAGAGTGGTCAGATCGTGGTTCAGGATTACGCATGGGCCGTCGGTCACACCTGGACGTTGAACCCGAGCATGGTCAATCAATTCACGGTCGGGGTCAGCCGTTCCGGGTTGCTTTTCCCCAGACCATTCCAACCTGCCTTCCCGAATGTCTTCACATTTGGTGGCGGGTTGAGTGCTCCCTTCGCGTCGATCAGTGAACAGAATCGCTTTGTGCCCGTGCCTACGATCAAGGACGATTTCACGTGGCTCAAGGGATCGCATAGCCTTCAGTTCGGGGGATCCTTTAAACCCATCAAATCAGCATCAGGCTTGACCAACGATTTCAATTTCGCCACTGTCGGTCTGGGAGGCCTGACCGCTACCCTGGATCCCACCCTTCGCCCCCTCAACATCCTGAACGATGCCAACGCAGTTGCACCTGGCAACTGGGATAGCATGTTCTCCTTCCTCCTGGGGCGATATGCACAAATCGCGACCAACTTCAACTATTCCGTCTCGGGACAGGCGTTTGCCCCAGGCACCGGGAAGAGTCGCGACTTCCGCTACAACGAGTATGAGTTTTATTTCCAGGATACATGGAAGATGCGCAGCAGTTTGACCCTGATGTATGGCGTCCGTTGGGCTTATTATGGCCCTCCGTACGAGAAGAATGGATTCCAGGCCACCAACGACGTCGACTTTCGGAGCTTGTTCAACATACGTCAGCTGAATGCGTTGCCGGGAGTTGCCGGAATAGGTTCGGAACCGTTCTTGCGTTACGACCTGGCCGGCAAGGCCAACAATACTCGCGGATATTATGACCCGGATTTGAATAACTTCGGGCCACGCCTGAGCTTTGCCTACAACCCCTCCTTCAAGGATGGGTTCCTGGGGAAACTCTTCGGGGACCGCAAGACGGTACTCCGCGGGGGGGGCACGGTGGTTTATGATCGCGTCGCTGGCGCCCTCACGTTCATCCAGGATCAAGTGTCATACCTGTTCGACAACTCCGCGACCACCCAGTTTGGCGGAGGCTCTCCCGCCAGCGCCCTGGCCAATGATCCGCGCTTTACGAGCATCAGCGGTTTGCCGATCGCGAACACTGCACCGGTCATCACCCGGCCATTCACCCCCTTTGTGGATTCCACGGGATTCCCCACAGGGAATGCCACCGGTGAATTTAACTATGCCTTCGATCAGAACTTCCGGACCCCGTACTCCATCCAGTACAGCCTGGGTATGGAGCGCGAATTGCCCGGCAACTTCTTGCTCGATGTCTCTTATGTTGGCCGTCAGGCCCGTAAGCTGTTCACTCAAGCTGATGCAGCCCAGGCGCTTGATTTCAAGGACGCGGCGTCAGGGCAGTTCCTGAGCGCGGCGTTCAACGCCCTTCAGGCTCAGATTCAGGCTGGGGCCGCGTCAGGAGCCATCGTTGCACAGCCCTGGTTTGAGAATCAAATGAGCGCGGCGCTGGGTGCTTCTTGCGCGTCCGTGTTCGGAGTCTCGTGCACCCGGGTCGTTCGTTCCTTCTTCTCAACTCTGGTCCGGCGCGGCGACGTCTCCGACGTGATGCAGGCTTTGTATGGGAACGGGCTTCTCAACCCGAACGTTGCGATGAGCGGCCAGTTCTCGACGAACGTTTACCTCACCAACCTGGGAGCGTCGAGCTACAATGGGATGCTGGTCACTTTGAGGAAACGTTATTCGAACAACCTGCAGTTCGATTTGAACTACACCATGTCTCACTCCATTGACAACCAGTCAAGCGTGGCGAACACGGTAACCGGCGGTCTGATCTGCGACCTTACGGACCTCCGCGTCTGCCGTGGCAATTCCGACTTCGACATCCGGCACCTCGTCAATGCCAACTGGATTTACGACCTGCCGATTGGTAAAGGACAACGCCTGGGTGGCGGTATGCCGGGATGGCTCAACGCCATCATCGGAGGCTGGGAAGTCGGTGGAATTTACACGTGGCGAAGTGGTTTACCCATGAGCACCACGACGGGCTCCTTCCCGGTGGGCTTCAATTTCAACAGTCCGGCGGTCTCGAATATCAGCATTGCCACCGGCGCTCCCAGTGTTCACAACGTAGGATCCACCATTCAGTTCTTCTCGGATCCCACAGCGACTCTGGCCGGCATGCCGTTTCCGACTGCTCTTACAATCGGGAACAGGAACACCCTCCGGAGTACCGGGTTCTGGAATATAGACCTGTCCGTTTTGAAGAAATGGCAGATGCCGTGGTCTGAGAAGCACACCCTTCAATTCCGTTGGGAGTCTTACAATCTGTTCAACCACAACGTCTTCGCTAATCCGAATCTCTCGGTCACGTCGAGCTCTTTCGGGCAAATCACCGCTTCCGCAAGTGCTCCGCGTGAAATGCAGTTCGCGTTGCGTTACGACTTCTAGCTCGCAGCTCGAAATCTGACTCTGAGCGGGTCCTGATTCGCCACGGCGAGTCAAGACCCGCTTTTTTTTGAAGCGGACAGAGCGATTGACCGTCGATCAAGAACTCGATGGCCAGCGTGCCGGGACATGACAACATCCAGCCCCGATTCATCACATCCGCGTCAACCTAAGACCGGAGTAACGAGCGGTCCATAATTCCCCCGGCGGAAGCCGGGGGATGATTCAGCTACAACCTAAAGCAGCGATCCCATTTTCATTATCTCCCCTCCCCCTTTAAAATCAATCCTCTTTAGGTTGACGCATATGCGATAGATCGGGGCGATATAGTCGTAGCCTGGGGCGTCAGCCCCAGGACGGGGAGTGCCTGAGCGGAGAAAAAAGTCCGCTTGAGCGGACGACATAATTCAGCGGGTTTGTTAGAGCCAACTCAAAGAGTGGATCCGCGAAGATTGAACATGAACGATAGCAGTTTCAAGAGCTAAACCTGCAAATCGGGGCACACAACGCGCTCCCTTCGTCTGGGGGGAAAACGCCAAGGTTGATTTCCCTGAATGGATTCATGTGGTCCGAGAGGGACAATGGATTAAGGTACAAATTTATGCCGTCCGCACAAGGCGGACTTGATGTTCTCATATCGGTTCCTTCTCTGAGGCTTGCGCCTCAGGCTACGACTATGTCGTCCGCATAGGCGGACTACAACCTCATACTGTGACTTCCAAACCTCGATGGAAGGCGGCTCCGTAGATCGCCGACTGCACATTTGAATGCATCGTCACTCTAATCTCTCTTGCTCGGAAATTAACACCGTCCAGATTGCGGTGTGCCTCATTCTCTTCCTCAGAAATATCGGTTGAAACTGAAAACCTCCCTGCAAATTCCTCTCTGTAAAAATTTGTCTCTATGAAATTCAAGAAATTCAATAGGCCTTCTACTAAAAATGGAATGAAAGGCTCCAGAATTTTTGTAACGCCTCCTCTTTATAAAATCCGAAAAAAGCCCGCCGCAATAAAAATCAATGTCCTATGCGATGACAACTTTTTGCAGGCCGTTTTCCGGTAACT
Organism: Terriglobia bacterium; assembly: GCA_020072965.1. Taxonomy (GTDB): domain Bacteria; phylum Acidobacteriota; class Terriglobia; order JAIQFV01; family JAIQFV01; genus JAIQFV01. The sequence goes on along the minus strand of JAIQFY010000030.1, from coordinate 7,744 downwards.
GGAATTCCACGTGCCGTCTATAAGCGCGTATCCCTTAAAGCAGAATTCCACTTCCGCAAAGTGGATTTTGTGATTTTGACACTTGCCCCTGATCAGCGGAGTCAAGATCAGCGGCAAATACTTGTACCAGGGGGCTGGAGCGGTTGACGCTTTTTCAGTCCCATATAAAAAAGGAGAAAAAGATGAACCTTGAACTGAACTGCAAGAAAGGGGTGGTATTTCTTGCCGCGATTCTCTTGTTGGTCAGCACGATGTCCTTCGCACAAACCAGCAAGGGTACTATTGCCGGTAGCATCACCGATGCAACGGGAGCGTTAGTTCCCGGAGCGACCGTGACGATCACAGCCACGACGGGGGGAGAAACGCGCACAGCAACCACGGATGCCACGGGCGCATACCGGTTCGACGCGCTCAATCCCGGGGTTTATTCGATCGCCGTTACCGCGAGCGGTTTTGCACCCCTGAAGATTGAGAACCTCGAAGCGAGGGCTTCGCTCATCACCACGGTCAACGGGAAGCTCGAAGTCAGCGGAGTGACTTCTACCGTGAACGTTGAGGCCTCTACGGGCACCGAGCTTCAAACTGTCACAGGCGATCTCAGTCACAGCATCGGATCGGTCGAAATCACTTCGCTTCCCATTTTCAATTTGAACCCGATTTCCCTGGTGCTGACTGAGCCTGGTGTTGTCCAGCCTTCCGCCCGTGAAGATTTTACTCAGGGAGTAAGCTTTTCCGTGAACGGCACGCGTCCGCGTTCCAACAACTTCCTGATTGATGGCCAGGAAAACAACGATCAATCCATCCAAGGGCAGGCCCTCCAGCCCACCAATCTCGAAGCCGTGGGCGAAGTGGCCATTCTCACCAACGCCTATGGTCCCGAATTTGGACGCGGCGGCGGATCGGTCACGAACGTGATTTTCAAAGGCGGGACAAATCAATACCACGGGTCGGCGTGGGACCTGATTCAGAGTTCAGCGCTGCAAGCAATTCCCGCCGATCAGAAGCTCGTGGGAGTGACCAGGAACCCGGTAAGCATCGAGAACACCTTTGGATTTACCCTGGGCGGTCCCATCATCAAAGACAAGTTGTTTGTCTTTGGGACCTCACAATGGGATCGCTTCCGCAGTACGGCCAACGATATCACCCTGCGAGTCCCCACGGCCGCCGGTGTCGCCACCTTGCAATCCCTGGGTCCCAATTCCAATGTCGACTTTCTCGTCAATGCCCTCGGTGGATTGCGAGGCACGAGCAATGGCCTATCTTCGATCGCGCTGGGGAATGGCCGACCAAGCGTTGAGACCGGGCTGGTGCAGCGTTCAGGCCTCGCGCAGTTCAACAATAATACGCAATGGGATGTGAGACTCGATTACCTTCCACGACAGGTGGATAACTTTTCGTTCCGGTACGTTTACTCTGGCCTTGTTTTTGCCCCGGATACTTTTGCCAATCCCGGCACCCTGGCGCCATTCGACACACAACAGGGAGGGATCTCTCAAAACATGGGGATCACCTGGACCCATACACTGTCCGGGCAGGCACTCAACGAGTTTCGCTTTTCTTATGGACGAATCAGCGCCGCTTTTGATCCGACCGCAGCGACTCTCGCCAATCCCCTGTCGCAGCTTTCCGCGGTGACTATATCAGGGCTCCTGGTGAGCGGTGATCAGTTCGGACTCACCACCGGTTTTCCACAGGCACGAATCAAGAATTCCTGGCAATTCCAGGATGCCTACACCTATACGCGCGGCAATCACACCCTCAAGGCCGGGTTTGACGTCGACCGCTTCCTTCAACGGCAGGATGTTCCATTCAACTCCCGGGGAACTCTGGACTTTACCGCGGGGGGAGGATTCACGGCCCTGGGCAACTTCATTGACAACTTTACCGGCCAATCCGGGGCCGCCTCGATTAACTTCGGAAATCCAACGGTCTACCCGAACCAGACGTTACAAGCCTACTACGTTCAGGACTCGTGGCGTATAAGACCGAATTTCACGTTCAATTACGGGGTGCGTTACGAGTACTGGGGAACGCCGTTGAATGTTCTCCCCTTCCCGACAATCGATGGTACCGTCGGACAGTTCGGCGCCTTCCCGGTCGCCGTCAAGCAACAGAAGGACACGAACAACTGGGGACCCCGTGTCAGTTTCGCCTACACGCCTCATGTCTTGAAGGGACTGTTCGGAGAAGACAAGACGGTCATCCGGGCAGGGTACGGTATGTTTTACGACGGGCTGTTCGGCAACATCCTGGTCAATGCAGGAGCCTCGATTCCCAACGTGCTGGGCGGAACATTAATCGGGGGGTCGGGTCGAGGCTTGTCGAATGCTTTCGGCCTGATCCCTTCCGTGACGCCGTCGTTGGATCCGTTCTCCACGCAAAGCGCGGTGGTCTCGAACCTCGTGAACCCGGTCACCCACCAATGGAATTTTGATATCCAAAGGGAGTTGCCCGGAAATTTCATTGTGACGGCGGCCTACGTCGGGACACGTGGAGAAAGGCTTTTCGTCAACGACCAGTTCAACCCCGGAATCGATTTCAACCGTATCAATTCCGACCGCGGGTCCATCCAGGTGCGCACTAATGCCGGCGACTCGATTTACCATGGCTTCAACCTCAAGGTCGATCGCCGCTTCAGCAAGGGACTCTTGCTGCGAGGCGCCTACACCTGGTCGCGGCTCATTGACGATGGCTCCGAGGTTTTCGCGACTACGGGCCTGAGTTCATTTCCCCAAGACTCGTTTAACCGCAGCGCTGACCGTGGACTCTCCGCTTTTGACCGGCGACAACGGCTGGTGCTGTCTTATGTGTACAATCTGCCGAGCCTGAATCGGAATGGTAATCTTGCAGCCTCGGCTGCCAGCTTTGCTTTCCGCGATTGGCAGATTTCAGGGACTACAACCTTTCAGGCAGGGGCCCCGAACACCGTCACCCCGGGGTTCGATATCAATGGCGATTTGAACGGAGGCAGTGATCGCCCCATGCTGGGCAATCCCACGGCACCCCTCACTTCCTTTGCTTACGATGGGGCGCAGGTGGGTGGAATCCCCGGCGTGTTTTACGATGGTCCTACCGTGAATTCAACGGGAGACCTGGTGGTGGTGCCGGCCAACTCCGTGCACTGGCTTATCCAGGGAGCGGGAGTAGGCAATGTGGGCCGGAATACGATCATCTCACCCGGGCGACAGGACTGGAATTTCTCGATTTCGCGCCAGTTCAAGTTGCCCTCGAAGCACATGGAGGGACAGCACATTGAATTCCGCACCGAGCTCTTCAATGTGTTCAATCACCCCAATCAAGGCAATCTGTCGCTTAACCTGCAGGATCCGAATTTTGGGAATGCCGATGTCACCCGGTTCGGCGGCCGACAGATCCGATTCTGGTTGAAGTACGCGTTCTAGACTGAGTTCACCTGCTCCACTTTCGGGGAATCCGCTCCGGCGGATTCCCCTTTTTTTTGTCATTGCCGTAACCCGGATGAATAAGAATCGAACGAGAGCAAACTATCAGTCGAAGAATTTTCGCTCTTGATATTGAATTCGGAAATCAGAGGTCAGAAGTCGGAAGTCGGACTTGAGGAGTCAAGTTCTTAACCCGCCGCTTCGATAATTCTATTACAGAGCATGTACCTTTCTTCTGACCTCCGACTTCCGACTTCTGACTTCTGAGATCCAACTTCTGACCTCTCTCCCCCGACTTCTGACCTCCGACCTCCGACTTCTGAGATCCAATTTCTGACCTCTTACCTCTAAGTTCTGACATCCGACTTCTGAGATCCAACTTCTGACCTCTAAGTTCTGACATCCGACTTCTGTCCTCCGACTTCTGCCTTCTTCTACTGATAGTCTACTCAGGTACAAATTATCCCGAATCATTCTATGCATTCCCATAACCTTCTACAGAATTACGGAGCATTCCGTCACCCTTCATTGAATTTACAATTGAGCAAACACATCTAACTGACTTATTTGCAATCATTTGGACCCAATTCCCTTTGAATGTCGAGAATGGAATCAAACTTGCCAATTATAAGGTAGCTTTTGGGGCCATGAGTTTTAGTCACCCCCGCCCGTAGGGGACGGGCTTCTTAAATACCAGGGACCCTTTAACCGGCCGGAAGGAATGGGGACCAATCCATTAATATAGAGACCGAAGGTGCAATGCGGTCCTCCTCTTCTGAAAGAAACGGGCAGGAGAATTCTCTTTCGGCTCATTTTCAACCACAACAAGAAGGAGACATCACATGAAGTCTGCGTTTAAATCTATCGGATTCGCGATTCTGGTCTTGGCGACCATTGCTGCGATCGCGCTGCCCACGTCAATGAACGCTCAATTGACGCGCGGTTCGATCTCGGGAACAGTCCGAGACGCGTCGGGAGCAGTCATTCCAGGCGCGCAGGTCAAGATCACGAACAAAGACACGAATATTGAGAGAACCACCGTGACCAACGAGGTGGGATTCTATCGCGTCACGGCTCTCGAACCCGGTGTTTATGGTGTGCTGATTTCGAAGGACGGGTTTGAGGGAGTTGAGAACAAAGCGATCACAGTGCCATCCGCAAAAGAAGTAACCTTTGATGTAGATTTGAAGGTTGCTGCTGCCGGCAATGTGGTGGTAGACGTCACCGGTCAAACCGAAGCCATAGCCCTCAACAAGACCACTCCGACCCTCGGACTGACCGCTACCTCTCGACAGGCCGTCGAGCTGCCTCTTTCGGCGGGGCGTGATGTGAACCAATTGTCACTGCTCTCGCCCGGCGTTTTCACGGCGCCCGGCTCGACTGGAATTTCGGCAAACGGTCAGCGTGCCCGCAACAACAACTTCATGATCGACGGTTCTGATAACAACGATATCAGTGTCACACTTTCGACCACTCCTGTTGTTCCTGAGGCGGTCAGTGAATTCCAGATCCTCACCAATTCCTACAGCGCTGAATTTGGCCGCAGTTCCGGCGCCCAAATCAACGTGATCACCAAGTCTGGAACGAACAGCCTCCATGGAGATGCCTGGGAGTATTATCGTGGCAACGCACTCAATGCCATGACCAATATTGAGAAGAGTAGTGGGTTGAACGATCCTTCCCGATTTGTCCGTAATCAATTCGGGTTCGATCTGGGCGGCCCCATTAGAAAGGACAAGACTTTCATCTTTGGAATGTTTCAGGGTGATCTTTCACGTCCCGGTGCGAGTATTATCAGCAATGCCGCCACCATCCCCACTCAGGCGGGTTTCGCCCTTCTGAACACGGTCCCTCTTCGAGCAGGGCAAAGTACGGCAAGTCGGCAGGCGGTGTTGAACTCTATGGGTTTTCTGAGTCAGGTCTATGGCCAGAACCCCGTGTTCAGCAATCTGACGACGACCAAAATCAACGGCGTCACCATCCCGATCGGCACGATCCGGGCCCCTATCAGCCAGCCCAACAACACATGGAATTGGCTCGTCAAAGCCGACCACAAGTTCAGTGACAGGGACAGTCTTTCGGCTCGCTACATTTACAACAAGCCGCTTGACACGGATGTCATCAGCAACCTCCAGTTTGGATCTCTCTACGCGGGAAACCAGGCAGTTCTCGACCAGAACGGGGAGTTGAGCGAAACGCACATTTTCTCGCCCACCATTCTCAATGAGTTCCGCTTTTCGGGGATTCGTCGGAATCTCCAATTCCCAGAAAATGATCCTACTACCCCGAGTACTACAATTGGAGGCGCTTTCGGTATTGGCGGTCTCGCAAACTTCCCCCAGGGTCGAGTCCAGAGTAGTTTTCAGTTTCAGGACATCCTGACGGTCCAGAAGGGGCGTCATGCCATTAAGTTTGGCGCCGATATCCGCCGCATCCGTTTGTTCAACCTGGCGGCCTTCGATTCCAAGGGAACGTTCAGCTTTAACAACCTCCAGGATTTCCTGAACAACCAGGCCTCTTTCTTCCAACAGGCCTTGCAGACTGCCACGTTTGATGCTCGTCAGACGCAGCAGTTCTACTTTTTCCAGGACGATTTTCACATTACCCCAAGCCTGACTTTAAACCTGGGGATGCGCTACGAATTGACAGGCGTACCGTTCGGGTTTTTCGGTGCAACCGACCCGCAGTCTCTCGCGGCGGGAGTTCCGGGACCCGTCCAGAAGGACACCAACAATTGGGCGCCTCGATTCGGCTTTGCTTACAGCCCGCACTCCACGAGCGGACTGACAGGGCGGCTGTTTGGAGACGGAAAGACTGTATTCCGCGGCGGCTACGGGATCTCGTATGACATCTTGTTCTACAATATCCTGACCGTCAACGCCTCCAACTTCCCGCGCGTTGTGGTTCCGAGAATTGATAACGCCACGGACCAGTTCCCGAACCTGTTGCCGGTCTCTGGCACAGCGACTTTCAATCCGCTGGCCACCTGGGTGAACACCCCGTCCGACGCCAAGACTCCATACGCCGAGTTGTATACCTTTTCGATTCAGCGTGAACTGTATCGCGACTTTGTATTAGAGGTCGGATATGCGGGAAGCCGGGGCATCAACGGGATCAACCAGCTGGAAGGGAACCCTGCCATTCTCACCGACGCGCAGGCTGCCACAGTTCGGGCCACTGGAAGCACAACTTCGATTCCAACGGTCCAAGCCCGCCGCCTCAACCCAAGCATCGGGTCCCGCGTCCTGATCGCTACGACGGCGATGTCCTCGTACAACTCGGGCTACTTCAGCTTGAACAAGAAATTCGCCCACGGCTTGCAGTTCGGAGCCTCCTACACGTATAGCAAGAACATGAGCAACAATGACGAATCTCTGGGCGTTGCTGCGATTACCGCCAATTCTCCCCAAGTCCCTCAGGATTATCTCAACTACAAGGCGGAGAAGAGCAAGTCGGTGTTCGATCGGACCCAGCGCTTTGTCATCAATTATCTCTACGAGTTGCCGTGGATGAAATCGGGTTGGGCACAGAACTCTTTCGTCCGGGGGGTCTTCTCGGGTTGGGAGCTGGCGGGAGTCACCTCCATGCAATCCGGTCAGCCCTTTACTATCCTCACTGGAGTTGACACCAATGGGAACGGGAGTGCCGGCGGCGATCGTCCCAACTTCAATCCCGGCGGAACGTTCACGCTGGATCCGGTGACGGGCAACCTCCGGTCCTTTACCTCCTCCCGAACCACGGGCCAGTTCGTGGTTCCAGTAGGATCGAATGGATTGCCCCTGGCATTCTCTTTGGGCAACGGGAACCTCGGAAAGAACACCCTCCGCGGACCCGGGTTTGTTAACTTCAACGTTGGGATCCAGAAACGCATTAAGTTTTATGAGAATCACCAGTTGATCGTGCGCTTGGATATGCTCAATGCGTTTAACGAGCGCTCGTGGGGAAATCCGACCACCAGCATGAACAGCGCTAATTTTGGAAAGAACTTGAACAATGGTGGAAGCCGCACGATGACGTTGGGCCTCAAGTACAACTTCTAAGGTGAGACCCGATTAATCGCGCTGACCGATGAAGTTCTTCTGAAGCGTTTGTAGCGCCCCGAGTCATGATTCAGATTCGGGGCGCTTTTTTTGTCGGCGACATGGCCCGCGGCGTCCGAAAAGGCCCGGAGGGCTGCCCGATTGTAACCCCACCTGTCGAAGATCCGCCGTGGCGTCTATGACAACTCAAAAGTCAAGACAAACTTCTCCTGGGCGACCCGGAGCGGTGCTCTTGCTTTTGAAGGGCCACGTTGGGAACGGCATAAGATCTCCGGACCATCGGGGTTCGTTGTTTCGGCCGAA
>JAIQFY010000087.1 GCA_020072965.1 Terriglobia bacterium | reverse complement strand
GGGTAGGCCGCAAGGCGGCCAACCCTGGGCTGTAATATTCAACCCGTTCGGGGTGGGGGTGGCACAGTCAAAGGACGCAGCCCAAGACATCTCGAGAATAGAGCGCTTGGGGTGAGGTCTATTTAATTTCCATGTGCACGCCGGATACGCTTCGAGGCGGTATGAACAACGTGAAACGTCAGACCGTAAGACTGCCAATTGAAGAATAAATAGACCAGACCCCAAGCATCGTTTCCAAAACGGACCATCATGGATCATTCCATCGCCGACCTCGTGGAACGGACTTGCCGTTCGTTGAAAATTTAGACTTCCCCCTGAAGATTTATTCCTAAAACGGCGCCAAGTTCCCCCGACAACATGGTCTTGAAAAATTCTTCACAAACTGGAAACCCGTTGACAAACAATCATTCCCAGCCATAGCATTTTCCGTATCCAAGCTATCGCACGACACAGCAATTTGGACATCGAGGGTTGCCTTGTCCAAATCCTGGCCACAACGTTCAGTTGCCACCAAGACAACAAGCAGCTAAGTGTGTTCCGGGGATCGGCATGACACCGGCATATCCGCACTGGTCGGTGAACTCACGGGAGGAGAAAATAATGAACAAGAAAATGTGGAGAATGGTTGCAGGTGTGTTTGCGCTTGCGATGATGGCCGTCTGGGCCACGCCGGCACGCGCGCAGGAGGGGCCGAAGGAAAAGCCGCCCATGTACAGCTACGTGGGGAACTGGAACATTCCCCGGGCGCAGTGGGGGGACATGGAGAAGAACACCGCCGCCGATGTGACGGTCCTCGCGAAGGCGTTGGCCGATGGAACGATCGTGGGCTACGGCGACGACACCAGCCTGGTGCACCAGCCGGAGGGGGCCACGCATGACCAGTGGTGGTCGGCGATGTCGATGGCCGGCGTGGTGAACGTGTTGGGCCAGTTCTATAAGAACGGCGGCGCCACGGCTCCCGTCCTGGCCAGTGCCACAAAGCACTGGGACAATATCTTTGTCAGCCGGTATTACAACTGGCGCCCGGGCCCGCATAAGGGCGCGTTCACGCGTGTGGCATCGTACAAATTGAAGGCCGATGCGCCAGCCGACGCGATTGATACCCTCAGTAAGAACCTCTTTGTCCCGTTCTTGGAGAAGTTGCTGGGCAGCGGCACGATTCTCGAATATGAGATTGACACCGAGGCGGTCCATACGGAGTCGATCCAGATGTTCTGGATTGTCTTTATTGCGCCCAACGCGGAGGCCTTGGACAAATACAACGCCGCATTTCTCGACGTGCAGAAAGCGAACCCGCTGGGTGGCCCGGCATTCACTTCGATGGTGAATTTCACCGCCCACCGCGATGAGTTGGCTTTGACAAACGCCACCTACAAATAGCGACCGGGACGTTTACCTTGGCCCGCCCGCGACAGACTGGCGCAGACCTTTGCGGGTCAGCGCCAGTCCTGCGCTCCTCTCCGGAAGACCAGGGTCAAGACCAAGTTGCGGCCACAGCCTCAGGAATAGCAAAATCCAAACTCCAGATTCCAAATAAAACCCAAAGTCCAAGTTCAAGTGGCGGTTTTCGTCATCGAGAAAGAGAACACCTCGCTGATTCCCGCGGGCGATGGCGTGATACCATGCACCTTCCCACACGATCCGCAGAGGTCTGGTCATGGACCCTCCCAAACGGGGGAACAGTTGATGGGGATTGCCAAAGTGGGGAAACTAATCCTCAAATATATCGTAATGCTGACTGAAACGGAGATTAGAAACGGGCTGTTGGCGAAATCCTCAGGCCGGGAAGGCGCTCGGAGCTGACGGTCGCAGGGGGATTAGGCTCTCGTGTTCCAAGCGTTCTTTCGTAGCGGCCATGGATCCTGTCGATTTGAGCGAAAGCCCGGAAAGACTTGGCCCCCAACATCAATATCTTTTTGGGTTCAACCAAATTGAGGAGAGTCATTCGAATGAAACAGATAAGAATCTTCTTGGTATTGGCAGCACTCATCTTTGCGCTGGCGGCCCTGTCGTACTCCGAGCTTGCCTATGCCCAGCGCATTGATGCTCTCGGCCCGCAGTTGCGCAAGTACCTGAGTGTCAGCACCCCCAAAGTCATCCTTGAACACGTCCAGATCATCGATGGTACGGGGGCCGCGCCGAGCCCGGACCAGAACATTTACATCGCGGGCGGCAAGATAACCGCCATATCGCCTGGCGCCGATCAGTCCCCGAGCGACGGCACCACGATACTCAACCTGCGAGGTTACTCGGTCATGCCGGGCATCGTCGGCATGCACGACCATCTGTTCTATTTTGCGCGGCCAAATCTCGGAGCCGACAATAGCTTCGACAGCCCGGCCCTTTTTCTTGAGATGAGCTTCTCTGCGCCCCGCCTGTATCTGGCGAACGGCGTGACGACCATTCGCACTGTAGGCAGTGTCGATCCTTATACGGACTTAAGACTTAAGCAGGCCATTGAGACGGGTGTGCTTGCGGGCCCACACCTGGACGTCACCGGTCCCTATCTGGAAGGGGCCAGCAACAATCCAAATCTCCAAATGCACCAGCTCACCGGACCAGAGGATGCACGTCAGACCGTGGCCTACTGGGCAGATCGTGGCGTGACCTCGTTCAAGGCCTACGCGCATATCACGCGTGAGGAATTGAGCGCCGCGGTCAAAGAAGCCCACAAGCGCGGTCTGAAGATTACGGGCCATTTGTGCTCGGTTTCTTATGCGGAAGCAGCAGAGATCGGCATCGACAATCTCGAGCACGGATTCTTCGTCAATACCGAGCTGGACCCCGACAAGAAACCCGACACATGCAGCGCCAGCGGAGGTGACTACACGCTCGAACACATGACTCCCGGCAGCCCCGAGGCGGATCGGCTGATCGCGACGCTCATCAGTCATCATGTCGCCGTCACCTCAACCCTGCCCAGTACGGCGGCATCCGTGCCGACTAATGCGTCAGTGGACGGTCGTTCGCCCGTGCGGCCGGCGGTGTTGGAGGCCATGGCGCCATCCTTGCGCGACGCCTATCTCTACAGTCGTAATCGCCCCAGGCCGCCGCAGAGTAACACAGCCCTTCTGCTCCGCAGAGACATGGATCTGGAGCGTGCCTTCGTCGCGGCGGGCGGGCTACTCCTGGCGGGACCGGATCCGGTTGGCATCGGCGGTAACATACCCGGCTTCGGCGATCAACGTGAGATCGAATTGTTGGTAGAGGCCGGGTTTGCACCGGTCCAAGCGATTCGGATCGCGACTTTGAACGGTGCGATCTATCTCGACCGCCAGGATCAGATCGGCTCGATTGCGGCTGGGAAGAACGCGGACCTCGTGGTGATGAAGGGTGATCCGGCTACTCGCATTACGGATATCGAAAACGTCGAAATCGTCTTCAAGGACGGCGCCGGATACGACACCAGGAAGCTGCTCGATTCGGTGAAGGGTCATTATGGGGAATATTAAGGAATTTCTTCACAGAGGAGGACTAAGGCGTATGCGCAAACTGTTGACGCTGTGGGCGGTGTTATTCTTCGCGCTGTTTTCAACTGGGCGGGTCGTCGCCCAATCGCCCACCGTCGTGAATCTGGTAAAAGCCGGCCGGCTGCTCGATCCCCGGACTGGGAATGTGCTTTCCCCCGCAGCCGTGCTGATTGAAAACGGCAAGATCAAGGAAGTCGGTCCGCCTTCACGAGTGCAAGATCATGCGCCAGCGGGCGTCAAGATCATTGACTTGGGCAGCGCGACCCTGCTGCCCGGGCTGATTGACAGTCATACCCACCTGCTTCTCAACGTCGTGGTGCCGGCGGAAGCTGAGATGACTCGCTACACCTTTTTTCAACCGGGGTTATTACTCGCCGTCGCCGCAAAGTCGCCCGCTGAACGGGTGTTGTTGGGCGCGCAAATGGCGCGAGAAGACCTGGAGAGTGGTTTCACGACTGTGCGCAACGTCGGGCATTCCGGCATTGATGGCGATGCTGCGCTACGCGACGCGATCAATCGAGGCCGCGTCCCCGGCCCGAGAATTCTGGCCGCCGGTCGTAAACTCACGCCGATGGGTGGTTACTTCCAGTCGCTCAATCCCGCGGTTGCCGAGTCAATTCTGCGACAGGAATTTCTGGAGGTCGCAAGCCCCGAGGAAGCACGGCGGGCTGTCGATGAGGATCTCTTCTACAATGTCGATCTTATCAAGGCTGTGGCCGACGATGACGGCGTTGGCATCACCGTGCCGGTAATGACGGCCATCGTCGAGGAGGCTCATCGGGCGCACAAGAGGGTTGCCGTCCACGCGCAGACCAAAATTGCCATCCAAACGGCGATCGATGGAGGCGCAGACTCCATCGAGCATGGCGATGCGGTGACCGACGAGCAACTTAACATGATGCGCGACAAGGGAATCTTCTTCGACATAACGCCCACCTTCTGGAGCGGTTTTCTTACAAACATTTTTGAGGCGAACATAGCCATGTCCCCCGAGTTGAGATCGAGGATGGCCGCCAGTAATGACCAAAGGCGGCCAAGGGTGGCCGGTTTCATTCAGCGAATAATGAAGTCGGGAGTGAAGTTTGCGGCCGGATCAGACATGTGCTGGTTCTATCCAGGGAAAACGCGCGGCCAAGCCACGGCAACGATGTTCCCCGCCTTGCATGCCGCCGGCATGCCGCCGCTCGACATCATTCGGGCGGTCACGACCAGCGCCGCAGAATTGTTGGGCTGGCAGGACCGCGTAGGCGCTGTCGAGCCCGGGAAATTTGCTGATCTCATTGCCGTTGCTGGAGATCCGCTCACGGACATTACCGAGCTCGAGCGCGTTCGCTTCGTGATGAAGGATGGCCAGGTGGTCAAGAATGACCTTGCGTCGCATTAGAATGGAATTGAGGGGTCTCCGCAATCTTCAATTGTTGGCAAGGCGCTTGGGGTCAGTTCTGTCTTATTGACTACGCTGCTTTACCTTGGCGTCGCCGGAGGACTCCTTCTGCTGCGCCAGGTCAGGAGCCTGTCTTTTGGTCGTTACAAGCCGGAGATGATCGAGAAAGTGAGAGAAAAACAAGCCCGACAGGAGGACCAAATCGAGGACATCGCCCTGATGCTCCCGTTATTGCTCCCGGCGAACGAGCGCATACACCTGGTCAGCCTGCATGAAAACCGGACCAGCGGTTACAAAGGTAACCATGCTCTTCGGACTGAACTCCGCCGGCTTCGCTCTTTTGGATTGATCAGAATGCTTCCTGATCAGCACAATGGTTCTATGAAAGATAACTTGTCCTTCGACCTGGCTGCCTATGCGGAGTTGGCTGATCTTGGCAAGCGCTGGGTTAAAAGGATTCAAAAGATTGAGATGGCGGAAGCTGGTCCTGAAGAGAAGACCATAAGTGGGGAGCAGGACGCCTAACGAGGCGCGGCAGGCGACGGCCAGGACCGGACCCTGGCCATTCAATGGTTCTCGTCCACAAACATCAAAATTGAGAATTTATCCTTGACCCCATTGTGCATTTCATGTATACGCTGTATACATGACGGACAGCACCACCGCCCGCAGAATTGCCACCGCCGCCCGCCGCTTGCTGGATAAGGAGGGGACGGAAGCCGTGACCATGCGCCGGGTAGCCAAGGCCGTGGGCATTACTCCCATGGCAGTCTATCGCCACTACCCGAACCGGGCGGGTCTCCTGAACGCTTTGGCGGACAAGGGTTTCGAGGAATTGGCTGCCCGTCTGGCGGGCAAGCGCCTCTCCGGCCCCATGGAGGAGCGGCTCACGAAAATGGCAGAGATCTACCTGGACCACGCCCTTCAGAACCCGCGACTCTTCGAACTCATGTTCCTCAAGCCACGCGAAGGCGCTCGACGCTACCCGCGGGACTTCAAAGCTGGGGACTCCCCCACCGCCAACCTGGTGGCGAAGGTGGTACGGGAAGGCATAGAGAGCGGCTATTTCGGCGAGGATGACGCGTGGGAAATCGTCTTTGAGATCGGGGCGCTGTCTCACGGCCTGATCATGCTCTACCTGGGCGGGCGTACCGGCATGACGCCCGCCCGCTTTCGCGCCCATTATCGGCGCGCTTTTAGGAGATTCATCCATGGCATCTGCAACTGACCCCCGGCGCTACGGGGCCGCGTTTCTCGCGGTGGCGTCGCTTTTCTCAGTTGTGACCATTACCGATTCCGCCTCGAATCAGGCGGCGAGCCGAACGTGGATCACTGACGTCACCATCATCTCCCCGGAAAACCTCGATCACATCGGCAAGGGCAGCGTCCTCATCGAAAACGGCCGCATCGTTCGCGTCGAGCGAAACGCGGGGGCGAAGAGGCCTGCCGGCGCAACAGTGGTATCCGGGAAAGGACAATTTCTAATTCCGGGCCTCATCGACTCGCACGTCCACCTCGCTTTTCCTCCTGGGATGAGCATTGATCGGCCCGAGAGCAAGTCGGAGATGATCAAGGCGTACTTCAAACAGCTCCCACGCTCCTACCTTTACTACGGCTATACAACACTTGTGGATTTGGCGGTGGTCGATCACCGAGTATTGGAAGATTTCAGGCAGGCCCCGCTGCATCCGGATTTATATGACTGTGGCGAATCTATAGCTTTTGCAAATGGGTACCCGATGTCGTTTGCGCCGCCAGGAACACGTTTCCAGCTCTTTCCGAATTTTATCTACGACCCGAAGCAAGCCTCCACTATCCCGTCCAAATATAAGCCGGAGGACCACACTTCTGCGGCCACTGTCGCCGCGGTCAAAAGTTCCGGCGGGATTTGCGTAAAGACTTACTTCGAACACGGATTTGGGCGAGATAGGCACTTGCCTGTCATGGGGACTGATGTCCTTGCAGAAATCCGCAGGGCTGCCACTCAAGCCGGCTTGGTGCTCATGATTCATGCCAACTCGTTTGAAGCCCAGAAGTTTGCCGCCGAGGGAGACGTTGACGTTATCGCGCATGGAATGTGGAACTGGGGGGACCTCGGCAAGGAGACGGAGCCTCCTTCCGAGATCACAAAACTCCTCGATCAAATCGTGGAAAAGAAAATTGGCTATCAACCGACGATCCAGGTCTTGGAGGGTCTGCGCGCGTATTTTGACCCCGAATATCTGAAGATAAATGCGATCCCCAGGGTCATTCCGGGGGAAATGCTGGAGTGGTTCAACTCTCCTGAAGGTAAGTCGTTCAAAAAAGAATTGGTGGAGGACGATTTGTCGGACGCAGCCATGATCGAGGCGTATGAAAGGGGTCCTCTTCGCCGCGTGCGCCAGGTGGTCGCTTATCTAGCCGGTAAAAATGCCAACTTCTTATTTGGCACGGATACTCCGTCGGCGCCGACCTACGGAAATCTCCCCGGCTTGAATGGTTATCTGGAGATGCGGCAACTTCACAAGGCCGGGATGTCTCTCGCACAGATTTTCAGGGCCGCCACGATCAATAATGCGCGGGAGTTCAAGATGGATTCGCAACTCGGAACCATCGAGCCGGGGAAAATTGCCAATCTCGTCCTGCTGAACAAATCGCCGTTGGAAAGCGTGGACGCGTACGACAGCATCGCCACGGTGTGGATTCATGGAAAGCCAGTCTCGCGCGACAGTTTGGCGGTCAATTCAACATGTGGGGATCGGAAAAAAGCTGGGGTCGCATCTCCACAATCCACATTTGGCATTGTTAGGGTCAGCGAGTCCGACCGACTCAATCGCGTTGGCGACGTCCTGGAGCTTGATCCGCGGGCGAACAATCGGCCTTTCGCCCAGGGAACTAGGGACAGTTCCGAATCTCCGAAGAACTAAGAATAACCGCGAAGACGCCAAGACTGCGAGGCCCAAAGTCCAAGGCTGAATAGACGTGCGGGGTCCCCGTCTCCGGCGCCCTCCGTCGGTTTGAAGAAAGGGTGAAGAAAGACACGCTGTGAGCCGAGATCTTCCCTCCGGCCAAATCTCAATTGAAGATTGGAAAGATACGACCCCATCCATTCAAAGAACGCGCCAAATAATTAACGAACTCCTCCCGCTTCGAATTCGTGTCGAACCACGGCGGCGGAAGCACGGGCGGTTAACCCTGTCTCATTGCCGGGGGTAGGATAATTCGCCGGACGGGTCACGCGCTTTCAGGGCCTTCACCTGGCCGTTCTCCATCACGAACTCAAAGATCTCGTCGGAAAATTGCGGAGTCTTGAACTGGAGACCTTTGACTGGGGTGAGCTTGAGCGGAGGTCCCCCGGGGAATACGAGAGAGAGGCCGGCCCCCGGCTGATAGCGCACCTCGAACTTGACGTGCGCTGGCGTCAGGTAAACTCCCGCGAGCTTCTCGAGAAGCTTCGGATCCAGAGTCTCGGGCCTTCGCGTAAAAACGACCTCGGCCTCGTCCAGGGAAATGGCCGCGGTATCAATGTCTCCCTGTGGATTGGTCCGGAAATTGACCGAGAATTTGCCATATTGTTCGTCGTCAGGTGTATCGAACCGGTCGTAGTGGAAATGGGTCATCAGAAACTGGAACTCATGAAAACTGAATTGAAGCTGGTTATCCTTGACTCCGATCTTGAGAATGCCGTAGGCCGGATTCTCATACTCGCCTCCGTAGTCGGCCAACAAGTGGGACGGTTTTGTGTTCGGAACCCGGTCGGCGCCGGCCTTCGCCCGCGCTTCCGTGCCGGCCTTCTTGTTGGCGAGCCGTTGCTCCAGCCGACGCCGACTCCAGGGCGTCTGGTCCATCCCGAGCAGCCGCTCGTACACGTTGTAACTGACGACGTTATAGAGAGGAGCACTGTGATCGCCGATCACGAGGACGATGACGCCGATCCGGTCATTGGGCATGAAAGAAATCTGTGAATGAAACCCGGGAAGGTCGCCGCCGTGATAGGTGATCAGGCGTCCCCTGTAGGAGGCGGTCTGTCGCCCCATCCCGTAAGCTGGATTCAGTATCTCCCAGTATCCCTGGGATTCCCCAAGGGCGTTGGATAACGCAATGGCGGGTTGCAGGGTGGCTTTGAGCACGTTTGCCGGCAGGACCTGCTTCCCGTTGTACTTCCCGTCATTCATCAAAGCGATGAGCCAGTGCGACAGCTCGTCAATGTTCGAGATGATGGCGCCCGCAGGGGCGACGCCCTCGGTGTCCTCGTAATAGGGGATCTTGTACAACTCGAAGGAGTCACGTTTTTCCCGGAAGGGGACCCCGTAGTCGGGATGCTTCAACATCTCGGAAATCGTATAGCCGGTCGAGCGCATGTCGAGCGGCTCGAGAATTCTCTCCCGCACAAATTGCTCCCACGTTTTTCCAGATTTCAATTCGATGCTCTGCCCGACGGCGGAGAACATGAGGTTGTTGTACAGGAAGGTCTCGCGCATCGGCTCCTGCGGCTCAAGGTATTTCAGCTTTTCGAACAACTGCTTCCTTGTGAAAGCTGACTTGAACCAGATCAGGTCGTGCCGGGTGACCCCCGTCCGGTGCGACAGCATGTCGCGAAGAGTGACGTTATTGTTGAGCTGGTCGTTGTAAAACTGGATCGTTGGCACGGACTCGCGCACGGGCTTATCCCAGGTGAGCTTTCCTTCCTCGACCAGCATCCCGGCCGCCACCGCCGTGAAGAGCTTCGAGTTCGAAGCGATCTGACACAGTGTGGAGGAGAGGAACGGCAGTTTCTTTTCGTAGTCCCGGTAGCCGTACCCCTTGGCGAAGACCAGCTTGTCATTGATCACAATGCCCACGCCGATCCCCGGCGTATTCCAATCCTTCAGGACTTGTTCCATGTAGGAGTCGAACCCCTGTAGCTTGTTCGTGAACTCCCGTTCCTGTGCCGCAACATCGAGCCCAAAGGTCATCAGCGCAAGGGTCAGGATGAACATGCGAACCGGGTAACGAACTCGGTAGAACTGGGGTTTGCTCTCGACAAACATGAGACCAGAACCTCCTCTTTGGATTTGTGAAGCGGATATGCCCGGTATTCTATATAGGTGGCGTTCTTTTCACAACGGTTTCGAATACGCTTAGGGATAACAAGAGGGGTCAGGCGGCGACATTCAACAATCGAGCATAAGGAAGTGACAGGACGCGGATGAACTCAGACAAACAAGGAAGTGCTTGGGTTAAAAGCGACGGCTCTTAGGATCAGGTCCGAATTTTCAATTGTTCTCCTTTACAATTACCAAAATTGAAAATTTAGACTTGATATACATCATCGCCGAGCTTGACCACTCTCACTGCCTCCGACAAGACATCCATTCACATTTCTCGTGCCATGAGGACTCCCGGCAAATCGCACCGGACGCTGGGACAAGTGAAACACATACTATCCGTGTGCGAGCAAGAGAACCAGACGCTCAGATAAGTGTCCACGCGAATCTTGTCGCATAGTGACTGTGTCGACACAGCCAATGCACAGAATCGCTGGTCGACCAAAATTCACACCTAAAGGAGAATTGAATGATGAGCACTAAATTGGCGACCGCACATGTAATACCAAAGACTGTCAACGGAGTCACAGTTGACGACCTCTCCAAGACCATCGATGCCATCAAGGCTACCCCGGCTATCGCAAAATTCAAATTTCGCATTCGCAATGAATGGGTGGACGCCAGCCTAAATAGGTCGACCGCAGACACGTTCTATGGTGCCGGCCAGGAGCAATCGCGGCCGAAGCCGTTTATGCTGGAGGCCGATGAGCCTCCGGTTCTGCTGGGCAAGGATACCGCTGCCAACTCCGGCGAACATCTACTCCATGCCCTGGCATCTTGCTTAACGACGTCCATGGTCTATCACGCCGCCGCGCGTGGCATTCACATCGAAGAAGTCGAGTCTTCTTTGGAAGGCGATGTTGATCTGCAAGGATTTCTTGGGCTCGACAAGAATGTTCGCAAGGGATTCCAGGGGATCCGGGTCAATTTCAAGATCAAGGCCGACGTGCCAGACGAAAAGTTGCAGGAGATCAGCCAGCTGGGGCCGGGATACTCGCCGGTGTTCGACTCGCTGACCAACGGAGTGCCTGTCTCGGTCACAGCGGAACGGCTGTAACACCACGGGACCATCAAACTCGTAGAACAAGAGGGGTCAGCTATCACAATCCGTATGGAGACTAAGCGAGGGATCTGGTGTTCTGCCTGCCTCAGGAGTGCTGCGGACTCACCCTGAAAGAATTGGGCCAGGCGGTGGGGAGGGGGACTCGGGCTTACCACCGTCGGCGAGGCGGTGCGCCGGTTTCAACAACGGATGAAGAGGAATAAGGACTGGGGTGCCCGCTTCGCACATGCCGTCTCCCCTTTGGGGAATCCGGAAGCCTGACCTTAAGTTCCTCGGCAATCGGACTCCTTGTTGATTTGGTCCTTTTCCGTCCTCCGGATAACCCGGAAGCCTGAACGGGTCTATCCGGACGACTCTGCCGTGCAGGTTTCGATGCCCTGCGGAAGCGAGCGGGCGGCAAACTGAACTCTCTTTTGAAGGCGCGGTTGAACGCCGGTTCGGACTCATAGCCCACTTCTAAGGCGATTTGCGCCACGCTGTAACTGGTGGAGGTGAGCATCTGGGCGCCCAGTTGCAGCCGCCAGCGGGTCAGGTAAGACATGGGGGGCTCACCCAGGTAATGGCGGAAGCGTTGGGCCAAGACGGAGCGGGAGACTGCCGCCTCTCTGGCAAGGTCAGCAATCGTCCAGGGACGGGCGGGATGACGATGCATCATCGCCAGCGCCTTCCCGACCTCCGGGTCTCGCGCTCCCGCCAGCCAGCCCGTCTGCCGCTCGGGCAACAACGCGATGTAGCGCCGCAACGTCTCCACGAATAAGGCCTCCGACAGCTTGGCGAGCACGGCCTCGCTTCCGGCCCGCGAGGCATCGGCTTCGGCAACGGAGAAGCGGATTGAATTCTCCAGCCAGCGCCCGGCGGCGTCATTGCGGATGTTGAATTTGAACAGGGGCGGCAGCCCGCCCAGCAGCGCCTGGGCGAGCCGAGGCTCGCACGCCATATAACCACAAACAAATCTTGAGATTTCGCCGCCGCCTCCCATGCGGTCGAGTTTCAGGCCCTGGGAGAAAATTCGCACCAGTTCACTGCCCAGGTCCACCGTCTTGATGCGGGTGCCGTTTTCAAGGATGTGTGCATCGCCGTGAGGAAAGATCACGACATCCCCGGCCTCCAGAGGCACGCGTTCGCCATCCTCCAGTCGCGCGAATCCCCGGCCTTCAGTCAGCAAGTGATAGATGATCACGTGACCCGCAGCCGGCGCCAGGTATGGAGCTACGGTGAGCGAGGGCGGCGACCGGTAGCTCCAGGGCGAGGAGAATTCAGCGTTGTAGAAAACCGCCCCGTCGAGCTTGACCACTTTCAGCACTTCCGACAGTACATCCATTCACACCTCCTGCACCGGGGATCAAGCGGGGACAGACACCTGCCCTTATGACGGTATTCAACTGATGTCGAAAAAGGTGTCAGTCCCCTTCATCCGCACTTAGATATCCTGCAACCGGGACTCCCGGCAAATCGCACCGGACCCTGAATGGCGGGGGTCACACATCTCAAAGTTGTGTCAAGAGGCAACACTACACCCCATGCCCAGCCGAGTATTTCCTGTGTTTCCGCCCGGTCGCGAGTGAGTCGATTGTCTTCGGACGCCACTCCGTTGTTTCTCCATCGAGACTGGT
>JAIQFY010000086.1 GCA_020072965.1 Terriglobia bacterium | reverse complement strand
CTGTTGCGGGGGAGGCTGGCACGGCGTCAACACGGAGTACGGGGTGAAGTTTTATCCGGCAAAGCACTTTGGCATCAACGCCGGTTTCCGGTACAGCAATCTGAGGTTTGAGGGAACCGTGAATGGCATTACGTTTACTGAAAAGACGGGTGGCATTGGCCCGCTTTTGGGCGCAACCTTCCGGTTCTAATTAACTGAAGATACTAACTTGGCGACATAAAAGGAGAAATCTCATGGCAATCAAAACCTACAAAGATGGGACCCCCTTCACCGGCGTCATCGGACGCACCACCGAAGAGTCGTCACCGGCCTGGCCGGAGCCGCCGCGCCCCGCGGAGGGTGCGCCCAACGTGCTCATCTGGGTGCTTGACGATGTCGGATACGGACAGTTGTCCTGTTTCGGCGGGCTGGTCGAGACGCCCGTCATCGATAGCCTGGCCGCCAACGGCCTGCGCTACACCAACATGCACACCACGGCGTTGTGCTCACCGTCGCGCGGCTGCATCCTGACCGGGCGCAATCACCACTCGATCGGGCTGGCGTCGATCACGGAAACCTCCACCGGCTACCCTGGCTACAACGGCATCCTGCCCTTCGACAAGGGCATGCTCAGTGAAATGCTGCTGCAAAAAGGCTACAACACCTTCGCCCTTGGGAAATGGCACCTGACGCCCCCCGAACACATGACAGCCGCCGGGCCCTATGACCGCTGGCCGCTTGGCCGCGGCTTCGAGCGGTACTATGGTTTCATGGGCGGCGAAACCAACCAGTGGTATCCGGAACTGGTTTACGACAACCACGAAGCGGAGCAGCCCAAATTGCCGGAGGAAGGCTACCACCTGAGCATCGACCTGGCCGACAAGGCGATCGAGTTTATCCAGGATGCGCAGGTCAACGCGCCGGACAAGCCCTTCTTCCTATACTACGCCACGGGCGCCGGCCACGCGCCGCACCACGTGCCCCAGGAGTGGGCCGACAAGTACAAGGGCAAGTTCGACATGGGTTGGGACGAGTACCGCAAGATCGTCCACCAGCGCCAGCTCAAGATGGGCATCATCCCTCCGGGTACCGAACTGTCCGCGCATGACCCCGACGTGCCCGTGTGGGACACGCTGCCGGCCGACGCCAAGCGACTCTTTGCCCGCATGATGGAAGTGTATGCCGGGTTCATGAGTTTCACCGATTACCACTTCGGGCGCATCCTCGAGTTCTTGAAAGAGATCGGCGAGCTGGACAACACGCTGATCATCGTCATCTCCGACAACGGCGCCAGCTCCGAGGGCGGACCGGCAGGCTCAATGAACGAGATGTTCTTCTTCAATAATGTTAAGGAAACGCTGGAAGACAACCTCAAGATGATCGACAAGCTGGGCGGCGTCGAGACCTGCAACCACTACGCCTGGGGCTGGACCAATGCCGGTAACACTCCATTCCGCCGCTGGAAGCGCGAGACCTACCGCGGCGGCTGCACCGACCCGTGCATCGTATCCTGGCCCAAGGGCATCCAGGCCCGCGGCGAACTGCGGCGGCACTACGCTCACATCATCGACTTCGTCCCGACGGTCCTGGAAGCTTTGGGCGTCGAGGCGCCGGAGAGCATCCGCGGCGTGACCCAGGCGCCGATCGACGGGGTGAGCTTCGCCCATACTTTCAATGATGCGGCGGCGCCCGGCAATCACCACACCCAGTACTTCGAGATGTTCGGCCACCGCTCGATCTACCACGACGGCTGGCGGGCGGTCTGCCCATGGCCGGGCCCGAGCTTCACCGAGGCCGCCAAGAAGGGCCGCCAGTTCGGCTCGCCCATTCCCAACAAAGTGCTCCTGGATATCGAGACGCACGACTGGGAGCTGTACCACGTAGACCAAGACTACTCCGAATGCCACAACCTGGCCGCCGAGCACCGCGAAAGGCTGATCGAAATGATCGGCCGTTGGTGGGCCGAAGCGGGCAAGTACAACGTCCTTCCCATCGACGGCGACGTCCGCAGCCGCCTCAACGTGGAACGCCCGACCATCGCCCTGCCGAGGAACAAGTACATCCTTTATCCGGGTGGGTCATCGATCCCCTTTACCGCCGCGCCCAAGTTGTGCAACCGCCCCTGGAGCATCACGGCAGATGTCGTGATCCCGAAAGGCGGCGCGGAGGGAGTGCTGCTGGCCCAGGGCGGCCGCACCGGCGGTTACACCTTCTTCGTCAAGGACCAGAAACTGCACTTCCTCTACAACTGGCTCGGCCGCGACAAGTTCTGGGTGCATTCCAACGCGACGATTCCGGAGGGCGAAGTCGAGCTGCGCTACGAGTTCGAGCCGACAGGCAAGCCGGATCCCGCCCAGGGATACGGGGTGCCGGCACGCGGTCAGCTCTACATTAACCGCAAGCTGGTTGGCAGCGTCGATATGCCCTACTCGGTCCTGATCATGTTTGGAACGCAGGGCCTGAGCTGCGGCTACGACGGCGGAGAGCCTGCGGGACCGGGTGCGTATGGCGGTGAGTTCCGCTTCACCGGGACTATCAAGCGAGTTACGGTGGATCTGTCCGGCGAATTGATCCCGGACACAGAAGCTGACATGAAGATCGCCATGATGCGGCAGTAAGAAGTCAGACAACGGGTTTTCAAAGGGCAGCGGTCGCCCCCATGGTGACCGCTGCTCACGAGAGACTCGATGACAAATGACGATCGACAAAGTTTCAAACAGGATCTTCGATGACCATCTTACGGGCAAAGAGAGAACGATGATGAGCGGTGTGAAAAATGCTCAAGAGAGGAGTACGAAATGAAGGACAACGGATCTATGTCGCTGCCGGCGCTGGCATATGAGGGCGGAACGAGGGCGATGACCCTGACTCCGGTCATCGGCACGCCGCGACGGAAGCACGCCGAGGTGTTCATCCCGGGCGAGGAGACGCTCGCGGACGGCGAGATGCGCGTGACGGTGCTCGGCAGCGGCAATCCTTGGCCGACACGCGCCCAGGCGTCGGCCAGCGTCCTGGTCGAGGTCGGCAATCCCGAGCGCGACATCTTCGTTTTTGACCTCGGCACCGGCTCCATCGCGAACTACGCGAGCCTGAAACTGCCGGTGAACGCGCTCAACAAGGTGTTCATCACCCATCTGCACGCCGACCACATGGGCGACATCCTCACCCTTGGCGGCAGCCTGGCCAAGGTCGGGCGGGCGGACGGGCCGGTTTACGTCTGGGGACCCGGCGGGACCGAGCCGCGCCTAGGCACGAAGCACTTCTGCGAAGCGATCCACGAGGCGCTCGCCTGGGACGAGGAAGCCGGCAAAGGCCACATCAATCCCGAAAGCACGAAAATCGTGGGCACCGAGTTCGACTGCATGAAGACGCAGGTCGTCTACGACAAGAACGGCGTGAAGGTGACCTCCTTCCCGGTCATCCACTGCATCAGCGGCGCGGTCGGCTATCGGCTGGACTTCGCCGGCCTGTCTTTCGCCTTCTCCGGCGACACCCGCGCCGGCTGGCCGCTCGTGAAGGCCTGCGAAGGCGTCGACCTGCTGATCCACGAGTGCTTCCCGCCCGCGGCGGCGCTCGCGGCGGCCTCGGGCCTCTCCATCGAGCAGGCGACGATGACGCTCAACGCCATCCACACCTCGCCCAAGGCCGCCGGCAAGGTGTTCAGCCTCGTGAAGCCGCGCCTGGCCGGCCTCTACCACACGCTGCTGTCACCGCAAGTCGTTTCCATGCTCTTCCAGGAGCTGGGCGCGGTGTACGCCGGGCCGGTCGTCCAGACCCAGGACCTGACGGTCATCAACGTCACGAAGAAAGCCATCGTCTCGCGCCAGGCGAAGGTGGTGAACCAGTTGCCGCCGATTGCGGGAAAGCAAAGGGCAACTTTCAAGCCCGTACAGATTCCGCCCCCCGCCTGGTGGGCGGAGGCGCTGATTCCGATCGATTAACGATTAATCATAGGAGGTTATTATGAGTGAAGAGTCCAAACCAATGACCAATAAACCTAATATCCTGATGATCGTGACCGATCAAGAATATGCCCATCAGCCTATGCCCGCGGGATTTGTTTTACCCAGCCGGCAGCGTCTCCATGCCCGCGGAGTAACGTTCAACAATCACCACGCCACCACCACGGTTTGCACCCCTTCCCGCTCGGTGATTTACACCGGCAGGCATACACCGATCACACGCATGTTTGACAATACCAACTTCGCCTGGATCGATGATATGCGGGCCGATCCGGTAGCCTTGCCCACCATCGGTCATATGCTGCGTGATCTGGGCTACCACACCGTCTTCAAAGGCAAGTGGCACCTCTCCGAGTTTCCAGCTAAGGGCTCCCGTGAAGCTATGGAACCCTACGGCTTTTCCGAGTACCAGGATTGGGGCGATGTGCAAGGCGGGCCTATGGATGGGCTCTTGAAAGATCCTAAGATTGCGGATGAGGCCGTTGACTGGCTGACGAAGCGCGCCCCTAAGGTCGCCACGACTCAACCCTGGTTCATGACCGTGAACTTCGTCAACCCTCACGATGTGATGTATTTCGATACCGACGCTGAAGAGATGGTCCAGGTCAAGGGCATGTTCCCGATCTTTGATGCGCCCGATACGCCGCTTTACCACCAGAAATGGCAAACGACCTTGCCGGCCTCCTTCTTCGACGACCTGGAGGGACAGCCGCCGGCCGTCCGCAATTACAAGCGCCTGTGCGACATGTACTATGGCCGGATACCGATGGATCGCCGGGATATGTGGCACAACCACGTCAACTACTACCTCAACTGCCATCTCGACGTAGACCGGCACATCGGAGCGGTGCTGGATGCCCTGGAAGCGTCCGGCCAGGCTGATGACACGATCATCATCTTCACCTCGGATCACGGCGAGATGGGCGCTGCCCATCACCTGCGCCAGAAAGGTAGCTTGGCTTTCCGCGAAACCGTCAACGTGCCCTTGGTGATAGTCGATCCGCGCCACCCTGGTGGAGGCAGGACGGATGCGGTGGGTTCCCATCTCGACCTGGTTCCCACCATTCTGGCTTATGCCGGCCTGCCAGAGGCTCATCGGCAACAGCGCTACCCATCGCTGAGAGGACATGACCTTTCAGGAATCGTGGAAAATCCCGCCTCAGTCGGACCGCGTGGCAGCAGCGGGGAACCCGGCAAGGGCTGTCTGCTGACCTACGACATGATCGCCACCGTCGACGCAGAATGGTTCAGCCGCAACGCGACCAAGGTGTTTGACGCAGCCGCAGCTCAGGCCGGCCAGGAGTTCCATCGCGGTTTGGAGTCGTTTAAAGGCATGCTGGATGAGATTGGCGTGCCGAACCTTGAGAAGCGAGAGTTATTCCGCTGTGTTTTCGATGGTCGATACAAGCTGGTCCGTTACTTCGGGTTGGGTAATTACAACCTGCCGACATCGGTCAAGCAGTTGCTGGCCGATAATGACGCCGCTCTCTACGATCTGTTACTGGATCCTGAGGAAATGGACAATCTGGCCAACCCGGCCAATCCCAAATACAGTGAAGAATTATTGTCGGCCATGAACCAAAAACTCAATGCGCTGATCGATGGGGAGATTGGGGAAGATAAAGCCCTATTCACTCCGCCGAAAGAAGGCCCGCAGAAGTGAAGTTGAGCAAGAAAAAGAGAACGTACGAAAGGGGGAAATTATGGAAAAGGTCACGGTGGACAACTTCGTGCGCGCGGAAACCGATCTGACGATGAAGCGTTACGTGGCGCAAGGCGCCTTCGGCAAATTCGTGCATATCCGCCAACCCGTGCCGATCGAAAAGCAGGATGTGATCCGGATGAACCGGGACACCCTATATTCGTTCGGCATTTTCGACCTGACCACCCCAGTCACGATTACCAAGCCCGACTCGGGCGGGCGATTCCAATCCATGCTGGTTATCAACCAGGACCACTCCATGCAGCCTCCGGAGCATGGCGCGGGCAAGTTCACCCTCACGCGCGACAGAATTGGGACGCGATATGTGGTCGTCATCTTTCGCACGTTCATGGACCCCGGCAACCCGGAAGACATCCAGGGGGCGAACGCCCTGCAGGACCGGATCAAGTGCGAGCAAGCCAATGTCGGCTCTTTCGAAGTCCCGGATTGGGACGAGGCATCCCTGAAGAAAGTGCGCGACGCCATCAACGTGCTGGCGGCGACGAAAACCAGCGCGGCCGGCATGTTTGGCGACAAGGCGAAGCTGAACCCGATCAACCATCTGCTGGGCACGGCCTACGGTTGGGGAGGTAACCCCGAAGAGGCCGCGATTTACGTCAACGCCGTGCCGGCCAAAAACGACGGCAAAACCCCATACGTGCTGAAGACCAAGGACGTGCCCGTTGGCGGCTTCTGGTCGGTGACGGTCTACAACGCCAAGGGCTTCATGGAGAAGAACGACCTGAACGCCTATTCCTTCAACAACGTGACGGCCAAAAAGGACGCGGACGGCAGCGTCACCATTCACTTCAAAATAGGGACAGCGACCATTATTAGTAACCAGGCTGAATAAGATGGCGGGAGTTAAGCGATGGATTTCGGCACTCAAGTACAACGTGCTGCTATTGGACGACCGCTTCGCCGGGTGCACCAATCCCGTGTTAGCCCGGACTCAGTTGGTCAAGGGCATGCGGGAGCTATTGTTCGGCGGCATGGGGCGGCTGTGCGAGAGCTCCATCGTCTACCCGGGCGGGTCGTCGATCCCCTTTACTGCTGCGCCCAAGGTGTACAACCGGCCCTGGAGCATCACAGCCGAGGTCATGACAGGGTGACTGGCACAACAATCGGTATCGGCTTCTAAGAATCGGCGATTCCGATCCCGATTCCGATACCGACCCCGTAATTTGTGTGATTTTACGCTAATTTTCGGAGCAGTGTTCCTTGGCGAGAGGATGCGAAACGCAATGTAATATCAGGGCAGCATGCAGTAAATCGGGTTATTCCAGACGGCCGGGAAAATGGCATGTCTGAACTCAGGTGTTTATCGGGGTCGCTATCGGAAACGGTATCGGTTTCTAAGAATCGGCGATTCCGATCCCGACCCCGTAATTTGTGTGATTTTTTACGCTAATTTTTGGAGCAGTGTTCCTTGGCGAGAGGATGTGAAACGCAATGTAATATCAGGGCAGCATGCAGTAAATCGGGTTATTCCAGACGGCCGGGAAAATGGCATGTCTGAACTCAGGTGTTTATCGGGGTCGGGGTCGCTATCGGAAACGGTATCGGCTTCTAAGAATCGGCGATTCCGATCCCGACCCCGTAATTTGTGTGATTTTACTTCAATTCTTGGAGCAGTGCCCTTGAACAGGAGGAACTAAACATGACTGAACCAAACACAGCTATTCCTGAAGGAAAGCAGACCTTGCTGGGGCTCTATGTGACGGCGAAGCAGGCCTATGAGAAGTGGAGGGCCGAGCCGGAGAAGGTGATGATTATCGACGTCCGCACCCCCGAAGAGTATCTCTTCGTCGGCCACCCGGCCATGGGTTGGAAAATCCCCGTCGCCACTCAGTCGTACGAGTGGGACGCCGTCAAGGGGCAGTTCCCCATGAAGCTCCTTCCCGATTTCGTCTCCCGGGTGAGCCAGGTCGCCAAGCCCGACGACACGATCCTGGTCACGTGCCGGTCCGGCGGCCGCAGCGCCATCGCCGCAAACCTGCTCGCCAAGGCCGGGTTCAAGAATGTTCACAACATTATTGATGGCATCGAGGGGGATGCGGTTGAGGATGCGACCAGCGTCTTTCTGGGCCAGCGCCTGAAGAACGGCTGGAAAAACTCGGGGTGTCCATGGACATACAAGCTCACTCCCGACCGGATGGTGCTTCCCAAGGTCGGGTAACGGGACTTGCGGGGGGACAAACCAGGTGGAAGAACGAGGGGGCGAACGGTGGACATCGTGAGGACAACGACAACCACCGCAGTTGACAGGAGGAGTCTATGGGTCAGTTTTCATTTGTCTTCACGATATTCTTCATGCTGCTGGGGCCGGTCAAGCTTATCCCGTCCTTCGCCGGGTTGACGCGAGGCGCGGAGGGCCGATTCAAGCGGAGTGTGGCGATCCGGGGTGTTGTGATTGCCTCAGTACTCTGTGCGTTTGTGGCACTGGCCGGGGGGACTCTCCTGAGCAAGTATCACATCTCCATCGACGCGTTGCGAATCTCGGGAGGACTAGTCCTGCTGATCGCGGCGCTGCACGTCATCTTCCCGAGAGCGTCGGCGTCAAGCCCCGGCACCGGCACACCCACCGCGCTCCAACTCGCCGCCTCCCCGGTTGCCCTTCCGATGATCGTGCCGCCTGCTGGCGTCGCCGCCATATTGATCTTCATGATGCTTGCACCGCAGTACCCTGGGATGCTGCAAGCTGTAACCATCTGCCTGGCGACCATGATGGTACTGGATTTCCTGGTGATGTACTTCATCGACCAGGTCATGAAGACGCCGGGCCTGATGATCGTTCTCACTGTGCTCGGCTCTGTATTGGTCTTTGTGCAGGCAGCTCTGGCCATGCAGATGTTTCTAGTTGCTCTCAAGAGTTTGGGGGTTATCAAAGTCTAACGCTGTCTGAACTGAGCGGCTAAAGCTTCTCCGCTCCGGACGGAAGGGTGCCAGGGGTAGTAAAGAAGGGTTTTGACGCAGATAAAGAGGTGACCCGTAAACGATGTTTTTCAAGGCGGCTGGGCCAAGCTTTTAAAAAATCGCCATTACCGCCAGTCAGGTGATGCGCAATAAGAAATACAAAAGGAGATACAAACATGGCTATCGCAATCACGACTAAGGAAGATAGGAAACTCAGCACGGTGCCGTTGGATTGGAAAGAGGTGTGGTACACCAATTGTCCCCTCGTGTCCGCCAGCAATGTCGACCAGGAACTGGGTTGGACCCGAGAGGAATTCAAGAAGATCGGCGTGAAGTACGCCTTCATGCGCTCCACCCCCAAGAACGACTGGTACCCGCACTACATCCACAACCTCGACAACCTCATCCGCTTCGGTGGTTTGTTCCCGCCCGTACATGTTAACGCGGACATCCGCAGGACCAGGCTCCTGGGGGTGACGCACGCGCCACACGAAGGCGGGTGCATGATGGTGCGCTCCAGGGACAACCTCTACCGGATGACCGATCTGAAAGGCAAGAAGATCGGCCTCTCGAAGAGCCTGAACACCATCAAGAACGATTGGTGGCGCATCCAGGAGCATCAGGGCATCGAGCTGATGCTCAGGCTGAACGGCATGACCATGAAGGACGTGAATATTGTGGAATTCCCCTACCCGGATGACTGGTACAACAATCCCGAAATGGTGGGCCCGCCCATGGAGAACCCATCTGAATTGTGGCTCAAGCGGGATCACAAGCACGACCTGGCCTTCCGTCCGCTGGAGACGGCGTTGGAAAAGGGCATCGTCGATGCGATCTATACCCAAAGCAAACCCTTCCAGCATCTCCAGGAGGCGACGGGCAAGTTTAAGGCGATCGAAGACCTGTCCAGGTATCCGGACTGGACATTGCAGGTGGCCAACATCCCTGCTGCCATCACATGCAGTGATGAGATGGCCGAGAAGCACCCCGAGCTCGCCGTCACCTTTATGAAAGGCATGATCAAGGTGGGGCGCTGGGCCAACGAGCATAAGCACGCCGCAGCCGCGATCCTCGACAAGCAGACGTTCTACCTCGATGTCGAGGATACGTATCGAGGCATCGAGCACATCGACATGGTGCCCAACCTGTCGCCCCAAAATCTGGTCTCCGTGGAAATCGGGAAGGACTTCATGCTGAGCCACGGCTACATCAAGAACGACTTCGATGTGCATAAGTGGGCCGCGCCAGAGTTCCTCGAGAAGGCCGCGAGAGAACTGCTCGAAGAACAGTGGACGAAGACGACCTCGGCAAAGCTTCCCGAAACGACGAAGCTGTTTGAGGAATCCAAGCGGATCGGGTAGTCAGGAGAAAGCTCAGCTAAAGGCGTGCGGCTGCGCTGTTCGGAACGTCACAAAGAAGTAGCCGATTTAAGGGATCATGGGAGGGGTCGGGATCGGAATCGGCCTTTCAGGCCCAACATTTTCGATTCCGGCCCCGATTCCGACCCCGAAGTTTGTCGGCATTTACAGCTGTTTTTGAACAGAGTGAAATGAAAGGCTACAGCAGGGCGCCATGCGGCAAATCAGATTCAACCAGGCCGCCGGGCTTGTTTATCAATCAACCATCATTATCGCCGGCCAGTGATGTGCAACAAGAAAACAAGAAGAGAAATGAACAAACCGACATTAAATTCAAATAGGAGAGAAATTATGACTCGTGTCAAACCGCTTAAAACCATATCCATCGCGATCCTATCGTTCATGTTAGTCGCACTTTCAAGCACCATGCTCGTCGCCCAAACCAAGATCGAAGGAGTGATCAAAGGACGAAGCG
Source organism: Terriglobia bacterium (assembly GCA_020072965.1). Lineage (GTDB taxonomy): Bacteria > Acidobacteriota > Terriglobia > JAIQFV01 > JAIQFV01 > JAIQFV01. The sequence continues at coordinate 11,990 of JAIQFY010000086.1, read as the reverse complement.
GCGCGAAAATCATTCTACAAACGGCCGATTCGCCGAAGGTCATTGTCTTGCTGACTGACAGCACTGATGTCGGCCAGGTACAGGGTGTCCTCAAGGCCCGCTCAAAGAAAATGTCAATGGCTGCCCTCATTCCAGGGCTCCCCATTCAAGTAGAGGGGGCTTACGACGCGGAAAATCAGCTGGTCGCGAAGACTGTAAGGTTCAAGGGCAACGATTTGGAACAGGCACAGGCCATTCAGGCCGGATTGGCCGAAACGACTCAGCAGGCCCAGCAGAATAAGGAGGAGTTAGAAAAGCAGAATGCAGCCCTGGCGGCGCAGAACGCAGCCCTGAAAGAACAGCAGGAGAAGATCGCCGCTGCGACGGCGCGATTCGGCCAGCTCAACGACTACTACATCCTGGACGAAGTAACCGTGCATTTTGGCAACGGAAAGGTCAAAGTTGACCCCAAGTACAATCCTCAACTGGTGGCCTTGGCTGAGAAGGCAAAGACCATCAACGGCTACATGATCCAGGTCAAAGGGTACGCTTCAGCGTCCGGAAGTGTTTCCCTGAACCAGAAGCTAAGCGAAGAACGCGCCGGCAATGTCACCAACATCCTGCTGCAACAGGGTCGTGTCCCGCTTACTAACGTGCTGGCCCCGGCCGCGATGGGTGAGAGCCGCCAGATAGGCACGGACAAAAAAGCGGAGAGTGAGGCCGAGAACCGTCGGGTCGTGGTGCGGGTACTTCAGAATAAGGGAATCGCGGGATTGTAGGCATTCGTGCTCTTGCTCTCCACCCTGCGCAGGTGGAACTGCCAAGTGATCGGGTGTTTTGAACCACTGTCGAACTTGGGCTCGGGCTGCGGTCCGAGCCAGGTATCCACGCGCATTTCATTGTGAACGACCAGGAGGCCGGGCCCGGATTTTAGGAAACCGCCATCATCGCCGGTCCGATGATGCGTGAGGTGTCTGGGCTAAAGAAGGAGACTATCCATGAGCACAAAGGTGCCAGTCGAGGTTCTGCCGCCGGAAACACCAATCCCCCATGGCGTGCAACCCCAACCTCCGTCCCGTCCACACTTCTCCAGGAAAAGACTGGTCCTGGCCTTTGCCGTGGCCGCGGTGGCCGATGGGCTCTCACTTTTTTTGACGTTCACGCCGCCGGTGCAGTGGGTAGTCGATTTGGTGACAGCCATCTTGCTGTTCATGGTGCTGGGCTGGCAATGGATCTTGTTGCCCGGCCTGATCATGGAGGCGATCCCCGGCCTTTACGTCCTCCCCTTCTGGGTGCTCGTGGTGGCGGCAGTGGCCGTGTGGGGGACGCCGCGGCCAAACCTGAAATCTTTTCTCAGTAATCCCGCTAAGTCCTGAGACCTCAAAGTGGACGATCGATGAATGCCGAACGGGACTGGAGGAGACTGGGAAAACAGGGACTGGCACCTCCTGTTCAAGATCGTTGGAATAAGAATCATGCTGGTGCCTGTCCCTATTTTCCTCACGAGGAGGCTGAGGATGAGCACAAAGGATCCAAACACCCGAGACATTACGAGCACGATGCTGGCCGTTGTGTTCGTTGGCATCCTCATCGCTGCCACCTTCTGGATATTGCGCCCCTTCCTCACCTCCATCGTCTGGGCCGCAATTATCGTTGTGGCCACGTGGCCGCTTCTTCTCAAGCTCCAATCTGTACTCTGGGGAAAGCGCGGGCTTGCAGTGACGATCATGGCGGTCGCACTCCTGGTGGTTATCGTGGTTCCCTTGATGCTCGTGATCATGACCATCGCGGGGAGGTCGGATGATATCGCTGCAAAGGCCAAGTCATTGGCCGTCCTCACGGTCCCCCCTCCTCCGGAGTGGGTCAGCAGTATTCCCCTGGCCGGCAGGAAGTTGAGTGAACGCTGGCAGCAATACGCGGCACTTAGCCCTGAAGAACTTGCGTCACAGATAACCCCCCATGTGCAGACCGCATTAAGATGGTTCGTCTCTCAGGCGGGGAGCGTTGCCACGGTTCTGGTGCAGTTCTTGCTGACGGTAATTATCACGGCCATTATGTACCTGGGAGGAGAGCGGGGTGCCGCAGGGGTTCTCAGTTTCGCCAGACGATTGGCCGGAGCACAAGGAGAGGGGATTGCCGTACGGCAGTGATGTTGCTGCTCTGTCTGGCACAACTCGGCCCGTACCTTGTACTGATTCCCTCGGTCATCTGGCTCTACTGGTCGGGGCATCCCCTCTGGGGAACGATCCTTCTCCTCGTGTCAATATTCGTCGGCACCATTAATAACATCCTACAGCCGCTTCTTATCAAGAAGGAGGTGGACCTGCCGCTGCTGCTGATCCTAGCCGGGGTGATCGGCGGGCTCATCGCCTTCGGGATCATTGGGCTCTTTATCGGGCCGGTCCTGTTGGCCGTTGCGCACACTCTCGTTCAGGCATGGGTACACGGCGCCGGCACAGAGGAACCCTCACGCACAGCAGGAGAATAAATTGTGCTTCCCCGGCGGGAGAGCGACGTGAAGCCTTTGATCTCTGCATGGCGAGTGACCTTTGATTCTGTCATTCCCGCTTGTCGGGAGTCCTTCTGGAAGTGGGGACCTTACTTGAGCGAACGTCAGTGGGGAGCCGTCCGGGAGGACTACTGCGAAAGCGGAGACGCCTGGAACTACTTCGCCCATGACCATGCCTGTTAGCGGGCTTATCGTTGGGGCGAAGATGGCCTCGCCGGTTTTTCCGATGACCGTCAGAGTCTCTGATTCGCGCTGGCGCATTCCCGACAAGGACACGGAGAATTCTTCACACATTAAGAAGCTCCGGCGTTCCGTCCGCAGATTCACAAAATGGAGATAAACATGATTCAAGCGACCATAAGGATGACGATACCACCCCAAAAAAGTGGTGAAGTATTGACAATCTTCAAATCAGAGGTTGAACTATGCACGGACGATCCTGGCTGTCTCAGGTGCCACATCTACAGAGACCTGCAGGAAAAGAACGTCCTTAATGCTCGCAGAGCTTTGGAGCGACGAGGAAGATCTAAACCTTCATATTCGCTCCGAGGAATACCACAACCTGCTCCTGGTCTTGGAGATGGCACTCAAACAGCCCGGGATCAGGTTCGATACCATCTCGAGTTCGACGGGTATTGAGACCATCGAAAAGGCAAGATGCCAGGCACGATGACTGGACTGCCTTCTCCCCCTTTAGAAAAGCCGGTTCACCTCGAAACCGAGGGGGGCTGGGAGGGATTTAAGAAGGTTAATTCAAGTAGCTTTCGTGATCCGGAAAATCAAACCAAAAGGAGGCAATGTGAGCACAAAAATCGTTAAAGCACTGTGGGCCCTTTTCATCGCAACTGCATTGATGGTCGTCGTAGGAACTTTCCCCGTCCCCGTATTGGCCCAGGGCACGCCAGCTGACAATATGCAGATCTTGCGCGAGAAGGTCAAGGCGGACAAGAAGCTCCTGGTCGCGACAAACATGGAACTGACGGAGTCTGAGGCGAAAGGTTTCTGGCCTGTGTACGAGCAGTATCAGAAGGATCTGGCCGCAATCAACCAGCGTGTCCTTAAGCTCATCGAGAGCTACGCCGCCGACTACAATGCAAAAACTCTCACCGATGAGAAAGCAACGAAGCTTACTGAGGAAATGGTAGCCATCGAGCAGGCTGAGGCTGCACTCAAGGCCTCCTCTGTTCCAAAGCTGCGTAAGGTGCTGCCTGAAAGGAAGGTGGCTCGGTACCTGCAAATCGAGAACAAGATTAGGGCCATCATGAAGTACGAACTTGCGGAGGGAGTCCCCCTCGTTGAGTAAGGAGCATGAACATGACAGCAATGGTCAAACCGCTCACCAAACGCCCTGCGTGGAAGGCCATGGCGATCCATTACAAGAAAGCCCGGGAGTTGCACCTTCGGGAGCTCTTCGCGGATGATCCCAACCGCGGCGAGCGTCTGACGGCTGAGGCCGCGGGGGTCTTCCTCGATTACTCGAAAAATCGAATCACGGACGAAACCCTCAAGCTCCTCCTGAAATTGGCCGAGGAATGCGGCCTGCGCCAGCGCATCGACGCCATGTTCCGGGGCGACAAGATCAACATCACGGAAAACCGTGCCGTTCTGCACGTAGCCCTGCGCGCACCGCGAGGGGCATCCATCGTTGTTGACGGCGAGAACGTGGTACCACAGGTTCACGCCGTACTGGACAAGATGGCAGACTTCTCCGACCGGGTCCGGAGCGGATCCTGGAAAGGCCACAGTGGCAAGCGCATCAGGAATGTCGTCAATATCGGGATCGGCGGCTCGGACCTTGGGCCGGTCATGGCCTACGAGGCGCTCAAGCATTACAGTGACCGTTCCATGCGATTCCGGTTTGTCTCCAACATCGATGGAACGGACTTCGCGGAAGCCGTCCGGGATCTTGATGCGGCAGAAACTCTCTTTATCGTGTCCTCCAAGACCTTTACGACGCTGGAGACGATGACAAACGCCAGCACGGCTCGCGCCTGGTTGCTTCAAGGAGCCCAGGGCGAGGAAAAGGCCGTGGCGAAGCATTTTGTTGCGGTCTCGACCAATGCCGCGAAGGTGTCCGAGTTCGGCATCGACACGGCCAACATGTTCGGCTTCTGGGACTGGGTTGGCGGCCGCTATTCGATGGATTCGGCCATCGGCCTCTCGACCATGCTGGCCATAGGCCCCGATCACTTTCGAGGCATGCTCAACGGCTTTCATCTCATGGACGAGCATTTCCGGACCGCCCCGTTCGAACGCAATCTGCCGGTGCTTATGGGTCTCCTCGCCATTTGGTATAATAACTTTTTTGGCGCACAGACCATCGCCGTCCTCCCCTATGAGCAATACCTGAAGCGGTTCCCGGCCTACCTCCAGCAGTTGACGATGGAAAGCAACGGCAAGCACGTCACGCTCGATGGCACCGAGGTCGACTACCAGACCGGTCCCATATACTGGGGAGAACCGGGGACCAACGGCCAGCATTCCTTCTACCAGCTGATTCATCAAGGGACCCGACTGATCCCTTGTGACTTCATCGCCTTCTTCGAGACTCTCAACCCGCTTGGACGGCACCACGACATCCTGCTGGCAAACGTCTTCGCGCAATCCGAAGCTCTAGCCTTCGGCAAGACCCCCGAACAAGTGAAGGCCGAAGGCATACCGGAGTGGCTGGCGCCCCACCGGGTCTTCGAGGGCAATCGGCCGTCCAACACGATTCTTGCCCAACGGTTAACGCCGGAGACGCTGGGCAGCCTTGTTGCCCTCTATGAACACAGTGTATTCGCTCAGGGCGCAATCTGGAACATCGGCTCATTCGACCAATGGGGCGTAGAACTGGGCAAAGTGCTGGCTCAGCGCATCATCCCGGAACTGGAAAGCACGACGGAGCCCGAGCTCGGGCATGATAGTTCAACCAATCACCTGATTCGTTGCTATCGGAAAAGCAGGGAGCCCTCACGATGACTGGTCGAATTGAGAAACCTTTGTATATCCTGCCCTTCGACCACAGCGGCCCGTTCCAGAGAAAGTTGTTCGGCTGGACCGAAACGCTGAGCCCGGCGCAGACGGCGGAGATTGCCGCCGCCCAGCATGTGATTTACGACGGCTTCAAGGCCGCCGTGGCGGCCGGGGTCGTGAAACGGCTGCAAATCGCCAAGGCCCGAGTAGTGAATTGAGCCGCAGGACATCAACATTCGTTCTGAGAAAGGAATGAACTATGGAACTTGGAATGATAGGACTGGGACGGATGGGTGGGAACATGGTACGGCGACTGATCAAAGGCGGCCACGACTGTGTCGTGTATGACCGTTCAGAAAAAGCAGTGAAGGAACTGGTCTCCGAGAAAGCAGTCGGGGCAAGTTCGCTTGCCGACCTGGTGAAGAAGTTGCAGAAGCCCCGGGCTTTGTGGCTGATGGTTCCTGCCGCCGTAGTCGATACAAGCATCGCCGATATTGTCACACTCCTGGAGCCGGGCGACATCCTCATCGACGGCGGCAATTCCTATTACATTGACGACATCCGGCGGGCAAAGGAGCTTGCGGCGATGAAAATCCACTACGTGGACGTCGGAACCAGTGGCGGCGTCTGGGGCCTGGAACGCGGCTACTGCATGATGATCGGCGGCGAAAACGACGTCGTGAAACGCCTCGACCCTCTCTTTGCGACGCTGGCGCCCGGCCGCGGCGACCTCCCGCGCACTCCAGGACGGGAGAAGCTCAAAGGCACCGCGGAACACGGCTACCTCCACTGTGGACCAAACGGGGCCGGCCACTTCGTCAAGATGGTCCACAACGGCATCGAGTACGGCCTCATGGCCGCCTACGCGGAAGGAATGGGAATCCTGCGTGACGCCAACATCGGGAAGGCCGATCATGAAGTCGATGCGGAGACCACGCCGCTGCGCCATCCCGAACATTACCAGTATGATTTCAACCTGGCCGATATCGCCGAGGTCTGGAGGCGCGGCAGCGTGGTGGCGTCCTGGCTTCTGGATTTGACGGCCACGGCCTTGGCCGAGGATTCCAGTCTCAGCGGTTTTGCAGGACGGGTTTCGGACTCTGGGGAAGGGCGATGGACCATCAACGCGGCGATCGACGAAGCCGTTCCGGCCCCCGTGCTGACCACGGCGCTCTACGCGCGCTTCTCCTCGCGCGGCAAATCGGATTACCAGGACAAAGTGCTTTCGGCGATGCGCTTCCAGTTCGGCGGGCATCACGAGAAACCGGCGAAGTAAAGAGGCCAGCATGAACACGGATCATTCGGATGCCCTGGTCTTCTTCGGAGCCACAGGGGATCTGGCGTATAAAAAGATCTTCCCGTCGCTCCAGGCGATGGCGAAACGCGGACGCCTCCATGTGCCTGTGATCGGCGTGGCCAAGGCCGGTTGGAACCTCGAGCAGCTGCGGGCCCGGGCACGCGACAGCGTGGAGAAGCACGGGGCAGTCGATCGCGCGGCGTTCGACAAGCTGTGCGGCTTGCTGCGCTACGTCGACGGCGACTACCATGATTCGGCGACGTTCGAGGCCATTCGCCGGGAGCTCGGCTCGGCGGCGAGGCCGGCGCATTACCTCGCCATTCCGCCCGTATTGTTCGGCGTGGTCGTGGAACAACTGGTGAAGTCGGGCTGTGCCCGCGGCGCTCGCGTCATCGTTGAAAAGCCCTTCGGCCATGACCTCGCTTCGGCGCGCGACCTCAACCGTATCCTGCTCGGCGCCTTCGACGAAAAGGCGATTTTCCGCATCGACCACTATCTCGGGAAACGGCCGGTGAACAATATGGTCTTCTTCCGTTTCGTGAACTCCTTCCTGGAGCCCTTCTGGAACCGCGGTGCGATGGAGAGTTTCCAGATTACGATGGCCGAGGATTTCGGGGTCCAGGGCCGCGGCGCGTTCTACGATGCCACGGGAACCATCCGCGACGTCGTCCAGAATCACCTCTTCCAGGTCATCGCAAATTTCGCGATGGAGCCTCCGGCCCGCCGGGACAGCGAATCGATGCGCGACGAAAAGGTGAAGGTGCTCAAAGCGATTCCGCCGCTTGAGGCAGAAAACGTCATCCGCGGGCAATTCCGCGGCTTCATATCCGAGACGGGGGTGGCACCTGCTTCAAAGACGGAAACCTTTGCGGCCATGCGCCTCGATATCAATTCCCCGCGCTGGCAGGGTGTTCCTTTCTATGTCCGGGCCGGGAAAAACTTACCGGTCACCTGTACAGAAATCCTGGCTCGCTTCCGCCGCGCGCCGAACGCCTATTCCGACTTGGCGACGGCTCCCAATCATCTGCGTTTCCGGATTAGCCCGAACGTGCAGTTTGCCATGGGGATGCTCGTAATGGTGGACGACGAGAAGATGACCGGCGCATTGAAAGAGCTCGAGGGCACCCGCGCTCCGATCAGCGATGAAAAAGATGCCTACGAGCGTGTGTTGACCGACGCCGTGGAAGGGGACGCGACGCTTTTCGCGCGCCAGGACTACGTCGAAGAGGCGTGGAGGATCGTCGATCCCTATCTCAAGTCGGATTCACCGGTTTATGGATATGAGCCGAAAACCTGGGGTCCATCGGAGGCGGATCAGCTGGTGGGGGCGGCTGGAGGGTGGCACAACCCGGTGTCAGGCCGATGATCAAGAGCCGTCCAACCGGCAAAAGCCGGTAGGACGAAAAAAATAATTGGATGGGCCCCGGCTTTCGGCGCGGAGACGGGACTGAGGAGAATCGCTCATGCGCATCGAAGTGCTTTCGGATGCCGAGGCCATCGCGAAGAAAGCGGCGGGGGTCATTGTGCGAGAAGCCCGGGCGAGCCCCTCAACCGTGAGGAAGAGATGACGAAGGTTCTGCATCCATAGCTCTAACAAGTTAACACGCGGGTATGGAAGCGATTACGGTAAAACCTAAGATGGAGGGTAAGACCATGGCAAAGAAGGAAATCATCGACGTGACGGAACAGAAGCGGTTGAATGACGCGCGCGAGGCAGGGATCCCGTGGAAGAAATGGGGACCCTACCTCAGCGAGAGGCAGTGGGGCACGGTCCGCGAGGATTACAGCGAGGACGGCAACGCCTGGGATTATTTCACCCATGACCAGTCGCGCTCGCGGGCCTACCGGTGGGGTGAGGACGGGCTCGGGGGGATCTCGGATGACAAGCAACGGCTGTGCTTTGCCCTCGCGTTGTGGAACGAGCACGACCCGATCCTGAAAGAGCGCCTGTTCGGGCTCACTAACAGCGAGGCGAACCATGGGGAGGACGTGAAGGAGTACTATTTCTACATCGACAGCACTCCCACGCACTCCTACATGAAGTATCTGTACAAGTACCCGCAGCGGGAGTTTCCGTATCGGAATCTGATCGAGACGAACCGGAGCCGGTCGCGGGAGGAGTTTGAGTACGAGCTGCTCGATACGGGCGTGTTTAATGACGACCGGTACTTTGACGTGTTCGTGGAGTACGCCAAGGAAGGCCCGGAAGACGTCCTCGTCCGCGTCACCGTTCACAATCGCGGGCCGGAAGCGGCCCGGCTTCGGCTGCTGCCGACGCTGTGGTTCCGAAACACGTGGTCGTGGGGCGAGGACGATCGAAAGCCTTCCCTGCGGGAAGCCGCGCCGGGCGTCATCCAAGCCTCCCACCCTGAACTGGGCGAGTACCGGCTCTATTGCGACGGAAGGCCGGAGCTGCTGTTCACGGAGAATGAGAGCAATGCGCAGCGTCTCTGGGGCCAGCCCAACGCCTCTCCCTATGTCAAGGACGCGTTCCACGCCTACCTCATCTCGGGACAGGACGGGGCGGTGAATCCCGCCAAGGTGGGGACCAAGGCCGCGGCCCATTACGTCCTCGACGTCCCCGGTGGCGCAAGCAAGACCGTGCGCCTCCGTCTGGCAGTTGCCAAGCTAAAAGATGCCTTCGGCGATTTCGAGAAGATATTCAAAAGCCGGATTGGAGACGCGGACGAATTCTACCAGAGAATCACGCCGCAATCGCTGAGCGAAGATGAACGCCGGGTGCACCGCCAGGCGCTGGCGGGCATGCTGTGGAGCAAGCAGTACTACTACTTCGACCTGGAGATATGGCTGCGCGAGCACAAGAGTCATCCGTTGCTCGAATCCGCCCGGCGCGACGTGCGCAACACGGAATGGTTCCACATGCTCAACGCGGACGTGATTTCGATGCCGGACAAGTGGGAGTATCCGTGGTATGCGGCCTGGGACCTGGCCTTTCACACGGTTTGCCTGTCGCTGGTGGATTTCGATTTTGCCAAGGAGCAGCTGCTGCTAATGCTGCGCAGCCTGTACTTCCACCCGAGCGGCCAGATTCCCGCCTACGAGTGGAACTTCAGCGACGTGAATCCCCCGGTGCATGCCTGGGCCACGCTCTGGCTGTACAAATACGAGAAGCAGCTGGGCCGGGCGGACCTGCGGTTCCTGGAACGGTCCTTTCAGGGCTTGATGCTGAATTTCAACTGGTGGGTGAACCGCAAGGACCCGTCCGGGCGCAACGTGTTCGCCGGTGGATTTCTGGGACTGGACAACATCGGCATATTCGACCGGAGCGCGCAGCTTCCGACGGGTGGATCGCTGGAGCAGGCGGACGGGACGGCCTGGATGGCGTTCTACAGCCAGTGCATGGCGGAAATGGCCCTGATTCTGTGCGATTACGACCCGATGTACGAGGAGGTCGCCTTCAAGTTCACCCAGCATTTCATGGGGATTGCCTATGCCATGGACCGTGTCGGCGTGCATCACGACGAGATGTGGGATGAGGAAGACGGGTTTTTCTACGATCTGCTGCGGCTGCCTGACGGCCAGGCCATGCGTTTGAAAGTGCGGTCGCTGGTGGGGCTGCTGCCGCTGTGTGCCTCATCCGTGTTCGAGGGCGACGATGTGACGCGCCACCCAAAGCTCATGGAGATGATCGCGCTGTACCGGAAACGACATCCGGAACTGGTTTCCCAGGTGGCCCCGACCGACGCGGGTTTCACTGGCTACAAGGGACGGCGGTTGTTGTCGATCCTCACCAAGAAGAAGTTGGAGCGGGTGCTCGGTTATATGCTCGATGAGAACGAGTTTCTCGGGCCGCACGGAATCCGCTCGGTCTCGCGGTATCACCTGGATCATCCGTTCGTGTTCTGGGTGGGTGGGCAGGAATACAAGGTCCAGTATCTGCCGGCTGAATCGAATACCGGGATGTTCGGCGGGAACTCCAACTGGCGCGGTCCGGTATGGATGCCGGTCAATGCGCTGCTGGTCCGGGCGCTAATGAACCTGTACCAATTTTACGGCGACGAATTCAAGGTTCAGTGTCCGACCGGTTCGGGCCGGTACATGACGCTGTTTGAAGTGGCGCAGGAGCTTACCCGCCGGCTGGCGGGCACTTTCCTGCGTGACGCCAACGGCCGGCGTCCGGTCTACGGAGGGACGGCCAAGTTCCAGGACGATCCGCATTGGCGCGACCTAATCCAGTTCTTTGAGTACTTCCATGGTGACAACGGAGCAGGCCTCGGGGCCAGCCACCAGACGGGGTGGACCGGCCTGATCGCCCCGCTGCTGGACATCTTCGGGCGCGTCGACGCCAAGGCCTTGCTGGAGACCAAACGCGGCGCCGTGCTGGCCAAGATTGTAACGGAGCAGGTGGGTGGAGAACCGACAGGCGGGAATTAAGGGCCTGTTATTCTGCGACAGCCACTCAGGTGTCGGGACGCACCCAATGCGCATGAAAATGTAATTGTGGTTTCGTTTTTTTTCGGGGTCGGAATCGGCATCGGGGTCGGCATTGGGGGATCGACATCTTCGATTGCGATACCGATTCCGAACCAGGTGTTGTCGAGCAGGTCCGATTGCAGCGGCCCACTGACCACGCGTACAACCCGTCGCTGGTCGGGACGCAGCGTCTGGCGGATGATGTTGCTCCGCTCGGAAGCGCTTTCGGCGGGATGCAGCTTCACGACGAGCTGTCGTCCCTCGGAGAGTGCCAGATCGGCTAGACCCGGCAGAATATCCTGATAAACGTCCGCTGATCGTCCTCCCATCGCCTCATAAGGCTCAGAAAATAACACGATGAAGGGCTTCTTCTTCTGGCTCGTCTCTGGTTTTCGCTCTTTGATGAAGGTCGGCGCCCCCACTTCGACCCGGCTCGCGGGCACCCCGCACACGCTCTCAAGATAGTCCTGTTCCATCCTGCCCTTTGCCAGGATCACATCGGCGTGGCACCGCTTGAACATGTAACGCCCGTCCAAGGCCCCGTGGTGGCAGGAAATCGTCGGCAAACGCCTTTCCCTGGCAAGCAGCAATGGAATATGCGTGTACGGATTACTGTCGTCGGCGCAAATCACAGCTTTTATGGGCTCGGTATCCAGCACATTGCGCCACGCGTCCCGAATCTCAAGGCCTCGCCCGAACCGATCAGAAAAGCTACTGAAACAGCCCAGCCGCGAGAGCACGCGGAACTCCGGGACACCTTCTATTTCCTTCCGCAGCAGCTCCCACCGCGCCATCAGATCCTTGTACTCCGCTTCC
>JAIQFY010000085.1 GCA_020072965.1 Terriglobia bacterium | reverse complement strand
CTGGTTACCGCCCATGCCTGTCTCTGTCAATCCCGCCGTGCCGGGTGACCCACCAACTGGAGAGCCGGATGCGGGAGACCCGCCTGTCCGGTTCGGAGGGGGGAGGGGCCGAAGCCAATCGGCTCTTCCTACCCCTATTCGAGGTTTGAGAATCGGGGTCGATTCACACGCTCATGCGGGAAAACGTCAATGGGGGTGGAGGGGCCACCAGGATGGAGTGAAGGGCTGCCCGTCAGATTCTCTCCGATTTGAACTTGATTGAACGGGGTCAATGGAGGCCAGCATAAACGTCACCCAGTTTACATCGGCGACGTTCGGATATGAGAACCGACTACCGGTGGGGCGAGCTACCCAACACCCGTGCCGGTAGCGTAAATATGGCCCAAATGAGTTCGAGGACCCCTTCAACAGCAATTCCGAGAAGACGGAAGGGAAGCAACAGCAGCCACACCAAGGGGTACAGAATTAGGGCAAGTAAAGCCAAGGGCCAGCAAAGCACGAAAAGAATACACCAGAGCAAGAACTTGATCATAGATTCAACCTCTCACATCCTGTTCCATTAATATTACGAGGAGGGATTGGAAAGGTTCAGTGAATTATTGCCAGTGGGATTCGAGGTCCTTGTGATGCATCCAAGAAGACGGTTAGGTCAAAGAAGAGGCGCCTGATCTCCAAGGAATGAAGGTCGGTCCGGCATGACAACGATTCACGCCCGGGATTACACCTTCCCATTGGGAGCACTGCATCCCAAAGCTATTCTTTGAGCGATTTCGCGTCAGAAAGGTTCTTGGGAGAGCGCTTATTCAACACATCGACGATTAATTGGCCGGGTTGGGGTGTTTTGACAGTGTCCTTGCGCAAGATCTCCCGTGCACTGACAGCTTTGTGATAAACCCTACGATTGGCAGTGCTGTCCTGCCTGAGGGTCGAGCCGGCCAGGGAGATGCCCGCGAACAAGCCGCGCGAGCGTGAGTACGTCAGAATTTCCGCGCGCAAGGCCACGTCGGTATCGGCGGTCGCGTTGCGCCCCTTTGGACCTGCAGCTGCGGAGATGTCCCCGCCAAGTTTCACCTTGCTGCTCAAGAGGGACGACGCCCCGCGAGGGTTCATGATCAGCAATACAAAGTCAGTTTCCTGACCTCCAATTTGGAAGCCGATGCTCCCACCCTCCAAGGCGTACATGGCTGGCGGACTCCACGGACCCGAGAAATTCTCTCCAGTACGGCATAACATGGCCCCGCGACCGTAGCTGCCGCCAATTCCAATCGCAAACTTCTTGGTTGCGGGCACGATCACCACACACTCTGCTTTGTCGAGAAGACCCTGGGGGATATCCTCCGGGACATCCAGAACCTCCTTCAGAACCTGGCCGCATTCCTCCAGTCGAGCCTCTTCCTTTTCACCTTCTTTCGCCATAACAGGAACAGCCACAGCAATTCCGAGACACACCACAACGACAGCCACCAAGGCCTTTTTCATCCTGAACCTCCATGAAAGGTCGTGCCATTATAACGCATTATGAATTTCATCGCGGCAAAAGAAGGCGAGCTTCGCATCCGCGCCCGGAGGGGCGGTTTCGTAGAGTAAGGCTACCATCATGAGCCTCGGCAATCTGACGGCTCAAAACTAACCCGATTCCGGAACCCCCGGGCTTGGTGGTAAAAAAGGGGACGAACAGATTTGCGGTATTCGATAGGCCAGGGCCTTCATCGACAACCCAAACCTCGACGTAGTTCCCCTTCTTCTTCCAACCTGCCTGGACTCCACCCCCTGTTTCCAGAGTGGCGTCTACAGCATTCCGCACGAGGTTAATCAGTAACTGCTCCAGTTGATCACTATCAGCCTGAATGGTCAATTCAGGCCCAGGTTGGAGGGTGACATCGATCCGGGTTTCCAGTCCGACGACCCTTCGTACCCAGGGTCCCACCTCCACAGGCTGAAACTTGGGTGGAGGAAGCCGGGCCAGCCGGGCATAACTCCCCATGAAACGATTCAACGCCTCGGCTCGAGACCCGATCACACTGAGGCCTCTGCGCATGTCCTCCTGCCAGTCGTGAGGGAGTGGATCTCGAAGTACCATGCTCTCAAGTGTTCCAGCCATCGATTTAATGGGGGCCAGGGAGTTGTTCAGTTCATGACCGAGGACCCGGACAAGCCGTTGCCATGCCTGCCGCTCTTCTTCACGCAAGGCACGGCTTAAATCCGAAATCACCAGCAGCTGGTTGGGCAGGCCCTTCTCACGGATGGCGTTACGCCGTACGCCCCATCGGCCTTCACCACCCGGGAACGACCTTTGCAGCGTTTGAATGTCTTCGCCCTGGAGGCAGTCGGCGAGGCCCAGCTCTTCCGCGGTACGATCCAGGATTCTTTCCGCGGGTTGTGCCAGAAGCCGTTCTCCCGCCCGGTTCACCAGCTTCAGTCTCTGTCTTTCGTCAAAGGCAAAAATGGAAACGTCAATCTCTGCCATCACGGTCCGAAGCAGCGTGGTAGCCTCCAATGCTCCCAGGCGCTGCTCCCGCAGCGTCTCGCCGAGCGAATTCACTTCCAGGATGACTTCACCCAGGCTGTCCTCATGCTTCGAGCTGCGCGCGCGGATGGAGTAATCTCCCTCACGCAGCGCGGCCAGCAAATTCGAAAGGGTCTGCAGTGGAATTACAACACGCCCTCGAAGCGCATAAGCAAAGCCCCACCAGAATCCCAGGATTACGACCATAAGAGTCCACTGGACCTTCGAGGTGTAATCTCCCTTCCAGAGCAGGATGAGGGAGACCAGCGCGGCAGGGAATCCGGCCATCAAAGCCATGACAAAGAGGCGTTGTTCAAGGCTTAATCGGAATCGATCGCGAAGGCGTGTGGAAGGGTTCATGGAGGTGCCTGAAAAGCGGTTGTCAGTTCTCAGTTGTCAGTTGTCAGAAAAGAGTTCCCAGTTCTCAGTTGCCAAAAAGAGTTGTCAGTTCCCAGTGAACACCGATTCCTCGGAAGGTCTCTTATCGCAGGCGCGGGCACAACTGCTTCGTAAATGCCCTCGATTGGCATGTGAATCCGAATCTGGTGAAAATCGCGAACCGCTGTCATCCACTGGCAACTGACAACTGAGAACTGACAACTCCTTCATTCACAGTCCATACTTCTGAAGCCTTCGGTACAAGCCGCTCCGGCTCAAACCCAATGCTTGCGCAGCCTGACTCACATTGCCGTCGAATCGGCTCAGGGCCTTCCGGATCAACAGACACTCCACATCTTCCAGGCTCATTTCCTCCAGGCGGGTGGTACTCTCGCGAATCTGGCGCAGGCCCAAATCACTCGCTTTGACCAGATTTCCCTGGGCCAGCAGCACTGACCGCTCTACCGCATGATCCATTTCTCTCACATTTCCCGGCCAGGGGTGGTCCTTGATGACTTGCAGGGCCGCTCCATCAAAACCGTTCACGGTCTTGCGGTAGCGCTCGGAATACTGACGGAGAAAATGCGTGGCTAACAATGGAATGTCCTCGCGGCGCTCCCGGAGGGGTGGGAGATGGATCTCGACGGTGTTCAACCGGAAGAGCAGGTCCTCGCGAAATCGGCCTGCGGAGACCTCCGTGCCGATATCGGCATTCGTTGCCGAAATGAGCCGAACATCCACACGACGGGTCTTCGAGGATCCCACTCGCTCCATCTCTCCGGTTTCCAGCACGCGCAACAGTTTTGCCTGCTGGTTGAGAGGAACATTGGCAATCTCATCGAGAAACAGGGTCCCTTTATCCGCCAATTCAAAGCGGCCGACCCGATCCATTTTGGCATCGGTGAAGGCCCCTTTGACGTGGCCGAAGAGTTCACTCTCAAAGACTCCTTCGGAAAGCCCGCCTGCATTGACGATCACCATCGGTGTGGAGGCGCGTGGGGAGAGGGCATGCAGCGTTCGGGCAATCACTTCCTTTCCGGTCCCGTGCTCACCGGTAATGAGCACATTGGCGTCCGAGGGACCGACCTGCGCAATAAGCTGGAGGATGGGCTGCATGGCTGTGGACTTGGCAATCAAGGTGGGGCTCCCTTGAGCCCGCAGGAGTCGGTTCTCGGCTTCGAGCCGTTGCCCGCGGCGCAGCGCCTGGCCCAACTCGATCTGCGTTCGCAGAATCGTCAAAAGGCGGGCATTCTCCCATGGCTTTTGAATAAAGTCCCGCGCTCCCCGTCGCATCGCTTCAACGGCCACCTCAACACTTCCCCACGCTGTCATGACAACAACCGGAAGCATGCTGTCAAGTTTTTGGACTTGAGACAACAACTCGAGGCCCTCTTCTCCTGAGGTGGTGTCGCGTGTGTAATTGAGATCCATCAAGAGAACGTCAAAATCCTGCTCTTCTAACGCTCCCAGCACTCGCTCCGGTGATGGAACCGCTTCGATTTGGTATTCCTCACCCTTGAGCATGAGACGAAGCGCTTCACGCACATCGGGCTGGTCGTCTGCAATGAGAATGCGAGGCGTGGCTGAGTCTGGAGTTTTCATTGTGAATGGTCGTACACCCAAGATTATAGTACGGACGTCAAGGAAGAAAGTTTTTGTTTTCAATGGAAAAGAAGGGGGTCAGGAAAGGGTCCGTTTGCAGGGCGATCCGTCGCTGCGGATCGCCCTCATTGAAAATCGGCCTGCCGTGGCATCAATTGATCTGGATGTTTCCCGAGCCGGTATGGACATCCAACAGGTAGCCACCGCCGCGCACTTTACCCTGGAGCTCACTGCGACGAAGGGTGCCTTGAACGGTGATGGGGTGGCTGGTAGTGACCCGGCCCGAGCCGGTATGGGCGTAGAGATCGAAGGCCGCGTCCGGAGGCAACTTCACGTCGATGCCCCCGGAACCTGTATGTAACTTCCAGTTTCCCGAGGGAGCCCCCTCCACCCGGATCCGTCCGCTGCCCGTGCGCGCACCCAGCAAGCCTTGAATTCCATTAATCTCCACACTGCCGGAGCCTGTTTCCACATTCACATCGCCCTTGGCGCTCAAACTGACGGTGACACTTCCACTGCCGGTACTTCCCGTGAATCCGCCTGCAATGCTCGAGGCGTGAATCGAACCGCTCCCGGCACGCGCATGGACGCTGCCCTTGATCGAATCCAGCCCGATACTTCCAGAACCCGCTTCCGCCCGCACCTCATCCCCGATATTGAGGATCTTGAGGCTGCCCGAGCCGGAGCTCGCACTAACAGGTCCGCGGATTCCTTCGATGGTCTGACTGCCGGATCCCGTGGATGCATGAACTCGGGTGTCAGCTGGAACTACCAACTCATAGCTGATGGAAATATTCCGCCGCAGTTCGTGGTCCGTGAGGCGGCCGATGTGGATGATATTGCCGGTCTGTTCGATGGGGGGATTCGATTCCAATTGCCGAATCCGTTCCTCGGCACGGCTTCCAGCGGAGTCCAGCGCCTTGATGGAGCCGGTGACAATAACGGCGGTGCCGCCACCCGCTCGGATATTGATGTGGCCCGAACCGGTCTCCACAGTTAGGTCCACAATCCCCTCTACCTTCAAAGTCCGATTGAAAGAACCTTCGGCACTTTCTCTGGCCAGCAATGGAGCCGTGGCAAAGAGCAGTAGCAATACAGCTAGGAGTGAATACAACCGAGCTGATGGTTTCATCGTTTCATCCTCCAATGAGAAGCTGATAATAGGTAATAGGTGATAGGTGATAGGTGATAGGCGAGAGGTGCGAGATGTGAAGCGTCAGGGATTAGGAACGCAGTCAGAAGCTGATTTCCTACTTCTGGCTTCCGACCTCTGGCTTCTGACTTCGGCCGCAAGCGCCCTGAGTTTTCCAGGAGGTGCCGTCCCCCCACCTATCACCTATCACCTATTCCCTACTCGTACCTGAGTGCAATGATGGGATCGACCTTCGTGGCCTTGCGAGCCGGAAAATAGCAGGCAATGAGCCCTACGCTACCCAGCAGGACTGAAATGACCGCAAATGTCAACGGGTCAGTGGCCTGGACTCCAAAAAGAAAGGTCGACATAAGCCGCGTCAGCGCGAATGCTCCGGTCAAACCGATGCCGATCCCGATCAGCGCCAGCAACATTCCATGTCCGACGACCAGACGAAGGACATCTCCGGTCCCCGCGCCAAGTGCGATTCGTATCCCAAGCTCATGCGTGCGTTGCATTACGGTGTAGGCCATCACCCCATAGATCCCGATCGCAGCGAGTAGGAGAGCCACTCCGGCGAAGAGGCCAAACAGCAACAGGTTCAAACGCTGAGGCGCCACCGACTCTTCCCAGATCTGTTCGATACTCCTGACATTGTACGTCGGTTCGTCTGGGTCGACGTCGAGGATTTGCTTTCGCGCCGCAGAGGCCAATGCCAGGGGGTCCGCCGCGGTCCGCAGAACATAGGTCATCCCATTATATGTGTTTTGAGTGAACGGTTGGTAAGCTTGCACGCGGTTGGAGTCTGTGTCCAAACCCTCCATCTTCACTCTTCCCACGGTTCCCACCACGGTGTTCATAACACTCTTGGGATCGTGCCCACCAAAGGTAATCTGCTTGCCGAGGGCGTCCTCCCCGGGCCAGTAGCGTTCTGCAAAACTTTCGTCGATGATGACCACCTTGGGGGCATCCTTCGAATCCTGGCGTGTGAAAGCGCGACCGCGCAGCAGAGGGATGCCCATGGTCCTGAAATAATCAGGGCTCACCACGACAATTTCAGTCAAAGGAACCGCTCCGGGACCCGGGTCAGGCTTGCCTTGTACGTAGAATGAGGTTTGATTCCCGTTATTGCCCAGGGGGAGACCCGAGGCGGCGCCCACGGAGCGCACACCAGGCAGAGTGTCCAGTTTCTCCAAAGACTCCTGGTAGAAGTTAATTTTTTGAGTGTCTTGCTGATACTTGGCAGTGGGCAAGGTGACTTGAAATGTGAGCAGGTTTTGTGCTGTGAATCCGGGGTTGACTTGTTGAAGGCGGTAAAAACTCCGGATTGTCAGACCGGAGCCGATCAGGAGAACCAACGATAAGGCGACTTCAGCGACCACGAGCACATTTCGAAATTTCTGCCGTTGTCTGCCCGTGGTGGTCCCCCTCCCTGATTCTTTAAGCGATTCCGTCAGATCAGGCCGGCTTGACTGCAGGGCCGGCACCAGCCCAAACAGGATTCCCGTCAGCAGTGAGAGCAGGAAGGTGAATTCAAGAACCCGACTGTCGACTCCAATCTCGCGGGCTCGGGGGATACTGTCAGGACTTGCTGCCAGGATGGCAGTGACCCCCCACTTCGCCAACAGGAGGCCCAATGCGCCTCCCAGCACGGCCAACAAAACGCTCTCTGTCAACAACTGACGAATCAGCTGCCGTCGCTTGGCACCGAGCGCCATTCGGATGGCAATCTCTTTGTAGCGCGTGGCCGCCCGGGCGAGTTGGAGATTTGCCACATTGCCGCAGGCAATCAACAGCACAAATCCGACCGCCCCCAATAGGACCAGCAAGGCCGTTCGAATGCGTCTCACAAAGATTTCGAGCAGAGGTGTAACGGTCACCCGGTTGCCCGTGTTGGACTGTGGATATTGTTTCTCGAGCCGAACAGCAATCGTATCCATCTCGGCTCGACACTGACTCACCGACAAACCTGGCTTGAGTCGGCCTACCCCGTAAAGACCGGGATGATTCCCGCGTTGTTGCCAGCCGGGTTGTCCGGATTCCTGACCCACCGGTACCCACAGGTCCACTCGACTGGGGAACTGGTATTCGGCCGGCATGACCCCGATCACGGTGTGAGCCTTCCCGCTCAATAAGAGAGTCTTACCCAGGAGGCTCGGATCGGAACCGAAACGGCGTTGCCACAATCCATGGCTTAAGATGACGACTTGGTTCCCCCCGGGTCTGTCCTCGTCGGAAGTAAAGGTTCGCCCCTGTTCCGGAGCGGCCCTGAGGATGGGAAAGAGATCGGCGGAAACCTGCCCACCGATCAACCGTTCGGGATCGCCGGATCCGGTCAGGTTGTAACTTTGACGTCGAAAAACGGCGATTTTTTCAAAAACAGTATTCTGCTCTCTCCAGTCCGTGAAGTTGGGGTAAGCGATGGACATCCCTTCCAGTTGGGGCTCCCTCTCGGAAAGGAACATCAACCGGTCGGATTCCCGGTATGGCAGCGGACGAAGCAGAACCGCATTGACGACGCTGAAAATGGCACAGTTGGCTCCGATCCCCAGCGCCAGGGCGAGGATTGCGATGGCCGTGAAGCCGGGGGATTTGGCCAGCAGCCGAAGGCCGTATCGCAGGTCTTGAAGCAGAGTGTCCATGAGGGGAATAAAGTTCTCAGTGGCCAGTTCTCAGAAAATAGTTCTCAGTTGTCAGTTCTCAGTAATCAGTTGCCAGTTCTCAGTTGCCAGTTGCCAGTGGACACCGATTTTTCCAAAGATCTTTTATCGCAGAGGTGTGCACAGCTGTTTCGCAGATCCCTTCGATTGTCACATTAATCCGAATCTGGTGAAAATCGTGAATCCGCTGTGATCCACTGACAACTGAGAACTGGCAACTGAGAACTATTTTCTGAGAACTGACAACTGCTTTCCTACTGCACTTCCGCCGACCCCGTTTCGTCCTCGCTGACCACCCGACCATCAAATAAATGGATAGTCCGTTCCGCGGCGCGGGCGAAGCGAGAATCGTGGGTCACCATGCAAATCGTGGCTCCTTTGTGATGAAGCTCATGGAGGAGTTCCATAACGGCTTCGCTATTCTTGGAGTCCAGGTTTCCGGTGGGTTCGTCAGCCAGGAGGATGGACGGTTCACCGACCAGGGCCCGGGCCACAGCGACGCGTTGCTGTTGCCCCCCGGAGAGTTGGCTGGGGAGGTGTTTGACTCGATGGGCCATGCCGACCCTCTCAAGCGCCGCCACGACCCGCTGCTTGCGCTCTGCCGCCCGCATCCCGCGGTAGGTCAGAGGCAGTTCCACGTTCTCGAACACAGTCAGGTCGCCAATGAGGTTGAAGCTCTGGAACACAAATCCAATTTCGCGATTTCTTACACGGGCCCGTTCGGCGCGGTCCAGAGACTCGACGGCATTGCCGCTCAGCCAGTATTGTCCATCGGTCGGGGTGTCGAGCAGTCCCAGGATCGAGAGGAGAGTTGATTTGCCGCAGCCGGAGGGGCCCGCAATGGAGACAAATTCCCCCTGGTTGATTTCCAGGTGGGTCCCTTCAAGCGCATGTGTTTCCACTTCGTCCGTAAAAAAGACCTTACTGACCGCTTCCATGCGAATAATGGCTGGGTTCGGTGAATTCATTCGTTGTGGGCTCCTGTGTGGGTGTAGGACTCCCGAACTCCGTGAGGCTTCGGAAGCCCGGTTTTTCGAGAATTGGACAGAGGTTATCCGTATCTCCAACACAAGGTTAGACGAGGGCACCCCCCTTTTAGTTCCGTGGATTATGAAAAAAATTTTATCCGGCTTGAGAAAAGCCCATTGAATACCGGTCGGGAGGACTATTTAGTCTTCTTGCGAATATAAATACTCCCGTTGAAGGTCTTGAACTGCATTTCAGGGCCTCCGCCATTAATGGTCCCGTACATCGTCTTATCGATGCGGAAGCGGTAAGCCCCTCCCTTTCCGCGGCCATCCTCGACGACGGGTTTGTGGGCGGCTTGATCCATACGGATATCAAAATCGCTGTAAATTTCGCCCTGGTCGGATTTCATCGCCACATTGGCCTTGGTGTCCGCAGGGAAAGTCACGTCAATATTTCCATTGAGTGAACTGAACGACATTGACTTGGCGGGATCCACCTTTCCCAGGCTCACAATGACGTTGCCGTTCAATGCATGGGCGACCACACTGCCGGAGACGTTGGTGAGTGTCACCGCCCCGTTGATGTCATTGACCTCGATCTCCCCCTCCACCTGTTCGACCTGTATGTTGCCATCGTTTATGGTCTTCAATTTCAAAGAGGTGTGATAGGGGACTTGAAGCACCACGTCGACCGGTTTGTTCATTGAGCTGGTTCCCACGGTGACGACGTTGTTCTCCTCCTCGACGTTGAGGCCGCTGGCCGTGTTGGGGATTCGCTTCAAACCTTCGGCATCTGCGCGGGCCCGGCCGTGAGATCGTCCCTCAGCCCGGCCTTGAGCTTCCACGATTACTTCCTTGCCGGCGTAACCTTTGACCGTGATACTTCCGGAAATAAGACCGACCTTGACAGTTCCCGGCCGCGAGGCGTCGCTGAATGGGACAGTGGCTTTGTCGGCATAGCTTTCCTGGGCGAAACCCAGAGCACCGGATAGCATAAGAGCCAGGCCCGCATAGCAAAATGAGTTACCTTTTTTCATATGAATTCTCCCTGGGATTGATCTTTACCGTTTGGTGATGCGAATGTCTCCATTGAAGGCATCAAACTTCAGTTCAGGACCGCCCGCCCCCACCCGGGCGCCAAAGAAGCGATTGCTCTTGTACACAAACTTTCCGTTCGTCCGTTCATGGACCGGGGTGAGATTGGGAAGCGCGGTGACCGGGAAATCCGTATACGCACCCCCATTAAAGGTCTTGAAGCGCAGGTCGGCAGACAGGTCGGGGCGAAACGCCACCTCCACGTTGCCGTTCAGCGAGCCGAAGTAGGATTCCGCACTGGGATTCCTGCTGAACAACACGTTCACGCCGCCATTCAATGCGTAGACGCGACCGGAGCCTGCGACTTCTTTCATCTTGACCCCGCCATTGACATTCTCGACGTCGTATTTGCCTTCCGCATTGTCAATGGCGATTTCTCCATGGTTAACGGTCCGGAGATAGAGATCTGAATTTCTTGGGACCTTAAGCTGAAAGTCAAAGTTGACAAGGTATCCATCGAACCGCGATCCACGGTGGCTGATCGACCCGTCCTTGCACCGGAAGGGACCATCCACGAACAACTCGATCGCGTTGCCTTTCTCTGAGATCTTGAGCTCTACCTCTTTCTTTGCAACCTGGAGATCCTCTTTGGAGCGTGCGCGAGTGGTTTTTTCCACCACCAGTTGAACCGTGGGCCCATCATATCCACTCACCTGAATCGATCCATCCACGTTGTCGACCTTTACACCCTTCGTGCCGGAGGGATTAGGAAAACTGAGGGTCTTCTGAATGGTCTCTTTTTCCACAACCGGGAGGTCCCGGTCTCCCCAGTCGGAGCCATAGGCAATGACCGTTGCGATCAGCACGATGATGGCGGCAAGGATCCCAATCCAGTTTTTCATAGCGCCTTTCTCCTTAACTCAGCTTTTGGAGCCCCCATTGAGCCCTGTCTCTTACGACTTTATTGATGTCCTGGTCCCGGGTGAGTTGCTTGAGAGTATCGATGGATTGCCGCTCCTGCAATTGAACCAGCAAATCGATCACGGCGATTTGAACCAGGGGTGAGTCCTGCCGGCGAAGGGTCTCGATGAGACCCTTTCTCACGGTCGGCTCATTGGAGAATCGGTAAAGCGCGTCGATCGCCGCAAGGCGCACATCGACATTTGGGTCGTAGTTCAAGGTTTGCAAAAGGGCCGAGAGGAGCTCCGGATCCGGATGCATCACCTGGTTACTCCAACTCACTCCCTTGAGCCGTTCACTGGCGGACTGCTGTTTCAACAGGGAGACGGTGACCATCTGGCGCATGTCGTGGACTTCTTCCCGGAGCTGTGCCAGTTCGTCCCGGTTGCCGGAGGCGGCGGGTTTGTAAAGGTATCCTCCCAGAAACCCCACGACCAGCAACATGGCAGCCAGGCCGAGCTGGAATGCCGGTTGGTGAAACGGCAGTCTGCCGAACCATCTCCCCGCCACGTCTCGCCATCTGCGGGAAGGCTTGGCCTGCTCCAGTCCCTGCTGGTAACCTTCCAGCATGGCGTAGAACCGGGGCCGTAGTGCAGCACTGGGCTTCTCTTCGGGCAATTCACCGAGCTTGGTCCAGACCATGCTCAAGGTCTCATTCTCATCCTGGCAGGCAGGGCAACTGGCCAGATGGGACTGAATCTCCAACCGGGTGCCCTCTTCGAGAGCGCCAGCCCATAAGTCCGGAAACAGGTCTCTCACTTCATCGCATTTCATGACACCCTCTCACCTGTGAGTTCAAAATAGCTTTCTCTCAGATCCTGCATGGCACGAAAGACTTTTGCCTTGACGCTGGGGACCGAGCATCCAAGGATTTCTGCAATTTCTTCGTGTTTCAAATTGTGGAACCGTGTCAGAAGGAGCACTTCACGTTTCTCCCGCGGGAGCCGGTCCAAGGCCTTGTTGAGGTGACGCATCTCCTGGTTCTGGATGACCTGGTCCCCCGGGGTGGGATCGGGGCTTGTAAATTCCGTTGCCTCATCCTCGTTCAAGTCATCCTCCCGGCGATGCTTTCTAAAGTGATCCACCCGCAGATTGCGTGCAATCTGAAACATCCAGGTCGTGAACTGGCTCTCCCCACGATAGGTATGGCGATACTTTAATAGCCGCACGAAAACCTCCTGGACCAGGTCTTCGCTCAATTGCCGGTCTCCCGTGAGGCGGAGGAGAAAATTGAACAACATCCCGTGGTGCCGCTCAAAGAGGACGCCTAGTTTTCCCACGTCTCCATCCTTCACCTGCTGCATTAATGCCTGATCGGTCAGTGAACTCACGCCTTTGGATACCTCGCTCATCGTCCGGTCACTTATGGATACTGAAGAAATTCAAAAAGGTTACGCAAAAAAGGGACCGTCCTGAATGGCACTAAGTTAAGACCGCTGCGGGAACAAGGGCTCCATCCCTGAAAGGGATGTCTATATCAGCCCAGGGCATCGCCCTGGGTTAGTGTCCCCTCTTGGATCGGTCAAGAACCCTGAAGGGGTTCTCTAAGAATC
>JAIQFY010000029.1 GCA_020072965.1 Terriglobia bacterium | reverse complement strand
CTCGAAAACATTTACAATCGTCGACGCTTGCACTCCGCGCTGGGCTACCAATCACCCTTGGAGTACGAGGCCAGTTTGATGAAATCAGCACCGGAGGACACGATACAAGGGAGGGTGGAGAAAGGGGGCGGCCGCCCCCCCCCCCACGCCCCCATCCCCCGCAGAAACTTAACTATCCTGTCCCTGCTTTCTCTGTCTCAGAGTAAGGGTGCAGTCCAGGTGTCTGTCCCTAACCTCTTTGCTTGCTTTTCTCTCGCCATTTATTTGTTATAATACGGCGAGCTTGCGGTGGCCCTTGCAAGCCGTTGTCATCTCAGGTTCTTGAAGAACCCGCCCATGATCTGATTTTGATGATCGCCATCAATATTCACGAACTCACCAAAGACTATTTTGTAGGTTTCTGGCGCAAGCGCAGGGTGCGCGCGCTGGACCAGCTTTCGTTGACTGTGAACGAAGGGGAAATCTTCGGTTTCCTTGGCCCTAACGGAGCCGGGAAGACCACGACCCTCAAGCTTTTGATGCGGCTGATTTATCCTACCTCGGGACATGCAGAAATCCTGGGGAAACCCTTTGACGATGTGGCCATGCACGCGCACATCGGCTACCTTCCCGAAAACCCTTATTTTTATGATTACCTGACGGCTGAAGAGTTTCTTGCCTACTCCGGCCGCCTCTTCGGCCTTAGCTCGACCCGCGTGAAGTCAAAAATCGACGAACTCCTCCAGGTGGTGGATCTCAAGGACGCCCGACGGTTGCAGCTTCGCAAGTTTTCGAAGGGTATGTTGCAGCGCGCCGGGATCGCTCAGGCGCTGATCAACGATCCGGAGATCATCTTTCTCGATGAACCCATGTCGGGTTTGGACCCCATTGGACGGCGTGAGATTCGCGACCTGATTTTGGGTTTAAAGCGGGAGGGCAAAACTGTTTTCTTCTCTACTCACATCCTGCCGGATGTGGAGACCCTGTGCGACCGCGTGGCCATCATCTATAAGGGGAAACTCCTCGGATGTGGCAGCCTCACGGAGCTGCTGGTGGGGGACTCGTCCGCGATTGAGATGGTAGTGAGCCAATTCAACTACGAACTTCAAACTGCGCTCCGATTGATCGCCACCGATCAAAACGTCGCCGGGAACATGCTGCGGCTGACCCTTCCGGATCAGGCGGCCCTGTTCAACGCCCTGGACGCGGTGCGGGCGCACGGCGGCCAGGTGGTCCACGTTCACCCGCTCAAAGAGTCGTTTGAAGATTATTTCGTCAAACTGTTTGCCAACGAATCCATATCCAAAGCGCCATGAATAAGATTCTCGCCATCGCTCAAAACACCTTCAAGGAAGCCATCCGGGACAAGATCCTCTACAGTCTCATCCTGTTCGCGTTGCTCATGATCGGAAGTTCGTTGATCCTCGGTATGATTTCCATCAATATTGAGACCAAAGTGACGGTCGACGTGGGATTGAGCTCGATGTCGGTGATCGGCGCGGTGATCGCGGTCTTCATCGGCATCAATCTGGTCCACAAAGAGGTCGATAAGAGGACGCTTTACTCGATCCTGGCCAAGCCGGTCCGCCGGACTGAGTTTATCCTGGGAAAGTTTTTTGGCCTTGCCTTCACCCTGTTTGTCAACCTGGTAATTATGGCGATCGGGTTGGTGCTGGTGCTTGCTTACGTGAAGGGTCAGGCTTACTCAAGGGGCCAGGTGACCGAAATTCATGCCAGTCTGTTTGTGGCAGTGTTTTTGATTTTTCTGCAACTGCTTCTGATCACCGGCATCGCGCTCGTGTTTTCCTCGTTTTCGACCCCGACGCTATCCGCCATGTTCACCCTGGCGCTTTATTTCATCGGACAGTTCAATGCCGATATCAAACACTTCGGAGTGGAGGCCGGCAATGTGGCGGTACGGATGATCACTTCCGGGTTGTATTACCTGCTCCCCAACTTTGGCAACTTCAATGTCATTGCCGGGGTGTCGCACGGAAAACCGATCGCCGCAGCGCTGGTCGTTTATGATGTGGCCTATTCAATCGTCTACCTGGCGATTTTGCTGTCGGCAGCCGCGATGATCTTTAGCCAGAGGAACTTGAAGTGAGAGCAAATTCCAAATTCCAAAATCCAAATTCCAAACAAAAACCAAAGTTCAAATTCCAAAATTCTGATCTTCGTCGAGAAATCGTCTGCAGGAAAGCGACCGATGTGTTTGATTTTTTGGGTTTTGGAATTTGTTTGGAATTTGGATTTTGGAATTTGGAATTTTGATCTTATCTTATGCTTCGACGATCCATTACCTTCTTCCTCGTCTTCTTCCTCTTCGGATTCACAGCCATTTATTTTTTGCAGGAGCGCATCAACGGGGTGGTGGGAGAATATCACCAGACCGAGGAGATGTTGTTTCTCCCTTCAGGCCCCATGGTCAAGAAACTTTCCCTGGGTTTTGAGAGCCTGGTGGCCGACATTTACTGGATCCGAGCCATTCAATATTTCGCCGGGGGCCGAATGAGAGACCCCTCCCGCAGGTTTGATTTGCTTTATCCGATGCTCGATATCACCACGACGCTCGATCCCGCCATGATTCCTGTTTACGAGTTTGGGGCGGTCTTCCTGGGCGAGCCGCCTCCAATCGGCGCAAATGACCCCGCGCTGGCCATCGAGCTTCTCGAAAAAGGGATCGCTGCAAATCCGAATGATTCGGAACTGTATCTCCGGCTGGGATTCGTGTACTACTGGTATCTGAAAGATTACAAGGAGGCAGCTGCGACCTTCCTGCGGGGAGCGGAGCTTCCCCAGGCCAAGCCATGGCTTCGCACGATGGCGGCGTTCTGTTTGTCGCGCGGTGGCGATCGTCAGGCCTCACGGTTTCTCTGGGAACAGATCTACGAATCCTCAGAGAACAAGCGTGCCAAGGAAAACGCCCTGGCCCATCTGGCAGAACTGCAGGCGGAGGAGCAAATCGAGGCGCTTGAGAAAGTCATCGCTAAGTTTCGCGAGCAATCTGGCCGCTGGCCCCGCAACTTTGTTGAACTGGCCACGCACGGGTTTCTTCGCGGAATCCCTCTCGATCCCTCCGGGGTTCCGTACCTCCTCGACCCCGAGAGCGGGAAGGTCTACGTGTCGGCTGGTACCAAACTCCAGATTGTGCCGAAGTAAGCGGCCATCAGCGGTCAGCTATCAGCTTTCAGCGGTCAGCATTCAGAGTCGTGAACCAGCTATCACGAATCGGAAGATGGCCCCAGGCTGTCTGTCTGCAGCATTCCTTGACTGTCCTAATAACCGCTGATCGCTGAAAGCTGATTCCGTGTAACCTGATGAAACCGCGCTCCGTCGCTTGGGGAGCACGAACTGCATTCGCGTCAGCCTGCCACAAGTGTCAACACCGACTAGATTCTGTCGGTTCGCTTTCGAAATCTTCCGGAGGATTCATCACGCATGAAAACGCCTGTCATCGGTTTCAAAGGTTCTCAACTGATTGCTTCGCGACAGATCTTTTTGATGCTCGCATTGGCCATTTGTCTGGCATCCACAGGACTCCCCAATCTACGTGCCGCTTCAAGAAAAACGTCTTTACGGCCGGCGAGCTTGAACAATGAGGATTACGGTAAGAAGATCAAGGAATACACCACCGAATCCCGCTTCAACACCGAGCTCACCGATCATTTGCCGGCCTCTTCGACCGCCACTCCACCTGATAAGTTTCTGGGTTATGTCATTGGGACGCCCAAAAAACTAACGCACGTCGACAAGATCAACGCCTACATGCGGGAGCTGGAGCGCACTGCGCCGAAGCGCGTCAAGGTGTTCTCCATCGGGAAGAGTGAAGAGGGCCGGGAGATGATTGCGGTAGTCGTCAGCAGTGAAGAGAACCTGGCGCGGCTCGATGAGTTACGCGGCATCACGGCGAAGCTGGCCGACCCGAGAAAAATCTCTGATGACGAAGCCAAGAAACTCATCAACCTCGGCAAGCCGATTTATTACGCCACCGGCGCCATGCATTCACCGGAAACAGGCGCACCGGAGATGTTGATGGAATTGTGCTACCGACTGGCCGTCGAAGAGTCGGAGTTTGTTCAGGCCATCCGCAAGAATCTCGTGTTTGTCGCCACCCCTGTGCTTGAAGTGGACGGCCGCGACCGCATGGTGGATGTCTACAACTACAAGATCAATCATCCCGACCGGCAGCCGCCATCGTTAATCTACTGGGGCAAATACGTGGCGCACGACAACAATCGCGACGCCATGGTGCTGATGCTCAATTTGACCAATAATATTCTGAATTCCTTTAGTAATTATTGGCACGGTACGGTGCTCCACGATCTGCATGAATCGGTGCCGTACCTATACATCTCGACCGGAACGGGCCCATATAATGCCTCGCTCGATCCCATCCAAATTGATGAGTGGCAATCCCTCGCTTATCAGGAAGTCACCGAAATGACCCGGCGCGGGTTGCCGGGCGTGTGGACGCAGGGCTTCTACGACGGCTGGGTCCCCAATTACATGTTTTACGTGGCCAACGGCCGCAACGCCATCGGACGTTTCTATGAGACATTCGGAAACGGAGGCGCCGATACCCAGGAGCGCACCCTGCAAGCAAATGCGACCTCGCGGGAGTGGTATCGACCCAACCCACCATTTTCCAAGGTGCAGTGGTCGATCCGCAATAATGTTAACTACCAGCAATCGACACTGCTCATTGCGCTGAAGTATGTCGCGGATCATAAGAACACGTTTCTCGAGAATTACTGGATCAAGTCGAAGAATGCAGTCGAGCGGGTGAAGCGAGGGGGATACCCGGCTTGGGTCTTTACGGCGGATCAGCCGCGTCAGGTGGACCTTGGATCTTTCATTTCCTTGATGATGAAACAAGGTATTGAAGTCTATAAGACGACAGGGCCTATTGAAGTGAAGGATGGAAAGTTTCCGGCGGGGAGCTACGTGATTCGGATGGATCAGCCCTATTCCAGTCTCGCCGACATGTTGCTGGGGGTGCAGGAATACCGCACCACGGATCCCACTCCATACGACGATACCGGCTGGACCATGCCGTGGCTGGCGGGAATCAAGCATGCGAAGGTCGATGATAAAAAGATCTTGGACGCACCCATGCAATTGGTGAATTCGTCCTCCACCGGTGGTTCGGCCAGTAGCAGGGGAATGCCAACTCAAGTCAAAGGATTCATCCTGAGATATGATGGTGATTCGCATTTCATTACTGCCCGTTACCATTTGAATGACGTCAGGATGGATGCTGCCGAGGAAGGATTTGAAGTCAATGGAACGAAATTCAATGCTGGCTCAATCCTGGTCCCAATAGAAGGGAACCCGGCCGATCTGCTTTCGAGACTAGAGGGTGTCAGGGCTGGATTTTTTATTGTTCCAGTTACTGAGATGCCCAAGGTGAAAACCCATCCCCTCGCCGCGCCCCGCGTCGCGTTGCTTCATACTTGGATAAATACAGAAAAGGAAGGATGGTGGCGCATCGAGTTCGATCGATACAAGGTTCCCTACACCTATCTTTCGGATCAAAAACTCGCCAGGATGGATGATTTGCGAAAGCAGTTTGATGTCATTGTGTTCCCTCACGTCGGTGCGAATCCGCAATCGTTGATCACGGGGGTGCCGAAATTCGGACAACATCCCGTCCCATGGAAGAAAACAGAAGAGACTCCCAACCTGGGCGGGCCGGACGAAACCGACGATATGCGCGGGGGAATGGGTCTTGAAGGGCTGGCCAAACTGCAGAAGTTTTTAAATGACGGCGGGTTGTTGATCGTGGACGGTACCAACTCTGAAATGCCGATCGATTTTGGGCTCGTCCGCGGCGTCAATGTGGTGGCGGCGAAAGATTTGCGGGCGCGCGGATCGGTATTGCGGTCACAAATTGTCGATAAGAAATCACCCATCGTGTATGGCTACAACGAAGATCAACTGGCTGTCTACTTCAACCAGTCACCGATCCTGCAGGTCACCCCTCCGGGCCAGGGCTTTGGAGGCCAGTTCGGCGGCGGGCCCCCTGGCGCCCCGCCAGCTTCTGCACCGAGCGGATTCAATGCGGCGATGAAGCAAACCGCGCCTCCACTGAACAACACCCCCGCCCCTCCGGAGCCGGCCCCCTCGAAAGAGCAGGAATCAAAGCCCGTAGCAGAGGCGGCCACCCCGCCCTCGACTGGGCCGGAAGCACCCTCTCAGGCCGGACTGACGCCGGGGCAACGCGCGGTGCAACGTGAAACGGCGATGGCCTCGGCGCGGCTCATCGCGCGCTTTGCGGATGAGAAGAGCGTCTTGATGTCCGGGCTGCTCGCAGCCCCCGGCGAAATCGCCAATCGAGCCGCAGTGGTCGATTGCCCGGTAGGGAAGGGCCATATTGTGATGTTTGCGATCCGTCCCTTCTGGCGCGCGGAGACACAGGGCAGCTATGCGTTGGTGTGGAATGCGATCATGAATTTCGAATATCTGAACGTAGGAAGAGTGATCCCTGGAGAACGCGAAGGAGGGCCCAGAAGGGAAGGCCCGCGAGAAGCCCAGGAGGGATTGCCATTGCAGCCATAGTTAATCCGGTAGCCACGGGGCAAGCCTCCTTCCCCGTGGCTGCTCAAATGAGCATTCCTGTCACCGCCACGATTCCTCCGGCCAACCCCGCCACCAGTCCCATGGCCGGAAAGTATTTCTTCTTCGAAATGAAATACAGTGAAGTGAGGATGAGGGCGATCTCGAGTAATCCTTCTCCAATATCGTATCGAAGGCCGCGGCGTTCCGCCCGACTCACCTCGGCTTCCGTCCTTCTTGCCTCCTGCTGGATTTCTTCCCCTTCTTTTTCGTAGCGAACTTTTTCCTTTTCATACTGCACCAAAACCTTTCCCGCGGCATCTTCCCGGGCCCCTAAGGCTGCAATCAGGTCCTGGCCCAATTCCAGGTTGTGAAACTTGATGCGTTTCGACTGGTAGAACTGCCACTGGTCGTTGGCTTCTGTTTTGAGCACAATGGCATGGGTGTGGGTCCGATGCGAGATGATGGTCACGAGCGCGAGCGCAACCGCAAATATGGCGGCCAGGACGCCAATCTTCTTCCCGGTTGGGTCGATTTCATGTGCAGCCTCATGATGGATTTCGAGTTCGGGCATATGATTTCTCCTGTTTGAAATTCTGATTCATAGGGTCTGGGGGGTACTGATGACCTCCGGGATGGCAACACCCCTCAATTCCTACTCTCAGAAAGTCAGGACAGGATACTGAAATCCATTTATCCGTGCAATCGTCTGTTGAATGCGATCAGCCCGACCATCGATTTTTCAAGTTCATCTCTTAGGCCCGCCATGGGATATCGTCTTGTGTTAGATTTATGGGGTGATGACCATCTCCCCTCTCAGCATTGTTTGCCCACAATGTGGTTCCCCCCAAGTCAGCTACAGCTGCACCCCAAATTGTTGTTTCAATCACGTATGCGCCGATTGCTTTTCGACGTTTGAGCTGAGCACAAAGAAGCAGGGGGGACGAATCGAGCCGGGATCGATCAAACGGATTGCCGGTGAAAGGGACACAACCTTGCCGACAGCCCCCTGTGCGGGGTGCGAGAGTATTGAGGTATTTCATTTGCGAAATGCCGCCACAACCGTGTCTGGAGACGAGAACCTCCTTGTGTGCTTGACCTGTGGTTCACTCCTCACTCTGATAATCACTCCTGGCTAGAGACAAATTCTTTTGCGTTCCTGCCGGCCGCTTTTCAGAGAAGTTCCTGCTGCTATTGGAGATCCGCCGCGGTATATTGTGCGCCCCTACTTCACCCCTGTTGAGAAACCGTTGAAACGGTTCTAAACTGATCCTGGTTGCGACGCTATCACCCGGATGAATCCGGGTGCTGTTGGATCCTTCATTAACAGCACCCCGATTTATCGGGGTGATCATGGTTCTCTCCGCTTCCTCTCATTGAACCGATTCATCGGTTTCCAGGTGTTCTGCCGCAGGGTTTGGCAAGGCCTTGCACTAGAACCAACGTTGCCAATGAAGTCCCACGGAGACATCGTAGAATCGTCACGGGGGGAGTGTTGAACGGGTTGGGACCACGCAATCGCGCACTAATCCACTTCAAGGATTGGCATCCCTGTGCTATTTTTATTTGCGATGCGAAGTCCGCGAAAATCATTTCTATCGAACAGCAAGACCTTTCGTACCCGGCGGAACCTGAATTCACGGGTCTATCTGTTCTGCATGCTAGCTTTAGCGGTTGCTACTTCTGCGGGTTCCGCGTTTCAGGCCGCCGGTAAAGAGGACGAAATTGAGAACTTGCTGGACCAGATTCAGAAAAAGTACTCTACGCTGATGACCTACCGCGCTAGTTTTGTTCAGAAATTCATCCAGGGCAAAGACCGGCGGGTCGAATCCGGCGTCTTAATGTTGGGGCGTGGGGGAAAAATGCGGTGGGAATATTTCCAGCCTCAAGCCAAATTGTTCCTGGTCGATGGAAAAATGCAGTACACTTGGATTCCCTCGGAGAATCGTGTCTACCGCGAGACGGTCAAGGCATCCGAGGACCGCCGCACCCCCATCTTGATGTTGCTGGGAAAACTTCACTGGAGAAAAGTATTCACCCGGGTTGAGCGGATCGATCAAGCCGGAGCGGACCGGTCCATCCTGTTGCGCGCCTACCCGAAAGATGACTCACTCGGGTACCAGGATGTGGTGCTGGAAGTCGAGAAAATTACCTTGCATTTACTCCAAATCACCGTCGACAATATCGACCGGTCAAAGATGGAGTTCTCCTTCTCTGACATTACCGAGAACCCGCCGATCGATCCTCAGAGATTCCAATTCCGAATTCCCCGGGGGGCGGAGATTGTTGACCAGTCGGGGGTGCAGTGAAGGAAGAGTTATCAGTTCTCAATTGCCAGTTGTCAGTGAAAAGAAAGTTTTCAGCTATCAGCCGTCAGCTGTCAGCTTGACCAAGAAGTCATTGGAGGTTGAATCCTGATACCTTGTGGTTATTTGCTTGCAGCTGATGGCTGAAAGCTGAGAGCTGATGGCTGAAAGCTGAAAGCTGAAAGCTGAGAGCTGATAGCTGAGAGCTGAAAGCTGAGAGCTGAGAGCTGAAAGCTGAAAGCTGAGAGCTGAAAGCTGAAAGCTGATAGCTGACCGCTGGTTTTTTATGGCTGACTTTGTCTGCAAGATAGCGCAAGCGAACGGGAAAGTTCTCGAGGATGTGTTCACGGCGAACACCGAAGCGGAGTTGCGCGCCCGTTTTAGCGATCAAGGCTGCCTGGTTTATTCCATCAAGGAGCATGGGCGTCTTCTGGCACTTCCAGGTAAGACCCGTCGGCGAGGCAAGGTTAAAGAGGACGAGTTCATGATTTTCAATCAGCAACTCGTTACCCTGATCAAGGCGGGCCTGCCGATTCTGAGGTCCCTCGACCTCCTGATCCCTCGAGTTCGGAATGCTTACTTTCGCGCGCTCCTGGATAATATCCGGGAACGAGTGAAATCCGGGGCGATGCTTTCAGAAGCTTTCGAGGCACAGGGGGAGTTTTCCCCGGTATATACGGCCTCCTTGTATGCGGGGGAAAAAAGCGGCAACCTGGAAGAAGTAATTCAGCGCTACATCAACTACCAGAAGGTATCGTCGGCTGTCCGCAAGAAGGTCATTTCCTCGATGGTCTACCCGTTGGTGTTGGTGGGTTTGGTAACCACGATGCTCTCCTTCATCCTGACCTATGTGATTCCCAAGTTCCAGGATCTCTATGAATCACTCAACGCGCAGCTGCCGGCCCCGACTGTCTTTATTATTAACGTCTCCAAGGGTCTTCGCTCATCCCTGGTCGTCCTGGTGCCGGCGCTGATCATTGCCTACCTGATTCTACGGGTCTGGCTGCGGAGTTTGGCGGGCCGGCGGATCGTCGACGGCTGGAAACTCAAGGCTCCTGTCTTCGGGGAAGTGTGGCTGAAATTTTCGCTGGCGCGATTGGCCCGCACGCTTTCCACCTTGCTTGCAGGGGGTATACCCGCGGTTCAGGCCCTGCAGACCTCTACCCAGGCCACTTCCAATCAGAGGATCAACGAAGCGATCCTCGAGGCCGCACAGGGAGTTCGCGAGGGAAAGTCCATCGCGAAGAGTCTTGAAGCGACCGGACTGTTCCCGGCGCTGGTCATTGAGATGGTGGAGGTGGGCGAGTCGACAGGGGCCCTGATCCATATGCTGGCGAGCGTGGCAGACTTTTTTGATGAAGAGGTAAACACGCGCGTTGCGACTTTGCTCACCTTGATCGAACCCGCCATTCTGGTGTTCATGGGGAGCGTCATTGCGTTCATCATGATTGCACTGTATCTGCCGGTGTTTTCCCTCGCCGGGCAAATGGGATGACAGGGTACGCCGAATGCTGAAGACATTGTTCGACCATTGCGGGTGAGGGGTTTATAATGCAGTGGCCAAAGCGGTCGCGCTTGGGAGCTGACAAGGGGATGGGCCCGTATCCCCAATTTTTTGTTTGACCGAAGGGATAGAATCCAATGACCACCAATCTCCATGACAAGTGGCAGGAGGGTTTCGCCGGTGCGAAAACTCCGTTGGAAACAGAGTTGGATCGGGCGAAGCGGCTCGCTCAGCGATACCGTTATGAATTTGTGGATTTGAAGAACTACCAGATCGAGCATGAGTTGTTTCGGCAAATCCCGGCTGACCTGATGTTTCGCTATAACTTCATTCCGTTGAGAGTGGTGGGCACTTCCCTTGCTGTGGCGGTTGCTGACCCGAGTGAACTGCTGCAGATCGATGAGCTGGCGATGTTGCTGAACAGAACCCTCATCGTTAAGGTTGCCACGACTTCCCAAATCAGTGACATCCTAAAGAAGAGCGAGCAATCTCAGCGGGTGCTGGAAGACGCCACCGAAGGCTTCACCCTGGACCTCGTCAAGGAGACAGAGAACGGCGAAGAATCCATTACCATCGAGAAGATCACCACCGACAGCGATGTCAGTCCGATCATTCGACTGGTGGACACCACGATTTTCACGGCCCTCGAACGTCGCGCCAGTGATATTCATATCGAAACCCGCGACAACGAAGTCAACGTGAAATACCGCATCGACGGGGTCCTGCATTACGCCATGGCGCCAATCGCCAAGGAGCATCACACCACCATTATTTCGCGCATCAAGGTCATGAGCGAACTCGACATCAGTGAGCGCCGCGTCCCCCAGGACGGACGGTTTCGCGTTCGTTTCAAGGGGCGGTCCATTGATTTCCGCGTCTCCATCATGCCCTCGATTTTTGGAGAAGACGCCGTGCTGCGCGTCCTCGACAAGGAATCGATGAGCGAAAAATTCAAGGACCTGTCGCTCGATGTTGTGGGGTTCTCCGATTCCGACCTCAAGAAATTTCGGAGATACATTCACGAACCGTACGGCATGGTGCTGGTCACCGGACCCACCGGCAGCGGCAAAACGACGACTTTGTATGCGGGCCTGATGGAGATCAAAACGGACGAGGACAAGATCATCACCATTGAAGACCCCGTCGAGTATCAGCTCAAAGGCGTGACCCAGATCCCGGTCAACGAAAAAAAGGGACTCACGTTTGCCCGCGGTCTCCGCTCCATCCTGCGTCACGACCCCGACAAGATCATGGTAGGTGAGATTCGGGACAACGAGACCGCCCAGATCGCCATCCAGTCCGCACTCACCGGACATCTGGTCTTCACCACGGTCCATGCGAATAACGTCGTCGATGTGATCGGCCGCTTTATCAACATGGGGGTCGAGCCCTACAACTTCGTCAGCGCCCTCAATTGCATCCTGGCACAGCGCCTGGTTCGGATCATATGCGACAACTGCAAACACCCGGTTGAATATCCGGCGGAGGTGCTGGAGGAATCCGGACTGGATGTGCGGGAATGGAGCAAGGGACCTTTCTACGAAGGGGTCGGGTGCCTGGATTGCAGCGGGACGGGATTTCGCGGCCGCACTGCGATTCACGAATTGCTTGACCTTTCGGACCGGATCCGGCAGTTGATTCTGGATAAACGCCCTTCTTCGGAAATCAAGGCGGCCGCGCGTGAAGAAGGCATGACATTCCTCCGCGAATCGGCGATCGCCAAGGTCCGTGCGGGGGTGACGACCTTGAAGGAAATCAACAAGGTCACTTTCATTGAATAATCAGGGCGCTCCGCTGTGCCGGGTCTCCCGGCAATACAATTGATCGATGCAAAAGCCTTTTCCTACACGGGGGCTCCTATTTTTCTGAAAAAACTCTTTCAACCTATTTTCCCCAGAAATGCCATCGCGATCTCGGGGGATTATATTGCCGCGGTGCGGATGGGCCCCCGGCCACCACACCCGGTCGAGAGCTGGGCTTACGTGCCGTTGCCGGCGGGCGTTGTTTCCGCTTCTCACTCCAAGACGAACATCGTGGACAGTGAGGCGTTGCATCGGGCCCTAACCCAGACGGTCCAGCGGACGGGGTTGTCTGGCAAAGAAGTGAACCTGCTCATTCCCGATCTCAGTGCTCGTGTCCTCCTACTTTCGCTGGAATCCTTGCCGGGCAAGTCCAGCGATCTCCTCGAGTTGCTCCGATTCAAGGTGAAGAAGAACCTTCCGTTTTCTGTCGAGGAGGCCTCCCTCTCATACCATGTACAAACCTTGGGCGCGTCGCATCTTGAGGTCATCCTGACGGTGATTAACAAGAGCGTTTTGAGGGAATACGAAGGTGCGGTAGAAAGCCTGGGACTGGAGCCGGGCTTTGTTACTGTCGAACATTTTGGGATCACCCAGTTGCTGGAACTGCAGGCGCAGGACTGGCGGTCACGGTCCACCCTGCTCTTCCGTCTGGCTCCGCGTTTCTTCACAACTTCGATTCATCATCACGGCTTCCTCCGCTTTTATCGCACCGTCGAGAAGGACTATTCTTTAGATCAAGCGTCAAGCCTCACGCCGGAGTCTCTGTTCGATGAGATTTATCCTTCGCTGGCGTATTTTCAGGATAAGTTTCAAAACAAGATTGAGATGATATACATGTCTGGACTTCCCACTGGCAGCGAACGAATTTATGCAGCCATTCAAAGACTCGCCGATTGTCCGGTGGCCGAAGTCCGCACTGAGCGCGCCGGAGCTACGGGATCCGGGCGCGTGAATGGCGATCAGATGAACCAGATGTTCGCTCCGATGATTGGACTGGAGTTGGGAGCTTCCTAGGACCCAAAGACGTGCAATCTCGCCCCGGCGGGATGGCGTCGTGAGACCCCAAAACGCTTATGCTTCGATATCACCTGAACCTGGCGACCAACCCGTTCGTTAACTACCGAAAGTACTATCTGATCGGATTGGTCCTTCTGCTGGCGGGGCTCGGCGGGGCAGGGTACTTTGTGAATCGGTACCGGGTGCTACGTCTGGAAAACAAGGCGTTGGAGCAGGATCTACGCCTGAAGCAACGAGAGCTCGATCAAACGACGGCGCGCAGTGCGCAATTGAAAGAGCAATTGGAGCAACCTCAGACACTCGATGAGATCGATCGAATCAACCTCTATAATCTCCTCATTAAGCGGGACACCTTTCCATGGACCCAGTTTTTTCAGGATTTGGAATCCGTGATCCCCTATAACGTTCAAGTGACTCAGATTCGGCAGAAGTCAAGCGGTCAGACCATAAATCTGGAGATGGTTTTTCTGGGACGAACGACGATCGATGCGGTCAATTTTTTGCGCAACCTCACCAGTTCCAAGAAGTTCCACAACATCTTCGTGGATCAGGAGGGATCGTTCAAGGATGCCGCGACCCACCGCGTTTCAAATGAAGTGGAAGTTACTCTGCACCTGCAGTATGAGCCTTGAAAAGGGCGGAGGCAGGGGCTGGACAGGGTCAGGTTTCGTCGATGTCGAGTGTTAAACTAAGGAGGATTCAAGAGAGCTAAGGGATCTATGGCGCAAAGGAAGAGAAAATCATTCCATTGGTGGTTGCTCGGAGCAGGTGGGGGACTGCTGGTTCTTGACCTGCTCTTCTACTTTACAGTGCTGGCACCCGCACGGCGGGTGTATGGCTCCCGTGAGGCGGAACACCAAAACGTCGTAAAGACGCTGACGGAGAGGAAAAAAGATGTCGCCCGATTGGAGGCGATCCAAGCACATCTGAAGAATGCCACCGGTGGGGAATCGGTTCGCTTTCAACAGTACTTGTGGAGTGTCGACGATGGGTTTTCTGCTTTAATCCAGTTCCTCAACGATACGACAAAACAAGCCGGGGTGAGGAAGGATCGAACCAGTTTTAAGTCCTCCGAAGAAGCTGGTTCTGGACTGCTCGAGGTGCAGGTCGGACTCCCCGTGGAGGGCACCTACACGGATATTGTGAAATTCATCAATTCGCTTCAGCGTGGCAACCATGTACTCATCATTGATTCGATCGGGTTGCGATCGGGCCAGGATAACCCCAATCTCGTCCGCCTGGACCTCTCCATGCTGACCTACATGAGAACCATCTGAGCATTGCCGGGGGAGGTGTTTTTGAATCTTGGATTTCAGGACCGGAAGAAGCTCTACATGCTCCTCGGATGTGCGGTTCTGCTCGTTATCGCCGTTGTTTACGCGATCAATAACTGGCAGGGGCAGCAAACCGCCCCATCGACACAGACCCTGACGCCGGCCCCGAAGCCAGCTTCGAAGCTGCAAACGGCCGCGGATTATCGGCAACGCCGCCGCCAGGAGGCAATTGACATCAATAATATCGATCCAACGATTCACCTGGAGAAACTCGACCGTTCTTCAATATCTGACTATACGTCCACAAAACGAAATCTGTTTCGTTACGAGGCGGCTCCCCCGCCGCCTCCACCTCCTAAGACCCCAAAGGATATTGCCGATGAGGAGCGCAGGCGTAACACCCCTCCCCCCCCTCCACCCCCGCCTCCGCCACCTCCCATCGATTTGAAATACTATGGGTTCGCCACGGATGGCGCAACGAAGGAGAAGAAGGTTTTCCTGACCAACGGCCTGGACATTTTTATCGCTGCCGAAGGCGAGGTCATCGCGAACCGCTACAGGATTGTTCGAATCGGGGTGAATTCCGTGGAAGTGGAAGACATGCGAAACAAGAACCGCCAACAATTGCCTTTGATCGAAGGGTAGTGCATCGGGACAGTCTTTATGAAGATCCAACCCACAAGAAGGCCGACTCGCTTCACAAGGGGTGACGGGAATGCGGAGCATTCCCGCATCCTTGCCCTGAGAACGGATCCGGGCCGTTCCGAATCGGGATTCGCCCTCGCCTCATTGATGATATTCGCCACGTTTTTGTTAATCGCGATTGCCGTCTCCCTGCCCGATTTGAAAACCCAATCCAAACGTGAAAAGGAACTGGAAATGCAGTTTCGGGCCGTGCAATATCTGCGCGCCATCCAGGCATATAACCGGAAGTTCCCCAATCAATGGCCAACCTCGCTGGACGCCCTCATGAACACAAACAACGTCCGGTTTCTACGCAAGAAATGGAAGGATCCGCTGACTAAGGACGGCGAATGGCGTTTTATCCACTTGGGACCCAATGGCGCGGTGCTCGACTCTCAACTCACGGTTGTGGCCCCCAACGCCCCTTCTGCGACCGGAACCTCCGTGGCGGCCGGCACTCAATCCATCACGAACAGGCCCGCCGGAACCGGGATGTTCTCGCCGGGTCAGGGTACTACTTCTATTGGAACCGGGAGTTCATCACTGAGCGCCACTCAGCTCTCCAATCTTCCCATTGTCGGTGTCGCCAGCCAGTCTACGGAGCAGGCCCTCATGGAATGTGGAGGATATGATCACTACAATCAAATGGAGTATATCGTCCTGCCGGGCGGACGAATGGCTGGCTCGGGCTGCTATCTGGGAGTCTCAGTGGCCTTGCTTTTGCCCCCCGGTCAGGCCGCAGGCCAGCCGCCACCGGGAACAACTTCCGCCCCCGGCCAAACCACTCCAGGAGCAGTGACTACACCGCCTAGAACCGGTTCTCCGCCAACCTCTCAGCCCCCCGGGATGACTCCGTTCGGAAACCCTCCCTCCAGGAAGAAATAAAACTTTCTAAGCCCCGCCCTCGCTCCGCAAAAAACGCGGGGCTCAGATGGAATAGGACTTCATTCAACGGGAGTCACAGGCCCGCAGTGTTTTCTCTTCTGCGGGCAAATCGTGACACCACCTTTCGAACATA
Source organism: Terriglobia bacterium (assembly GCA_020072965.1). Lineage (GTDB taxonomy): Bacteria > Acidobacteriota > Terriglobia > JAIQFV01 > JAIQFV01 > JAIQFV01. The sequence goes on along the minus strand of JAIQFY010000029.1, from coordinate 43,781 downwards.
ATCCTGTGTTTCCCGAAACGGAGGGATGCCTCGGTAAGAGAGAACTTTGTCGGGGCCTGCATTGTAGGCCGCGAGGGCCAGGCTGAGATCGTTTTTGAATTGTGTCAGGAGATCTCGAAGATACCGAGCCCCGGCAAGGATATTTTCTTTGGGGTCGTAGATGGAGTGCACGCCGAGATCGCTGGCGGTTTGCGGAGTCAACTGCATCAATCCCCGGGCGCCTTTGCGCGAGACGGCATAGCGATCGAAGTTTGATTCCGCTTCAATAACCGTGGCAATCAACATCTCGTGAAGCCCCGTGCTTTTGGAGGCCTCCACAATGAGTTTATGGTACGGCGCCGCATAGGACGGCAAGGGCAGAGGCGGGAGTTGCAGCGCCTTCATATCGGGCTGGGGCGGAACATAATCCTCCTGCTCGAACTTTTCGATGGAGCTCGCCTCCACCACGGCAAATCCCTCACTCTTGAGTATAAGTTTCACTTTATTGTCGGCCTCAAGAAGGTGAAAACTGATTTGAAGTTGGGAGCCGTTCTTGAACACTACGTATTCGGCGCGCAGGGCCCCCGGACTCAAGAGAAGACATGCGGCCAACAGGGGGATGGAGCATCGTCTGAGGGGTCCATGGCCCCTGAACAGGAACTTGAGGCCGAATTTCCTCATTTTAGAAATCTTCTCAGCAGAACATGTGTCAACCATGATCAAGAGAAACCTCTTGGAAGAGGCCAGGAATCCGGAAGACGGAAAAACTGCGGTTTGAAATGAAGGTGCTCTGGCGAGCATTTCATCAAAGGCCGGTCTCCGGGTGTTCCGGCTCCCGCATAAAATCGGGTCTGGGTTCCGGCTTCCTTGGGTCTGGCAATCAGCCCTGACCTATAGCCGCTTGATTTTATCGTCCAACCCGGCTTCGAGCAACCCCGAATCGCCCATCCTCTTGTTTTATGCTAGTATTTCGAGCGTTCTCGTTTGTCCCGCAACAGGTGGGTGGATGTATAGCTTCGTGTTTGAAGGCTGACTGGATCTGTATGTCATCGGTTCAATTCCTGTAACCCTTCTGGGGCCGCTTTTTTTTCGGCCCTTATTTGAATCCATCGACTTCGAGCGACCCATTCAATTGCCCTGGGTATAAGAACTCATCTTCCCGGACTATTACGACTAACAAACCAATTTTTGAGGAGATCACCCGATGATTCACCGCAAAGGCTTGATCATTTTTCTTTTTCTGTTGTGCGCTGGCTGGCTGGCGGCACCTGGTCCTCTGTTAGCCGACGAGGGCATGTGGCCGTTCAACCTCGTGCCCAAGGCTGAACTGAAGGCCCGGTACGGTTTTGAGCCCACCGAAGCATGGCTTACGCACGTGCGTCTCTCTTCGGTTCGGTTTAACAACGGAGGATCGGGATCATTTGTTTCAGCGGACGGAATGGTGATGACGAACCACCATGTGGGCGCCGACTGCATGCAAAAGCTATCCAACGAAAAGACCGATTACTACCGCAACGGATTCTGGGCGAAGCAGCGCGCCGACGAAGCCAAGTGTCCGGATCTTGAATTGAACGTGCTGGAAAGCATCGAAGACGTCACGGCGCGGGTGAATGCCGCCGTGAAGCCGGAAATGAACCCGGGTGACGCCAACACAGCCCGCCGAGGTGCGATGGCGGACGTGGAAAAGGAATGCTCCACCCAGACAGGATTGCGCTGTGATGTGATCACCCTTTACCAGGGCGGCCGGTACCATCTCTACCGGTATAAGAAGTACACCGATGTCCGGCTGGTGTTCGCGCCCGAATTTGGCATTGCGTTCTTTGGCGGGGATCCCGACAATTTTACTTATCCCCGCTACGACCTCGATCTCTGCCTGTTCCGCGTCTACGAGAACGACAAGCACGCCGTCATTAAGGACTATTTCAAATGGAGCAAGAATGGGGCCGCCGAGAATGAACTCGTATTTGTCTCGGGCAATCCCGGCTCCACCAGCCGGCTGAACACCCTTGCACATTTGGAGTATCTGCGGGACGTCGGATTTCCTTTCGTACTGAATTTGCTGGAGTGGGACCGCAGTAATTTGCTCAAGTTTAGCGAGCGCGGGCCGGAGCAGACCCGCATTGCAAAGGAAGATATTTTCGGAATAGAAAATAGTCTGAAGGCGATTCGTGAGGAAGAGGTGGCGCTGCGCGATCCCGAATTGATGAACAAGAAGGCGAACGAGGAAAAGCAACTGCGTGCCAAGGTTGAGGCCGATTCGAAAATGAAAGGTGAATTTGGGGGCGCCTGGAATGCCATTGCCAAGTCGCGCCAGGAGCTGGCGACCTTCAGCAAGCCCTATTCCTTTTTGGAAGGGGGATCCGCGCTGGAATCTGATTTGTTCCAGTTTGCCCGGGTACTGGTGCGTCTCGCCGCCGAGAAGCAAAAGCCAAACCCCGACCGTCTCCGCGAATACCGGGAGTCCAATCTCGCTTCCCTCCAATTTCAATTGTTCTCATCGGCGCCCATTTACGACGATTATGAGAAACACAAGCTCTCCTCCTCATTGACCTTCTTCCAGGATCAACTAGGGAAAGACAACCCGTTGGTCGAGGAGGTCCTGGGCGGAAAGAGCCCCAGCCAGCTGGCCGATGAGCTGGTTTCAGGCACAAAACTGAAGGATGTCGAGGTCCGCAAGAGCCTGGCCGAGGGTGGGGAAAAGGCCATCCAGGACTCCACCGACCCCATGATCGTGTTCGCAAAGAGGATCGATCCGGAGGCGCGCAAACTCCGCAAACGTTATGAGGACAACGTCCAGGGAGTGGAACGCCAGAATTATGCCCTCATCTCCAAAGCCATTTTTGCGCTGAAGGGCACCTCGATCTACCCGGATGCGACGTTTACGCTTCGCCTCTCTTTCGGAACGGTGAAGGGTTACATGGAGAAAGGGACGAAGATCTCCTACTTCACCGCGTTTGCGGGTGCCTACGAGCATGCCAGCAAGCACGAGAACAAGCCTCCCTATGAGATGCCCAAGAGCTGGCTCGAAAAGAAAGCGGCGCTCCAGCTTTCGACTCCTCTCAACACCGTCAATACCGCCGACATCATCGGAGGCAACTCGGGGAGTCCGGTCATCAGCCGCAATGCTGAAATCGTCGGTTTGATCTTCGATGGGAACATTCAATCGCTGGCCCTCGACTTTGTTTACAGCGAGAAGGAGGCGCGCGCCGTCGCGGTCGCCTCGCAGGGCATCATCGAAGCACTGCGAAAGATTTATGGTGCGGGAACTATTGCGGATGAGCTGGAAGGCATTAGGAAGTAGGAGGCCGAAAAGGCAGGAATCATGACCGCTCGCGCCGCTATGGCGTTTTTGCGATGGCTGTAAGAGCTTGTCATGGCAGTTATGGATGAGCGCACACTCCGGGAAACCGGAGTGTCCGCCAGTCCGCCGGTAATCATGAATTCCTAAGTCCAGGTTGTAGGGAGGTTTTTGGTGAAACGGTGGATCGGTGCATTTCTCTTTCTTGGTTTAATCGCAGTCTCGTCGAATGGCCAGCCGGGGGGAACTACCTCTGAACAAACAGTGGCGATTCGGTGCGGCCGCTTGCTGGATGTGAAAAACGGTGTGATGGTTGACCATCAGACCGTCCTCATCGATGGGGAACGAATCACTCGGGTAGGCAGGACGCAGGAAGTCCACATACCGGCGGGAGTCAGGGTGATCGATCTGGGAGAGGCGACCTTGTTGCCCGGATTCATTGACACGCATGTCCATCTTTTCCTTCATCCCGGTCCCCAGGACATTCAAACCTTGCGGGAAACCGTGGCGAAGCGGACCATCATGGCGGTGAGGAATGCGGAAGCCGATCTAATGGCTGGATTCACAAGCGAGCGCGACTTGGGGACTGAGGGTGCCGAGGCCGCCGATGTCGACCTCCGCAATGCCATTGCGAACAAGGAAATCCCCGGGCCCCGTTTGCAGGTGTCCACGCAGGCCATCTCGGTCGAGGGCGGCCACGAGGATTTCTTCGGATATAATCCCGCGGTGAATATGATCCCCAATGCCATGATGGTCGAGGGGATCGAGGGATTAAGAAAAGCTATCCGGTTCCAAATCAAGGAGGGGGCTGATTTCGTCAAGATTTATGCCACCGGGGCGGACCAGGTTGTTTCTCCCGAGAATTACAGGACGGTTCCGCAGTTTACCCTGGAGGAAATGCAAGCTGCTGTCAGTGAGGCGGCCCGCATCGGGAAGAAAGTGGCGGTCCATGCCACCGGGGGAGAGGGTGCGCGGGTTTCCGCAGAGGCGGGAGTCTATTCCATCGAGCATGGGTACTATCTCGATGACAGGACGTTATTGTTGATGAAGCAGAAAGGGATTTACCTGGTTCCCACGTTCACCGTGACGGAATGGAATGTGGCCCATGCGACGGGACCAGCCGCCCTGGCACGAGGGAAAATTGTGCTTCAATTGCGACACAAACATTTCGAAAGCGCTCTCGCAGTGGGCGTGAAGATCGCGATGGGCTCCGACGTCGGGCCTTTTCCGCACGGCACGCAGGCGGAGGAGTTCTCGTGGATGGTCAAGTACGGAATGACTCCCCTGGCAGCCATCCAGGCGGGGACAATCAACGCCGCCGCGCTTATGGAATGGCTGGATCAGGTGGGGTCGATCGAAGCAGGAAAGCTGGCGGACCTGGTGGCGGTCGCAGACAATCCCCTCCAGAACATCGACACGCTGAAGCGAACGTTGTTCGTTATGAAAGGCGGAGTGGTCGTTAAGAATTTGATTCCTGCAACAAACCCGTAGATGAGTGCGCCGAAGGCATACCGTCCCGCAAAACGGGAGGCGGCAGAGCCGCAAGCCCTCACTGGACTCCTGGCGCGCGGGACGGTGATAGACTCTCCTAAACAAGTAATCTGCGCACCTTGAAAGACTGAGGGGTATTTACTCCCTTGAAAAGATTGGATTCTCTCGTTGCATCTCTTGTCATGTGACGCCAAACCTCCTTGTCTCTCCCCGCAAAGCTTGGTAGACTTCCCGCCTGGTAAAACCCAATCTGAAGAATCTTTCCGGGGAGGACTTCCGTGCAATTCAGCCGCATCCGTGGACTTGTGTTTTTCTGCTCTTGTGTTCTTCTAGTGTCTTCGCTTTATGCGCAGACGCCGGCCCCCTCATCGCCTTACAAACCCTTTGATCCAGGTGCAACGTACCAACCGGCGCGGACGCGCTTCTTTCATGTGGAGCATTACAAACTGGACCTCTCTTTTGACCAGGCGAAACATGAGGTCCGTGGATTGGACACGGTCACGCTCACCCCCTTCCGCGACGAGTTTAGTATCATCCAGCTTGACAGCTCGGGGCTGACGATTGACCGCGTCACGAATGGCAACGGGACCCCACTCAAGTTTCGTATTGAACCGGACAGTCTTGTTATCGATCTCGATCATCCGAGGGCGAGGGGAGAGAAGGTCGAGGTGGGGATCGCCTACCACGGGACGCCCGTCAACGGGATGTATTTCATCAATCCTGACAAGGCCTATCCCACCCTGGCGCCCGAGATTTGGACCCAGGGAGAGTCGGAGTTCAATCACTTCTGGTTTCCTTGTTACGACTCTCCCAACGATCGGTCCACAAGCGAAGTCATCGTGACCGTGCCGGACAATGAGATGGTCATCTCAAATGGAAAACTGCTTTCGGTCACGGCCAATGAAACCGCTCATACTAAGACCTTCCACTGGAAGGAATCGGTTCCTCACAGCTCCTATCTAACTTCCCTGGTGGTGGGCCCCTTCACCAAATACGAGGCGAGGTACAAGGACACCCCCGTGGATTACTACATTGCCCCAGGAGTCGACAAAGCCACCGGGGATCGCTCATTTGGCTTGACTCCCGACATGGTCGCCTTCTTCTCTGAGATTACGAAACGCGAATACCCTTATGAGAAGTATGCACAGTCGGCCGTGGAGCGGTATGGCGGAGGTATGGAGAACATCTCCGCCACAACCCAGACGGATCAGACATTGCATGATGAGCGTGCCGAGCAGGATTATTCCAGCCTCGGCCTGGTGGCCCACGAACTGGCACACCAGTGGTTTGGCGACCTGCTGACCTGTACGGATTGGGCCCACATCTGGCTGAACGAAGGATTCGCCTCTTTCTTTGAGTCGCTGTATCGTGAGCACCACCTGGGTTATGAAGAATACCGCGAACACCTGCGGCAATTTGAGCAGAATTTCTTCAATGAGGACCTGCGTTACCGGCGGCCGATCGTGACTCACTACTACAAAGATAACTCTCATCTTTTCGATGCCACGACATACCAGAAAGGCGCGCGCGTCCTCGATATGCTGCGCACCGTTCTGGGGGATAAGGTCTTCTTTGCCGGGATCCAAAACTACGTCTCCTCAAATCAGGCGAAGAACGTAATGACGTCCGATTTTGAAAAGGCGATGGAAGAATCCAGTGGACGCAACCTGGACTGGTTCTTCAATGAATGGGTGTTTCACGCCGGATATCCGGAATTGAAGGTGGTGGCAAGTTGGGACGACTCCCGGAAAGTCGAGACCCTGCATGTCGAGCAGATGCAGACCGTCGACTCGACTACTTTACTGTTTCGGATCCCGGTCAACATTGAGATTCATACCGCCGGCGGGGAGAAGACCTACGCTGTTGAAATCAGCGAAAAGACGCAGAACTTTTATTTTCCGCTCGATGCGGCTCCGGCCCTGGTCCTTTTTGATCCGGGGAATCGAGTTCTCAAGAAGATTGACCTCAGGAAATCAACAGAGGAGCTGATTCGCCAGGTGAGGGAAGCCAAAGAAGGGCAGGATCGCCGATGGGCCGCCCAGGAACTTGGGAAGGTTGGCGCCGATCCTGCTGCCGTGGCGGCTTTGAGGGCCGTGTTGAGGAGCGACTCCTTCTACGGGGTGCGTGTGGCGGTGGCTGAGGCATTGGGCTCGATGCGATCGCCGGCTGCACGGGAAGCCTTGGAGATCGGAATTGAAGACAAGGACTCTCATGTTCGGGATGCAGTCGCACGAATGCTGGGGAATTTTGAGAAGGATGGGCGCGCCGCCGCAATCCTCAAAAGCATCCTGGAGAAAGATGACAGCTATGCTGCGGAAGCCAGCGCCGCCGAGGCGCTCGCAAAAATCAAGGCTCCGGAGGCCTTCGAGATACTGAAGAAAAAATTGGACACACATCCTTATCGAACTGTGGCCACCGGCATTTATTCGGCGTTCAATCTCCTGGAGGATAAAAGCGCCATCCCTTTGGCCCTGGAGGACTCGGCCTATGGGAAGCCCGACGCACTCCGCTTTGCTGCCGTTAACACGCTGAGTCGCCTGGGGCAAGGGAACAAGGAAGTGCACAAGAGGCTCATCGAGATTACGGAGGATCCCAACGTCTTTATGCGTGCCCGGGCCATCAGGGCGCTTGGAGCGTTGAAAGATCCCGAGGTCATGCCGAAATTGGAGGAGATTGCCGGGCGTGCGGGACATGGAGGAAGGTTCGGGGAGGCCGGCGTGGCCGATGCGGCCGTCGAGGCAATGGAACAGATAAGGGCTGGCATGAATGCCAGGGCAGACTCGGCAAAGCTGCAGTCTGAGATCGATGAGTTGAAGCGCTCCAACCAGAAACTCGAGCAACAGGTCGAAGAACTCCAGAAGCACGGGAGGTAGAATAATCGGCCGAATGGGCGCGCTCGATTTAATTGCGGATTGCGGATTTCGGAATGCGGAATAGAAGTACCGGAATGCCGCCCTCACCCGCCATGTGGGACGGTCGTTTTGGTTGCGGATTGCGGATTTCGGGATGCGGAACGGCCCGATTGCGGAAGGGGGATTTCGGATTGCGGAGTTGGAGCGCCAAAGTGGTGTCCCCTTCGCAGGAACCTTCCCCTCCATCCACAAGAAGCAATGACCCTTTCATTCCTTCGTGTCTTCATTCCCACATGATAGAATTTCGCCCGGGACTTGCAGGCGGAAACACCACCCTGGGCTTCATCAGCATTGTTTATGGGCTCTATTCTCGAAAAAATCCAGCGGACGATTGCCTTCCACCAGATGTTCGCCGGAGGTGAGCGCGTAGCGGTGGCCGTGTCCGGTGGACCGGATTCCCTCGCCCTCTTGATCCTCTTAAGCCAGCTCGCGCCCCGATTCACTTTGACGCTGCTCGTGGCCCACTTCAATCACCAGCTCCGCGGCGAAGAATCGGATGGGGATGAACAGTTTGTCCTGCAGCTCTCCACGAAGTTGGGCTTGAAGTGCGTTGTGGGATCAGAAAACGTGCATCAGTTGGCCATGAAGAACCACAGGAATGAAGAGGCGGTCGCCCGGGGATGCCGCTACCGGTTTCTGCGAGGTCTATCCGTTTCCGAACGGATCGAAAAGGTGGCTTTGGGGCACACGGCAGATGATCAAGCGGAGACTTTCCTGATGCGCCTGATTCGGGGCGCCGGGACACGGGGACTCGGAGCCATCCATCCCGTGGTTGGCGGATATTTTGTGCGGCCTTTGCTTGAGGTTACTCGGCAAGAAGTTGAGCGCTTCCTTGAGGGGGAGCAGATGACGTGGCGTGAGGATTCTACGAACCAGGATCTTCGACGAACCCGTAATCGCATTCGGCATGAGCTCCTGCCCCTGCTGGCGGAGAAATACAATCCCCGGATTGTAGAACGACTGGTCCATACCACCGCTCAATGTCGTCAGGACGAAAGCCTTTTGGCTGGAATCGCCGAGGACTGGTTTGAGCAATTTCAGTCGCGTATAGGAAGGGCCGAAGGTTCCGGAAACAGCCTGGCTTTGCCCGTCCGTCAACTCGCACTACTTGATCCCTCGATCCGGAGGCGGGTCATCCGGTTGGCAGTTGAGTCGATCAAGGGGAACCTGTTGGGGATTGATGAGGACCATGTTGACTCCGTTCAAAGGCTTATTCACGAAGGGCAAAGCGGAGATCTGCTGGATCTTCCTTCCGGACTTCGGGTGGAGCGCGTCTTTGAAAAACTGCATTTCTTTTCCGAAGACCCTGCCCGCCACCCCGTTTACGAAGTGATGTTGCCCGTCCCGGGTTCTGTGCAGATCCCGTACCGGGACTTGGTATGGACAAGTCGTCTGATGGATCGCGCTACGTGGCTAAGTGAGGAACACAAAGAAGTTGACAGGGGGACCGGCCGCCGCAAGAGGGAAGACCCCCGCCTTTCGACCACGGCTTGTTTTGATTATTCCAAGATTTCCTTGTGTTTGAATCCGGCCGGGTCTGGTAAACTGACGGTGAGAAACGTGCAACCTGGGGATCGTTATCAACCACGGGGAAGCGTTCACATGGTCAAGGTGCATGATTTGCTGTATGCGCGTCAGGTGGCCGCAAGAGAGCGGACGAGATGGCCCCTCCTCATCGCCGGGGATGACATCGTTTGGGCGCGCGGTTGTGCAGAATCGGAGTCCGTGGCAGTCGCTGACACGAGCCACCAAATTCTCATGATCACCGAGGAGCGCGAACGTGGAGAATGAAATTCAAGTCATTTATACCGCGGACCAGATTGCCGAACGTGTTCGCGAACTGGGCCGTATTCTCACCCGCGACTATTCCGGCAAGGAGCTCGTCTGCGTCGGGACCGTGGAGGATTCATTTGTTTTCATGGCGGACCTTGTCCGGGCCATCCAGCAGCCGGTCACCTGCCTCTTCATTAAGGCGATTACGGAAGAGGGGGGCGAGGAGATGGTGGGATACAAGAAGATTTTTTACACTTCGGTGACTAATCTGGCGAACCGCCACGTGCTGCTGGTCGTAGGGGCGCTGGACACTGGAATCACGGCCGATTTCCTTTCCAGAAATATCTTGCTGCAAGGGCCTGCATCGCTTAAAATTGTAGCGTTGATTGATAAGCCCGAAATACGCCGGTCTCCCGCCGTGGCAGGATATGCTGCGTTTACCGTCCATGATCAATTTGTGGTGGGGTACGGGCTGGGCACTGATGAACGGTATCGAAACTTCCCCTCCCTGGCCGCGCTGCGAGGCCGGCCGGCCGCGTCGCCTGATACGGTGCTGGCGTTGCGGGGAGAAGGGGATGGATAGCCCATTTCGTCAGATCAACCGGTTGGGGCGTTTTTGCGGATCGGGGCCGAGTCAAGGCGAAGTGGCTGACTGCAGGAGGAAATTTTGAGTTCAGGTTTAAAAACTGCAATTGTTTGGATTGCGATGATCGTCACGGCGGTCCTGTTGTGGCAGGTATATCAGAGTTCTCAAGGCAAGCCGAAGGCACAGGAACCGTCTTACAGTGATTTTGTGAATTCCATCAATCAGGACCAGGTTCAAGAGGTGACGGTCACTGATAACGACGAGATCACCGGCAAGTACAAGAACAACAAGGGGACATTTAAAACCACGGTTCCCATCCAGGATCCCGATCTGATGAAGCTCCTGCGGGAAAAGGGAGTCACGGTCAACGGGAAGAAATCAAGCCAGAACTCGTGGATCTCAGCACTGCTCGGCTGGTGGGCGCCCATCCTGATCCTTGTCGCGTTCTGGATCTTTATGATGCGGCAGATGCAGAGCGGCGGGAACAAGGCGCTGAGCTTCGGGAAATCACGGGCCAAGCTGTTAAGCTCGCAGCAGAAGAAAGTGACCTTTAAGGATGTTGCCGGCGTTGAGGAAGCCAAGGATGAGCTCCAGGAAATCATCGAGTTCCTCAAGGAACCTCAAAAATTTCAAAAGCTCGGCGGCCGGATCCCCAAGGGTGTGCTACTGGTAGGCCCCCCCGGAACCGGGAAGACCCTTTTGGCGCGCGCTATCGCGGGGGAGGCCAACGTTCCCTTCTTTTCCATTTCAGGTTCCGATTTTGTGGAAATGTTTGTTGGGGTGGGCGCCAGCCGCGTGCGCGATCTCTTCGAGCAGGGCAAGAAACATGCGCCGTGCATCATTTTCATCGATGAAATTGATGCCGTGGGGCGCCATCGGGGCGCCGGCCTGGGCGGAGGACATGACGAACGCGAGCAGACCTTGAACCAGTTGCTGGTCGAGTTGGATGGTTTTGAATCGAATGATGGCGTGATCATTATTGCCGCGACCAACCGCCCCGATGTGTTGGATCCCGCCCTTCTGCGGCCCGGTCGCTTCGACCGCCGCGTCGTGGTTGCCCGGCCCGATGTGCGGGGCCGCGAGGGGATCCTCCAGGTCCATACCCGAAAGATTCCGCTGGCGGCGGATGTCGACATTTCGGTGCTGGCGCGAGGGACACCAGGTTTCTCAGGCGCCGATCTGGCCAATCTGGTCAATGAAGCGGCCTTGGTGGCGGCACGATTGAATCGAAAATCGGTCATCATGGAGGATTTTGAAAGCGCCAAGGACAAGGTCCTCATGGGCGTTGAACGGAAGTCTCTGATTATCAGTGATGCCGAGAAGCGCAACACCGCCTATCACGAAGCGGGCCATGCCCTGGTGGCTGCCATGACCCCGGGCGCCGACCCTCTCCACAAAGTAACCATTATTCCTCGCGGCATGGCGCTGGGACTGACCCAACAGTTGCCGGTCGACGACAAGCACACCTACACGAAGACCTACCTGGAGGGTCAGATCGCCATCATGATGGGAGGCCGTGTGGCCGAGGAGATGTTCCTGGGTCACTTGACCACCGGCGCCGGCAATGATATCGAACAGGCCACTGAATTGACGCGACGCATGGTGTGCGAATATGGCATGAGCGACATGGGCCCCCTCACCTTTGGCAAGAAGGAAGAGCAGATCTTCCTGGGCCGGGAGATCTCCCAGCATCGCGACTACAGTGAAGACACCGCCATCAAGATCGATCAGGAAGTCAAAAAAATCATTATGCAGGGGTACGCGCAGGCAAAGAGCCTTCTTAACGAACACCGGGACAAGCTCGTCAGAATCTCCGAAGCACTGCTGGAACGCGAGGTGCTCGACGCCAATGAGATCAACCGCCTCATTGACGGATTGCCGTTGCAGGACCGGACGAGCGCACCGCCTTCCACGACCCCTCAGAACGTACTGTCGCCGGCGGCGACCCAGCAAAAACCGGGTCAGAAACCCATTCCGGCGTTCAATCCCAAACCCGGAGATCGACCCGCCCCCGCATAGGGCCCTCGAAGCTGCCGGGACCCTAAGGATTAATGCCACTTTGGACCTTTACAAAGTGGCATTTTTTTTGATGTTGCCCCCAAAGCAGTTCCCGGGCGATGTGCTGGGAACCCCCGGTGCGAACTTTTCTTACTGAAGGCTTTCATGGTCCTTCTGGAAGTATGTCCATTGGTTCGTTCCCCCGGCGTAGTCGAGTCACTGGCTTGACTCTATGACAACCCTTCTCTATCCTGCAACCATGGAGACCCGTCGAAAAAGATTTTCTCTGAAGCTTCCCGATCGACTTCTCCGTCTGGGAGAACGCACGCTCGTCATGGGAGTTTTGAACGTCACTCCGGATTCATTTTCTGATGCGGGAAAATATCTGGACGTCGATCGTGCAGTGGAGCGGGCGATCGGGATTGAGCGCGAAGGGGCCGACATTCTTGATATCGGTGCAGAGTCCACCCGCCCCGGATCGAAACGCGTGCCCTTTGAAGAAGAGCTGCACCGTCTTGTGCCCGTTCTCGAACGTTTGAGGGGGAAGATCTCGATTCCTATCTCCGTCGACACATATAAATCGGAGGTGGCCGACAGGGCCTTGAAATTGGGTGCAAGCATGCTCAACGATGTCAGCGCAGGCCGCTGGGACACGCGGATGTTTGAAGTCGCTCGTCGCCACCGCGTCCCGATGGTGCTGATGCACATGCGCGGCGATCCGCAATCATGGAAGCACCTGTCGCCGCGGCGTGCTGTGGTACAATCCGTTCTTAAGGAGTTGCGCGGGATGATCGAACGGGCTGGGGAGTCGGGAATTGGCCGGCGACAGATCCTGATTGATCCGGGGTTCGGGTTCGGGAAGGACCCGGCAGAGAATGTCAGGATTTTGGCCCGGCTCGAGGGCTTGACATCCCTGGGATATCCAGTGTGCATTGGCACCTCGCGCAAATCCTTTTTGGGAAAGGTGCTGCAACGCCCTGTGACAGATCGGCTGCTGGGCAGCATGGCGACCGTGGCAATTGCGGTGTTGAAAGGGGCCCATATCGTGCGTGTGCACGATGTGGCGGAAACAGTCGAAGTGGTCGGAGTGGCCGACGCAATCCTCAATCAGCGGATTTGAGGGATTTTCGATCGAGCGGCACAGACAGAACATGGGACTGGGTTTGATGACACGACCGTGAAGACACAGGAGTGACCTCCGGACAGTGAGCCAAATACTTCAATTCTTCGATTTCTCCCGGATGACCTGGAATGATGTGCTCGATATCCTGATCGTTGCGATCATCATTTACCAGGTCCTGGTTCTGCTGCGCGGCACTCGGGGCGCGCAGATGGCCCTGGGGATCATCGTCGTCACCGTCTTTTATTACCTCTCGCGTCGATGGCACCTTGAGACCGTCCAATGGATCCTGACCAATCTGCTGCCGTTTTTCTTCTTGGCAATTATCATCATCTTTCAGTCGGAGATCCGCCGCGGTCTTGCCTCCATTGGCAAGAACCCCTTCTGGCGGTCTCTAACCCCGATGCGGTTTTCCGATGTTTACGATGAAATCGCGCTGAGCGCGACAGCGCTCTCCTCCCAACGCATCGGGGGATTGATCGTGTTGGAGCGTGAGATTGGCTTGAAGACCTACATTGAGAGCGGCGTCGCCTTGAACGCCCAGCTTTCGTACGATCTCCTCATGACGATCTTTAATCCTCATACGCCCCTCCATGATGGCGCTGTGATTGTGCAACGGAACAAGATTGCCTCGGCAGCGTGTTTTCTTCCGCTCACCCTGGATCCCCGGTTGAGCAAGGAGCTGGGAACCCGCCACCGGGCTGCCATTGGGATCACCGAAGAAACCGATGCGGTGGCGGTGGTGATCTCCGAAGAGACAGGGGTCATTAGTCTGGCAGAAGGCGGGCAGATTGAGCGCGCCCTGGATGGTGAACAGCTAAAGAGACGGTTGTACCAGCTCTTCCAATTGCCCCTTCGGCGGGCTCCGGCGAGGCCCCCTGCCTCGGAGCCGGCCGCCGCCACGGAGAAATCCCGGGTGCAGAGCTGACCCTCGAGGGGAATGGCACTCTCAGAGATCGAACTGCGAGGACTGATCTGATGTGACGGGATCTGAGCGTTCTCCTCGCCTTTACGGACACCGCAAACACCATGGGGCCCCCGGGCCCCCGGGCGACGCATGAAAATTATTCGTCAAATCTTCACTCAGAATATCGGGCTCAAATTCTTTTCGCTGATTCTGGCCTTTGCTTTCTGGCGGATTATCACCAGTGAAGATATAGCGGAAGTGGGGTTCAATGTCCCCTTGGAGCTTCGAAACATGCCTGAAGGCGTCGAGGTGGTGGGTGATGTGATCAATTCGGTGAACGTGAGGGCCCGGGCTTCCGCAAAGTTGATCAAACGTCTGACCGCTGCCGACATGTATATTTCCATCGACCTCTCCCGCCCCACCCTGGGCGAGCATACCTATCTTTTGAATAGTGCAAGCGTTCAGGCCCCGGTCGGAGTGGAAGTGATTCGGGTCATTCCCACTCAAGTCAAACTGCACCTGGAACGCACTATTCGCAAAACCCTTCCCGTGAAGGTCCGATGGAAGGGGGCCCTGCCGGGTTTCAAAGGCGTTCCGCAACTTGACGCGGATCCGGCTGAAGTGCTGGTGGAGGGACCCGAATCGAGGGTAAATGACCTCACACAAGTGTCCACGGACGTGATTGACTTAACCCAGGTCGCCCCGAATCTCAAGCTCTCTGTAAGCTTATCGGTTGACGATCCCACGGTCCGGCTTTCCCTCGAGAAGGTGGACGTCCGCGTCGTCGCGCCCTCCAAGAGTGTGTCCACAGGTAAGAAACCCACCTGAACCGACCCTCATTAAAAGTGTTACAAGATCATACTTGATTCATCTCGGGGGGCGCATAGTCCGCCGCGGTGGGCGCCGCGAACGCGAAGATTCCGCAGTTCCCCCATGTATTTCCATAGGTTCTGGCTCTTTGCAGAGTACGGCTACCCGCTCATCCTGCACCCCCCCTCGAGAAGACGATAATCCCGAATTTACAAGCTGAAATCTACACCCGGGGACTAACCGCTCGAAAGGCACCACGGAGATTGACGGTAGGTTCGAAGAAGGCGGGGAAGATGGCACCATTCCCTCTGCATTCTTCGGAGGCTGTGGTTCCTAGTTTTGGTCTACGGTCTTGAAGGTACTCGTGGTTCGCACCCCATACTCGTGGGATCGGAAAAGAGTCGATTGATCATCCCGCTCTGGGCTCAGAGCAATGCCATTGGCTTTTAACTTTAGATTTCGGGGTACCTCTTCAGGTTCTCCTGCTTCCGGAGGTTGCTGCAAATTCTGCCCCGAAAAGAAGGATCAAAGAGGAAACATATCCCCACATCATGAAAGCGACGGCAGCACCCAGCGAACCATAAAGGTGGCGGTAATTGAAGAATGGCAAAAGGGCCGTGAACAGATACTTGGCAAACTCCCAGAGGGTGGCCGCCACGAGGGCCCCCCCAATTACGGCGCGAAGCTTGATCGGCCGGTTGGGAACGATCCAGTAAATCAAAATGAAAGTGATGACCGAGAAGACAATGGGGGTGAAGAAAAACATGAAGTGGACCACAGGAGAGAAAAAGGTGGGACTCCCCAAATTTCCTTGAGAGACCCTTGCGAGGTGCACCATTCGTCGCTCGACCGCAGTGACGCCCAAAGAAGAAACGAGGAGGGTTCCGCATAGCAAGGACATTCCCAGGGCAAGCAGATGACGCCGCCAGTAGGAGCGGCCCCGGGAAACGCGCCACGCCCGGTTCAATGCGGTTTCCATAGGGAGGAATACCCCTGAAGCGCTCCACCACAATAACAGCAGCGAAATCAACTGGACGAGTCCGAAGTTTGTTGAGATGGACTGGAGGTTCTCCTGTATGATCTCGGATCCTGCCGGCAGCCAGTGCGTGGCCCGATGAATGATGGCCGCTTCCGCTCCGGATCGCCGGATGAGGAATCCACTCAGGCTGATCAAACTCATCACCAGGGGAAAGACGGAAAGGAGACTGTAAAAGGCGATCGCGGCCGAAAGATTGCCGCTGTCGCTTTCCACAAATGAAAGGAAGGCTCGTTTGAGTGTATTGAGGAAGTCATGCCAAGTCGTCAAAAAGGTGCCAGCCCTTGCCGTTGGGCGGTCGTTCTTCTGACTCATTCGGGAGGTTCCTCTTCGATTGGTTCGGTGCTTTCAAAATCCTGGTTCTCATAATCCTGGATGACTGCCTTGGCGGCCTCCACACTATGGTCCAAGACCTTGATCTTGAATGCACCCAGTCCATTGATATTCACGGGTAAAACATTGTGAGGCGTTTGCGTTACGAGCAGGCAATCAATCCCGGCGGCATCAAGGAGGCTTTTGATGATATTGGCCTCCACCTCATTGTGGGTTACAGCTACTTCAACCAATCTTTCGCTGTCGAGGTGTTCGTCGATGGGCATCATCGTCCCCTTTCCCCGAGATACAATCTAAAAGGCAGGCGAAACGGAATCCCGGATCGGCTCAAAAGGGTGCGTCTCTCAATCCTGAGATGAAAAAGGTAAATCTCCCTCAAAAATAAATCAAAGGTGTTCTCTCTCGGCGTCATCCCTTCTCCGGTGTCGTTTTCATTGACACGGAGATTATAATAGAAACAACGGACCAATTCGACAACCACATTGAGAGGATGCCATGATACACCGAATCCATCGTTTGATCGCAGTACTGTTGACAGTACTGAGCGTGGGGTTGTTTACCGGCTTCGAGTGGGCCCAGTCAGCCGGGACGTCGAGTCCATCGCCCGCCCCACCCGCGAAAAGCGAACCGGCCAAGGCTGATGCCCAGTCACCCGAAACCTCCTCATCCGAGGTTCCATCAATTGATCCGGATGTGAGACAATGGTTTCTGGAAAGGATGAGGGTCCCTCATCCTTACGACTCGAGGGATGTTGACGTTCTGACGGGAAGGACTCGGGAGAGTGATAGACTGGCCGAGTATCAGACGAATGGAATGGGCTACTGGCCGCCGTTGGGCTACGGGTTTGGGGACTCTTCCTGGGGTCCGTGGAGCCCCGGATTCCGCTCGCCTTTTGCGTCCTCCAGCTTCTTTTTATTTAGGAATCGCCGCAACCCTTTCTTTTTGGGAAACCGATTTGGGTTTGGAGGCGGTGGATTTTTCTTTGGTCGCCCCTCCTTCCAACCCTTTGCATTCCAGAGACACAACTTCAGAAGGTAACGCGGGAGCGTTCGAGGGCGCCAGGCCGGAACGGGCTTGTCCGGAATATGGGAGAGATGCCCTGGCCCCTCAGGGCACCTCGCTGAAGTATTCAGAACTCCTCATGGATCTATGCTTTCTTTCCCCTCAGTTGGTTCAGAATGACGACATGCCACAGTTCGGACCCATCGTCCTGATACGGAATAGGTCGATGTAGCCCTGCTTGTGAGACAGCCCGGGAATCTTCCCGGCCCGAAGTCTTTGCTCAATCATCCCGATGGTATTTAAGAAAATCCTGATTGCCAACCGCGGCGAAATTGCGGTCCGTGTCATTCGGGCCTGCCGCGAGATGGGGATACCTACGGTCGCGGTGTATTCGGAACGGGATCGAGCCTCCCTGCATGTCCGCATGGCTGACGAGGCCGTGTTGATTGGCCCTCCTTCGGCGTCGGAGAGCTATCTCTCGATTGACAAGATTGTTGCGGCCGCGAAAAAGACCGAGGCTGAAGCGATTCATCCGGGCTACGGTTTCTTGTCTGAGAATGCCGATTTTGCTGAAGCGTGCGAACAGGGCGGGATTGTTTTCATTGGTCCTCCGGCCTCGGCGATGCAATTGATGGGATCGAAGATCTCGGCCCGTGCGGCTATGAAGAGCGCGGGAGTTCCTATTGTACCAGGGACGATCCAACCCATTTTGGATGATCACGAGGCATGTGCCATCGCGAGAGAAATCGGCTTTCCGGTCATGGTCAAAGCCGCTGCAGGAGGGGGAGGCAAAGGGTTACGGCTCGTGATAAACGAAGCCGAAATGGAATCCGCGGTGCGCACGGCTCGCTCGGAAGCCTTGAACGCCTTCCACAATGACGCCATTTACATCGAGAAATTTCTCGACCAGCCCCGGCACATCGAGATTCAGATTCTGGCGGATGCACATGGGCATGTTGTTTACTTGGGCGAACGCGAGTGCTCCATCCAACGGCGCCACCAGAAAGTCATGGAAGAAACCCCCTCCACCTTCATCAACGATTCGATCCGCCTGCGCATGGGGGAGGCAGCCGTTTCCGTGGGACGGGCTTGTGGGTACGTCAACGCCGGCACGGTGGAGTTTCTCGTCGATTCCAGAAAAGACTTTTACTTTCTGGAAATGAACACCCGGCTCCAGGTGGAGCATCCCATCACCGAATGGGTGACCGGCATTGACCTGGTCAAAGAGCAGATTTCGATTGCGGCGGGAGAGGCTCTGCACTTTTCCCAGGAAGACATCCATCCCCGGGGCGCGGCCATTGAATGCCGTATCTACGCGGAAGACCCCTACAACCATTTCTATCCTTCTCCGGGAAGGTTGACAGTCCTGGGACGCCCGGCGGGACCGGGTGTTCGGATCGACAGCGGCGCCTATGAGGGATGGGACGTGCCTCTTGAATACGATCCCTTGCTCGCCAAGTTGTCAACCTGGGGGACTACCCGCGAGGAGGCGATCGGGCGATTGCGCCGGGCGCTTTTGGAATACGAGGTGTTGGGGATTCAGACAGGAATCCCGTTCTATCAGAAGATCCTGCGACATCCCGATTTTTTGTCCGGAAATTATGACACCGGTTTTAT
Organism: Terriglobia bacterium; assembly: GCA_020072965.1. Taxonomy (GTDB): domain Bacteria; phylum Acidobacteriota; class Terriglobia; order JAIQFV01; family JAIQFV01; genus JAIQFV01. Next base: position 24,919 of record JAIQFY010000029.1, on the reverse strand, counting down.
CGACAAAGTGTTGCGGGAGGAATCAATTGAGACTGATGCATCACCCGCCTTCCCACCCGGCCCCCTGGATGAGGGCCGGCTCGTTGCCCTCATGGCCGCTTCTGTTCATGCAATGAGGAATGGATCCAGCCCAAAATTCGAACCAACAACCGGCGAAGCAACCGGAAGCCGATGGAAATGGGCGGGGCGGAAGAAAATTCATGAGGGGAAAGACTCCCGGTGAAGTTCGAAGCCTACTTAGACAATCAATCGCTCCCTCTGGAGATCAACCAGTCAGGCCCACGGGTCGAACTGCAGATTCAGGGAGAACATTACGAGGCCGATCTCATTGACGTGTCTCCGGGGCGGTATTCGATCGTGTGGGGAGGGAAGGTCTTCGACGTCCATGTTGACGCCCTGCGCAACGGGGAATTTCATGTCTCCCTCCGGGATCGCCGCATCACGCTGGAACTGGTCGACCCGAGAAGATTGAAATCGCTCCGCCAACGCCATACGGATTCCAGCGGCGAGGTGACGATCAGCTCCCCCATGCCCGGCAAGATCGTGCGGCTGCTGGTTGCCGAAGGTCAGTCGGTTGAGCCGGGGCAGGGAGTGATTGTGGTTGAAGCGATGAAAATGCAAAACGAGCTCAAGGCCCCGAGAGGTGGGACTATCAAGAGTCTGAATGCTCACGAAGGAAAAACCGTCAACGCCGGGGAAGAGCTGATGGTGATTGCGTAACCCTCCCGCTCCCCATCTCACGAAGCCTTTTTCCGCAAAAAAACGAAATCGCCGGCTGCGCGGCTCCTGGAGTGGATCGAGCTGCTGTTGCAGGCTGAAATGGAAAAATTCGCGGGCCTCCGCAAGGAAGATCCTCCTTCACGCTTGCTACCGGTGGAATGGTCTCAGAACGCAGATGGAGGTCTGTGTGCCGGTCGGAATTAAATGATCTCTTGGCGATCGTGGGGGGACTTTTTGCTCGGGTGCAGTGGGTAAGATCGGTTGAGGATGTTTCGATCCTTCAATCCACCTCCCTTGAGAGGCCCGATGTAAGCTATCTCTTTCCAGTCTTGCTATTCGGGCTCTGTTAACCCTTCATATACCTCATAGGATTGACGGGATTGTCATGAATGCGAATTTCGTAATGGAGATGAGCGCCGGTCGAACGGCCCGTTGAACCGACGTAACCCACCACATCTCCCCGTTTCACATACTGACCTTCCTTGACATTGAAAGCTGAGAGGTGACCATACCGGGTGGTGACGCCGAAACCATGATCTAAGACGATGATATTCCCATATCCAGCCCGCGGCTCAGCAAAAATGACCAGACCGTCGGCGGGAGCGATTATTTTGTTTCCATACGGCGTCGAAATATCCACTCCGACATGAACCTCCCCTTCCTCCTTCAAAGGGTCATTCCGCAAACCGAAGCCTCCAGTGACATACCCGTGCACCGGCCACAGAGACGGCATTGCCACCAGCTTCTTCGCCATTTGGACGTAGTATTGATCGAGGCGCCGCAACTGGAATTCGAGGCCCGAGGCATTGAGCTTGAGCGCTTCTAAATTGGGCACTTGCCCCGCCGGTTCACGAAAACCGCCGATGCCGCCGGCATTGGGCTTAAGAGCCTGCTTATCCAAGCCGGAGGTGACGCTCAGCTTCTTGGCGAGCGCTTCAATGACCGAGAGCTTCTCGTCGATTTGGCTGGCAGCAACCCGCATGTTCAGATTTTCCAGCTGGAGGGCTTCCTTCTGTTTGCGGAGGGTGTTGTAATCGAAAGTCTTCGCCACCATGCGGATGTAAGTCGAGGTCATCACCACGATCGAAATGATGCCAACCAAGCTGGTTGCCAGAACGGAATAAAGGATAAAGCGGGGAATCCGGATTTTATGAAGGCGGGCTGTTGCATGGTGTGCAACGATAAAGGTATAAAACCGCTTCTCCATTGGTCCTCCTGACTCTTCAGCTCGACTAGGATAGACTTATAAACAACTGAGGAGTGGCCTTTGGCTTTAAGGATAAGATCAACACAACAGGACAGGAAAAAAAAGTTTGATTCAATTTTGTTGTGTTGTAGCGGCCCAGACTTGCTCATGGGAAAATCAGGCCTGACGAAAAACGTCAAAACCATAGCAAAGGTCACAGGAATACGCAAGCTATAATATCGTTAGTGAACATGTGAATCGTCTGCTCCTGGTTTGGATTCACGGTTTTATATTAGCCGTCATGAAGATAAAAGTGGGTGATGCAAATCACCCCCGAGAGAAATCTGACGATTCTTGACGCTCATGACACGTTTTGTTACAGTCAGAAGGGAATTGGTCTCCGACACTGAAAGTCAAAAGAACTCCTTTCTCGGATGACGGATCTGCCGCTGCATTCGATCCAATGCATTCATTTCTTTTTGATTCGGGGAGTTTCCCACGACAAAACCTGAGGAGGACTCATGAGTAAAGAACAGGTGTATAAAAATTTTATCGGGGGGGAGTGGGTTGAATCGCGCACTGGAAGGACGTTTGAGAACCGCAACCCCGCCAACACTGAAGAGTTGATCGGAGTTTTTCAGAAATCCGACCGCCGTGATGTCGAAAAGGCAGTGGCCACAGCGAAAAAAGCCTATGAGACGTGGCGGCTTATTCCAGCCCCGAAGCGGGCGGAAATCATTTTTCGGGCGGCCCATCGATTGGTTGAGCAAAAGGAGCAATTCGCCCGCGAGATGACCTGTGAGATGGGTAAAGTGTTGGCCGAAACGCGGGGGGATGTGCAGGAAGCCATCGATATGAGCTTCTACATGGCGGGCGAAGGGCGCCGCATGTATGGACAGACAACGCCCTCGGAATTGCCCAGCAAGTTCCAAATGAGCATGAGAATGCCGTTGGGGGTGTGCGCCATGATCACCCCATGGAATTTTCCCATGGCCATCCCGTCGTGGAAAATTATGCCGGCCCTGGTGTGCGGAAATACAGTCGTCATCAAGCCAGCCACCGACACGCCGTTGTCGGCCATCAATTTGGTTAAAACCCTCGACGAGTGCGGTTTGCCCAGGGGCGTGTTGAACCTCGTGACCGGGTCGGGATCGGAGGTCGGGGACCCGCTCATGACGCATCCCGACGTAAAAGTTGTTTCATTCACCGGTTCGACGGATGTGGGCCGTGCCGTGAGTGAGGCCTGTGCCCCGCAATTCAAGCACTGCCATTTGGAGATGGGGGGCAAGAACGTCATCATCGTAATGGACGATGCCAAACTTGATCTGGCGGTTGACGGAGCGATTTGGGGCGGGTTTGGAACCACTGGCCAACGTTGCACCGCCTCGTCCCGGATCGTGGTTCACAAGCGGGCCTATAAGGAATTTATCAAGATGTTCGTGGAACGGGCAAAAAAGCTGCGCGTGGGAAATGGATTGAATCCTGAGGTTGAGATGGGGCCTTCAATCAATGAAAGCCAGCTCAACACGGTCCAGAACTACGTCAAGATCGGACGCAAGGAAGGGGCCGATCTGCTTTGCGGAGGAAATCGGCTGACCAAGGGGGTCTATTCCAAGGGCTGGTTTCATGAGCCCACCGTTTTTGGGGATGTAAATCGAAAGATGCGCATCGCACGGGAAGAAATATTTGGGCCCGTCGTCTCGGTCATTCCTTGCAACAGTTTTGATGAAGCGATTGAGATTGGCAACAGCGTGGACTACGGCCTCTCATCAGCCATCTACACGCAGGACGTCAACCGGGCCTTCAATGCCATGCGCGACATGTATACGGGGATCTTCTATGTCAACGCGTCGACCATCGGAGCAGAGGTACACCTACCCTTTGGCGGAACTAAGAACACTGGAAACGGACATCGCGAGGCCGGCACGGCGGCACTCGATGTTTTTAGCGAGTGGAAGTCCGTCTATATCGATTACTCCGGAAAACTGCAGCGGGCCCAGATCGACAATAACTGACGGTGCTTGGGATCGCCGCGGCAGGGATTCGGGCAGGATGAACGAGACTGGAAGTCCTTAGCAGGGCGAGCCGCCGCGGCGGATCGCCCCACCAACATCGTTCGACGGGACCATATCCCGTCGGTTCTCATCCCCAACGAAAAAAGGCCCCGGCGGTCCGGGGCCTCTTCAACAGGAGGCGCCGAATGAGATTTCGTCGGCAGGCCTGAATGGAGGAAGTGCAGACTGTCCGACAATCACCCACCCAAGCCGAAGGACAGTCACTTCGTTTGCTGCCTCACCGAATTCTCACCCTAGCATTTGTACTAGACGTCCCGGCGCGAGCAAGGGTTACACAGGTCAAAGGGATTTTTCGAGACCCCGCAACGCCGTCCCCGCGGGGCCGAACTTCATCTCGACTTCAATTTTTCGGAGTGTTATACTCAGCCCCAATTTTTGACTGCGGAGGCCTCAAATCATGATTGTTGGAGTTCCCAAAGAGATCAAGGACAACGAGAACCGGGTCGGTCTGGTTCCGGCGGGGGTGCGTGCCCTCGCAGACCATCGCCACACCGTTTTGGTGGAGGCGCATGCGGGGGAGGGAAGCGGAATCAGCGATGCGGAGTACCGGGCCGCGGGGGCTCGAATCGTTGCTCGAGCCGCGGAAGTATGGAAAAGGGCAGAGATGATTGTGAAGGTCAAAGAGCCTCTGGAGTCTGAGTTCAAAGGCATGCGGAAGGGCCAGATTATATTCACGTATTTCCATCTGGCACCCATGCCCAGGCTGACCCGGGCCTTGCTCGATCGGGAAGTCACCGCCGTGGCGTATGAGACGATCCGGGAATCAGACGGGAGCCTGCCCTTGCTCACTCCGATGAGCGAGGTGGCCGGCCGCATGTCCATCCAGGTGGGTGCTCAGTACCTGGAGAAAATTAACGGGGGCCGAGGCGTCCTTTTAGGAGGTGTTCCCGGAGTGCCGCCCGCGCAGGTGGTCATCATCGGCGGGGGCATCGTGGGCATGAATGCCGCCAAGATGGCCATGGGCATGGGAGCTCAGGTCACGATCCTGGATAAAAGCCTGAACCAGCTCCGCTACATTGATGATGTGTTCAATGGACGCGTCGCGACGCTGGCTTCCAATACTCACACCATCTCGGAAAGCTCAAAGAAGGCTGATCTTCTCGTGGGGGCCGTCCTTATTCCGGGGGCTTCGGCGCCCAAACTGGTGACCCGCAGGATGATCCGTGAAATGAAAAAGGGGAGTGTGATCGTGGATGTGGCGGTCGATCAGGGAGGGTGCGTTGAGACCACCCATCCCACCACGCACAGCCATCCTACCTTCTTCGTGGACGGGGTCCTGCACTACTGCGTCGCCAACATGCCGGGCGCGGTGCCGCGAACGTCCACGTTCGCGTTGACCAATGCTACGCTCCCGTTTGGCCTGGCGCTTGCCAACCACGGTTTTCTCAAGGCCGTGAAGGCGAGTGCGGCGCTGCGCGAGGGCGTCAACACGTACCATGGACATCTCACCTATGAAGCCGTGGCCAGGGCACAGAGACTGAGACACACGCCGATTGAGAACCTTTTGTAGCTTCGAGAGCCAGGGCGAGGGGGGGAATGAATGAACCTCCCAAGTTCGAAGTGTGATTGAACCTCGATGCCGCCGACTGTTCACCTGGGACAAAACGGGACCGTGGTGGCCACCGCTGCCTCTTCCAGGGGCAGTGGTCGTTTTATCCTCCATTACAAAGTTCATTTCTCTTTAGAACCGGATTGAAGTCCCGCCAGGGTGCGGCGTGGGACCCAGGAAAATGATTGCATCATCCGGAACAACCTTCTAAAATCTCTTCCTTTTTGCAACTTTCAGACAAACAAAGTTCGCTCCCCTGCAGGGTGCGACAGGCGTGGTGCCTCAGGACTCAAGTCAGTGTCGCATCATCTTACTAATCTCGAAAAGGAAGAAAGGAAAGCAAAATGCGTTTGAAGAAAATGGTATGGGCGTCGCTCCTTAGCATGTTTCTGGTCAATGCGGTTTTCAGTGCTGATAAATACGCGCTGGATCCGGTTCACAGCTCGATTGGGTTTTCGATCCGGCATCTGGTCATCAACAGCGTGAAGGGGAAATTCACTGATTTTACGGGCACCCTTGCCTACGACGAGGGGGATATCACAAAATCGTCGGTCAGCGTGACCATCAAGGCGGCCAGCATCGATACGGGTACTCCCAACCGGGACAAGGATTTGCGCAGTGCAAACTTTCTGGATGCAGAGAAGTTTCCCGAGCTTACCTTCCAAAGTCAGCGCATTGAGAAAAAGGGCGACGGCTATGTCGCCGTCGGAACGCTGACGATGCACGGAGTATCGAAAGAAGTCGCGTTGCCCTTCTCCATCACCGGCAAGATCAAGGATCCCTGGGGTGGAACCCGGATGGGAATCGAAGCTGGAATAACGCTGGATCGGCGCGAATACGGAATGAATTATGGGAAGACCCTCGATGGGGGTGGCCTCGTAGTGGGCAACGACGTGAAGGTCGAAATCGCCGCGGAGGCCGTGAAGGCGAAGTGATTCTCGGGCAAAGGATGGGTGCCGGAAGAGACCCACATTGCGGCAAGGGGGGTACACAACTGCATGCTCGAACTGGCTAACGGGATGCGCGGCCTCGCTTAGATCGATTTGTGTTCCCCTGACCCCTCCGCGCTATTCCGCGCTCGTCCGCGTCCAGTGGTTTCTCCAGCGAGCCAAGAGGGCCAGGATCTGTTGGGGTCGCATCTCCACTATCCGCATTTGGTATTTGTTGTTAAGAGTGTCCGGCATTTTCAACAAGCCCCTTGGGGTCACCCCGCCTTTGATTCCGCGCCAGCCCGGCCACAGGAGCGGGAATTGTGGATAGTGGAGATGCGACCCCCTTCCTCTTCCCCCTCCATCCTTCCCCCGTGATTGGAACTTCTGTAGCGAGGCCGTTGCGTGTTCAATGGGAAGGCTGGTGGCACAAGGCCAGGCCCACTTTGTCCAATGTCCAGGATCTGACCCCTTTTATATAGTTTAAAGGAACCGGCAAAGCAGTAGTGAGTTTCAGAAAGGATCACAGCATGCTTGCGCAAAAGCGGAAACTCTACGTCGTTTTCGTCACGATATTCCTGGCCCTTACTGTTGGTAATGGCAAGGGTCAGATCTCTGCAATCTGCATTTGAAGAGGCAATTCCGCATTTTTTTCATTCGCGATCTTCAGCTAACCACCGCGCTGGGGCTCGCCCGTCAGCAATTGAAGAATGCGGAGATCTGACCCTCGCGATTACAGCTTCAGGAGAGCAAATTCCAAAATCCAAAGTCCAAGTTCCAGATTCCAGATTTCACATTCGACCGAAACTGTGAAACGATCGGCCTCCATCGCAGGCATGCAAAGAACGCATGCCTGCGGCACCCCCAGCCTATGTAGGATGACTTATTTTCTGGATGAATTTATGTCTTTACCTGTTATCATCTGTTCCCATTAATGCTAATCATTACTGAATGATGAGGGCAGGCTTCGCTCCGCGGTGAGGACAGCGCTATGGACCACGTCTTGCATCTTCTCGACCGCTACGGGTACGCGATCATTTTCGCCAGTGTTTTTTTCGAATCTCTGGGATTACCAATCCCGGCGTTCCCGTTTCTTCTTGCGGCGGGCGCTGCGTCGATGCTCGGTTCCCTGAACCTCGCGATCGTCCTGCTGACGGCGGTCATCGGGATGTTGATAGGGGATACAATCCTCTATATTCTTGGAAGACTGTCAGGCTGGCGGATTCTCGGATTTCTCTGCAAGGTTTCCGCCAGTCCGGAGACCTGCATCTTGCGGTCTGCGGAGTCGTTTTATAAGCGGGGCCGGATCACCCTGGTGGTCGCGAAGTACATCCCCGGCATCAACACCATGGCCCCTCCCCTGGCTGGAAGTCTGAAGATGAAACTCCGGCAGTTCCTCGCCCTCGATCTGCTGGGAAGCCTGCTTTACATCGTCCCGTTTCTTGGGGTCGGGTATTTCTTCAGCCGGGGCATTGAGAGCGTTGTGAACAGTATCCATTCCCTGGGCCAGATTTTTCTCTGGCTTTTTGTTCTCGCCCTGTTCGGGTATGCCATTCGCCGTTTTCGGATCTACTCCAAGAACCGGCTCTACCGGGAAGTGCCCCGAGTGAGCGTTCAGGAATTGGCTGGAAAACTCTCCGATCCGAACCTGTCAACAACGATCCTGATTGCCGACGCGCGCAGCCACGGTTATTACGAGGAAGGGTCCCAGCGCATCAAAGGCTCAATCCGTATCGAACCAGCATCCATCAGCGAGCAGTTTGAGAAACTGCCCCGGGACAAGGAGATTTATCTGTATTGCACCTGAAGGAACGAAGCGACAAGCACCAGGCTGGTGCACCTCCTTCGGGAAAAGGGTTTTAATGCCTTCGTGATCCGCGGGGGTTTTAAAGCTTGGACAGAAATGGAAGGCGACGTCGAAACAGTCCCTGCCGAGGATATCCTCGTGCTCCCCCAGTTTTCGTAAAAAGAGTTCAAAGTTAAGGTTACTGACGCTTCTTCGGTCCCTGTCATCCGACCTCCGACTTCTGACATCTTTCTTCTGGCTTCCGCCTTCGGACTTCTGACTTCGAAAGAGGGCGCACATCTGTGCGCCCCTACAAGAGACTCGGGCTTCTAGCTTTCCATACCTGACACCTGAAACCTCATACCTAACACCTGCTCTTCCGACTTCTGATTTCGTCCCAAACAGATTACAATGTTTCCTTAATGAGCGACATGAAAGATGCCGAAAAGAAAGTGTGGCGCTTGATCAGCGACCCGCCACGGCGGGGCGCCCTCAATATGGAGATCGATGAGGCGCTCTTGCACTCTCTTGAGGAGAGTGCTCGCGTTGCCACGGTGGTTCGCTTTTACGAGTGGGAGCGGCCAACGCTTTCGTTGGGGCAGCATCAAAAGGTCGAACTGGCCGCAGACTTCGATTTCTGTCGGACCAACCATATCGACATTGTCCATCGCCCCACAGGCGGTCGTGCGGTGCTTCATGACCAGGAACTAACCTATGCGGTCATTTCCAACGACGAGGAGATCTTTTCGTCCACATCCGTTCTCGGGACCTACAAGCAGATCGCGCAGGGACTTTGTCGCGGCTTGAATCGTCTAGGCGTCGAGGCGCTTCTTGCCGATGCCCCGACACACGCCTTGGAGGCCCCTCAAAATCCAGTGACGATCAAGCATCCCTGTTTCAACAGTCCCTCCCGGTATGAGCTCATGGTTGGTCAGCGCAAGCTCGTGGGCAGCGCTCAGAAACGGTTACAGCGGAGTTTTCTACAGCACGGGTCCCTGCTCCTTGATTGTGATATTCCGATGCTGGCCCGTGCCACCCGGGCGGATGAGCAGGCGCTGGCCCAAAGCATTGCGACCCTGCGATCAGTTCTAGGTCGTCGGGCAGACCGGAGGGAGGTGGAACAGGCCCTCCAGGAAGGAATCGAGGAGGAATTCTCGATCCAATTTGAGGTCCGACCCCTGGTTCCGGAGGAGTTGAGGGAGATTTTTAAGTACAAGGATAAGATTTCTCATGGGGTTAGCGCTTGACACCCCCCTGATCACATCTTAAGATTACTTCGGTTTTTAAGCACTGGGACTTCAGACCCCACTCTGCCGGATCACTGGTGCATAGGACAGCAATGGTTAAAGCAAACTTGGACCCGCGCTCTCATGAAATCCTGGTGACCTTGGTTCGCACTTATATCGAACAAGGTGAGCCAGTGGGGTCGGAAACCATCCTGCGACGCCGGAAGCTGGGACTGAGTCCCGCCACGATTCGAAACATCCTGGCCCGACTTGAAGAAGAAGGCTACCTGGCGCAACCACACCCCTCGGCGGGACGAGTGCCAACCGACAAGGGATACCGCCTGTTTGTCGATGCCCTGGCGGGGGAGTCAAGAATCCGGACCGAGGACGAGAATTTTATCAAAACCAGCTTTTCCCGCGAGTTCGAAGAGGCGCCCCAGCCCTTGGAGCATGTTTCCCATCTTCTGGCTGAGATTTCGAACCATGTGGGGCTCGTCGTGGCTTCCCATGTGGTTCAAAACGAACTTCAGCACATTGAGTTTATACGCCTCTCCACGCATCGGATCCTGGTAGTTCTCGTCACTAAACCCGGGATCGTCCAGAATCGGCTTCTCATGATGGACGAGTCCTTTACCCAGACCGAACTCGATCAGACCGCCCGATATCTGATGTCAAACTTCCCGGGGAAGAGCCTTGCCGGGATACGCCGTGAGCTGCAACTGCGTTTGCGCGAGGAAAAGACGCGGTGCGATGAGTTATTGGAAAATGCGCTCCTGATTTGTCAGCAGCGGGAACTGACGGGAGAAGAGAATTCAGCTGAAGTTTTTGTGGATGGCGCTTCGAGAATGGTCAACGAGTCCACGGTGCTGGAAGTGGAAAAGCTCAAGGAATTGTTGGGGGCGCTGGAAGAGAAATCGAGGTTGTTGCGGCTGCTCGACGAGTGTTTAACCACGCGCGATGTGGGGATTCGCGTCTTCATTGGATCAGAGAACCGGGGAACAGAATTGACTCATTGCTCAGTAATTACCGCTCCGTATTGGTCCAACGGCCAGGTGGTGGGATCGCTGGGGATCATCGGACCCAAGCGGATGTCTTACGATCGGGCGATTGGTGTGGTCGATTACATGGCCAAGATGGTCAGCCAGATGCTGAGTAAGAATTGAGATGAGGACCGTTGGAAGATTCGGTCGCCGCAGTATTCTAGACCGTAGATGATGCTCACATATTGCAATAATCCGGGGTTACATTATTTTTCCTAAAGCCATTATGAATGGAGGATGTTTTACGGCCCATGTTTGGAAACGCGAATTCATCAAAGAGGGACCTTAAACACCCGAAAGACAAGGCAGGGATCTCGAACGACGTCGATAAGACACCGGCTCAGGGAGGGGGGGAGCCCTGCCAGGAAGAGTCCATGGTGCCCGTCTCTTCAACGGATGAGAACCCGTCCGGGGAAGGCGAGGTCAGGGGGGAAGCGACCATTGAAGAAATCGCTTCCAGTATAGTGGAACCGGGGGCGATTCAATCTGAAGGGACACAGGAAAAAATTAATAAGCTGACAAAAGAAAATGCCCAGGTGTTCGACCAGTTGCTCCGGAAGCAGGCCGAGTTTGAAAATTTTCGCAAGCGCACCGAAAAGGAAAAAGCAGAGTTCATGCGCTATGCGAATTTTGAGATCGTGCGCAGCTTGCTCCCCGTCCTGGACGGATTCGAGCGTGCCCTCCACATGGAGACCACAGAAGATCTTGAAGGGTTCAAGAAAGGCATGGAACTGGTCTATAAGCAGTTCTCCGATGGGTTGCAGAAGGCAGGATTGAAACCCATCCTGGCACTCGGTCACAAGTTTGATCCCCACTTTCACCAGGCGATGGTTCATGAGGAGCGGGATGATCTGGAGGAGAACATGGTGATTGAGGAGTACCAGCGCGGCTACACCTTCCAGGGGAGACTGCTCCGGCCAGCCATGGTCAAGGTGGCGGTGGGTAAGAGGACCTCCCTGGGAAAAGAAGAGGGCGCTGAATCCGTAACCCCATAGCAAATCCGCTGAAGAGTGAGATTGTTCAATGAACCGAATCATTGGCATCGATTTGGGAACCACCAACTCCTGCATGGCAGTGCTTGAAGGGGCGGCGGTGCAGGTGATCCCCAACCAGGAAGGGGGACGGACGACACCCTCCGTCGTGGCATTTACGGACAAAGGGGAGCGACTGGTCGGCCAGATTGCGCGCCGCCAGGCCGTCACCAATCATCGCAATACCGTGTACGCCGTGAAGCGGCTGATCGGGCGCAAGCTGTCGACACCGCAGGTGCAGCAGGCGCGGTCTCTCCTGCCCTATGAGCTTACGCAATCGCCGACCGGCGACGTGCGGATCAAGATCCAGGACCGGGATTACAGTCCCCCCGAAATCTCCGCGTACGTGCTGCAGAAACTCCGGGTCGCCGCTGAAGACTATCTCGGGACGCTGGCCATTGATGCCATCATTACCGTTCCTGCTTATTTTGATGAGGTCCAGCGGCAGGCCACCAAAGATGCGGGAAAGATTGCGGGCCTCAATGTCGTCCGGATTATCAACGAGCCCACGGCAGCCGCGCTGGCCTATGGGTTGGGAAAGAAGCAATCAGAAAAAATTGCGGTCTTTGATTTGGGCGGCGGCACGTTCGACCTCTCCATCCTTGAATTGAATGCGGGTGTGTTCGAAGTGCTGTCAACCTGCGGCGACAGCTTTCTGGGCGGAGAGGATTTTGATCAATGTATCGTCCAGTGGATCGTGGAGGAGTTCAAAAAGGAAACCAGCCTCGACCTTCAGGAGGACCGGCTTGCACTGCAGCGGGTCAAAGAAGCTGCCGAGAAGGCCAAGTGTGAGCTGTCGGTCGGCCTCGAAGCTCAACTCAACCTGCCCTTCATCACAGCAGACGAGGCGGGCCCCAAGCACTTCAACCGGACTCTGGGACGCGCCCAACTAGAAGAGATGACTACCGCCCTGGTGAACCGAACAGTCGAACCTTGCGAGCGGGCGCTTTCGGATGCGGGATTGACTCCCGATCAGATCGATCATGTGATTCTGGTCGGTGGACAGACGCGAATGCCCCTGGTGAGATCTCGCGTGGAGTCGTTCTTTGGGAATGCCCCGTCACTCGACATCAACCCTGACGAGGTTGTGGCCATCGGGGCTGCTATTCAGGGTGGAGTCCTGTCCGGACAAATCAAAGACATAGTCCTCCTGGACGTGATTCCACTTTCGCTCGGCGTCGAAACGCACGGCGGTTTGATGACCAAGTTCCTGGAAAGGAACACGACGATTCCGACGCGGAAAACCATGATCTTTACCACGGTGGCCGATGGCCAATCCTCGGTGGAGATTCATGTGCTCCAGGGAGAGCGTGAAATCGCCCATCGAAATCGATCGCTGGGCAAGTTTGAGCTGATGGGAATCGCCCCGGCCCCCAAGGGCGTACCGCAAATCGAGGTAACGTTTGACGTGGACGCCGATGGATTGTTGAACGTTTCAGCCAAGGACCAGCATTCGGGGCAGGCGCAAGCGATACGAATCACCCCCTCCAGCGGCCTGACCCAAACGGAGATTGTGCGAATGGTCGAGGAAGCGAACCGGTTTGCCGAGGAGGATCGCAAACGGCGGGAAGAAACGATGCTCCTCAATCACCTGAACGGGCTGCTCCTGAATACGCGGAAATCATTTGAAGAATTCGGTTGGATGCTGGAGGATGAAGAGCAGCAGAGGGTGAAGGATCTTTTCCTCACTTCCCGCCACGCCATCGAGTCCCGTCAAATTGACGCCTTGAACCGGGCTGTCGCCGAGGTGGAAGAAGTGGCGGCCCGCTTGAAGCATCTCATGCTCTCCCCGAGCTAGCAGTCGTCCATCTGACGGTGGATTCGGACGGTGTCGCTGAAGCCGGATGAGGGGGACCCACACCGGTTTTCTCTCAAGATCTCAATGTCCCCCTTTCCGGGAAATGAGAGGAAAGGTATCGAGGGCATCCCCTTCAGGCGTCTCGAGGAACCTGCTTCGATCAGATTTGGGAAGGTGAGGTTTTGAAGAGTGTCCAACACGGCTCGCGACTATTATCAAGTCCTGGGCGTCTCCCGCGACGCGAACGAGCAGGAAATCAAGAGTGCATACCGCAAAATGGCGATGCGCTACCATCCCGATAAGAACCCCGAAAACAAGGAAGCCGAAGAGCAGTTCAAAGAAGCCGCTGAGGCTTATAGTGTCTTGAGTGATTCGAGTAAACGGAGTGTCTATGACCGTTTTGGTCACCAGGGGTTGAGCGGAGCGGGCGGCGGATTTGGCGGATTTGATCCGACTGTCTTTTCCGACTTTAGTGACATCCTGGGCGATTTTTTTGGTTTTGGCGATATCTTCGGGGCCGGGGGAGGGGGGCGCCGCCGCTCCTCCCGAGAGCGCGGTTCAGATCTCCGATATGATCTGCAGATTTCCTTTGAAGAGGCCGCGTTTGGAGTTAAAACCAAGATCCGGGTGCCCCGCCTCGAGTTGTGCAAGGGGTGTGGGGGATCCGGCTCCGAAAAGGGTGCCGGGCCGACCACTTGTCCCCAATGCCAGGGGCGAGGGCAGGTGCGTTATCAGCAAGGGTTCTTATCCATCAGCCGGACCTGTGGTCAGTGCCGCGGGACGGGGGAGGTCATCAGCAATCCATGTAAACTATGCCGCGGCAATGGTCGCGTGCGAGCTGAGAAAACCCTGGAAATCAAAATCCCGGCTGGCGTGGATAATGGCTCACGTCTCCGGATAGCCGGAGAAGGTGATATCGGGGCACGTGGCGGTGAATGGGGTGATTTGTATGTGGTTGTCTACGTCAAGGAACATGCCTATTTTGAGCGGGAGGGGGTTGATCTCCACTGCAATGTTCCCGTCAGCTTCTCCCAAGCGGCCCTGGGTGCGGAGATCAAAGTGCCGACTCTCGAGGGCGACGAAGAGCCGTTAAAAATTCCCGAGGCAACGCAGTCGGGAACCACATTTCGCATCCGCGGGAAAGGCATTCCGAACATCAATGGCCATGGCCGAGGTGACCTTTTTATCACCGTTCGAGTCCTAACCCCCCAGAAACTCACTCGCGAACAACGCCGCTTGCTGGAACAGTTGGGAACGGTGTCTTCAGTTGAAAACAAGCCAACGGAAAAGAAAATCCTTGAACGAGTGAAAGATATCTTCGGGTAGTGCCTTCGTCAGATCCTCCCTCCCATGGAATCTCTCGTCATTTCGGTCACCGTCCCGAGTTGCCAGGAGGATGACCTGGTCGGATTTTTTCACGAGATGGGATCGACCGGCGTTGAAGTCCAGAACTTTAACTCCGATCGAATAACCTTGTGTGCCTTTTTTCCCCGCCCCCCTGCGCCTTCTCTTACCAGCCTCATGGATCCCCTCGCCCCCCTGCTTTCTGAGACCTCGCGCGCTTCCTTGACGTGGACCTGGGTTCCTCATGAAGATTGGTCGAGACATTTTCGGGATGCCTTGCATCCGTTTACCGTTGGCGCGTCTTTTCTCGTGGTCCCGGGCGTGTCCGGAGAAGGACTGGAGGCGGGGTCCCGAATGAGGATCAGGATCGAGCCCGGGATGGCCTTTGGCACCGGGACCCATGAATCCACCCAGCTGTGCCTGCGCGCGCTGGAACTACTGCCGATCTCAGGACACACGGTTCTTGATGTCGGGACCGGTTCCGGTATTCTTGCAATAGCGGCTGTACATTGCGGAGCCAGGAGGGTGTTCGCATGCGATACTGATCCGGTCGCCGTCCAGGTCGCTACCGCAAATCTGGATCTCAATCAGGCGAGCGCCAGGGTGCGAGTTTGGATCGGGTCGGTGGATGCCCTGCGTGATGAAGGCGCCGAAATTTGTATTGCGAACTTGAGTGCAGGCATTCTTGAGGGTTTGTGGCCCGAGTTGAGTCGTGTGATTGCCCCACATGGCTGGTTGATCTGTTCCGGGATCTTGGAGGAACAGTCGAAACTCCTTCAAGACCATCTGGAGCAACATCAGTTCTTACCGGAAAGAAAGGAAACCACCAACGGATGGGTGTGCCTGACCACAAGAAAGGGATCGGTCCGATGACCGATCGGAGGGTGTTTGTTAATCCTACCGACTGGTCGGACGCTTACATCGTCGTGCGCGGCGAGCAGGGCCATCACCTGAGGAATGTCTTGAGGGCCCGTGCGGGTGATGCATTCGAAATGATCGACGGACGGGGACGTTGGGCGCGAGCGATTGTGGAAACGCTTTCCCCCGGCGGCGAAGTGAATTGTCGAATCCAGGAACAAACACTAACCCCGCGACCCGATCCCGATCGTCTCGTGGTTCTGCAGGCCCTCGTACGGTTTGAGAGGTTTGAGTGGGTTCTGGAGAAGGCAACGGAACTGGGAGTCACACGGATAGTTCCGGTGGTGACGGCCCACACCGAGGCGAAATGGCGCGACATTCCAAGGGGCCGTGTGGAGCGTTGGCAAAAAATCCTGATTGAATCGATCAAGCAATGCCGCCGGTTGCATCTTCCAGCTCTCGCGATCCCTTCATCATTTACCCGGGCGGTTTCCGAAACAACGGGAAGCTGCAGAATACTCCTGAGCGAGAAACCGAAGACCCCTTCGCTCAAATCCGTCCTCAAGGGATTTCAACAGACCCGCCGACAGGCGATGGAAATTGGATTGTCCCGCGGAGTCACGTTGGCCATCGGGCCGGAGGGGGGATGGGCCTCTGAGGAAGAGACTCTTGCAGAACAGTCCGGATTTCAGCCCGCTTCGCTGGGGGAGGGGATCCTCCGCACTGAGACCGCCGCCGTGGCCAGCCTGGCCATTCTGAGTTATGAAATGGATGAGTAGGGACGCATTGATTTCCTTTTGAACTTCAGATTTCGGCTGTGCTATCATGGCCTCTTTATTTAGCCTGATGCGGGACTCAACTCACCCGATCCATTTATGAGATTGCGCGGGATCGAACGATTGATCATTGTGTTGGCGCTGTCGCCACTCTGTGGATGGGCGCAACAGCGTCCCTTGGTGACCCAGGATGTCGACCTGGTCAGACCGGGACACATCCTCTTTGAGTTTGGTTTTGATTTTCTGCAGAATGAGCGGTTTCCTGTTTCTGGGTTGAAAGGAGACCTCACCAGCGCCGGTGTGATTGGGGTTAACTTTGGACTGGGAGAGACGGTGGAATTTCAGGTGAGTGGAACTGCCGCGAATTTTCTCACCGTGAACGAGAGAATTCCATCCTTTGTCACACCCCATTTGAGCGGGGATGGCCGTTCTACCACTGACATCGGTGACTGGGTATTGGCCACGAAAATCCGAATTCTGCCGGAGGGGAGGCGTCGTCCCTCCATGGGCTTTCGCGTCGCCCTGCAATTGCCGAACAGTGATCAAAGCCACGGGATCGGTGTAAACTCCACCAACGTGTTCGGCTCTTTCCTTTTCGGCAAACATTTTGGAAAGCTCAACGCTTTTTCGAACATTGGCATCGGGATTTTGACATCCCCGACACAGCTCTTCTCCCAGAACGATGTTTTGACCTATGGTGTGGCGGGGATCTATCCCCTGACTCCGCATGTCTCGCTGGCCGGGGAGATCAATGGACGATGGTCGACGCGGAGCGGTCCGGCTCCGCTGGGGACCGAGAGTCTGTCCCAGGCGCGGCTCGGCCTTCAAGTCGTGGCTGCGGGGTTCCGCTGGGACGTCGCTGCCATCAAGGGAATTACACGAGTGGATCCGCAATCAGGAATTACCTTTGGAGTCAGCAAGGATTTCAGGGCTTTCGAAATTCCCACGTCTGCGGTTTCGAAGTGAATTCGAACTTTCACAACCCTCAGCCCCTTTGACGCATCTGAGGAGATTGTGGCGGGAGAAATATATGCGTCATATCTATACCAACAAAAATCAAAAAACCCAGGAGGAGTCCTGTTATGCGTTATGTGAAGTTATTGTTTGTTTTCGTGTTCACATTGATCGTTGTGGCATCGTTCAGTCTTGCGAAGCCGGAGTATGCCAAGAAGGAGGGTAAGAACTGTGCGTATTGCCACGTCAAAGCGGGTTCGAAGGATTTGAATGACGTGGGAAAATGTTACAAGGAGAACAAACTGTCCCTGGAGAAATGCGGGGACAAAGCGAAGACCATGTAAGACGGTCGGCCGTAGCACCCAGTTTTCTTAAGGAGCAACGAAAGGGATGGGGAACGAACCTCATCCCCTTTTTTTTGAGATCAGAAAAGCGGGCGAATGGCGGGTAGGGTTGATTTAGCGCAAAGGACGGCAGCAGAACCAGACGGGAAGAGATTCCAAAATCCAGGAGGGGATTACCACCGGGCGGGAAATGTTTGTTTCATTACATCGAGAAGATTCTCCGGCGAGGACAATACCAGGATCAGCATATTACGGGCATATCACCGGCGTGAGAGGAAACTGATGGGAATATACCGAGTCAAGCTTGTCAAGCGCGAAGAGGTCGCCGAGGGGACGATGGCGTTCTTCTTTGAGAAACCCCCAGGCTTCCAGTTCAAGCCCGGTCAATATATGGACGTGATCCTGGTCAATCCTCCTGAAAAGGATGATGAGGGGATTGCGCGTTCCTTCTCCCTAGCAAGCGCCCCCTTTGAAGAAGAGCTTATGTTCGCCACCCGAATGCGCGATACCGCCTTCAAGCGTGTCCTCAAAGCGATGCCACCGGGCACTGAGGTTGATCTTGAAGGGCCCTATGGAAGCTTCGTTCTACACAATAACGCCAGCCGACCTGCCCTATTCCTTGCGGGCGGGATTGGGATTACACCCTTCCGGTCCATGGTGGTGCAGGCGGCTCAAACCCGCTTGCCCCATCGTATGATCCTCGTGTACTGCAATCGACGCCCTGAAGATGCTGCGTTCCTCGATGAGCTTCTTAAGCTTCAGTCACTCAACGAGAATTTCACGTTCGTTGGTCTGATGACTTCAATGGATAGGTCTCACCGTCTCTGGGAAGGCGAAAAGGGGCACCTGAGTGCCGAAGTGCTCATGAAGCATTCAAAGCATCTTTCTGATCCGATCTATTACATTGTGGGCCCCCCGGGGATGGTGGGCGCCGCTCATACCATGCTGAATGAGGCAGGCATAAACGACGACGATATCCGGAGTGAAGAGTTTGGCGGATATGAGCGCGCGAAGTCTTGAAGACCTATGATGATCTGGAGTTTGACTCTCTTCTTTTATTTCCTAGCCTGGTGGACTCGCTGATTTCAGAAACCTCAGGATGGATGCAGAATCTCCATGGGGGTGGGTGTTGACAAAGATGGGGAAAAGTTTCACAATCATTCTCGCTAAACCATCGATTGTCTCCGAATGGCATCCGTACCGCGATTTCGAACCGTGGGGTGTGATAACCGATTCCGTCTCATGCCTCATGACACAGTAAACGTCGGTCTCTTCGGTCCCGGCCACCCCGGTGGGGAAATGCGATAACGATCTGACAGCCAAAGCCTCTCCGGGAACCGGGGCGAATTCATTCCAATTACGCACTTGACCGGGATAGATCTTGAACATTGTGCGTTGCCTTCCCACTACCTTCCCGATCAACTTTCTCTGCGCTTAGGACGTGCGTTTTCCATTTGGCCTATTTTGGGGTCAGACAGAGCTCCGGACGTAGCGTGTGACCCGTGCTATGGGAACCTCTGCCATCGGCTTGTTCCTCTGTTAATAGTAAAGAAATCCGAACTCATTCGTTAACCGAACAGGAGGGCTTTATGAGGTTCAAAAGGTTTCCTGTTTTCTTGATCGCCATCGTATCGCTCGTGATTCTCCTGGCTACCCTCTCTTTTGGGCAGACAGATCCTAACTCTCAGCTTCGATTCGCTCAAGTCGCGAACGGACAAACCGGACAGGACTGGTGGGTCACAACTTTGATCATATCCAACCCGGATTCCAGTGCCCGGGAGATTCGCATCGAATCCTATGAAGGAGTAACAGACAACGGGCAACCCGTGCCCCTCACATTGGGGTTTAAGACCTCGTGCAGTGCGGGGAGTACGCCTGATAGTTATATCCTTCGCGGGAATGGCACCTGCAAGTTTGAGAGCAGTCCCTCGGGAGGTCTAAAGGCGGGATGGTTACGTGTAACTGAGAAGGGAGGTCACGATATCGGGGGATATCTCTTCTATACCATTTACCGTGGAGACCCTGCCACCACCGGGTTCCCCATGAGCAGCGTGGGGGTCTCGCCGATGCATGTTTGTGGGGGGATGTCTATCGCCGTCGTCCGCAATAAGTCGAAAGACGAAGACACGGGCCTGGCAGCCGCGAACCCTTACAATTACCAGGTTCGCATGACTATATCGCTCTACGACAGCTCCGGAACCTTGATCAGAACCATTATCGGAGGAACTGAGGGTGGCCTCGAGCTCCAGCCTCTGGAACATGGGGCGCTCTTTGTAACCCAACTGTTTCCCGAGTTAGCCAATGTAGACAACTTTGTGGGGAAACTGACCCTTACCGGCGTTACGAGCAATGATGGTGTCATCGCAACAGCGCTGGTGGCAAAAGGAAACATTTATGGGGGGGCGCCAGTGACCCTGGATGACATCCACACAGAGAAGTCCGGTAGGTAACAGAGAAAGCGGCATAAATTCTACTGTGTTGTTCCGAAATCAATCCCAGTCCGGTTGGCGGGGAGACCATTTCGGAAAGATGTGCCAGTTCATGCGGTCTCTTTCCCTGGGCAGGAGGTTTCAACAGAAACCGGACGCGCTCAGATTGCATCCCAAGGTAGGGTCTTGGTGTGCCTCCAGGGTTGCCTTTCGATGGCTGATACGGGGGGCCGGTCCTTCTAAAACGACTTGTGGCTGTCAAGCAACAGGGTTACAGGGCCATCGTTGACAAGGTGGACCTGCATCATGGCTTGAAATTTTCCGGTTTGAGTTGGAATTTTTCGGCTTCGGACATTCTCCACGAACTGGCCATATAGTGAGCGCGCAGTCACAGGATCTGCGGCGCCATCAAACGAGGGTCGGCGTCCTTTTCTGCAGTCGCCAGCCAGCGTAAATTGGGAGACGACCAACATGGCGCCGCTTACTTCTTGAAGGCTTCGATTCATCTTCCCGTTTTCATCCTCGAAAATCCTGAGTTCGATGATCTTTTGAGCAAGATGCCTTGCATCCTCCTCAGTGTCGTCTTTCATCACGGCGAGAAGGACCAGCAATCCCTTTCCTATATTGGCCACGTCCTGGTCGTTCACCACAACCTTGGACTCTTTCACGCGTTGTATTACGGCTCTCATAAGCCAGGAATTCCCCCGTTGGCGATGACCCCGTTTACGGAAATACGAGTGAGCAGGTGAAGCGTAAGAGTGCCCGCAGGTGTAAGAGTGTGCTCGATCCCGATCATTCTATCAAAAATATTTTGACCGCCTTGGGGTTTCTGATTACACTCACGCTTCAATGGCGAAGCGTCAATCAGGCATCCGAGCACCCTCCGAAGCGTTCTCCGGCAGCCGGGACACCCTTTTGTTGAAGGAAATCACGCTGGCCGTAACGGGAGCGAGTGGCTCAATTTGTGCTCAACGCGTTTTGCAGATGCTGGATAACGATGCTCGGGTCGCGACGATTAATTTCGTGATCTCGACGGGCGGCCGTTATGTGCTGGCGGATGAGTTGGGTCTGAAGTCGACCCGCTCAATGAAGCTGTCATCGGCCTTGGTGGGCCATGCATCAGGAAAGCTGGTCGAGCATTCTAATGACGATATTGGCGCGTCGATCGCCAGTGGTTCGCATCGAGTCGATGCCATGCTCATCGTGCCCTGCAGCGTGGGGACGCTGGGAGCCCTGGCGAATGGGGTGGTCGACAACCTGATCAAACGCGCGGCAGATTGTATGCTGAAGGAAAGGAAGCCTCTCGTGGTGGCCGTCCGGGAGACCCCGCTGCACGCCATCCACCTGGAAAACATGGCGCGGCTGGCTCATGCCGGGGCCAGTATTTTCCCCATCATGCCGGCATTCTATTACCATCCGAAAACCATCCACGACCTCGTTGATCAATTCTGCTATCGCCTCCTGTCCCACATCGGGCTGGACCAGCCGGCGGCTTTTCACTGGAAATCCTCGCACTGAGCTTCGATCATGCCCATCCTTCACGAGCTCAAGACGACCCTCGAAATGATCAAGTTTGAGCATTCCGTGTTTGCGCTACCCTTTGCCCTCATGGGGGCGATGCTGGCGGCCGACGGGGTGCCTCCCGGGCGAATCCTGTTGTGGATCGTTGTGGCGATGGTGGCGGCCCGAAGTGCTGCCATGGCGTTCAACCGGATTGCGGACCGGGCATTCGATGCCGTGAATCCACGCACTCAAATGCGCCCTTTGCAGACCGGCAAACTGAGCGTGCGGTTTGCATCGATTTTTACCATCATTGCAGGCGCATTGTTTCTTTATTCCGCTTCGCAGCTCAACCGCCTCGCCCTTATCCTTTCGCCTTTCGTCCTGGCAATTCTGTTGGGGTATTCCTGGACCAAGCGCTTTACCCGGTGGTCTCACCTCATACTCGGCTTCTGCCTGGGGATGGCTCCGGTGGGAGCATGGATTGCCGTGAAGGGAACACTCGATTGGCAGCCCTTCATCCTATGTGCGGCCGTGACACTGTGGACAGGCGGCTTTGACATTATTTACGCCTGCCAGGACGTCGAGTTCGATCGGCAAGCCGGCCTCTATTCGCTCCCCAAATCATTGGGCATCCAGACCGCGCTGTTCATTTCTTCGTTCTTCCATGTCATCATGGTGGTAGTGCTGGTCCTGTTGGTCGTGGTCTTTCACCTCGGAGTACTGACCCTGGCGGGAATTGCGGTGGTCGCGGGATTGCTGGCCTATGAGCACAACCTCGTCAAGCCGCATGACCTTTCGCGTGTCAATGCGGCCTTCTTCAACGTGAATGGTTTTATAGGGATTCTGTTGTTGTTGGCGGTCGGCGCCGATGTTCTCTGGTGGTCGAAACGGTAAAAACAGAGGATTCCACTATGACCGCAGACATGGAATCCAAACCGGATCTATGGTTCCGGCGAATTCCGCGCCTCGGCGTTGACCTTCGTTTAAGAGGCTTGAAGCAGAAGACAGGAGTTATTCTTCAAACCATCGGGCCATTTCCAGAGCGTCTTCACCGGTGGGATAGTAATTTTTGAGCCGCTCATTCACTTTGTAGCCAAAACCTTTGTAAAACTCCTGGGCCGCCGTGTTGTTGACGGAAACCTCGAGAAGCGCGACGCGGATCTCCGCTTTGCGGAACTCCTCTTCCACCTTTTTCATCAGATTGCTGCCGATGTGGAGACGGCGATAGCGTTCCAGGATGTCGAGCGTGATGATGTGACCGGCCTTGCCCTGCACCTTCCACGCCACAATGAAACCGGCAATTGGACTTCCCCCCGGAGGGAGGTTCTCCTTGTCGCCAACCTCGGCCAGAAAACCAAAGGCGCCCCGGCGCGTCAGGAACCAGCGCATTTCCCAGGTGGAATACGCCACGCCAGGCGGAAAGCAGGCTTGATCGATCTCACAGAGCGTCTCGAAGTCCGATTTCTCAATCGGCCGAATGGAAACGTGTATCTTGGACATGGGAGTCAAGGTGTTGTTGCGAGTATTCGAGTCCATGCGGGAGCGCGGGCATCTTGCCCGCAATCTTGAGATCTCCGCGGAAATCTTTTCCGCAGGGGCCCATGGTCAATTTGTGGCGCAATAAATTTCTGGCGCCACAAATTGAAGACTCCCTCACGCGACCTTTCCAAGCAATTGCCTGATTTCTTTCTTGTGACGAAGCCCGCTCAAACCCGCAATCGCCAGGCCCAGCATAAAGTATTTCCACGAATGTGTAAACAAACCCAGCAGGGGAGCAAAGGCCACGATCATAGCCACCGCAGCGTGATGGACATTTTTGCTGAACCGGTAGGTTCCTCCTGCAACGACCAGTTCGGCAAACAAGGTGATGGGCGAAATGATCAACAGGAATCCCCCCACCGTGGCCAGCCCTTTGCCGCCAGTGAATTTCATGAATAGAGAATAGTTGTGTCCCAGAAGAACTGCAATACAAGATGCGAAGACCGCCATCTCGCTCCGGGAAATCTCCTGGGCCAACCAGGCGGCCGCCAAACCTTTCCCCATATCCAAAGCCAGCACGACGAAACCCGCCACCGGACCCAGGATGCGTGCGGTATTCATCGCGCCCAGATTCCCGCTCCCCGAGGTCCGCAGATCACGGCGACGGATTTTTCCAAGAAGAAAGGAGAATGAAATCGAGCCGATGAGGTACGCCAGGAGCGGCGAAAGAACAAGAAGGAGAGATGGCGGAGGCTTCATAGTCTTCGAGGAGTCAATCGATTGCGCCAGACCTGGATCCTGCAACGTCTCCTTTACCGGGGAGCCACGACCCGAAGGGCGCTCGGAATCACTTGGATTCGAGTCGGCGTCGGTTCGAGGTACTCGCCATCCCCAAAAAGGTCAAGGGGACGCTCGGATTCTATTTCAATCTCCCGGCCCCGGAGCTTGACCAGGGCGGGATGGTCGACATGGGTTCCTTTGTAGGTTTGAGGGTAAACCCGAAGCAATTCCAGCTTCGACATGGCCTTGACAATGCACACATCCAACATTCCGTCATCCAGGACTGCCAGGGGGGCGATCCGGATCCCTCGCCCATAGCTGGAGGCGTTTGCCACAACGGCAAACATGATCGGCCCCTCGAAAATCTGCTGGTCGCAGCGAATTCGTACATGGCGGGGGCGGAATGAGATCAGCGTTTGAAGAATTGCCAGGGGGTAACGGGCGCGCCCCCGGATCCACCATTTAGAATCATTGGCACGACGATTTACCTCAGAGTCCAGTCCGACCCCAGCAATGCAGGAATAAAAAGCAGTTCGGGCTTGGCCGACATCAATGCTTCGTCGGGTGCCGGTTGAGAGGATCTTGATTGAATCTTCGGGTTCGCGGGGGATAGCCAGATTAACGGCCAGATCGTTGCCGTTCCCGATGGGGACAAGCCCCAGCGCGGTTGAGGTGTGCACGAGTTCCTGAAGCGCATAATGGGCGGTGCCATCTCCTCCGCACACCGCAAAGATCTCTGCGCCTTCCCTTGCGGCGGCGCGGGCGAGCTCACGGACGTGCTGGGCACTTGTCGTGACGGTGACGTGCGCCTGATTTCCGAACCATTGACCGAGGGAAGTCTGGATCCGCGGGAGCAAACGTCGCCCCTCCCCATGGCCTGAGCTGGGATTGAGGACAGCTACGATTCGCGGATGATCGGACAACCACCGTCTCCGGCGTTCAAGGGTGTGTCTTGAAATTGGCTGGACTTGAGACTAGGTCTTTGACCGCGTGAAAGAGTTCTTTTTGTATTTGAACTTGATTCGTGCTTTTTTCCGGGTGAACTGCCAGTTGATTTTCACTTGATCGCGGTTGACCGTTCGGTTCCAAGCCCGCGACTCCCGCCGTAGCAA
>JAIQFY010000084.1 GCA_020072965.1 Terriglobia bacterium | reverse complement strand
GACAAACACGTGCGGCGGTTTTCCACACGGTCCACAGCCGCCCCAAGAAAGAAAAAAAGAAGCAAAAAAAGAAAGAACGCTACCATCACCGTTTCTTTTTAATTCGCACGTTTCACGCGCTGTAATACCTATAAGGCGCTGAGTTCGCAGAAAAATCTTTAGATGACTTAAAACCGGATGCCGCAGGCATCGAGTTTTGGGGGATGCCTGTGCCAACCTGCCAAACTCCTAAAAGAAAATAAGGGCTGCAACTTATCGGTTAGCGTGAATGAGGTTTTCCACCTCCTGCCGGCTGGACATGGCGCGGGCTCCGACCTGGGTGCAGCACCAAGCCGCGCAGGCATTGGCAAAGGTGGCCACTCGATCGAGCGCCCAGTTTTGAAGCAAGGCATAGGAGAGTCCCCCCATGAAAGCATCACCGGCGCCCGTGGTGTCGACCACCTTGACCTTAAAAGAAGGACGGTGCACCCTGGACTGCCGGGTGGCAAGCAAGCAACCGTCACTGCCCATCGTGATCGCCACCATCTCGGGTCCCAACGCGAGCAGGCTTTCGGCCATTCTTTCATAGTCGTTCTGCCGGGTGAGTTCCCGGGCCGCCGCCTTGCAGGGTTTTAGTACATCCGTCAGCCGCAACGCTTCCTTCAGGTCGCTTTCTGATCCAAGGCCTGACTGGACAAAGTAGGTGGGATCGACATCGAGGTCAAAGAGAACTTTAACTCCCGAGGATTTCGCTACACGGATGGCCTCTAACACGGGCGCCAGAGGGAGCTGTGAGGCCTCGGTATGAAGATGCCGGGCCTGGCGGATGTAAGGGGCAAAACGGGCCCGGATTTGTTCGGGCGTCACCCTGGCGGTGACATTGGGAAACATGTAGATACAACGCTCGCCGTGGGCATCCACCGGGATCCAAGTCATCGAGGAGAGTTCCCCCGGAACAATTTCGACCGCGCTCGTATCCATGTGGTCTATGGCAAAGGCGTCCAGGATGACCCGGCCATTAGCGTCGTCGCCGATCAGGCCAAACCACCCCGCTCGCGCGCCTAAGCGAGCGACCTGGGTCAGATTGTTGGCCGTCACACCTCCGGCGTGGACCTCCAGCCGATCGACATTGATTTTTTCCTCCCCTCCAATTAACCGGGGAACCAACGCAAAAAAATCAACCGTACAGCTTCCCAATCCAACCACGTCCACCGGGTTCATGCATCCTCCCAGGAAAGCGATCCAACCCCATCAAACTTCTACCGCCGACTGAACGCAAGACATCCCCGCAACGAAATACAAGTTCGTCGCGGATCCTTCAATTAATCTCCGTGCTTCGCGATCTCCCCTGCTCTTATGAATCTGAGGCGCTCCCGCATCATCAGTAGTGGCAGTTCGCCTCTCTCCGGTTTGGCCGGCTCGATGCACCGCCGATATTGTAGTGAACATGCCGGAACCCTGTTTGTCAGCCGAAAGTGAAGGAAATGAATCCCCCCACCGGTGTGACAGTCCTTCAGATTTATAGAGCCCCCGATCAAACTCTTTCATTCGGTAAAACTCAATCCAAATCGAATGGCATGATATTACAACTCCAAGAGCCGGGCTGCCACGGAAAACAAACAGGAATTCTGGGATCACGGAACGCCGCTTATTCTATCGAGCTTGAATTTGTTTGGGGAACCTGCACGTCCTGAAGGAGGTTTCGAGCCGCTCTATTTGGCCCCCTCGCGCCCTAGTTCGCTTCTCGGGCCTTGGGAATCGATTGTGTTGCCAGCAGGAGATCGATCAATTTCTGAACGGTCTTGTTTTGCATGGTTTAATGGCCAGGACCATCTTTGGAGGCTTTCTCCTCAAAGCCCGAGAGCTCGATTTCAGAACTCAGCACGAAGGACAAAAATCAAATGAAAGAAGGTCTGCATTCTCTCTGCATTTCCCACTATTTTCGATCTTGATTCCCCTGGCAGCCGCACAAATTAAACTATATGAAGGGTTTGTTCCAAGGGAGTTTGAATTAAGAAAAGTACTTGTGAAAGTTTTCTCAAGCTAATATAATGGCGGCATGGAGGCTTTATGATATGAGCGTACCTCCGCATCGAGTTCACGATCAAGTACGACTCCCGGGCGAGCAGCTTCAAACACTGATTGAGGCCTTACGTCTTCTCGGCTACCGGGTGATGGGGCCGAAGGTGGCCGAAGGCGCCATTGTCTATGACGAACTTACTTCCGCGGCCGAGCTGCCGGTGGGGTGGACCGATGAACAGAAAGGTGGGTCCTACCGGCTTGTAAAGCGCAACGACGGGGCTGCCTTTGGTTATGCCCTCGGACCGCATTCATGGAAGAAGTATCTTCATCCCGCTGTCCACCGCCTGTGGAAGGCAAAACGCGAAGGAAACGGATTTGAAATCTCTGAAGAGACCCCAGAAGTCCCCAAGCTCGCTTTCCTCGGGGTGCGGGCGTGTGAATTGCATGCCATTGCCATTCAGGACAAGGTATTAACCCAGGGGGTCTTTCGAGATCCCATCTATTCTTCCCGCCGCGAAAACGTTTTTATCGTCGCCGTTAATTGTTCGCAACCCGGAGGGACTTGCTTTTGCGAGTCGATGGGCACAGGCCCACAGGCCACTTTTGGTTTTGACCTGGCCTTGACCGAGATCAACGTCAACGGTCGGCATGATTTCCTTGTGGAAGCGGGAACGGACCGGGGTACTGAAATGCTCCAGAAAATTCCCCACGAAGGGGCGACGGAGAAGGAGAAAAAAACCGTTGCAGAAATCGCTGCCCAAGCGGCACAGCATATGGGACGCCAGCTAAATACCCATGAGATCAAGGAACTGTTCTATCGCAGCCTTGAGCATCCTCGATGGGATGAGGTGGCAGAACGATGCCTGAACTGTGCCAACTGTACCATGGTCTGCCCGACATGCTTCTGCACCACTGTGGAAGACGTCACCGACCTGGCCGGCACCGAGGCGGAGCGCTGGCGCAAGTGGGATTCCTGTTTCACGGCAGATTTTTCGTACATCCATGGGGGAAGTGTCCGGGCTTCCCGCAAGTCCCGTTATCGACAATGGCTCACCCACAAATTGGCCACCTGGATCGATCAGTTCGGAAGCTCCGGATGTGTCGGATGTGGGCGTTGTATCACCTGGTGTCCTGTGGCCATTGATCTGACAGAGGAAGTTCTCGCCATCCGGCAAGCTGGATCCACCGACAGTGCAGCCCTTCCAACGAAGGAGGAGCAATAATGTTAGATTCACTTCGACCTGTCCTGGCAGAGCATCCGTTTTTGAGCGATCTTTCCCCTCGACATCTGGATCTGGTGGTCGGATGCGCTTCGAATGTTCGTTTCGAAGCTGGCAAGTACCTTTTTCGGGAGGAAGAGGATGCCAATCAGTTCTACATCATTCGTGAAGGCAAGGTAGCGGTTGAAATCCGGACCCCCCACCGGGGGCCGCTCACCGTTCAAACCGTAAGCGCCGGCGAGATTCTGGGATGGTCATGGCTGCTTCCTCCCTACCAGTGGCATTTTGACGCCCGCGCTGTGGAGCCAACACGCGCCATCGCTCTGGATGGCAAATGCCTGCGCGTCAAGTGTGAAAACGACCATGATCTGGGGTATGAACTCTTGAAGCGATTTGCCCAGATCATGGAACAGCGGTTGGAGGCCACGAGACTGCAGGTCCTGGATATTTATGGCAACCCTTCTTGAAAGGCACGAAATAATGAGCCCCACCAATCCTGACCCGATGGTGCCCACTCCATTCCGCGTCCAGAGGGTCCGGCAGGAAACGCATGACACGTTCACCCTGGAGTTGGAGCCTGCTCGGGGCGGCAACGGGTTCTCATTTCAGGCCGGACAATTCAATATGCTCTATGTGTTCGGCGTCGGCGAGGTCCCCATTTCCATCAGTGGGGATCCCACCAGGAGCAAGATGCTGGTGCACACGACGCGGGCGGTAGGGACAGTCACCAAGGCCATGCGACGCCTTAAGCGAGGAGACATCCTCGGGGTGCGGGGACCGTTCGGCAGCCACTGGCCGGTGGAAGTCGCAGCGGGGAGCGATGTCGTCATTGTGGCGGGAGGGATAGGCCTGGCCCCGCTGCGTCCCGCCATGTACGAGTTGCTCTCGCGGCGCGACCAATACGACAAGGTGGTGCTGCTCTATGGAGCCCGCACTCCTGAAGAGATTCTCTTTCCCCGGGAGCTGGAACGCTGGCGCGCGCATTTTGACCTGGAAGTCCATGTGACCGTGGACCGGGCCATGGGAGGCTGGCGAGGCAATGTGGGGGTGGTCACGACGCTGATCCAAAAAGCCCCGTTCAACGCCCGCAGTACGACCGCCATGGTGTGCGGACCCGAAGTCATGATGCGATTCACGGTCATGGAGCTTCTGAAACGCGGGGTCAAGACCGACAACATCCATATTTCGATGGAGCGCAACATGAAATGCGCCATTGGTTTTTGTGGTCACTGTCAGTTCGGTCCCGTCTTTGTTTGTAAGGACGGGCCGGTTTTTGTCTACGGCCGCATCAAGGATTTGCTAACGAAATGGGAGATATGACATGGCCCAAAAGCGCAAGCCGAAACTCGCGGTCTGGAAGTTTGCGTCCTGCGACGGGTGTCAATTAAGCCTGTTGGACTGTGAAGATGAGTTGCTCGCCGTGGTCGGGGCCATTGAGATAGCCAACTTCCCTGAAGCCTCTCGTGCGGTAATCAACGGGCCCTATGATGTCTCGCTGGTCGAGGGCTCCATTACCACCCCTCACGATGCCGAGCGAATCCATAAAGTGCGCCGGGCCTCGAAGTTCCTGGTCACCATCGGGGCGTGCGCCACAGCCGGGGGCATCCAGGCGCTTCGGAACTTCACCGAGGTCCAGCGCTATGTTCCCATCGTTTACGCCTCGCCGCAATACATCCAAACACTCAACAAATCGACACCCATTGCGGATCACGTGTTCGTCGACTTCCAACTGCGTGGCTGCCCGATCAACAAACATCAACTCGTCGAGGTCCTCAGCGCTCATCTCAACGGCCGGAAGCCGAACACCCCGACTTACGGCGTCTGCATAGAATGCAAGCGGAGAGGTACGGTCTGTATCATGGCAGCGCAGGGAGCGATTTGCCTGGGACCGGTCACCCAGGCGGGATGCGGCGCTATCTGCCCATCTTTCTCCCGTGGCTGTTACGGCTGCTTTGGTCCGAAGGAAACTCCCAACACTGATGCCTTGAGCCGGTGGTGGAGCGACCACGGGGTGAAAGACCGGGATATTATGCGGACGTACCGGGGATTTAATGCCTATGCGGAAGCGTTCCGCCGGGAGAGCGAGGCACATGAAAAGTAGGGTCAACATGCCGGGATTTCCTGTAGGGAGAACACGTGGCTTGCCGTCCTAGCGGACGAATCCGTCAACTACTAATGAGGCACATTGTATGAAAGTTGCGAAGACCCGGGGCAAGAAACTTGAAGTGGATTTCCTGGCCCGAGTCGAGGGCGAAGGCGGATTGTTCATTAAGCTGCAGGGTGGCACCGTGGCCGAGGTGCGGTTCAATATCTTTGAGCCCCCTCGGTTCTTCGAAGCCTTTCTTCGGGGACGACACCACACTGAAGTTCCGGACATCGTGGCTCGAATCTGCGGGATCTGCCCAATCGCCTACCAGATGAGCTCAGTGCACGCCATTGAGGCGGCCTTCGACGTCAAGGTGGGGGGGCAGCTTCGGGCCCTGCGCCGGCTGTTCTATTGCGGAGAGTGGATTGAAAGCCATGCCCTCCACATCTACATGTTACACGCGCCGGATTTCCTCGGTTACCAGGACGTCATTGAGATGGCAAAGGATCATGCCGCGGTGGTCGAGCGCGCCTTGAAACTGAAGAAAACCGGCAATGAACTGGTGAGCCTCCTGGGAGGACGGGAGATCCACCCCGTCAGCGTTCGGGTGGGAGGATTCTATAAGGTCCCGACCAGGCAGGAATTAGCACCCCTGGCTGAAAAACTTAAATGGGCACGCGACGCGGCGCTTGAGACGGTGCAGTGGACGGCCGACCTGCCATTCCCCGAATTTGAACAGGACTACGAGTTCGTTGCTCTGCATCATCCCGAGGAGTATCCGTTCAATGAGGGTAGATTGATCTCCAATAAGGGCCTGAACATCGCCGTCCGTGAATACGATCATCACTTTATCGAGGAACACGTCGAGCACTCCAATGCCTTGCACTCCCAGCTCAAGGTGCGGGGAGCATATTTTGTGGGACCCCTGGCCCGATACAACCTCAACTACGAACAGCTCTCACCCCTGGCGCAGGATGCCGCCCGGGCCGCGGGCCTTCCGGCAGTGTGCCGTAATCCTTTTCAAAGCATTGTGGTGCGGGCCATTGAGACGCTTTACGCCTGCGACGAGGCTTTGAGGATTATCGACGATTACGAAGCGCCCGATCGCCCCTTCGTGGAGTTCGAACCCCGCGCCGCTACGGGATTTGGATGCACCGAGGCCCCTCGTGGAATTCTGTATCATCGCTACGACATCGATGAGGCGGGCCTCATCTCGGATGCCAAGATCGTTCCGCCCACCTCTCAAAATCAAAAGACCATTGAGGCGGACTTGCGCCAGTTTGTGACGAAGAACATTCATCTACCCAAGGACAAGCTGACATGGCAGTGTGAGCAAGTGGTACGCAACTACGACCCGTGCATCTCTTGCGCCACACATTTTCTGAAGCTGACCATAGTGCAGGAGATGCCCAAATAGACTGTGGACAGATCATACGGAATCATACTTTTACTCCCCGGGTCTGCTTAGTCAGGGTTCTGGCATCTGTGGAATGAAGATCGCGGATGCCGGGATGTCAGGGGAGGACTGTGTCAAAATTCTTGACGAAGGCCATCTGAATACTCCACGGGGCGTTTTGCTTGACAATGCAGAGACGCCCCGGAAGCGCCCTCCGGTCGACCAACGCTTTTCCGAATTCCCTCTTCACTCCCACAAAGACTCTTTCTCCCCGAACGAGGGGAGAAGAACCTCTTTCAACGCAGTCCTGCGCAAAGGCCATTCCGAATGCCTTGCGGCCAGCCTCCCCGGCCCGATTCAGCAAAACGACGCTGAAGTCGATCAGCGGGGCATTGGAATGTATGGCGTGCCCATTTTTCGGGATTGGGAAGCTTCTACGTTTTGGAGGTGAACATGTCTCAAGAGCCAAACCGCAAAGAAAAGACGGGTTCACAAGACCGATGGGAACCGCGGATTGTTGCCTTTTTCTGTAACTGGTGCACCTATACGGCGGCAGATCTGGCCGGTGTTTCAAGATTGAAGCATGCCCCCAATGCAAGGATCATTCGCGTGATGTGTTCCGGACGCGTTGACCCTCAGTTTGTCCTCGATGCTTTTGCAAGAGGCGCCGACGGTGTCCTGGTGGGAGGATGCCATCCGGGAGATTGTCATTACCAGGAAGGAAACTACAAGGCCCTGCGCCGGTTTCAACTCTTCAAGCGAATACTCCATGAGATGGGAATCGATCAGGCCCGCTTTCGCCTGGAATGGATTTCGGCGTCCGAAGGAGAAAAGGTCAAACTCGTGGTGAATGACATGGTGGAAAGAGTGCGGGCTCTTGGGCCTCTCGAGCTTCCCTCTCGATTCAGGGAGTGGGACTCGGAACTCAAAACTTCCGCCGAAGCCGAAAATGTCGAGAGAGAGGAGGTGGCCGCCCATGTCGGATAAGCCCAAGATTGCTTTTTATTGGTGTGCGTCTTGCGGTGGTTGCGAGGAGTCAGTCGTTGATCTGGCCGAAGATATTCTCATGGTACTGGATGCCGTGGATATCGTCTTTTGGCCGGTGGCCCTGGACTTCAAAAAGAAAGACGTCGAGGCCATGCCCGATGGTTCCATCCTGGTGAGCTTGGT
Organism: Terriglobia bacterium; assembly: GCA_020072965.1. Classification (GTDB taxonomy): domain Bacteria; phylum Acidobacteriota; class Terriglobia; order JAIQFV01; family JAIQFV01; genus JAIQFV01. The sequence continues at coordinate 5,228 of JAIQFY010000084.1, read as the reverse complement.
CAATGGCGCCCTCCGAACCTCAGAACAGGAGGAAATGGTCCAGCTGATGCGCCGCAAGAGCCAGATCCTGGTGGCTTATGGCTCTTGCGCGCACTTGGGAGGCATTCCTGGTTTGGCCAACCAATTCGATCGCGAGCAGATCCTGAAATATGTTTACGAGGAGGCGCCGACGGTTGAAAACCCGCAAGGGATAAGACCCCAGCTGGAACACAGGGAAAACGGCCGGACAACCACTCTCCCCGAATTCTGGAAGATGGTGCGCTCGTTAGACCAGGTTGTGGAGGTGGATTACTACCTTCCCGGCTGCCCGCCCACTCCCAAACTCCTGAAGGAGGCCCTCCTGACGCTTCTCTCCGGAAAATTGCCGGCGAAAGGATCTGTTCTTGCCCCGGACATTGCCCTCTGCGAGGACTGTCCGCGAAAAGATTCCAAGCCGACGGATCTGAAAATTACCGAGTTTAAACGCCCTCTTTGGACTGACGTCGATGCTGAAAAGTGTTTGCTCGCACAAGGGATTGTTTGCATGGGGCCGGCGACCCGGGGGGGATGCGAAGCTCTCTGTGTACGGGGTAACATGCCATGCACCGGCTGTTTTGGACCAACTTCACGCGTCAAGGACCAGGGCGCCAAGATTCTTTCATCCGTTTGCTCCTCGGTCGACGCAAATACAGAACACGAGATCGATCGAATTCTCTCGGGAATCCCGGATCCCGTCGGGACCTTTTATCGTTACGGACTTGCCGCTTCTCTGCTGCGCAGAAAACTGGGAGTCCGCGATGACGTGGTGGAGGTGAAATGACCATGGACGAGCCCATCCAGAAGGCATGGAACGAAGCGCAAGCCCTAGCGAACGCTACCTATGAGGAAGGCCGAAGGCGGATTACAATCGACCCTATCACGCGGTTGGAAGGCCATGGCAAAATCGACATCTTTCTGGACGACCGTGGCGAGGTTGACCGGGCCTATTTCCAGGTCCCAGAATTGAGAGGCTTTGAGGTCTTCAGCAGGGGACGCCCCGCCGAAGACATGCCCCAGATCACCAGCCGCATCTGCGGAGTCTGTCCGACGGCCCACCACATGGCTGCGACCAAGGCGCTTGATGATCTGTACAAGGTTGAACCGCCGCCGGCTGCCAAAAAAATCCGGGAACTTATCTACAACACGTTCATGCTGGAAGATCACGCACTTCATGTGTACATCCTCGGCGGGCCGGATTTCATCGTCGGCCCCGATGCGCCCAAAGAGCTTAGGAATGTGGTCGGGGTGATTCAGAAGGTGGGGGTGGAGGTTGGAAAGAAAGTCATTTCGATGCGCCGTCGCCTCCGTGAGCTTATCGCTTACGTGGGGGGAAAAGTCATTCATCCGGTCTTTGGATTGCCCGGCGGAGTCGCGAAAGGCATTGCTGTGGAGGAGCTTCCCAAGTTCAAGGAGTTGGCCAAAGACGGATTGGATTTCGCGCTCTTCACAGTGCAGGTTTTTAGAGACCTCATTCTCAAGAATGAAGGCTACGTCAAGCTGATCACCTCAGACACCTTCACCCACAAGACCTACTACATGGGAATGGTGGATGCGGAAAACCGCATTAATTTCTATGATGGGAAGATCCGGGTCATCGACCCCACGGGGAAGGAATTTGTAAAGTTTGCGCCCAGGGAATACCTGGACCAGATCGCCGAGCATGTGGAGCCTTGGAGCTACGTGAAGTTCTCCTATCTCAAGTCGAAAGGATGGCAAGGGTTTGTCGAGGGTCCGGAAAGCGGTGTTTATTGCGTGGCGCCTCTCGCGCGCTTGAACGCTTCCGAAGGGATGGCAACGCCTCAGGCACAGGCGGCTCGTGAAGAGTTTTTTGCCGTGCTGGGAGACAAGCCGGTTCACCACACCCTGGCCAATCACTGGGCGCGAGTCGTGGAGATGGTCTATGCAGCGGAACGGATGATTGAACTCCTCAACGATCCTGAAATCACCAGCAAGGATCTGCGGGTTATTCCGAAATCGACGCCGACGGTTGGCATTGGGATCGTGGAAGCACCCCGCGGGACCCTCGTGCATCATTACGAAACCGATGAGAATGGCATCATTCGAAAAGCCAACCTCATCGTGGCGACTCAAAACAATGCGGCTCGTATGGCGATGAGCGTCGAAAAGAGCGCCAAAGGTCTGATTCATGCGGGACAGGTTTCCGAAGGCCTGTTGAACCAGATAGAAATGGCATTCCGGGCCTATGATCCGTGTCATGGTTGCGCGACCCATTCCCTTCCCGGTCAAATGCCCTTGATTGCAAGAGTTCACGGCCGCGACGGCCGGGTCTTGAAGGAGATATCACGATGAACCCAACGGAGTCTTCAAATCTTGTGGTCGCCCTCGGCAATGACCTCCTGGGCGATGATGCCATCGGTCTCCTGGCGGCGAGAGAGCTCAGGAAGGAGGCATGCGGTGATCTGGAGATCGTTGAATTGGCTGGCTCCGGGGTGGATTTGCTGGAGTTCTTGGAGAATCGAGCCCATGTCCTGATTCTGGATGCCGCGGTCACCGGCCGTAATGTTCCGGGCACGATCCTGGAATTCGCCGACCAGGACTTCGAGAACGCTGTGGCTCCGTCTCCTCACTACTCCAGCCTGGCGGACGCGATCAAAGTCGCCCGATGTCTGGGCATTCCTATTGCTCCGAAGATTCAAGTACTCGCCCTTGAAGTCGAAAATCCTTACCGCCTGGGTGAGGGACTGACTCCAGCCGCAACGGAGGCCCTCCCCCTTTTTGTTGAGCGGGCGAAACAGGTTCTAGAGAGTTGGTTCACCTCAGCGCGAGAACACACAACTTCCACGAGTTCGACCTAAGAATGAACGGGAGGTAAACATCAATGAATATCATTACCTGTCTGAAGATGGTCCCCGATGTGGTGGAGGAATTGGAGGTAGGGCCAGACGGAAAGTCGCTGGACACCCAGTGGCTGCGGCTGAGACTGAGCGAGCCCGACGAACACGCGTTGGAACAAAGTTTGTTACTGAAGGAAAAACACGGCGGCAAAGTCACTGTGTTGGCCTTCGAAGCCCCCGAGTTGGAGGAAGCGCTGTTCACGGCCCTGGCCAAAGGGGCTGACCGCGCCATCAAGTTTACTGGCGATTTTTCAGGTCTCGGTGGTCCTGTCGCGGCTCAGATTCTTTCCTCCTTCCTTCGAAGCAATCCGCAACTGCTGACCGCCGATACCTTGATTCTGACCGGGTCCCAGGCGATTGATGATCTGGAAGGTGAACTCAGCCCTTGCCTGGCCGAAAAACTGGGCTTCCCTTTCATCGGAGTGGTCACAGGAATCGAATTCGATCCTGAGAGAAAAAAGGCGGTGGTCCTTAAGGAATTTGCAGGCGGATTGCGGGGTGAATTCGAAGTGCCCATTCCAGCCGTGCTCGGGATTCAGGCGGCGGAAAAGCCGCCCCGGTACGTTCCTGTTGCCAAGGTTCGATCGGCGATGAAGTCCATGAAGATCGAACCTCGAGAGGTCCCCCGGCCGGATTCTCTTGGTCGATTGCCGGTGGAGCAGCTCTACAAACCCGAGGTCGCGGGGATGGCGGAGATGATCGAAGGCTCACCCAGTGAAATCGCCGGGCGACTCGTTGAGATATTGTCCAAGCGAGCGCTCGCCTAGGAGGTAATCAAAAATGAAAACCGGAATTCTTGTCATCGCCGAGCAGTTGAGAGGTAAACTCACCGACACCACGTTCGAAATGCTGGGGATCGGCAGAGAAATCGCCACCGTTTTGGAGCTCCCTCTTCATGCAGTTCTGCTGGGAAAGGGCTCTGCTTCCCTCTTTTCGCAGTTGGGCGCTGCCGACTCCGTGTTTGTTCTCGATGGCGCCTCCCTCGAAATGCCAACCGCGGATGCGATTGCCGCTTCGATAACGAATCTGTTGAATAAGAAGCCGGCTACGCTGATTCTTATCCCCGGAACCAATATCTTCCTGGGAGTCGGACCTATTCTTTCCGGGCGGACTGAAATGCCCTTCGTCAACTTCTGTAAAGATTTGCAGATCAAAGATCATGCCGCCATACTGACCTGTCAACTCTTCGGGGGAAAAATATTTGCGGACATCCGCCTGCCGGAAAACCGCGGCATCGTCAGCATTTATCCGGGCTCTTTCTCACCCGAGCCAGGCAGGAGCGGCCGCGTCCCGCCAGTGGAGACCATTGAGGTGGGAAGAGAGGAGACGAAGGTTACCTTTAAGCGATTTATCGAGCCGGAAGCCGGAGACGTGAACATCACGCAGCAGGACGTTTTGGTGGCAGTGGGACGCGGCATTCAAAGCCAGGACAATCTCCACTTGGCGGAGGAGCTGGCAACAGCCCTGGGAGGAGCCGTATGCGCCTCTCGACCCGTGATTGATCAGGGATGGCTGCCACTGAGCCGGCAAGTCGGCAAGTCCGGAATGATTGTGAAACCCAAGCTCTATCTTGCACTGGGAATCAGCGGGGCCCCGGAACACACCGAGGGAATGAAAGGCGCCCAGCTCATTATCTCGATCAATACGGATCCCAAAGCACCCATCTTTAACGTGTCCCATTACGGTGTGTGCCAGGATGTCCTGGAAATTCTGCCACTGCTGACGGAGGAACTGAAGACTCAAAAAGTAAGGGGGTGATAGTCATGGATCCCGCAACGATGAAGGTTTTTGGCATTCCTGCCTACGTTCTGTTCTGGATCGCGGCGATCGTTTGCTTTGGAATCTTTAGCCGGCGGGTGATCGGCCTGGTTCGACTCCTGCGTCAAGCTCGTCCGGACTATAGATTTGACCACGTTCCCACACGCATCCGAAATGTAATTGTTCACGTGCTGGGACAGAAGCGTCTCCTCGAGGAGCCGCTGATCGGACTCGCTCACCTTGTCATTTTCTGGGCGTTTCTGCTCTATGCGGGCGCATTCGCGTTGAGCCTAGTTCGAGGTTTGCTTCCCTTTCTTCCTCTTCCATATCCGGACGAAGTGCCGGTTCTCCGATTGCTTATGGAGACCTTCGGAATTCTGACCCTGGTGGCTATCGCAGTGGCTGTCGTCCGCCGTTTCTTTTTTGCTCCCCTTCATCTGCAAAAAACGGGGGATGCCAATCTGATCCTGACCCTGATTACGATTTTAATGGGAACACTCATTCTGGGGGCGGAGCTTCGGACGTCGATTGGTGGATACGACGCGGCTTCTTTGACTCCTATCGACCAGCTGCTCGGGACCAATGGCGCCCGATTGA
>JAIQFY010000083.1 GCA_020072965.1 Terriglobia bacterium | reverse complement strand
ACCTGCTTCAACTCCACTAACCGCCTTCGCTCTTTCTCGCTCATCAGCAGATACCCCATCGCGGCGCCTCCTCGGAGGCGCTACTCTAGGGGACATTTCTAAAGAGTCCAAGCGAGGACATTATCAAAGAGTCTCGACAAGAACGACCAAAAACATTGACAAGGGGGGCGCGGCGGGTTACGGTCGCACTAACTCGCGTTCTGGGAACCGTGTCCGCCTATTGGACCACCCAGGTTTTCGCCCCCTGCAACGGATCTATCCCGGCGTCGCTCCCTTTTACGACTAACAAGGAGGTTTCGATACCATGTTGCTTGGAAAAGGTCGTTCTGCATTTATAGTGGCTCTCATGCGGCTTTCACTCCTATTTCTTTTTTCGTCGCCCGCGCTTGCCAAAGACGAGTCGCTGCCCCTCGCGTCCGAGGAGCGGGGGATCTATCACAACAAGTTTGGAGCTGTGGTCCTAAACTCTAAGGGTCAGCGGATCAACTATTCCAAGGAACAGCTTGAGGCCCAAGCATTACACGCTCGGGCGAATACGGCATTAGTTCGATCTGGTGTGAGTCAGGGAGCGCCCTCTTCCAGTGCTGAAGCAACCTGGGGATACGCCACCCTTGGAAGCGGAATCGGTCTGAGCAATATCATCGTCGAACAAAACGGGGTTTATCCTGAGATCTATTCCGCCGGGGGCTATAACACCTATTGGATTGCATTGCGCTACAATTCAACGACCCAGGACTACGATGAGGTCTACGTAAGTCCCTTCTTCTCTTCCAATATTAGTCGCATCAAAGTCGCTGACGTGGTAGGCGACTCTGGCAAGGAGATCATTGTCGCCCTTGAGGACGGGCACATCTATCTATATGACCAAGCCACCAAGGCGTTGTTGAGCACGCTCACAACCAGTGCGGACGGCCTGACCGGGTTGGATGTAGCTGATGTCGATGGCGATGGGGCGAATGAACTTGTCATCTGCACGACAAACCATCTTTACGTCTATTCCGGTAATAGTTCGTTTCGGTGGGATCTCGCCGGTGTCGGAGGCGCAGATCTTATTGTCGGCCAGATGGATGCCGACAGCGCTCTGGAGATCGCCACCACGGACGGGCATGTCATCGACGGCGGCACCCGTTCGATCCAGTGGACCTGGCCAGCAGGTTTTGGATTTAGGCTTGCGGCTGCAGATATCGATGGCGACGGCATGAAAGAGCTGATCGTGGCTGAGCAATGGTATCACGTATGGGCATATGACGTGGATCGGCAGCTTCCCAAGTGGTCCCTTCCCATGGATCTGGATGTCGGCGCGCTGCTCGTGGCGGATATTGACGGCGATGGATCACCAGAGGTACTGGTCGGCCAGGGGCAGTGGGGAAGTGTCATCGCCTATGACCCCGTCACGTTGCAGCAGAAAGGGGCAATCCGCAATCCGGAGCACGGAGTCACCAACGTGGCGGTGGGTGACGTGGATCGTGACGGCAATGTCGAACTCCTGTGGGGTGCTGGCGCCACCAGCAGTGGCCCGGACCACCTTTATGTTGCCAACTGGCAGAACCAGCAGATCAAGTGGCAAAATATTCAACTCGATGGCCCCTTCATCGGCCCTGCGATCGGAGACCTGGATGGGGATGGTCGCGATGAGATGGTGGTCATTTCTTCATATTCAAACGGGATGAACAGCAACGCTCGGATTTTGGTGTTTGATGCGACCAGTCACAAACTACGTGCTATCTCCGATTCTTCGATTGATGGTTTTGGCTTTGGGGCAAGCCGCGATCTGAGACTGCGCGATGTAAACAGAGATGGGAGATTGGAAATCCTGGTGGCAGGCGTATCTATTGGAATTATCAGCTTTGATTCCTCCAATACCTTCTCTCTCAAATGGGCTAATTCCACGCCCCCGCCTTCGGCTCTTTACTATGTAGATGCAGCTGACATTGATAAAGACGGCGAGATGGAAATCATAGCGGGGGGTGGCGCATACCTGCTCGTGTATAGCTATGCCACAGGCAATGAAGAATGGCGCTCCGTATCAATGCGAGGGCCCGTCGGTGCGTTGGAAGTGGCAGACATAAATCGGGATGGCACTCTCGAGATGATCGGCATGGTCAAGAGTGGCGATATTTACATCTACGATGGTCCCAGCAAAACACTTCAAGCTCTCCTCACGGGCCCGTTTACCACCATGGGTCTCCAAAAGGTGGGCGGAACATATTCCATTATGGCAGGGAATAGCAATGGGGAACTGATGACTTACGGTTACTCTTCGGGCTCCTACACCCAAACCTATAAACAGAAGTTAGTCACTACTTCAGTTGATGGATTTACCCTCGATGCCCAGAATAAAGTGTGGATTGGGAGCACAGCTCTTCAATATGACAGTCCCGGGATTTTGACCAAAGTCAGCCCCACTGGGGCCGTGGTGGCAAAATACGCAGGCTACGGTTCAGAATTGGGGCTACGCACGGCATTTCCCGCGTCTCCTCTGCTTTTCTTTACGACCGGCAGTTATGCGATTCTTGCCTTTCCCAACTGCACGGCCTCTCTCTCATCGGCAAGCCAGTCCGTTGTCGCAGCGGGCGGCTCAGGGAAGGTGGATGTACAGATAACTGATTCCTGCTCCTGGCAAGCTGCCAGCAATGTCGACTGGATAACCATGACATCAAGCAGCGGTACGGGTGACGGGACACTGAATTACGCCGTCGCGGCAAATATAACCACCTCTTTCCCCCGAATCGGAGTCCTGACGATCGCAGGAGAGGTTTTCACGGTTTCACAAGAAGGGGCCAGCTGCACTTACACAATCACGCCGACAAGCCAGAACGTTGGGCCAAAGCAGTCTACTGGGAGCATTAGTGTCACGGCGCCGATTGGATGCGCTTGGACTGCGAGGAGCAATTCGGGGTGGATCTCCATCACTTCAGGAATCAGCGGCAATGGAAATGGAACCGTAAATTATCTTGCCGACGCCAATTCCAGCCCCAACCCTCGAAATGGAACGCTGACCATTGCCGGACAGATTTTCACTGTTACGCAAGGTGCGCTGAGTCAAATCGATCTTGTGATACCTGCAGGGGGAGTCAAGGTCTTCTCCATGCGAGGCTCGGCAAGCGCGGTCCAGACTGGCTATGCGATTGGGATTCCAAACCCAAGCAAAAGCATCGAAGGTGGTACTCGGGCCAGCCCGATCAGTGAACTTTATGGGACTGCGGTTTTCAGCCTGACTCAGAACGGAATTGTTGTCACGGAAGCAGGGGTGCCGTCTTCATCCCTCGTGGCCCATGCCCGCATCTTTGTTGACTATCGAACAAACATAACGGCAAAGTCTAACCCGCGGAGTACGGATAGTATCAGCGTGAACACTGGCTTAGCAGTAGTTAATCGGGGAGGGGGGGCGGCCAACATCGCATTAGCACTTCGCGATTCCAGTGGGCGCACTTTAAGCACCGGGACCGGATCGTTGCCTACCAATGCTCATCGTGCGATGTTCATTCATGAACTCCAACAGCTCGCACCCGACTTCATTCTTCCGGCAAACTTTCCGTCCGATATCAGGTTTGGTTCACTGGAAGTCTCCAGCGATCAGCCTCTGTCCATCGTGGCACTTCGGTTGACAAACAATCAGCGTGGAGAAACACTTCTGACCACAACCCCCGTGGCGGATCTCGCCAAAGTGCCGGACGAGGTTCCGCTCTTCTTCCCTCAGCTGGCAGATGGGGGTGGTTTTACCACCGCTTTATTTCTTTTGAACACGTCCAAGGTTGTGGAAACCGGGACGCTGAGAATGTTTGGTAACTCTGGGGCTCCCCTGGCGATCCGTCGGCCTGGGGATTTACAGGATCCAGCGTCAGTCTTCACATACAGTATCCCGCCCGGCGGAGTATATGCACTTCAAACGGACGGATCGTCCTCCGAAGTCCGGGCCGGATCGGTCCAAGTGACACCCGATGCCGGATCATTCGTGCCGGCAGGCGGCGGGATATTTGGTTATTCCGCAGGGGGGACCCTGGTCGCAGAAACTGGAATTCCCTCGGCCACGCCAACGGCCCATGCAAGAATTTACATCGACCGGTCGAGTGGTCATAACACGGGCCTGGCCATTGCGGCGCCAACGATCTTTCCGCTCCATGTCACATTGAAGGCATTTCAAGTGGATGGGACAAGCTCCGCTGGGAGCGGAAGTCTGGACCTCCTGGGAAACGGCCACGAGGCGAAGTTTACCAATGAATTAATTCCCTCGCTTCCGAACAACTTCACGGGGGTTCTGGACATATCGTCGACCTCACCGTTTGTCGCACTCACCCTGCGCTCATTGTCCAACTCCCGCGGTGACTTTCTCATGACCACTTTCCCGGTCGCAGATTTTGGTCAGCAAGCCACAACCCCAATGGTCTTTCCGCAGATTGCGAATGGCGGCGGATATGAAACCCAGTTCATTCTGATGAGCACCACAAGCGGGGGGAGTACAACACTCAGCTTCTATGATGACAATGGCCAACCCGTCGCCCTTGGGAAAACGGGAAAACGGGACCGAAATATTCTTCAATGAGGCTTGGGTAATGTATCCCGGATAGGCACGAATGGCGCTCAGTCAAGGTGCGGGCGACGGGAGGGATTTCCGAAGTCGTGACGGGTTATGGAGTCTCACGACTGCCAAGATGCCTAACCGAATTCCATTCGGGAGAGTCGCCTCTTACTTGAACCCGGTCAGAGAGTATGAGGTGACTCTAGAATGGGAAATAGAGAACAAGATCGCATGCTTGGAAGTCCGAATTGCCCGCAGTCCGGCCTGCGGATGTGTTGTCTGCGATAAAAAGTCAAGCGGCCTTCATAGCTGGGATAAGCAGATTTTCCACAGGATATCGCCAGCCGCGGCCGAGGATCACGGCTGCCCCTGTCTTTGCGATTTACAGCAGCGATTTCCTGATCAATTCTGTTATTTTCCAACGGGCAGTGCGGACCCATCGTCGCCAAAAAAACTCAGGGTTGTATTCAGAACGCCCCCATTGGGATTGATCAAAATGGATTGCGTCTGATAGCCTCCCCCATCAGCTATCTGGGGAAGCAGCAGCGGGGAGGATGCCGGGCGGGTGAAGTCTGCGATGGGGAAAGTCGTCAGCAGAAAATCCCTCCGGGCGTTGACCAGCGAGCACAGGGTTAGGGCGGCAAATCTGTAAAGCGGATTGAAAGATGAGACATCGAGGACTCCGGTGAACCCATCCGGGAGGCCTGGAATCAATTGCCTTGTGAGAAAGCTTGGGGTCGTATCTTTGCGGGGCGTTGCCCGAACAGCCCGCAGAGACACGACCCCAGTCATATTTGCACTAGGAGCGAAATGAGGCTGATACGTGAACGTGCCGAGCGGTGAAGGGATGCCGTGCCACTTCTCGGACAATCCTTCGCTGGCGCATAACGCTTTCGTGTTCCGTGCGTCCTTTGGTGGCGGCCATGGATCATGTTGATTCTAACAAGGGCCCGTCAACAATGAAGAAGCGAGCTTCTAGAATTTAAGCCTCCAGTCCTATCGATTCTTTGCGCACGCTTGGTCCTCCCACTAGACAATGTATGCGTCAGAGTCCTTTGCGGCCGTGTGGTCTTCATCTCTCGTGTTCAGTTTTTCCCACCGCTAATGGAGCGCCGCTGTCTCCAGAGAAATTCAGGGTCAAGATGGAAGATCCTCCATTAGTGTTCAACAAAATGAATTCGGTTTGATAGCCGCCACCGTCCGCGATTTGCGGAAAGACCAGCGGAGTGACCGGACTTTGATTGAAATCAGCGATAGGAAAGGTGGTCAGCAGCGTGTCTCCCCGTGTATTGGTCAACAACCGCAACGTCAGCGCCGCAAACGGTTGCGACGAAGAGATGTCCAGCACCCCGGTGAAGCCGATGGGAAGTCCCGATATGAATTCCCCGGCAAACTTCGCCATGTGCCCATTGGCGGAAAGATCAATCGGTCCGTTGCTGCTCCCTGCCGGTGTCACTCCATCGCTTTCGAGCGCGCTCAGCACCACGCTCATCGAGGAAGCCCAAGGATTGGCGATGGCCAACCCGGTGTCGTGGCCCCCGGAGGTGTCGACGTAGATGCGAGCATGGGTGGTTGGGATCGCCGATGGAATTCCCGACTGCGTCACCAAATTCCCCCCTTGTGTCAAGCTGAAGACCCCCGCCCCGGCGGGTGTCTCCATCCCCTCGTCCGGAATCGCCTGCACAGAACCCGCATGGATGCTGGAGGGCGAACCATCCGTTTGAAAAACAAAAACCCCCCGCGCCGGAATACTGTAGGAAAACGTCGACCCCGAGCTCCCACCCACTTGTTGAACCACCACCGGAGTCCCGTTGTCCAGGTAAAACGCCAGGGTCCCCGTTTCCACCGCATTGGTGGTGTTCATCAGGGTCAACATCGTTGTGTAACCGCCCCCGTCGGCGAACTGCGGAAAATACAACGGGCTCGTTGACGTCGGCTGGGTCATATCCACGATCGGGGTACTCGTCAACAACGCCTCTCCCCTCTGATTGGTCGTTTGCCGCAACGCGAGGATCGACAAAGACTGGTCGCTGGAAATATCCAGAGAGCCAAATTTCGTGGTAGTTGAGAAGTTGGAGGGCAAGTTGAAGCCGGCAGCCAGGGAGTTAAGCTGACCGATGAATAGCGCCGTATGGGCCCCCGCGGCCAGTGTACCGGATCCCGATCCGCCCAGCACAGCAGACCCTGTGCCGTCCCGGAGACTAAAGCTGAGGTGAGCTGTCGCGTTGCCACGATTGACCAGGGCCATGCCCGTGTCGATGGTAATGGCACCCACCTCGTTCTCACTGCTCTTGGCCGCCACCCCCGTCCGAAAATCAATGAAGATGCGACCGTGCAGAGTGGGCGGAGAGGCAGGGACCCCGACCTCCGTCACCACCACTCCGTCCTGGGTCATGCTGAATACAGCCGTGCCGTACGACGGATTTCCTGAATCTAAATCGACAACGGCATATCCCGCTTGGAGTGAACCCGTGCTTCCGGTTGTGGCCACGGTGGCGTCCCCTCCGGAACCCACAGCAAGATGGATTGAGGCTTTCGGGCCCGGACTGACCTTCCGAATGCGGGCATTGTATTCATCTGAAATGTACAGCTTTCCCTTGGCATCGATGGCCAGGCAGTATGGGGTGTCCAGTTGGGCTAAGGTGGCCGGACCGCCGTCCCCGCTAAACCCCCGAGTCCCGTTCCCCGCGACGGTGATGATCACCCCGGCAACAGTTACTTCGCGAATGCGATCATTGTTGACCTCTGCAATGAAGAGATTCCCCCCGGCATCGACGGCCAGGCCGCCTGGAGAGTACAGTTGCGCCGAGGTTGCGGGGCCTCCGTCCCCGCTAAAACCCTGTGATCCTTTGCCCGCGAAGCTGCTGATCACCCCGGCAGGCGTTACTTTGCGAATGCGATAGTTGCCTGAGTCTGCGATGTAAAGATTTCCCCCGGCGTCCACGGCCAGACCGTATGAAAGGTCTAGCTGTGCTGAGGTGGCCGGACCACCGTCCCCACTGAAACCCCGTGTCCCGTTGCCCGCGACCGTGCTGATCACCCCGGCAGGCGTTACCTTGCGAACACGATAGTTCTCTAAGTCAGCGATGTAAAGATTTCCACCGGCATCCACGGCCACGCCGTTTGCAACACCAAGTTGGGCAGAGGTGGCCGGACCACCGTCCCCGCTGAAACCCCGTGTCCCGTTGCCCGCGACCGTGCTGATCACCCCGGTGGGCGTCACTTTGCGAATGCGGTAGTTACCTGAGTCTGCGATGTAGAGATTTCCCCCGGCATCGACGGCCAAGCTGTAGGGAGAGCCTAGTTTCGCCGAAGTGGCCGGACCGCCGTCCCCGGAGAAACCGAAGGTGCCGATGCCCGCGGCTGTGCTGATGACACCTGCAGGGGTCACTTTGCGGACGCGAGAGTTTAAAGTGTCTCCAATATAGAGATTCCCCCCGACATCCAGGGCCAGGCCTTGTGGATAGTTCAGTTGTGCGGAGGCGGCCGGACCGCCGTCCCCGGCGAACCCGAAGGTGCCGATGCCTGCGGCAGTGCTGATCGCACCCGCAGGCGTCACTTTGCGGACTCGAGAATTGGAAGTGTCTGCGATGTAGAGATTCCCCCCCGCATCCACGGCCACGCCGTATGGACCGGCTAGGCATCTTAAGGTCGCAACGGGGCCGTCTCCGACGAAACCATACCTGTTGTCGCCCGCGACGGTGCTGATCACACCCGCGGGCGTCACTTTGCGGATGCGAGAGTTGGAAGTGTCTGCGATATAGAGATTCCCCGCGGCATCTGCGGCCACGCCGTATGGATAGTATAGTTGCGCCGAAGTCGCCGGACCCCCGTCTCCACTGAAACCATACCAACCGGTGCCCGCAACGGTGCTGATCACTCCGGCAGTCGTTACTTTTCGGACGCGATGGTTACCTGCATCTGCGATATAGAGATTCCCATCGGAATCAACTGCCACTCCCATGGGACTCGCCAGAAACGCCGAAGTGGCAGGACCCCCGTCTCCCGTGAAGCCATTTGCGCCGAAGCCCGCAACAGTGCTGATCACACCCGCAGGGTTCACCTTCCGGACACGAGAGTTTATAGTGTCTCCAATATAGAGATTCCCCGCGGCATCTACGGCCACGCCGATTGGACTTCCCAGTCGCGCCGAAGTGGCCGGGCCGCCGTCTCCGCCGAAACCGCGTGTGCCGTCGCCGGCGACGGTGCTGATCACACCCGCAGGGGTCACTCTGCGGACGCGATTATTACCGCTATCGGCGATGTAGAGATTCCCCCCGGCATCCACGGCCACGCCATACGGATTTGCCAGTTGCGCCAAAGTGGCCGGACCGCCGTCTCCGCTGAATCCAAATGTGCTCCCTGCGATCAATCGGAGAGTGCCATCTGCAGCCACATGATATATTTTGTTTTGCGATTGGTCGGAGAAGAAAAATCCCCCAACGCCATCGGGAATGACATAGGCGACGCGAGAGAAGCCCTGGGCAGTGGCTTGGACGCCATCGGTCGGCATAGGAGGACCGACATAGGTGGTGATGATCGAGGTGTCGCCAAAGCAATGGGGCGCACAGGAAAGGAGGAGCACCAAAAAGAGGGCAATGGAACTCCACCCATTCAAGAAGACCACCTTTAAACCTCTGCACGCATCCTTAGGTTCGACGGCGACACGGCTTCGAAGGTTCAAGTGACCTTCGACGTCATGATTGCCTGAGGGCAAGCTCAACACAGCTATTCTCGACATGTTGCTTCTTCCTTTCTGCCACGAGGGCAGCCATGGATGGAAAGTGAGGACGTGTCCGAGGTATCCAGCTTTTTTGATCCGTCCTTACAGCCGGGAATGTGGCAGTTCAGTACACCTGCCATCCAGGCGTCTAAGCTCCAATCAATCGATAAGGTAAACTTGGCCGGAGATCTGCGCGGGGCGGCCCCCCCCGATACTCTGGGGCGGCTCCTCGAAGTTGAGTTGAAGATGTGAAGTTGAGGCTCTGAAAGTAACCCCCCTTAAGGCCCTCAAAAAAAACAATAGGGGCTCAACCTCAGAGTCAGTCTTCGCGCGAAGTATACAGCCCTCAGAACCGCAGTCAAAATTCTCCAAGGCTACCTCTTTCTGAAGTCTATAAGTTTGCTCTTGCTTGTGGATCCTGGTTCAATCCTTAATGGACAGCGACGCCCCCTCAATTCGTGGATGCGATCTTTCTTCCTACCGAACTCCCAGAACAGAACCGGGCACATCATCAAGATCATGAGAGGAGGCAGGCGTGAATGGAGCTGAAAGAAGAAGGCGGGCGTGTCCGGCCGCATGTAAATGATCAATCCGCTCTTTGCCGGCTCGATGCCATGGCTGGTTGCCCACCTCACGAATCGGCGTAGCCCCCCGACTTGGGCAATACTATTTCATGATTTCGGAGACAAGGATTGTGATCTCCATCACGTCTTGATCCAAAGCACCCAAAATCCAGTAGTATCTGGGGTGAGTCACCTACAATCCTGGGAGAGTCAAATTCCAGAATCTAAATTCCAACCAACGGGGGTAGAGTCCCCGAGCTGGGAGGGATAAACCCGAAGTCCGAAATCCACGCGGGAGGGCGCATGGGTACTCCGTCTGCCGAAAGGCTCCTCTTCAAATTTCGAAATTCAGGATTACGGAGGATACTTGGAGGGGACACCGAAGGCGGCATGGCGTCATGATGCGTTGATGGTCGTACTGCGGCGCTATGAGGTTTTCGGGTGGCGGACTCCTCCTCTAAGAAATATTAGCCGCCTACTTTTCCATCGCACACCGCCGATAGATCCGGGGATTTACCACCTGATGAGCCGACCAGGATGTGGGCTTGATGAAGATGACGCGGTCAAGTGTCTTGGGGTACCATGGAGGAAAATAGCGCCAGCTTGAGGGACAAACCATGAGGAACGGTTCCGGTGTTCGAGTTCTTTTTGTGTCAGCGCTCTTGTTTATTTTCTGCGGATCCATGCCGGGGCAGGGCAAAGAGGCCCCCCTTTTCAAGGTGGGTGTGGAATACCGCTCTATTTCAGTCGACAAGCCCTACAACTGGCGCGATGCGAAGACGCACGCGCTCATGGCGAGCATCTGGTATCCTGCGGCGCCGGATTCAGACGAACAACCTCAATTGATGGGCCCAGCTGACAGGCAGCTTTTTGAGCTGGGCCGGGCGGCGACGAAAGCCACCCTGGCCTCATCCCCCGCAAAATTCCCGCTCATCGTGCTCTCTCATGGAACAGGAGGCTCAGCCCTCCAGATGGTCTGGCTCGGCAGCTTTTTGGCGGCCCACGGGTATATTGCGGCGGCCGTCAACCATCCCGGAAACAACGCCGTGGAGGCTTACACCGCGCAGGGATTCTCCACCTGGTGGGAGCGGGCAAGAGACCTGAGCACGCTCATTGACAGCCTGCTCGCGGATTCCACCTTCGGCAGCCGGATCGATCCCGGCCGAATTGGCGCTGCCGGTTTTTCGCTGGGTGGCTATACAATGATTGAAATCGCCGGGGGAATCACGGAACGTGCGGCCTTCACTGAATTCTGCAAGTCGCCGCGTGCCGACGACATCTGCAAGAGTCCGCCTGAATTCCCTCAACTGTTTGAGGATTTCGATCGGCTCTCAAAGACGGACCCGGACTTTCAAACAGCGCTACGCCATGCGAGCGATTCCTTCCGTGATCCGCGCGTTCGCGCCGTCTTCGCCATCGCGCCGGCGCTTGGACCTGCCTTCCGGCCGGCAAGCTTGGCCCGGATCGCAATTCCGGTCGAGATCGTGGCAGGTGCGAACGATACTAATGTGCCCATTGCCTCCAGCGCCCAATATTTTGCAGCCAACATCTCCAAGGCGAAACTCACGGTCTTTCCGGGGAAGGTAGGTCATTACGTCTTTCTCGATACTTGTACCGACCGGGGGAAGAACTCACTGCCGATGCTGTGTCAGGATGCACCTGGCGTCGACCGCAATGCAATTCACGCGAAAACGGCGACCCTGGCCCTTCAGTTCTTTGCTGGCAATCTGAAGTAAGGCACCAAGAGTGGAAAGGCGACGACGGAACTTGTTGGAAGGCCACCTCGGCGGGTCTTCGTAAGGCAAGTCCTCTGAAGTGGAGTCGATTGCGCACGGTCCCCTCAAAGAATGATCCTTTGAGCTTACTCCCATTCGAGACTGTCCCGAATGGGAGTAAGTTAAGGACCTGGCAATCTAAACTAGAGAAATCCCTGAAAGGGATTCATTCATGAGCCCAGGGCAACGCCCCATAAGCGTTAACCTAAGACCGGAGTAATGAGCGGCCCATAATCCCTCCGGCGGAAGCCGGGGGAAAGTTCAGGTACAACCTACGGCAGCGATCCCATTTTCATTATCTCCCCCCCATCCCGCGAAGCGGGATGGGGGGGTGTAGTTTGTTTTTGGAGCCTGTGTTTGTGGGCTGTACTTGAACTTTCCCCCAGCTTCCGCCGGGTGGCCGGGTGGCGCACACATCGTGTTTTGTGCGATGTGTGCGAGTCATCTGAGGGAATGGCATTCCACTGCCGGGAGGTGGGCCATACTCCGATCCATCGGAGTGTGCGACTCATCTGAGGCGGGATGACCAACTACTTTCGGGTATAGACAATCTTCTTGGTCCCGCCATCACAACTTCCAACCACTTTCCCGTCCTTGACATCTTCGTTGGCGACAATTTCCAGGGTATAGTTTTTTACCCCTTTGGCCTGGAGCTTGGCATCGATCTCCGACTTCAGCTCTTCACAAGCTTTGGCTGCGAACAGCGGCGTAGCGACCAGCAGCAAAAACGCGCAAACCAGCAGTCTCTTCATTTCAGGTCTCCTTAGTGAAATAAGATGATGGACGGGATGCCATCGCCTCCTTCAAGGTCATCCACTCACACATGGACGGGGCTGGAGTGGCCATGTAATCATCCAGCACGCGCAAGCCAAATCGCTTCTGGGCTTCCAGAAGTCAGCCGATCCAGGCTTGTCAGTCTCCGAGGAACCGGAGCAAGAACCGAAGCTCGTGACAGCGGTGAGTCAAATTCCAGATTTGTCCCGGCAGATAATGCCGATGGGCTCTTGCCATGGCCGGTTTCCCCGCCGATCCAAGTTGCCAAGGGGGGGTGATTTCGGGGGCAAAAAACAGGTTCTAAGGCCTAAATATTACCCTTTTTTTCGATGATCAGCAACCATTGCAATGAGTTGGCTTGGTCCGACCCCAAACATACAAATTCTTCTAAGACTGGGGCCGCGACCGGGTGTTGACCCTGGCATTCCGATGTGTCGGGCTAAAGCTCAAGGAGTTGGGCGTTCTCGCGGGCGGGTTGGACTATGTGACCGTTTCTGCCGCCGTCCGTCGGTTCGAAGCAAAGATGGAGAAAGACCCACACTTAGCCGACATCTTCCGCCACGCCCAATCCCAATTGTAGATTGCAAAGATACGACCCCTTTCATTCAATGTTTTCGGACGTGGGGTCCGGTGAGCCCAATGGTCTGATCGCACGGCAAGCCCCTGGACTTGTCGACGCGGTGAGAGCAGAGCTGCCGGAACTGAAAGTTGCTCTTGGCGCGAGTCACGAAGAAGGCCAGCGATTGATGAATCCGGTACAATCGAGCAAAGTCGAGATAGCCCCGATCGAGCAGGTAAAACGCTCCGGCTTCGAAGGTCAGTTGATCCATCAG
>JAIQFY010000082.1 GCA_020072965.1 Terriglobia bacterium | reverse complement strand
CCAGCGTTTTGCCTGCGGCTTCCTTCAGATTCCACCTCACGGTGGACACCCTTGCCGTCCGGCTAACGATTCCTCCTGTCAGGCTCGTAAAGGACTTGCACCTTCCAGTGAGTGCGCCCTGCCGGGCGCACGAAAAAAAGGGGCTGAGTCCGAAGACCCAGCCCCAGAGGGTGATGAGATATAAAGGATTCAGCGGGTCGGTCGCTCAGTGGACCGGGCCCAGGTCAGTTTGATCGGTGAGGAATTCAAGACCTCCGGCCGTCAAGACTTCTTCCTCAGGCTTGGTCTCGGCCTTCTCGGGCTCCTCTGTGAGCAGCTTGATGTTGCGATAATACTCCATGCCGGTTCCCGCCGGAATCAATCGCCCCATAATCACATTTTCCTTCAAGCCGCGCAGGTAGTCGACCCGCCCGCTGATGGAGGCCTCCGTCAGGACTCGCGTTGTTTCCTGGAAGGACGCGGCCGAGATAAACGAATCCGTAGACAAGGACGCCTTGGTAATGCCCAGCAGCAACGGCCGTCCCACTGCGGGTTTCCCGCCCTTGGCAAGGATGCGGGCGTTCTCCTCCTGGAAGCGGAACCGGTCCACCTGCTCCTCCACCAGAAAATCGGTGTCGCCCACCTCTTCGATCTTCACCCAGCGCATCATCTGCCGGACAATCACTTCGATGTGTTTGTCGTTGATATTGACGCCCTGCAGCCGGTATACCTCCTGGATTTCATTGACGAGGTAGGCCTGCAACTCCTTCTCGCCGAGGACGGCGAGAATATCGTGAGGATTGCGGGGACCATCCATCAGGGGTTCGCCGGCGCGGACTGTTTCCCCTTCCTGGACGCTGACGTGGACCCCGCGGGGGAGGAGGTATTCCTTGACCATCTTCTGGCCGGGGCCCTCGCTTTCGATCACAATTTTGCGTTGGCCCTTGGTGATCTCGCCGTACTTGACAGAGCCATCAATTTCTGCGATGACCGCGGTCTCATGGGGGCGCCGGGCCTCAAACAGCTCCACGACACGCGGCAGACCTCCCGTGATGTCCTTGGTCTTGGTGGTCTCCCGAGGGATCTTCACCAGCACGTCTCCCTGGTGAACCTCATCCCCGTCGGTGACCATCAAGTGGGCACGGGACGGCATGAAGTAGGTCTTCTTCACCTTGTGCTTGTCATCGCGAATCACCAACTGCGGTTGACGTTTCTCGTCCGGCGAGTCCTTGACCACGGTATGGGTGTATCCGGTCACCTCGTCCACTTCCTCCTGCATGGTGATTCCTTCGACGAGGTCCTTGTATTGGACGATGCCGCCGAATTCGGTCAGGATGGAGTAGGTGTACGGGTCCCATTCCAGGAGCGTCTGTCCCAGCTGCACTTCCTGTTCGTCCTCGACGCGGACGCGAGCGCCATAGACCACGGCATAACGCTCCTTTTCACGCCCCTTCTCGTCCTGGATGATGATCGAGCCATTGCGATTCATCGAGACCAGGATCCCTTCCTTGTTGCGTACCGTCTGCAGAGCCACGTACCGGATAAACCCATGGGACTTCGCTTCCTGGGTGGACTGTTCCGTGACGCGGCTGGCGGTTCCTCCGATATGAAAAGTCCGCATGGTGAGCTGTGTTCCCGGCTCTCCAATGGACTGAGCCGCCACCACCCCCACGGCTTCGCCCAGTTCCACCATTTTGCCGGAGGCGAGATTACGACCGTAACATTTCACGCAGACGCCCCGCCGCGACTGGCAGGTCAGCACGGAGCGGATCTTGACGCGCTCGATGCCGGCGCTCTGAATCGCCGCCGCCAGGTCCTCAGTGATTTCCTGGTTGATGTCGACGATGACGTTGCCTTCGTAATCCTTGATCTTTTCGAGAGACACGCGGCCCACGACGCGGTCGCGCAAGGGCTCGATGATCTCGCCGGACTCGATGATGGACTCGACGTAAATGCCATCCACCGTGCCGCAATCGTATTCACTGATGATGACATCCTGGGCCACATCCACCAGACGGCGAGTGAGGTACCCGGAGTCGGCGGTCTTCAACGCCGTATCCGCCAGTCCCTTTCGGGCGCCGTGCGTCGAGATGAAGTATTGCAGCACGTTCAACCCCTCGCGGAAGTTCGAGGTGATGGGGGTCTCGATGATTTCACCGGAGGGTTTGGCCATCAGGCCTCGCATCCCGGCGAGCTGGCGGATTTGCTGCTTCGATCCTCGCGCTCCGGAATCCGCCATGATGTAAATGGGGTTGAAATAATCGCCCTTCTTGTCCGCTTCCTGCATCTGCCGGAACATCTCATCGGCCACCTTCTCGGTCACGTCCGACCAGATCCCGATGACCTTGTTGTAACGTTCACCATTGGTGATCGCTCCATCCAGATATTGCCGCTGGACGGCGATGACCTCCTTTTCGGCGGCGCCCACAAACTTGCTCTTTTCCGAAGGAATGACCAGATCGTCGATTCCGATCGAAATCCCGGCGCGGGTTGCATAAAGGAATCCCAGCGATTTGACTTCGTCAAGCATCTCCACGGTCCGCTCGAGACCCAGGCGGAGATGACAGAAATTCACCAGCTGTCCCAGCCCTTTTCGCTTCAGCAGACCGTTGACAAACGGCAGGAGCGGTTTGCCGTTCTCATCCTGGGGCAAATGATCATTCAGGATGACGCGGCCCACGGTGGTTTTCAGATACTGGTTCTGGAGGTGAACCGGTTCAGTGTGCAGGACATCCTGGTCGTCGTAGGCCGTCACCAGGTCGATCACTTCCCCGCTGTAACGCAGCTTGATGGGGGTGAGGGTTTCCACTTCCCCGGCCTCGCGAGCCAGCAGCGCTTCGTTGATGTTGGAAAACGTCCGGCCTTCGCCCTTTGTGCCCGGCTTTGACTTGGTCAGATAGTAAATCCCCAAAACGATGTCCTGCGACGGGACCGTAATCGGTTGTCCATTGGCCGGAGACAGGATGTTGTTGGAGGAAAGCATCAACACGCTCGCCTCGATCTGGGCTTCCGGCGAGAGCGGGATGTGGACTGCCATCTGGTCCCCGTCAAAGTCGGCGTTAAAGGCGGTACACACCAGGGGGTGAATCTTGATGGCCTTGCCTTCCACCAGCATGGGCTCGAACGCCTGGATGCCCAGCCGATGCAGGGTGGGAGCCCGGTTCAACAGGACGGGATGATCGCGGATGACTTCTTCAAGAATGTCCCAGACGATCGGGTCCTGGCGCTCCACCATTTCCTTGGCGGTCTTGATGGTTGTGCAATGGCCGGCTTGTTCCAGGCGGTTATAGATGAACGGCTTGAACAGCTCGAGGGCCATTTTCTTGGGCAACCCGCACTGGTGCAGCTTCAACTCCGGACCCACCACAATCACCGACCGACCGGAATAGTCCACGCGCTTGCCCAGCAGGTTCTGGCGGAACCGGCCCTGTTTGCCTTTCAAGGTGTCACTCAGGGACTTCAGGGGACGGTTGTTCGCGCCCCGCAGCACGCGCCCGCGGCGCCCGTTATCGAAGAGCGCGTCCACCGCCTCCTGGAGCATGCGTTTCTCATTGCGCACGATGACGTCGGGGGCACGCAATTCCATCAGCTTCTTCAAGCGGTTGTTCCGGTTGATGACGCGACGATAAAGATCGTTCAAATCGGATGTGGCAAACCGTCCCCCATCCAGCGGGACCAGGGGCCGCAACTCAGGCGGGATCACGGGGATCACATCCATGATCATCCACTCCGGTTTGTTTCCGGACTTCTTGAAAGCCTCCACGACCTTCAGCCGCTTGGCATACTTGAGACGCTTCTGCTGGGAGGTTTCCTTCTTCATGCCCTTTCGAAGCTGCGTCGCCAGCCCATCCACATCAACGCGTTTCAGCAATTCCTTGATCGCCTCAGCTCCGATCAATGCCGTGAATCCGCCCGGGTAATCCGACTGCAACTGGCGGTATTTTTCCTCGGTGAGGAGTTCCTTCTCCTTCGCCGGGGCCTCGCCCGGATCGATCACGATGTACGACTCAAAATAGAGTACGCGTTCCAACTCTCGCAGCGAGATGTCGAGGAGATGGCCGATGCGGGAGGGCACTCCTTTGAAGAACCAGACGTGCGAGCACGGGGAGGCCAGTTCTATATGGCCGAGGCGCTCGCGCCGCACTTTGCTGAGGGTAACTTCCACGCCGCACTTGTCGCAGATGACCCCGCGGTGCTTCATGCGCTTGTACTTGCCGCACAAGCATTCCCAGTCTGTGACCGGTCCGAAGATGCGGGCACAAAACAGGCCGTCCCGCTCGGGCTTGAAGGTGCGGTAGTTAATCGTCTCCGGTTTGGTGACTTCCCCGTGCGACCACGAGCGGATCTTCTCGGGTGAAGCGATGGAGATTCGGATGGCATCAAAATCGGCAATCGGATTCATTCGATCATGCGGGTTACTTCTAAACAAGGTCACTTCCTCCTGGCCCCGTTCGAGGCCAATTCGAAATCACTGAAAAGTCCACAACCAGCGTGTTACCTCCCGGGGGAAAATTGGGTGGGGCGGGCGGTCCCCCGGCAGTTCATCCCGCCTGTCTTCAAACGCTGACCGGTTCGGCCACTTTCTTCTTGATCAACTCCACATCGAGACCCAGCGACTGCAATTCCCGGATCAGCACATTGAAGGATTCGGGAACTCCCGGTTCGATGGCGGCTTCTCCTTTCACGATCGCCTCGTAAATCTTCGCGCGCCCGTAGACGTCATCGGACTTTGCCGTCAGCAATTCCTGCAAGATATAAGCGGCCCCGTAGGCTTCGAGCGCCCACACCTCCATTTCCCCGAACCGTTGTCCGCCGAACTGGGCCTTTCCGCCCAGCGGCTGCTGTGTGATGAGCGAGTACGGGCCGATGGACCGGGCGTGGATCTTGTCGTCGACGAGGTGGGAGAGCTTGAGCATATAGATATATCCCACCGCCACCGGCTGCTCAAAGGGGATGCCCGTCAACCCGTCAAAGAGCGTGGTCTTCCCGTGCTCGGGGAGCCCGGATTTCCGGAGCATCGATTTGATTTCCTTTTCTGTGGCGCCATCGAACACGGGGGAGGCGAAATGCAGGCCCAGCGCGTGGGCGGCCCAGCCCAGATGGGTTTCGAGGATCTGCCCCACGTTCATGCGGGAGGGCACCCCGAGCGGGTTCAGCACGATCTCCACTGGAGTTCCGTCGGGAAGATAGGGCATGTCCTCCTCCGGCAGGATCCGCGCGATGACGCCCTTGTTCCCGTGCCGGCCGGCCATCTTGTCCCCGACGGAGAGTTTCCGCTTCATCGCCACATAAACCTTCACCATCTTGATGACGCCGGGGGGAAGTTCGTCCCCCTTCTTCAGCTTCGCCACCTTTTCATCGGTGATTTTTTTCAGGACTTCGATCTGCCGCGAGGTCATGTCCTCGACTTCCTGGATCCGCTCCGCCAGATCCTCGGCTTGATCCTTCACCTTCAAGCGCTTCAAGTCGACCGGCTTCAGAAAATTCCGGTTCAGATGCTCGCGGGTCAGGACTGTCTTCTTGGCCAGGAGCTTCTTCTGGGTGCGTTCATTAATCAGATCGGCAGATAATTCCTGCCCCTCCAGGAGGAGGCAAAGACGCTTCAGCCGCTCGTCGTCAAGAATTCGAATCTCGTCCTGCAGGTTCATCTGCAGGCGTTCGATCTGCGTGTTTTCGATCTGCTTGGCGCGCAGGTCTTTCTCCTGGCCCTTGCGGGAGAAGATCTTGACATCGACGATGGTCCCCTCGATGCCCGGCGGGGTGTACAGGGACGCGTCCCGGACATCCCCGGCCTTTTCGCCGAAAATGGCGCGCAGCAGTTTTTCTTCCGGGGTCAGCTGTGTTTCGCCTTTCGGTGTCACTTTCCCCACGAGGATCGAGCCGGGCTTGACCTGGGCGCCGATGCGAATGATGCCGCTTTCATCGAGGTCCCGGAGCGTGCCCTCGCCGACATTGGGGATATCGCGAGTGATTTCTTCGGGTCCCAGCTTGGTTTCGCGCGCCTCGATTTCAAATTCCTCGATATGGATGGAGGTGTAATAATCGTCGCGAACCAGCTTTTCGCTGACCAGGATGGCGTCCTCAAAGTTGTATCCGCGCCAGGGCATGAAGGCCACGAGAATATTCCGGCCGAGGGCCAATTCGCCCAGGTCGGTGCACGGACCGTCCGCCAACACCTGTCCTTTCGCGACCCGCGCGCCAGCGCGCACAATCGGTTTCTGGTTAATGCAGGTGTTCTGATTGGAGCGTTTAAACTTGATCAGGGTGTAGATGTCCGCTCCGACTTCGCGCGACAGCTGACCGCTGTCACTTCCCTCGACCCGCACGATGATGCGCTCGCTGTCCACGCTGTCCACGATGCCGGAACGGCGGCAAACCACCGTCGCGCCGGAGTCGCGGGCCGTAATTCTCTCCATGCCGGTCCCCACCAGCGGCGCCTCCGCCCGCAACAGGGGAACGGACTGCCGTTGCATGTTGGAACCCATGAGGGCGCGGTTGGCGTCATCATTTTCCAGGAACGGGACGAGCGACGCCGCCACCGAGACCAGCTGTTTGGGAGAGACGTCAATAAAGTCCACCTCGTCGCGCGGCACCAAAACGAAATTTCCGGCATGGCGCGCATTCACGAGTTCAGGAATCAGCCGCCCGTTCTCGTCCAGCGGCACGTTGGCCTGGGCGATCGTGTACTTGTCCTCCTCCCACGCCGACTGGTAGAAGGAGAACGGCTCATACTCCATCGGCTTCCGGCGCTTGCCCTTCAACCCCTCATTGTCGTCCTCGGCCACCTTCCTTTCCACCTGGTCGCCGATGTGATAGCCGCTGTCTCCCTGGTTCGTCATGGTCACGTAATCCACCACCCGTCCCTCTTTGACCTTGCGGTAGGGGCTCTCAATGAAACCGTATTCGTTGATGCGGGCATAACAGGAGAGCGAGGAAATCAACCCGATGTTGGGGCCTTCCGGCGTCTCGATCGGACAGATGCGCCCATAGTGCGTGGGATGCACGTCGCGCACTTCGAACCCGGCTCTTTCGCGGGAAAGGCCGCCCGGGCCGAGCGCCGAGAGCCGGCGCTTGTGCGTGATTTCCGAGAGGGGATTCGTCTGGTCCATGAATTGCGACAACTGCGACGACCCAAAGAATTCCTTGATTGCCGCCATCACCGGCTTGGCATTGATCAAGTCGTGGGGCATGACCGAGGACATGTCCTGGAATACCGACATCTTCTCCTTAATGGCGCGCTCCATGCGCACCAGGCCGATGCGGAACTGGTTCTCCAGGAGTTCCCCGACCGCGCGGACGCGGCGGTTCCCGAGGTGATCGATATCATCCACCGCCCCGATGTTCTTGCGCAACTTCAACAGATACCGGATGGTCGCATAGAAATCGTCCGGATCCAGAATTCGCGGTTGAACAACAAGGGCACCTCCCGCATGCTTCTCTGGTTTACTGCCGTACCATCCTCGCGAAACAGACCAGGTGGCCTCTTTTTCGGTCGAACTGACTCGAATGTACTCACTATCGATCTGGATGGTAAAGGGGGCCGTCAGGTTAAGAGCCGCTGCGGAATCGCGAACATTAATCGTTGTACTGCCCTCCTCAACGCTTCCCTCCAGGATCGTTCTTGCTTCCGCCCTCTCGTAGAGCTTGATGTTGAATTTCATCCTGCCCACGCGCGAGAAGTCATACTTGCGGGCATCAAAGAACATCCCCTGGAAAAGCGCCGTGGCCGTTTCCAGGGTGGGCGGATCGCCCGGGCGGAGCTTGCGGTAGATCTCAATCAAGGCCTCTTGCGGAGTTTTCACTGTGTCCTTTTTCAGCGTCTGGGTAATCACCAGCCCCACATCATCCCGCTCCGGGAAGAAGACCCCGATGGAATCAATCCCGGCATCCATGATTTTTCCAATGAGATTGGGGCTTAATTCTGCGTTGGCCTCCATCAAGACCTCGCCGGTGTTCTTGTCGACGAGGTCAGCGACCGAAAAGGCCCCCGTCAAGTCATTGGGACTCACTTCCAATTCGGTGATCTTGGCCTTCTCAATGTCTTTGTAGATGGCGCTGGTGATCTTCCGTCCGGCGTGGCAGATTTCGTCCTTGGTCTTGGGATGGTTGATGTGGTGGGACACCTTGAACCCGATCAACGAAGGGGAGACCTGCCAGTACAGCTTGTTGTCCTGGAAGCGGACGGTCTCGACGGTGTAAAAGGTCTTTAAGATCTCCTCATCATTCTTCAAGCCCAGGGCGCGTAAGAAAACACTGGCCGCGAACTTCCGCTTCCGGTCAATGCGGACGTACAGGATGTTCTTGGTATCGTACTCAAATTCGACCCATGATCCGCGATACGGGATGATCTTGCCCAGGAAGAAGGTGCGCTGATTGGCCGCCTCGAAAAACACCCCGGGCGATCGATGCAACTGGCTGACGATGACGCGCTCCGTTCCGTTGATGATGAAAGTCCCATTCTCAGTCATGAGCGGGACTTCGCCGAAATACACCTCCTGTTCCTTGACGTCGAGGACCTGCTTTTCACCGGTCTCCGCATCCTTCTCATAAATCACCAGCCGGATTGTCACCTTCAGCGGCACGGCGTAAGTCATGCCGCGCTCCTGGCACTCGTTCACATCGTACTTGAGCTGGAGATTGACCGGATCTCCGCACTTGTCGCAAAACGTCACGATGTTCCGGTTGGAGGCTCCGCACGCCTTGCACAGAATGGTCGCCCCGAGGTAGGGGTCCGTTATGATGATACTGTTGCAGTTCTGGCACTTGGACCGCAAGTGATCCAGCCCTTTCAGTTCGCCGCACTTGCATTCCCAGTTGCCGATCGTATACTCCACAAATTCGAGCTGCGACTGACCACGAAAGTCGCTGATCGGAAACACCGAATTGAACACCGCCTGGAGGCCATTGTCCTCTCGTTCTGAGGGCAACAGATTCATCTGAAGAAACCGCTCGTAGGATTTCTTTTGGACCTCGATGAGGTTCGGGATTTGGATCAACGTTTTGATTTTTGAGAAATCGATACGCTCTCGTGGGGTCAGGACAGGTTGATTATTCATTCGCTAAAACTCCTTTGATAACGCCGAAAAACACCTCGGGCCCGCGCCTCCAAAAAAACCCTGGAATACGCCGGACCCCGGGGACACCTGTCCCCCTTCAGGAAACTTGTTCCCTTGCGCTTCTTGATCCATGAATTCGATTGAGTTGAACGAGTCAGCTCGACCCTTACTTGACTTCGACCGTGGCACCCGCCTCGGTAAACTTTTTCTTGATGGCTTCAGCTTCATCTTTGGACACCCCTTCTTTCACTGTTTTGGGAGCACCATCGACGAGATCCTTCGCCTCTTTCAAACCCAGGCTGGTGACTTCACGAACCGCTTTAATGACATTGATCTTGTTGCTGCCCACGGTGGTGAGCACGACATCAAATTCCGTTTTCTCTTCGACCGCTGCGGCTGCTCCTCCGGCCGGCGCCGCCCCTGCAACCATCACCGGGGCTGCGGCTGCGGCAGACACCCCGAATTTCGTTTCGATGTCTTTGACCAGCTGGGAAATCTCCAGCAGCGACGCCTGCTCGATCCAGCTCAGAATATTTTCTCGATTGAGCTCTGTTGCCATCTTTATTTCCTCCCGATCCGTTAAGTGGTTAAATCCTCCATCCATCCTTCAGGTTCTCTCCCTGGACCGCTGCTCAAGGAGCGGAGCTGTTCTCCTTCTTTTTCGCCACCTCGCTGAGCACCACCGCGAGGTCCCGGCCGGTGGCCTGGAGCACCGTGGCCAGTTGCTGCACCGGCGCCTTCAGCACATAGAGCAACTTGCTCAGTAACTCCTCCCGCGAAGGAAGTTGGGCGATGGCGGTCAGGTCTGCAATCGACACCACCTTCCCCTCCACCATCCCGGCTTTGAAAGTGAAGAGCGGGTGGTCCTTGGCATACTGCGTCAGGACTTTCGCCAGGGTGACCGGATCTCCCGAGTTGCAGGCGACGGAGGTCGTCCCCCGAAAACGCTCCATCAGCGGCTCCACCGGCGTATCCTTGGCCGCGATCTTTGCCAGGGTGTTCTTGACCACCCGGTAATAGGTCTGCGTGCTTCGAATCTGGCGGCGCAAATCAGTGTCCTGGGCCACATCCAAACCCTGGAAACTGGCCAGGATGACATTCCTTGATTTCTGAAATGTCTCCTTCAGCTCTTGAATCTCTTTAGCCTTCTCATCTTTTGTCATGGTCTTTGACTCCATCGATCTTCAAACACAGGATCCATCAGCGAAACGGAGGCAGCGCAGCGGAGGAGCTGACCTCAATGGGCTCCCACGGAGGCCAGGTCAATCTTTATCCCAGGCCCCATGGTCGATGTCACCGTTAGTGACCTGACGTATTTCCCTTTGGCGCTGGTGGGCTTGGCCTTTAGAACACTGTCAATCAGCAGGCGCGCATTCTCAATCAATTTGAGCGGTTCGAAGGAAATCTTTCCGACCGGGGTGTGGATGATCGCTGTCTTGTCGACGCGAAATTCCACCTTGCCCGCCTTGGTCTCCTGGACAGCCTTGGCCACATCAAACGTCACGGTGCCGGTTTTGGGATTGGGCATTAACCCCCGCGGGCCCAGGACCTTTCCCAGCTTGCCGACCGACTTCATCATGTCGGGGGTGGCAATGACGGCGTCAAAGTCCGTCCATCCCTTCTGGATCTTGTCGACCATCTCCTCGCCGCCCACCATATCAGCCCCCGCCGCCTCGGCTTCCTTCATCTTATCGCCCGAGGCAATTACCAGGACCTTCTTGGTTTTTCCCAGGCCGTGGGGAAGAACCACGGTGCCACGCACCATCTGGTCTGCATGTTTGGGGTCGACACCCAGCCGCAGGACCACCTCCACCGTCTCATCAAACTTGGTGAAGTGCGTCTTCTTCAGAAGCGGCATGGCTTCCTCCAAAGTATAACGACGCGGTTCGATCAGCTTGTTGGCAGCTTCTCTCTTCTTTCCGAATTTTCTGGCCATGGTATTCCAGACTCCCGTTCTTCAGCGATTGATGTCGTAAGTCGTGTTCCGCCTGCCCTATCCCGATACCACTTCAATCCCCATGCTGCGTGCGGTTCCCCGCACTGTCTCCATGATGGATTCCAGGTTGGTGGCATTAGAGTCGGGCAGTTTGATCTTGGCGATTTCTTCAATCTGTTTTTCCGTGACCTTGCCGACCTTGTTCTTGTTGGGTTCGCCGGAACCCTTGGCAATCCCCGCGGCACGTTTCAACAGGACGGAGGCCGGCGGTGTCTTGGTGATAAAGGTGAACGACCGGTCCGCAAATACGGTGATCACCACCGGAATGATTAACCCTTCCTGATCCTTCGCCGAGGTTCTTGCATTGAAGGCCTTGCAGAATTCCATGATATTGACGCCCTGAGGTCCCAGTGCGGTACCGACTGGCGGCGCGGGCGTGGCCTTCCCCGCCGGGATTTGAAGCTTCACTTGGCCAATGACTTTTTTCATAACCACCCTCAACTAAATTTTCAATCCGGGAGAAACTGTCTTACCGTACCCTTGGCCTGACCCTCGAACGAGCCCATCCTTGAATCCTGCTCCGGAAAAACCTCCTCAAACCTTCTCCACCTGCAGGAAATCAAGCTCCACCGGCGTGGACCGTCCAAAAATCGTCACCAGAATGCGCAGCGTCGACCGTTCGGGGTTGACATCCTCCACAAGGCCCGTGAAACTGCTGAACGGTCCTTCCATGATCTTAACGGTTTCCCCTTTTTCGAAGGACAACTTCGGCTTCGGCTTCTCCACCGAGGTCTGCACCTTATAGACGATCTTATTGACTTCGTCGTCGGTCAGGGGAGTGGGATGCGTGGCGGAGCCCACAAAGCCGGTCACGCGCGGTGTGTTCTTGATGGCGTGCCAGGTGTTGTCATCCATCTCCAGTTCGACCAGAACATACCCGGGATAAAACATCTTGGGCGTGACGACTCGCTTGCCCCCTTTCATCTCGACGACATCCTCGGTGGGAATGAGCACCTGGCCGATGTGCTCGTTGAGATGCGGATCAATCTGTTTCTGCACTTCGATTGACTCCTTGACTTTCTTCTCAAACCCGGAGTAGGTGTGAATGATGTACCACTGCTTGGCCATCGCGTGACTGGAATCCTCTGAGTGCAATGAGTGGCTATCCTCTCTCTTGTTGGTGTTTTAACGCCTCCCGCGCGGGCAGGAGGGTGCGACGCTACGTCGTGGTCCGGAAAAAATGAAGTATTTTCTGCACCAGCCGCGAAAAACCCACGTCCAGCAGACCCAGATAAAAACCGAAGAAAAAGACCGCAAACAGGACCACGATGGTGGTGCCCGTGATTTCCTTTCGGGACGGCCAGGAGACTTTCTTCATCTCCAGTCGCACGTCCGTAAAAAAGGATTTCAAGCGCGTCCATCGTGAAGTCACATATTCCGCTGCCGCTGTGGTCACATTTCCTCCGATTCGTCTCACGGCGTTCCCGCCAAGGGGGATCGCCCTGGATTACTCTGGCAGGCCTGGAGGGACTCGAACCCCCAACCCTCGGTTTTGGAGACCGATGCTCTACCAATTGAGCCACAGGCCTGTATCGAATTGGCGACCGGAAAGCCCATTTCGGAGCAGAGGATTCCGCATCGCCCGGCCTTTTCCACCGCCTCCACCAGGTCTCCTGTCGCGTGACTCGCCTTCGATGCGACCGGACTTACTTCACCTCTTTATGGGGCGTATGTTTCCGGCACTTTCGACAAAACTTGCTCAACTCGACGCGATCCGTGTGCTTGCGCTTATTCTTGGTCGTAATATAATTTCGGTCCTTGCATTCCCCGCACTGCAATGTGATTCCTTCTCGCATGCTCTTTCCGAGTCTGAAGCGATCCGCTTCGTCTAAGTGGGGCCGACGTCCCGTCGGCCTTTCTGATCTTTACAGCCCCGTTCATTTTCTACTTCCGTGTTACCCGCCAGGCCTTCCGCCGCTCTGATCACTAAAATTCTGTTTCTTCCTGATCCGTTGTTGGTGGCCGCGTGAGCCGACGGGACGTCGGCCCCACTCTTATTGCAGAATCTCCGTCACCGAGCCGGCCCCGACCGTGTGCCCGCCCTCGCGGATGGCAAACCGCAGTCCCTTCTCCATCGCAATCGGCGTGATCAGTACGATCTCCAGGCTCACGTTGTCGCCCGGCATCACCATCTCCGTCCCCGCCGGTAAACTTGCCACTCCCGTCACATCCGTCGTCCGAAAATAAAACTGCGGCCGGTACCCCGTGAAAAACGGCGTGTGACGTCCCCCCTCTTCCTTGCTCAGAATGTACACTTCCGCCTTGAACTTCGTGTGCGGCGTGATCGACCCCATCTTCGCGCACACCATCCCCCGCTCCACTTCGTCCTTCTCCGTGCCGCGCAGCAGCAGCCCCACGTTGTCCCCCGCCAGCCCTTCGTCCAGCA
>JAIQFY010000003.1 GCA_020072965.1 Terriglobia bacterium | reverse complement strand
TCGGGAAAAAGAACAGTCTGTATGCTATCTTGAGTCGTCACAAAAACCTCCTGAAATGCGTTTTGAGCCTGTCAGCACTCGCTTTAGACGCATTGGGAGGTTTTTTGTTTCATACTTTCACGAATAATCCGGGTTAGGTAATAGATGATAGGTGTTAGGGATCAGGTGTCATTTGTCAGAAGAATGTGGTGAATGAATTGAATTTGGATCCTATATCGCAGAAGTGCTTTTTATGAGTCTGCGTTTCTATCACTGTCGAGGTTCTCTGTGCATCTCCCGATCTCAGAATTCACCGTTCGACCATCTCATACCTATACCCTATCACCTGACACCTGTTTCCTCATCCCTGCGTGCCGCCCACCGTGAGTTCGCTCACCTTGATAGTGGGGATGCCAACGCCGACTGGAACGGACTGTCCGTCCTTCCCGCAGACGCCGATCCCTTCGTCCAATTTCAGGTCGTTACCGACCGCCACCACCTTGGTCAGGACGTCGGGGCCGTTACCAATCAGCGAGGCACCCCGCACCGGCGCCGTGATCTTTCCGTTTTCTATCAGGTAGGCCTCCGATGCACTGAACACAAATTTTCCGTTGGTGATGTCCACCTGACCGCCACCGAAGTGAACGGCATAGAGGCCCCGTTTGACCGAACGAATGATGTCTTCGGATGATTCTGTCCCTGCCATCATAAAGGTGTTGGTCATGCGAGGCATGGGGATGTGGGTATAATTTTCGCGGCGGCCATTGCCGGTGGGTTCCATTCGCATCAGATCGGCGCTCAAGCGGTCCTGCATGTAGCCGCGGAGAATTCCCTTCTCGATCAGGACGGTCCGGCGCGTCGGGGTCCCCTCATCGTCGATATTGAGCGATCCTCGGCGAGACGGGAGGGTCCCGTCATCAACGACCGTGCAGAGGTCGGACGCCACCCGCTTCCCGATCAATCCGCTGAAGGCCGATATCTTCTTGCGATTAAAATCCGCCTCCAGGCCGTGGCCAATGGCCTCATGCAGCAGGATTCCAGGCCACCCGGGCCCGAGGACGACCTCCATCGGGCCCGCGGGACACTCAATCGCAGAGAGCTGGAGCAGGGCCTGCCGCGCGGCCTCGCGCGCAAAATAAGCGGGAGGATGAACCTTCTGGAAGAAATCCATGCCAATTCGACCGCCCCCGCCGTACACTCCATCGGCCCGGCGGCCATTCTCATGCGCGATGCAGAAGATCGTCAGCCGGGAGAGGGGCTGATCGTCGGATGCAAGTTGACCCCGCGCCGTGGCGATCAGGACGCGCTTCAATTCATCAGCATAACTGACGATCACCTCTTTGATTCGCGGGTCATACGCCCGGGCTGTTTCGTCCGCCTCCCGAACCAGCGCAATTTTCTGATCCACGTCGAGATCAATGGTCGGATGATCAACCGGATAAAGATTGTGTCCGGCGATCGAGCCGGAGATTCCTACGGTGGCAGTCTTGCCGGGACTGGCCGCAATGTGCGCAGCCGTCAGGGCTGATTTTTCAATCTTATCGTGCGAGAGATCGTCGGAGTAGGCATAGCCGGTTTTCTCCCCGGAAAGCACGCGGATCCCCACTCCAACCGAGATTCCGCGCGTCGCGGTCTTGACGATGGATTCTTCCAGGTGAACCGAGGAGGTGGTTCGGTATTCAAAATAAAGATCGGCGTAGTCTCCGCCCCGTGACAACGCCAAGTCGAGATAATGCTCCAAATCCTGTTCGGTCACCCCGAACCGGGTCCGGAAGAATTCTTTTGAATTAGGTTGTTCCGTCATGGTCAAGAAACCGGTGGATCCTCTCGGGGTATCAAGGGAGCACGAGGAGAGAAAGGTGCTCCGAAACTTGGCTCCCCTCTCGATGGAAGGGATATTCGCGACTGAACCGTGCGGCCAGGGATGGTTCTATTCCCCGAATTCCGCAACCCCATGGAAGCGCTCCCCTCACTCCCCGATCTTGCTTCGAATCCTCTGCTTCGTGACGAATCCGCTGAGGTTCGCCCGAGAGAGTTTGGCTCAGGCAGCCGCGGCGGTAGCCTGTTGAATCGTCTTCAAGAATTCCTTGGTCACGTCCTTGTACTCGAATTGAAAATCGGTACGCCAGGTTGCCTTGTGGCGAGTTTCATACTCGTTTTGCAATTTCTCAATGTCAGAAAAAATATTCTCGGATCGATTAAGACAGATGTACCGGTCCACATTGTTAGTTTTCCGGTTGGTCACAGTGACCACGTAGACCTCGTTAATGATCATGCGATACCCCCGTCAGGCGTATTTTCGAATTACAGTCCGGCCCATCCTCAACCCATCCGAATCGAGGAGCAGAACTCTCTCCCCGGACCGACGAACGCGGCTCCAAAGAGCAATTGAGAATAGCATAAAAGAAATGCGATGAGAACCTGCTACGCGGGGAGGAGACGTTAAAATCCACAAGAGTAGACGCTCCCCGAGTACTGATTTATTGTTCAAGGGGCGGGTTGCAAAGTGAGGCGTCAGCCGTTATCCTTCCGGAGCATGAATTTGCGGATTGATGTCGTTTCGAGGAAGCCAGCAAGGCTGTAAGCGCCTCTAAGCCTGAGTAAGGAGAAGAATGACTGAAATGAAAATCTCTTGGAAGAAGGACCTCATCGCGATAGGCCTGTCGCTGGCATGGTTGCTGGCCCCCGCCTCTTTACTCGCCAGTAATTCCCCGTCCGAAACGGAGCTCAAGCTCCGTGTGGAGCACTATTTGACCCGGTATTTCCAGTTGGCGCCGCAGGAGTCGCTGACCGTGGACCAGATCTGGTCGGTCGACAACCCGCCGATGTGGGGGCTCTCAGTGACCAGGAAACAAGCGGGGAAGACCTCCACGGAGGTCTACATGCTTTCCAAGGACCTGAAACAGCTCTCGCTCGGACGGGTACTTGATTTCAGCAGGGATCTGGATGCCGAGAACTTCGAAAAAATTAACCTGGGCGATGCCCCTTCCCGCGGTCCAAACAGCGCTCTGGTCACTCTGATCACTTATTGCGACCTCCAGTGCCCGGATTGCAAAGCCATGTCAACCAACCTGAGAAAGGTTCTCCCGGCTTATATCGATAGTGTACGCTTCGTATTTAAGAACTTTCCGTTGATGAGTAAGCATGCCTGGGCCGAGGCGGCTGCCGTGGCTTCCCGCTGCGCCTTTGTCCAAAGGGCCGATGCTTTCTGGAACTTTTATGACTTCTTTTACACGTACCAGGACAGCGTGACCAAGGCCAACATCCGCGAAAAAGCGCTCGAAGTAGGAAAGGAGGCTGGTCTCGATGCCACCAGGCTCGCCACGTGCTACGACTCCAAGGCGACGCTTCCGGACATTCAGAAGGACCTCTTTGAAGCCAACAAGTTGGGCGTGCGCGGTACGCCGACCCTTCTCGTGAACGGGCGCTTCGTCTTTAACGAAGAGATGACTGAGCAGGACTATCACAAACTGATCGACGAGGCTTTGGCAACCCATAGTCGATAAGCCTACTTCTCCCCCCTTAACCTGTAAAGGCACGACTTCAGTCGTGCCGTCCAGCCCCCCCTTTACATCCCCCAGGGCTTTAGCCCCTGGAGCAAATCCATGGCAAAACCTCATCGTGGTCCAAATCATGAAGGAACCTTTTTCATCACTGCCAATACCTGGGAGCGCCGCCAAAATTTTCGAGCTGATACTTTGGCTAAATTGCTTTTGGACGTTCTCTATGACTATCGAAGGAAATCCCGTTATTTGTTGCACGAATTTACACTCATGCCAGAGCACTTTCATTTGATCATCACACCAGGACAGCAAACGACCTTAGAGCGGGCTGTGCAACTAATCAGGGGTGGGTACTCGTATCGGGTGGGAAAAGAGCTAAACTCTTCGCTTGAGATATGGCAACCAGGGTTCGCAGACCATGAGATTCGAGACACAAGAGATTATGCAACCCACAAGACCTATATTTGGGAGAACGCCGTAAGACGCAAGCTCGTTGAAAAGGCTGATGAGTATGTTCACTGCTCTGCCTATCCGGGCTTTGAACTGGATCCAGCATCGGAGATCTTTCGGGACTAAAGTCCCTGGATGGTCTTGAGTGACAGGGCGGCACGACTGAAGTCGTGCCCTTACACTTTGGTGCTTCGCTCCACCCCAAACTGGATTCCCTTCTTCTCGCGCCCCAGCGCAATGACAACAGCGGCGAGCAGAAATACGACGAGTGCCGTGGCCGCCATGGCGTTGGCATAATTCATTCGACTTGCGAAAACCGCTTCCAGGTAGGCCACGCTCCCGGCGATCAGGATGCCGCACTGGTAGGCGAAGCCAGCGAGAAATCCCCTGACACTGTCCGGGGAAAGTTCCGTAATGTGGGCCGGAATAACCCCCCAGGCCCCCTGGACCATGAACTGCATCAAGAAGGCCCCCAGCATCAGTAGGCTGGCGGTGGGGGAGAACACCCACAGGGGAATCACCGCAATTCCGATTAACAGCGCGGTAATCATCCCCCGACGGCGGCCAAACCGGTCCGAGAAGAGGCCGCCGCAAATCCCGCCAATCAAGGCCCCAAGGTTCGCAATGATGGATATGATCGCGGTCATTCGCGGAGAGAAGCCGCGCTGCACCTTCAAAAAGGTCGGATACATATCCTGAGTACCATGCGAAA
The DNA here is from genome assembly GCA_020072965.1 of Terriglobia bacterium. Taxonomy (GTDB): domain Bacteria; phylum Acidobacteriota; class Terriglobia; order JAIQFV01; family JAIQFV01; genus JAIQFV01. The sequence continues at coordinate 154,130 of JAIQFY010000003.1, read as the reverse complement.
CAAAGCTCATCATAGTCATCAGCGCGACCAGATAGAAAAACAGTTTGCGGTGTCCTTCGGCCACATGCCACGTCACATCCGCCATGAAAATGAGGATCGCTGCAACCACGAACACAACGATGATTCGAATTGGAGAAGTCCCGCCGCTTCCTTCCAAGTTCTCCGAATTCAAGACCCTCTCAATCAAGGAAGATGCCGGCCGGCGGAAGGCGTCAGCGACGACAACCACTGCTGCGAGCAACACGTAATATTTGACATGGGTCCGCACTGAGATCCAAAGGGCACTCCAATCCTTTCTCCTGGAACGTTCCCACACATCAGATTCTTTTACGTTGCGCCGGATGAATAAGGCCAAAAGCGCCGGGGCCCCACCAAGAAAGAACATCGCGCGCCATCCCAAATGAGGTAACACAAGGAAATAGGCGCACGATGCCAAAAGGTAACCAGCCGCATATCCTTCTTGAAGGAGGCCGGAAAGAATCCCCCGCCATCGGGGAGGCACCGCTTCCATTGCCAGTGAAGCCCCCACACCCCACTCACCTCCCATGCCGATGCCAAAAAGTGCGCGCAAAATCAGAAACGTGGTGTAGTTCGGCGCGAGACCCGAAGCGACTTCGATGATCGAATAGAGGACGACATCGATCATGAGGGGCAGGCGACGCCCGTATTTGTCGGCCATCAGCCCAAAGATAAAGGCCCCGATTGGCCGAAAAGCCAGTGTAGCCGTGAGCGTCAATGCAATTTCCGCATTGGTCCGGTGAAAATCCCTGGCGATTTCAGTCAACACCATGACAACGACGAAGAAATCAAAGGCGTCGAGGGTCCAGCCAAGAAAGGACGCGACCAACGCGTTGCGTCGATCGCGAGCCTCCGGCCCAGACAGGGTCGTCAGAACAGGGATGGAGTTAGATGGCATCGGAGGGGGTCTCCGGAGATGACAGGGCGAATTGGCTGTCGATCTTGAGGTGGCGAAGCTGGTAGCCAAATACGCTGGCACTCACGATGCACGCGAGCCCCCCGGAAATGACAGCGAAGGGGGCGCCGTACCGTTGAGCCAGGAAACCGGCCATCAAACTTCCAAAGGGCGCTATCCCCAGGAACATCATGGTGTAGAGTCCCATTACCCGGCCCCGCATGGCATGCGTGACGATCGACTGGACCAGGGTGTTGGTGGCCGCCATTTGCACCATGAGGCAAAATCCTGCGGGGACCAACAAGACCAGGGACAACCACAATGACTTCGAGAGTCCAAACAGCACCAGGCTCACGCCGAATCCCGCGGCAGCCCGTGCCACCACACGATCCAATCCCAAGACATTTTTTCGTCTTGCCAAAGAGAGCGCAGCCAATAAGGCCCCAAAGCCGGCGGCCGTCATCAACCAACCCAGACCGAGTGCTCCACTGTGAAGCACCTTATCCGCGAAGATTGGCATGAGCACCATGTAGGCCATTCCCAGCAGGCTGACCATACCCAGCAAGAGCAGCAGCGCGCGGATGGCTACGTTCTTGCGAGTGTAGTTCAAGCCTTCCCGGAACTGCTCCCACTTCCCGGCGCCCCTGTGCTCAACCGGGGGGGTGTTCACTCTCATCATCAAGAGCCCCGCGATGACTGCAATAAAACTGAGCCCGTTGATGAGAAAGCACATCCCTTCCCCCAGGGCCGCCACGAGGACTCCGGCCACAGCGGGCCCAACGATTCGGGCGCTGTTAAAGATCGAGGAGTTCAAAGCGATGGCATTCATCAAGTCTTCTTCCCCCACCATCTCGACCAGGAACGATTGGCGGGCGGGAATATCGAAGCCGGTACAGACACCCAGGCAGAGAGCGAGAACGAAGATCTCACTAAAGGTGATAACCCGGGTGAGAGTGAGTATCGCCATGAGGATCGCCTGAATCATCATTGCTGCCTGGGTCGCAATGACGATTCGATGTCGCCGGTGGCGATCGGCAATGATCCCTGCCAATGGGCCGAAAAAAAGTACCGGAATCTGACCTGCAAAGCCAACCGTCCCGAGTAGAGCTGCTGAATGGGTCAGCCGATAGACCAGCCAACCCTGCGCCAGTGTCTGCATCCATGTTCCAATCAACGAAATCAATTGCCCGCCGAAGAAAAGCTGAAAATTCCGGTGGCGCAAGGCGCGGAACATGGACGCACGGCGGGCTGCAGCCCTGGGGGTTGAAAGGTTAGGAACGGGAGCGGTCACAATTTGAAGGAGCCCTTCCGGGTTTTATAACAAACTTCTTGCAGAGACGTGAAGGACGCGAAGAACCATCGAGTGGGCAGATGGATTCCACGCCGTCTGTAGGCCACCAATCCGAACAGCATTGGCGGCGAGTCAAAGTTGTGAAACGAGGATTGAGTAAGACGATGCAAGCGCTCCCAGCCGTGGTCTTGAGAGTTCTGCGGTGCCGGGTGTGGTGTCATTCATTTCTGAACACGCCCGTAATCGTCTTCAAGGCGCGCTATGTCGTCCTCGCCAAGGTAGTTCCCCCGCTGGATTTCGATGAATACGAGCATTCCCACCCCCTGATTCTTAATCCGGTGTGCACCTCCTCGGGGAATGTCAATCGTCGCGCCTGGGGCAAGGGGGATGTCCAACCCGTCGAGGGTCACGAGGGCTTTGCCTTGAACGACCATCCAATGTTCAGCGCGATGGGCGTGCTTCTGGTAGCTCAATCGTTTGCCCGGGAGAACTTCAATCCGCTTGACCTTGTATTGGTTCCCTTCGTCCAGTACCGTAAAACTTCCCCAAGGACGGTGATCAACCGGGGCTGCGGGGCCCTTCCTATCCAAATCACTCATGCTACACCCCTCTTCTCTCAGGATATCACTTCACGGTTACGAACTCCGGCCGTCTGCCCTCAGACCAGGGGTTGTATTGCAGTGCAAAGGTGACCCTCTCCGCAACCGGCGGATGGCCATAAAGCCAGACCTTGATGAATTCACCCGGATCGGGATCTCCCAAATCCACTTCACCAAGAATCTGAAAGGCCCGGGCGGCATCTTGCTGGCAGTCGGAAACCAAGCCATGAGTCACTTCAAGGCCGTAGATATCGGCCTCATGCTCAAAGTGCCGAGAAATCCCGTTGAGCAATGGATTGGAGATAAAGGAAAGTACAGTGAGAAAGAGAAGCAAGAGAGTCAGCGAACCCCAATCCTCAATCCGGCTGACCCCCGACCAGTCCTGCCAATGGGGAATGGCCCAACTGACCAGGCGGTATCCGAGATAGAAAAGCACAAGAACCACCAGGAGAGTTAGCGCAATCAGCTTGGGAATATGGTGCAGGACGTAATGCCCCGCCTCATGACCGAAGACAAAAGCGATCTCATCAGGGGTCATCTTGTTGATCGTCGTGTCCCAAACCACCACTCGCTTCGAGGACCCCAGACCGCTCACATAAGCATTCAGCGCCTTCACCTTGGTGCTGGCGTTCATCTCATACATTCGGGATTCAGGAATATCAAGCCCCGCCCCGTCCACGACTTTCAACAGGCGCTCGGTCAGTTTCGGCTGGGTATCCTTAAGCGGCGTGAATTTATAGAAGAGTGGCTCGATGACATAAGGTTGCAAAAAGATCAAGAAGACCGCGATGGGAATAGTGGCCAGCCAAAAATAGAACCACCAGCGTCGCGGACTGCGGCGAATCACCCCATAGAGGATCCAAATGAGGAACGTCCCGAGAACGATGCCAAGCGCCAGGCCCTTCAGCCAATCCAACATCCAGGAACCGAAGGACTGCACCGACAGTCCGAACTTCTTTTCGAGATGCTCACCGTAGTAGTCCACCGGAAAGGTCATAACCTGCAAGGTGATCAGAAACAGCGGAGCAAAGATGAGGACCTGGAGAAAACGTCGCCGCGTCCCGCTCCCCGCGGCCCAACGCCCGAATCGGACCGGCCATTGAAGGCGCATGAGGAAGTAAAACAGGGCCAGGCCGTATGCAATCCCGATGAAGTAAAGCCGGTAGCTTGCCCGCGAATAGGCGATGGCTTTCTCGCGCTGATCGGTGGTCAGGGTATAGGCTTGCACCTTCTGCCGCTCTTTGTCCTCAGCTTCTCGAATCACCGGCCGCTCTGAAGGCGACGCCTGTGAGGCCCCGGCCTGACTCGCGCCCGCCGCATCGGCCTGAGGTCCGGAAGCCGCCCAGGCCAGACCTATTGAATTCTGAAATATGAACAATAGCGCTGTAAAGAGAATGGTTCGGAGGCCGGATCTTCGACGCATGGATTGCTCCCGTGTCCTTAGAAGACTTGAGTTGGAATCCTGTGCGACCCGATTTCATGATGAGAGAGCTAATCGTCAATCCAGTGTTTCAAGGGATCCCGCCCCTCTCCCCTCTCACTGGACGTTTGTGACGGCTTCTCCGCTCCCCCGCAGCGGGGATTCCTGCGGGATCGGTTCTCCCCAAATATAATGACTGAACCAATCGAGATTATGCTGCAACACGGCGCGGTTTGATTTGGGCTTGGTAATCCCATGGCCGAACCCCGCATAGATGATCATCCGCGCGGTAACGTTTTCATCCCTTAGCCCACGATAGAGCTCGAACCCGTTGGGGATCGGCACTCGCTTATCGAACTGCCCATGCTGGATCAGCGTGGGAGTCCGGGCCCTCTTGATGTTGGTGATGGGAGAGGTCAAGGCATAAATCGCCGGATCATCCCATGGCGTACCTTGCAGGTACTGCCGGGTGAAAGGTGTGATATCCGTATTGACATAATACGTCATCCAGTCGCTGATTCCTGCGCCGACTGAAATGGCTTTAAACCGGTCGGTGTTCGTCGTCAAGAATGCGGAAATGTAACCGCCCTGTGACCACCCCATCGAACCCAGGCGCGACGGGTCGACGATTCCCTGCGCGATGAGCGCATCCACGCCGCTCATGACGTCCCACATGTCGCCGACGCCCAGATTGCGTACGTTGAGGGAACGAAACTTCTCCCCGTACCCGGCGCTGCCGCGATAATTGGGCTCCAGCACCAGGGCGCCTTTCGAAAGAAATTGTTCCACCGGGTAGTAATGATTCCCAGGATTCATCAACGCCCGGGAAATCCCCGTCGGGCCGCCATGGATGACCACAAGCAGAGGGTATTTTTTATGGGAATCAAAATCGGCCGGCTTGTGAAGCACGCCTTCCATCGTCGCTCCGTCCTTGCTTTTCCAGGACACCAACTCGACGCTGCCGAGCGTCCAGCCCTTCAATTGCTTGTTCATATCGCTCAGCTTCCGCGGCGCAAACGGAGTGACTGTTGAGACGAAAACTTCACCCACGTGGGTATCGTCGCTGGCGGTGAACGCCAACTTCTTGAAATCTTTCGTGAAGGTAGCGCCCCCGCCGGCAAAACGATCCGGCGAGGTGATGCGGTCAATTTGTCTGGTTCGAGGGTCGATCCGGAACAGATGCGAGTACGTTTTCTGGAGTGCTCCGAAATAAATCCCATCGGGGCCCCAATTCATCAGTTGCGGGTTCTCATCAAATTCTGTGGTCAAATCCTTCACGTCGGAGGGCTTCGTGGCGGGGTGCGTGCGCACTGCCTCAACGTTGACGGTGGCGATATGACCATTCAAATAATAGGAGTACCTCTGACCTAAGGCCGTTGAAAAGGCCAGTTGCTTGCCGTCCGGCGAAAACACGGGATTCCCCTCAGGTCCTTCAAGCGCCACGATTCTGGAAACGGCATTCTCATGGGCCAGATCAACCAGGTAGAGGTCGGATTCTCCACTGTATGCAAGCAGCGGGTTTGGGGTAGCTTGAAACGCGATGCGGTTGGAATCAGGTGACCATGCAAATCCCCCGACGTTCAGAGTGGGATCCTTCGTTACCGGCTTGGCCTTGACCGGACCGAATGAAGTTTCGCCCTCTGACACATCAACCACCCACAACTGGTTCTGGGCAAAGTCTTCTTCAAAGACCTCATAATCACTGTACTTCTCCTTCCGATCCTTCGTCCTCTTCGCTTCAGCCTCGGTCGCCGTGAAGGCAATCTGCCTGCCATCGCCCGACCACCGGAAACCGCCAATGTTGGTCTCATGCCGCGTCAGTGTCCAAGCCTCACCGCCCGCTGGGGAAATAAGCCAGATCTGCCTGGCCGCGGGCTTTGATTCTGATTTATCGACCGACGGCCCCGCGGCCGAAGGAATTATCTCGCGCTCGCTGGCAAAGGCCACCCATTTCCCGTCGGGTGACCATTGGGGATTCTCGCTTGATTTCTTTCCCTGGGTCAGTGGAAAGGTGACCCCACTTTCGACGTGGGCCAACCAGATCTGAGACACATAAGCATTCTCCTTCCAGTTTGTCTCTTGAACGCCATAGGCCACAAACCTTCCATCCGGGGAGATTTGAGGACTGTTGACGCTTCGCATGCTGAGCAGATCTTCGAGCGAAGGCGTGTGATTCGTCTGCCCAATTACGGCAAGGATAGGAATCAGGAGGGAGAGGATACCCAAGACAACGAAAGAAAGTGGCACAATGCGATGCACCCTGGACATGCGCGAATTCTCCCCGAATGAGGTGAAGTCCTAAAAATACAACACGATGGGTGGAATGATAATTTAAAAAGCGGGGGGAGGCCATGATTTATTTTGGGGGAGAGACAGGGGGGGTTGACCTGCGGGTCTGCCGGTCCTTGTTGAAACCTCCCTAGGAACCAGGGCCGCAACGGATCGCCGACCGTTCAGGCGCGCGAGTCCCGAAGTCCACCGGAATTCAGAAGCCGTTCCATGGGGAGTTCAGTTCATGCCGCCCGCTGGATCTTCTTGCGACGCTGATAGCTGCGGGCCAATTCCAGAAAGATGCCGACGTCCCGGTCTAAATCGGATTGCGTTCCATCAAAATAGAAATTCTTTATCGGGAGATGGTCATGTTCCCGGCTCAATCGCGGATAGATCGCCTCGGTGACCGTTCCATTCATGCAGGTGAACGGACTGATATCGATGATTCCATCCGCCCCCTTCTGGTACAGGTAAACGGATTTCGCGATTGAGATGACCATTTCCCCGTAGGCCCCAGCCTGGGGAAGGTAGGGATCGGCCAGCTTGAGGAATACCTCAATATCCTGGGGCTCTTCACAGCCATGAAAATCCTCATGAAACGGGGCAATGAGGGCATGTTCATCTTTCTTCTGAAGATGGTTTTTCAGCTTGGCGCCGAGCATCGCGGTGGTCAGTGTCCGCCCTTCCATGGTGAGTTTGCGACACTGCTCGCTGTTGGTGTACCAGACCCACTCCCCCACGTCCGAAAGCCACACTTCTCCCCCGTACTCTTCAATTTTCTTTACCAGGTTCTGATTGCTGAAGCGATTCAGGCGGCAGAAAATTTCTCCCACCACCCCGATCAGGGGCCGACTCTCTTTACGCACGGGGATGGCCCGAAAGCGATCGCGCGACCGGATCATCTCCTCGACGAGCGCCCCCAGTTTCTCCTTTGGTTTTTGGTCTGGCACCTCCAACACGCCAGCCACACCATCCAGGCAACTCTCGTAAACTTCCTCCGTTTCGCTGTCGTTCAACTCGTAAGGGCGAGTTCTCAGCAGGAACTTTCTCAGAATATCAGAACTCACCAGCGCCCGCCATCCAGTCCGCATCAATTCCCGCGATGAATTCCCCAGATCTTCGTAACCGTTCCTGCTGGTTGGAGAAAGCACCAGAACATCATCCGGCGAGAGATTCATGGATTGGACAAGTTTCCGGAAGAAGGGGGCATACTGACCGAATCGGCACGGCCCTTCGGCGGTCGGCATGAACACTCCCAGCCGCTGTTTCGAAAAATCATTCTCCTGGATCTTCTTTAACATGTCCCCTACGGTAACCTTCAGCGGGAAACATTCATCACCGGAAATGTATTTCGAGGCAAGTTCCATTCCAGCTTCATCGGAAGGCGGGAACTCCGAAGCGTCGATACCAATTGACCGGAACGCCGCCGCAAAGAGCTTGGCCCCGCTGTGGGTCATTGCCGTGAGGTATAACTTCCGGTCCTGCCAGAGTTGTTGATACGAAGTGTCCATCATGCGGTTGTTCACTCCCTACTGAATCATTCCTTTGCTATGCAGATAGGCCTCGCAGCGAGTAAGGAAGCCGGCGTCATTGGAATGACCGTCAAACTGAAGCGCCAGGAACGGTTTATTGGCTGCCATGTTCACGAAGTGTTTAATGAAGGAATCCGGACCGCATTTGAAGTTGGTGATGTAAATCAGATGCAGCTTGGGATAATCGCGCGCCAATTTCGCCGCCGCCAATATCCGGCGCCCGGAATTCCAAAACATATTGTCGTTGATATCGCGGATGTCGATTTCATCCAGAGGCAGGAAATCCTGAGGGATCACGTTGACGCCATACAGATCTTTCAGCTTGCCCGGGATATCCAGGTTCACGCTGCGGTCATAGAGGTTGTAGTAACGGCCGACCAGGATGATGCCCCCCTCGCCGGTGGTCTTCAGTTGCCGGATCGCCTGCTGCCCCTCTTCCTGCAGTTTATTGATAAAGGACTGAAGGGCCAGGCGCCCGGCGTGAAAGGCGCGGCGGATATCGGATTTACTCTTCTTCAGCGGTTCGGCCAGGACTTCCAGTTCGCGCGCCACCCGGTCAGGCCCCAATCCAAAGTGGATCGTCGGGATCATCAGCTTCTTTCGCTCTTCCTCGAACCCGGGCGCGCTCTGAATGACGAAGGGGAGCGTTTGGTTCCACGGGCACAAATGCGCCTCCACATCCTCCTGCATGGATTCTGAATCGAGGATGTTTGGAAGGAAAATGAAATCCACCTTTTTGTCGAGCAGGTCCTGAACATGCCCGTGGGAGATGCGGACCGGATAACAGGGTTCTGCCACGCTCAGATCGATGCCGTCCTGGGCAATCTTGCGATTGGTTTTTTCTGAGACCTGCACATCGCACCCCAGTTCTCGAAAGAACCGGTTCCAAAGGGGAAATTGCTCAAAGTAGGAGATCGCGCGGGGCATCCCGATAGTGATGCGGCCCCCGACGGGCTCCTCATAGCCCTCCAGCAGGTACTGTTCGCGCAAATCAATCAGATCCCGGATGACCGGCTGGTGTTCCACCTTGGCGCGTTTGCGGAATTTATCGGAGCACTTGTCGCCCCAATAGGTTTTGACGCCATCCACCTTGAACTCCTGCATGTCGCAGTAGTTGGAGCAGGCGCGACAGACAAATTCCCGGAGGGTGTAATCCACCTGTTCCAAATCGTAACCCCGGAAATGAGTTTTCGCATTTGTGGCACGGATCCGGTCGCGGGCCAGCAAAGACATCCCGACGGCCCCAATCACCCCGTTGTGCGGTGGTACAACGATCCGTTTGTTGAGAATCTTGGAAAAGGCCGCGGCCACGGAATCGTTGTACGCAGTGCCCCCTTGGAAGTAAATGACGTCTCCAATCTTTCGGCCGCGGACCACACGGTTAAGGTAATTGAGGGCAATGGAATAGGCGAGACCGGCAACGAGGTCCTTTTTTTCGGCGCCGCGCTGGAGGAAAGCAGTGACGTCCTGTTCCATGAATACAGTACATCGTTCCCCGAGCCGTACAGGCCGGGTCGAACTGAGCGCCAGTCTTGAGAATTCCTCCTTGATTTTGATCCCCAGCTTTTCAGCCTGTTCTTCGAGAAAGGAGCCGGTCCCGGCGGCACAGGCTTCGTTCATGGCAAAATCAACCACAATCCCGTCATCAATCGAGATGTACTTCGAGTCCTGTCCCCCGATCTCGAAAATGGTGTCCACTTTCTCACCGATCAGGGTCTCGCTGATGTGCATGGCCCCGGTTTTATGCGCTGTGATTTCATCATTGATGGTATCGGCGCCGATCAGCTCGCCGATTAATTCGCGTCCGGAACCGGTTGTCCCGACGCCCGCGATGTCGACGCGATCTCCCAATTCTCCGCGGATTTCCCTCAGGCCGTTGTTGACCACCTCGATGGGGCGGCTCTCCGTCCGCAGGTAAATCTCCTTCAACAAGTTCCCCTCATCATCCAACAGGGTCAGGTTGGTGCTCACCGAGCCGATGTCGACGCCGAGATAGGCGCGCACGCGTGAACCATCGGTCGGCCACTGGTAGGACCTGGCACGATGGCGCAGCAACAGGACATCATCCATCGAAAGGGGCGCCTGGGTGGGCAAGTCCGCCGCCGATCTTGCTTCCAATCGAATCTTCCGGGATTCTCCCTCGCTCTGATCGGGACGGGCGATACCAGGCTTCTGCTGCTTTTCCTCCATACAGGACAGGGCGGCAGCACCGACCGCCCCCAGCCAGGCATACTCGGCAGGAACGAAGAAATCATCCTCCTCAAACTCGAACAGTTCCTTCATCGACTCCACGACCCCGGAGTTTTGGGAGACACCGCCGATAAAAGCCACTTGCGGGACCACCTTTTTGCTCTTGGTAATGGAGCCCTTGAAATTCCGCGCCACGGCGTCGCACAGGCCTTTGAGAATCTGGGGGGGAGTGAACCCTTTTTGCTGGGCATGGATCATGTCGCTCTTTGCAAATACGGAGCAGCGTCCCGCCACCCGGGCAGGACTTTCGACATCCGCCACCAATCCTCCAATGTCCTCGACCTGATATCGCATGCGGGTCGCCTGCTGGTCGAGGAACGAACCGGTCCCGGCTGCACAATCACCATTCGTTTCGTAATCCACGATGGCAGCCAATTCGTTGGCCATTTCCCGCTCAATGCGGATGAACTTGGAACTTTGTCCACCCATCTCGAAGATGGTTTGAACATCGGGATAGAGCAGCGAAGTGCCGATCGCAATGGCTTTGAATTCATTCTCATCGACCGCATGAAGGGCCGATGTCACCAACTTCGCCCCAGAACCAGTCACCCGGATTCGAGTGATAAGTTCCAGCGGGTCAGCGGGGGGTACTTCACCCATCACCACCATGGCCCGACCCAGCGCGTCGCAAAACTCCCGAATCAAATCGAATGCGGCCCGGGTGGGATCACCATAGATCCTGCGATACGTGGACAGGAGCAGGGCGTGGTGAATGAGAGATGAGTGCTCCGAATGGATCGGAACGCATTGAAAGGCCCCAGCCGGGCCCGGTCCCTCGGGCAACGCCGTGCCAGTTGCGCCGGCCTTCGCCGTCGGGAGATGGGCGAGCGTTTGGAACAGTCGACGGTCGCCGGATAACGCAGCCAGTTTCACGCTGACTGAACCAATGTCGATACCCAGGAAAATCCCTGGATCCGTTTGAGAAGGTGAAGATTGAACTTTCATGGGAATTAAATCAGAGCCGTCCATTTACGGAGTTGCAATAAGTGTGGAAAATGAGCGGGACCTTTCAGGGACCTCCCGGGTTGTGATTTTGTTTTCGCGCCCCCTGCGAGTGAGTGGAACATCTCTTGTTTGGTCTTCAGCTCGTGTGGCCAGCCGGTCATTATAAATCAATCCCCCTCTGCCTTCTATCCTTATCCATACCTGCGAGGCTTGGGTGCCCACACAGAGCAAGGCTTGCCCTTCTCCGGCCTCCAATGAAGCAGGTACAAAGTTCTCTTTGCTCGCAAGGGCCAACGTCAATCCAACCTGAATTCGCTATTCGGAGTAGATTAGTCCGATATGGACTTAGGGACAGAGGCATTTTTGATAAACCCACTCTATGCTCGAAGATCGCAGCCGACCGCAACCTTCGCTACTTGAAGAGGGACTGGGCACGACTTCCACCCCGCAGGCAGGAGACCCGCACTGTAAGATCTTCGCAGACTTACCAATCTTTTTCAAGTGGAGTATCGCATTCGGAGGTACTTTTTCATGTAAGTGACGTAAAGGTTAGCTTTCTGATGAACCAGGAAGCAATCGGTAAGAGCGGCGGGCATTCAGAGAATGCCTATATCAAAACATCAGGCCTGCAATTCCGGATACCCTATTCAAAAAGTTTCAGTCTGAATTTCCTCCAGCGGGTGCTGCGGGCGACGGCGGGACCGACCCAGCGAACCCACTCATTCGCCTACCGGGAAACGAGCCCTTAGGGCTTTTTTTTCTCGTCGTGCCGGACGCGTTCGAGATACTTTCCACTCTGGACATCGACGCGGATGCTCTCACCGGGCTTGATGAACTGGGAGACGAGGAGTTCCATGCCGTTTTCGAGTGTCGCGGGTTTCAGGACATTATCCTGTTGGGTATGGACCGGCTGAGCGGTTGTTGTTATTTTCAGATCCACGAACTCCGGGAAAATGATGGTGACCGGCTTGCCCTCAAAAAACTCGACCGGGATTTGCATCTCCGGCTGAAGAAATTTTTCGGCAGTCCCAATGGCTTGTCGCGCAACCGGGATCTGTTCGAAGGTTTCGGGATTCATAAAGTAAAAGTCGTCACCCTCCTGGTAAATGTATTCCATGGTCACCCGTTCGAGCTCAACCTTTTCGAGCTTCTCGTCCGGGCGAAAACGACGTTCCCAAAATGTCCCGGTCCTCAGATTCTGCAGTTTGGCGTGGGCGACTCCGCCCATTTTTCCGCCTCCCGCGTGATACTCCGAGGTGATGACTTTGTAGAGTTCACCGTCCAGCCGCAGAACCACTCCCATCTTCAGGTCACTCGCAGAAATCATGGATCTTCCTACGAAAGGAGTTTTCGAAGGTGCATGGGAATTTTACGAGCTCTTGTTGAGACAATCAAATTCCAAATCCCAAAGTCCAAATTCCAAACAAAATCCGAAAACCAAATTCCACCGTCCCTCGCAAGGACTCCATGTCTCCCCGTAGACTTGGGGCAAGCTTCGGGAGTCAGGTTCCAGGTAGTCAGTCAAAAACCTAACTCCCTCTAAGGGATTCTTGAGCTTTTGGAAATTGATCCTTGGAATTTGGGTTTTGCTTGGATTTTGGACTTTGGAATTTGGATTCTTGCCGCAACCATCCTCTAAACTCCGCCGCTGCAACAGCTCTTTGATGTAGAATTGAATTCGACCGGAGCTTGGATTCACTATGCCCGCCAACCTGACTCCCCAGTATCTCGCGGCCGAAAAGCGGTACAAGGAAGCCGTCACTCCGCAGGAGAAGATCGAAGCGCTTGAAGAGATGATGGCGGTGATGCCCAAGCACAAGGGCACGGAAAAGCTTCAGGCCGACCTGAAGCACCGCCTGGCAAAGCTGCGGGTCGAATCGGAGCGAAAGCACGGTCCCTCAAAGGGTTCGACGATGCATGTGGTCCCCAAGGAAGGCGCAGGACAAGCGGTGTTGGTCGGTGCGCCCAACGTGGGTAAATCGTCCCTCCTGGCGCGGCTCACAAAAGCGACCCCGGAAATCGGGGACTATCCCTTCACGACACGGATGCCGCAACCCGGCATGATGCCGTTCGAAAATATCCAGATCCAGATCATTGATCTTCCCCCTATCGCCCTGGAATCCTACGAACCCTGGATTGGCGGAATTGTCCGTCAAGCCGACCTGGCATTGATGGTCGTGGACCTCAGCAGCGACGAGTTGCTTGAAGAGGTCGACAGCGTGTTGAAGATTCTGGAGGGCTCACGAATCCGATTGATCGGAAGCCTGCCGGTGGAGAATGACGACAATGTTCCTGCTGTGATCAGCAAGAAAACCTTCCTGGTGGCAAACAAATCGGACTCCCCCAACGCCCGGGACAACCTGACGATCCTGAGGGAGTTTTTTGAGAAACAGTTTCCCATTTTCACCGCGTCGACCGTCACAAACGAGGGTTTGGAACCCCTGCGTCATGCCATCTTTGAATCTCTCGAGGTGATCCGGATTTACACCAAACCCCCCGGCAAGAAAGTTGACCTGTCCACTGCTCCGTTCGTTTTGAAGATTGGCAGTACCGTCCTCGACGCGGCACGCGCCGTCCACCGGGACTTCGAGAACACCCTGAAGTTCGCGCGTGTGTGGAGTTCAGCCAGATCAAAAAGTATCGTCAAATTCGATGGCCAGATGGTCGAACGGGCTCACCATTTGGAGGATGGGGATATCCTGGAATTGCATATGTGAGCCCGACCTCGTAGATGACGACTGAAGTTGTCACCTCCAGATGACGACTGAAGTCGTCACTACGAGGCGTCATCGCCTCTTGTAAATCCCCATCAACTGCCCCTCTCCCAGGATGTGCCCCGCCATGGCCTCGATGAGATCTTTCTTCGTGGCCCTCGGCTTTAGAGACAGGCCCGTATCCAGGGCGTAGAGTTTGAAGAAATATCGATGAGCACTGCCTCGGGGTGGGCAGGGTCCTCCATAACCGATCCGGCCAAAGTCATTAAGTCCCTGCCGCGCTCCGTTGGGAAACGCCTCCTCAGCCGGGACCTTTTCTGAAAGCTCCATGACGGAAGAAGGAAGATTGAAGAGAACCCAGTGGACCCAAGTGCCGACGGGAGCGTCCGGATCGTCTGTGATTAGGGCAAGGCTCTTGACGCCCTCCGGCACAGGGTCCCAATTGAGGGGTGGAGAAATGTCTTCACCATCGCAGGTGTGCCGGACGGGAATCGTTTGTCCTTCCTTAAACGCCGAGCTGGAGATTTTAAGAGTCATCGCCTCCCTCCCTTCGTTCGTGTGGGCTCGCTCCTTGCTGCCGCAGATGGCGGTGGAAAAAAATACCAGAGTAAGGAAGATGGTTGAGATCATCAAAGAAGTAATCTTCTGAAACATAACGAACCCTCCGCCCAAGTGGGTACTCCCTTCTTCTTATTATGAATCTTTCTTTTCCAGTTTGCGCAGTAAGGCCTCTGCCGTGAACTCTGCCAGATCGCGGAGGATCTCTTCCGATCCGGCTTCTCTTCTATCGGGGGGAAGTGCCAGATGATCTTCCACGCGCCTTTTCATGTCCACTAGCTTTGCGGGATTAGCGTGCGGGGCTAAATGCTCAAATAGCCCCAGGTGAGCCCCTTTTCGCTCCATGACTTCCAGGCCATCCAGGATCTGACGCTGAGGAGTCCCCTCCCAGATTGCCAGGATCATGGCCTCCCGCAACCATCGTTCGACGGGAAATTCAGCCAGGGTACCCATTCCCCCGTGAACCTCCATGGCCCATTTCGCTGTTTGAGCGGCCTGCTCCGCGGTCCAGTATTTTGCCAGGTGGGCAATCAGCCGAAAGAGATGATAGCGGTGGGAATAAGGAACGGGTTCCTGCCATACCTCGTCCAAAAGCCTAACCGCTTCCCAAGCCAGGGCAAATGCCTTCTTCAATTCGTAGAACCTGTCTTCAAACTGTTTATGGAGCAGCGGGTGCTGGAAAATAGGTTTGCCAAAGGCAATGCGCTGCTCGGAAAATCCAAGGGCCTCGGCCATCGCCCGCTGTGTAAGGGCCACGCTGCCGATGCTATTAGCCACCCGGGAGAGGTTTAAGACCTCCAGAATTTCATAAATTCCCCACTCGGGCTTTCCTAGCAAGAATGCCTCACTATCCTTGAATTCCACCTCCCCTGTGGGGACGGAGCGCGTCGCAATCTTATCTTTGATTCGGCGGACAAAATAATTAAGACCACCGTCTTGACGAATGCGTGGAACAAGATAAAGCGCCAGACCCCGCACCCCCTCAGGTGCCCCTTCGGGCCGGGCGGCGACCACTGCCAATTCGGCTCCGACGTTGCTTGAAAAATACTTTTCGCCGGTCAAGAACCATCGGTCTCCAGAAGATTTTGACTGATCTCCTCCAGAATCCTTTTGGTCAGCGGTATGCCGGGCAGACGAGGACGTCTGCCCCACCCGCCTGGCCGAAGTCTCCACCGTGGCGCCCAAGTCCGAACCTCCTTTGGCCTCTGTCATCCAGGTTGCGCCCTGCCAGCCTGTGCCGTCCTGGCGGAGCAAGGGCGGAAGGAAGCGGGCCTTCACTTCCTCGTCCCCATATTTCTGAAGGGAGACTGCGGTGGCCAAAGACACAATGTAAGGGCAATAAATGCCGGGATCGAAGAAGGAGGTGAGGAACCCGAGGTAATAATGCGGTTTCAGAGAGTGCCCTTCAAATGCCCGCCACAACACCCCCGCCTCATATCCTTTCCTGAGCATCCTCCAGTAGTCGGGAGGGAAGATCACCTCGTCAACCCGTCCTCCGAAACGATCAAACATTCGCAGCCACGGGGTGCCGGAGCGATCAGTCGCCGCGGAAATCAATTTCCCCTCTCTCTCCCACCAGTCCACGTAGGCCTGAAATTCCTTCTCGAAAGGGACACTGCCTAGCATCTGCTTCAGAAATGCCATCGGGGAATGAAGAGTTTCGAAAGCCATCATCGACCTCACTTGAAGGTGGACGCCGTGCGCTACAAAGGAGTTGACCTTTGCCCCAATGATACCGAATAACGTCGGGCCTGTGTCGAGGAAAAAAGGACGGATCGATCCTCAAAGAGGTGCGAGTGCCCCGAGGAGTCACCCGGCGGGGTCTTGTGAAATTTGCTAGGATCGGGACCAGATGAAATAGGCGATCACTCCGACAACCAGGGTCAGCAGTCCGCCCAGAAAATACGGCGCGCCCGACGTGAAGAAGATATAGACCCAGCCCAGCAGGGCCACGGCGCTCGGCAGCGGATAGAACGCCATGCGAAAGGTCGTCACGGCTCCGCGCTCCTTGCGCACCAGGTGCACCGCTACAATTTGGGCAATGAACTGGATCAAAATACGTGTGGTGATGAGCGCCTTGATCACTGCATCCAGGCTGAAGAATCCTGCCCCAATCACCACCGCGCCTAGTGCCAGGAGAGAGACATGAGGAAATCCGCCCTTCGGATGCAGGCGGGCGAAAATTGAGAAAAAGAACCCGTCACGAGCGGCGGCAAAGGGGATGCGCGAGTAGGCCAGCATCAGCGCGAACACCGAGGCAAACGCGGTCCACACAATCATCACGGTAACGAGCACTCCACCCGCCCGGCCATAAATCCTTTCCATGAACTCGGAGGCGATGAATTGTGATCGCATCGCTTCTTTCCACGGAACCACGCCAATGATGGAAAGATTCATGGTGAGATAGATGGCTGCCACGACAATCACGGATATCAAGATGGACCGTGGAACCGTCCGGGAGGGATTCTTGACCTCGTCGCCAATGTAGCAGACGCTGTAATAGCCCAGATAGTCGTACATTGCAATCAGCATCGCCGATCCCAGCCCCAGCACAAAGCCCCTGGAAAAATCAAAGGCATGGGGCGGGAAGGAAAACGCGATTCGTGAATCAAACCGTAGAAACCCCGAAATCATCACCACGAGAATGGTGGCGATCATCCCCACCCACAGCGCCACCATGAGTTTTCCCACGGAAGAGATCTTCCGATAAAGCAGCAAAACGGTAAGTAGCCCAACGCCGACCGCCACCCATTTCATCTCGCGCGGTGTCAAGGGAATGAAATAGGCCAGATATTGCGCCAGGCCGATGTTGCCGGAGGCGATTTCGAGCGGTCCCGAAAAAATGAACTGCCAGATGAACAGAAACGGAAGAAGCCTTCCCAGGCGCGTGCGGGCAAAAGCGACTTTCAAATATTCAAAGGTCCCCCCTGAGCTCGGAATCGCCGCGGCAAGCTCGGCCCAGACCATGCCATCGCACAGCGCAATCAGAGCTCCCAGGATCCAACCCAACATGGCTTGCGGCCCGCCCATGGCCGCGAGAATCAACGGAATCGTGATGAACGGGCCCACCCCGACCATGTTCGACATGTTCATAGCGGTGGCTTGCAGCAGGCCGAAGGTGCGGTGAAGAGCAGGCTGTGTGCTCGCGGAGGTCATGGAAATCTTTCCAGGATTACTAGGAATCTGGGGCAAGGAAAGAGCACAACACCCCGATTCATCGGGGTGTGAGGTGACGAGCCGGTAAAAGTCAGAACCGATTCATCGGTTTGCCAAATCTCTCTTAAGGGCCGTGAACACGGTCCGTTCCCTTGTGGATCCCCCTGATTTCAATTCGATTGATGGGGTTGCTTCCGCCGGATGTATATCGTTTTCTCCACGACGGCACAGACCATCCCCTCCGCATCGGAGAGCTGGATTTCATACACTCGATCGAGAGACTCCAGGCGCTGAGATTCACTGCGAATAGTGGAGAGCTCCTCATCGCTCAGAAGGAACTTTGCATACAGGGTGCCTCGACCGGGTCTCTTGAATCGGACGCTCGCCGCCTTGTCCCACACCACATATCCTGGACCGAGGTTTTTGATGAGCATGATCATGTAAAAGGGATCGACAGCAGAGTATATGCTGCCACCAAAGATGGTTCCCACATAATTTCTTGTCCGCCAGGACAACGGGAGTTTGACGCGCAGTTCACGGAAATCAGGGGCAAGGTACGTGACCCAAGCACCTGTACTGCGGTAGGTGGGATGGAGATTGAAGGTCCAGCGCCACAGCTTGCTCTTAACTGATTCGGGCATATCCGGGAAGCTTCGCCCCGAGGACGGAACGCACGGATTTGTGGACCCTCCAACATCAGGACATCCTGACCACGGAGGATGCACACATCGCAAAGGAGCAAAGAAGAGCGACTGAAAATGGTGCCGAAGCGGGGACTTGAACCCCGACCCCCCGTAGAGGACTACACCCTGAATGTAGCGCGTCTGCCAATTCCGCCACTTCGGCGTGGGAACCTATTCTGTCATCCTCAAAAATGTTTGTCAATCCGGCTGGCGAGCAGGTTCCTGGTCTACCGCAGAGGGGCCGAGCCGCGAAGAAAACCGGGGGTTGCTCAATAGCGATTCAAAACGGCCTGCCGCTTTGTTATGATGCCGGGGGGTTGTTGCTTCTTCAATTCAAGGCGGTATTCCTGAACAATTCCGCACGGCTCGTCAAAAATAATCCGAAAGGCCTCTCTGAACTCATGCTTATTGAATCCATCGCACCCACACGTGTCGACCTGGCCGGGGGCACCGTCGATATCTGGCCGCTTTACCTGTTTCATGAAAACGCCTGCACGGTCAATTTTGCCATTGACCAATACGCCCGCTGTAGGATTCGCACGCGGCGAGACCGGACAATCATCCTGAAATCCATCGATGGCAAAAAATCGGCTCGCTTCAACTCCCTTGGAGAATTGAAAGGCGATCGTGTGCTGCCTTTGCTTTCACGGCTGATCCGCGAGTTTGCCCCGGAGACGGGTCTGGAGATGACCACACACTGCATGGCCCCAGCCGGTTCGGGGCTGGGTGGTTCGTCGGCGCTGAACATTGCGATCTGCGGGGCCCTGAAGGCGCTTACCCGGTCAACAATGAGCAAATCGGCCATCCAGTCGCTCGCCAAGAACGTGGAGGCCCAGGTGATCGAAGTCCCCACGGGTGAGCAGGATTATTTCCCCCCTCTTTATGGCGGCGCCCTGTGCATGCGCCTGACCACAAGAGGAATCCGGGTCGACCGGATTCGGATTGACCTCGAGGAACTCGGAAGCCATCTCGTTTTGTGCTTCACGGGAGAGCCACGATATTCCGCCATCAACAACTGGGAGATGTTCAAACGCCATGTGAACGGGGATCGTTCCACCTTTGCCAAGTTTGAAACCATCGTTCAGAGTGCAGTCCGGATGCGTGAGGCGCTCCTTGCGGGAAATTTCGAGGCCATCAGTGCCGCGCTCGCGGATGAATGGCGGCACCGCAAGCACCTGGCTCCCCGCATCACAACCCCGTTCATGGAAAAGCTGACACGCATCGCCCGGCAGGAGGGAGCGACCGCCGCAAAGGTTTGCGGCGCCGGCGGTGGCGGTTGCATGGTGTTTGCGACTCCACCGGAGCGGAAGCGCAGGGTCCAGCGCGCGCTCCAGGGAGCAGGCGGCCGGGTCATTGATTTCCGGATTGTAAGGCAAGGATTGAAGGTAAAGGTGTCGTAGGATCGAGATTCAGCACACCGAACTTCTGGTAGCCGGGATGCTCCGCGCTTGGGAGCATCCCGGTAAACCCGAAGTTGCCGGTCACTCATGGACTAATGCAAAACTCCGGGATTCGCCAAAGAACGGCGAATCCCGGCTACCAAAGACGCCACGATCGTTCTCTCATTCCGCTTTTTCGTAAGCTTCCTTCAAAACGCGCATCGGATGGATGACGTTGAGGTGTGTGCCCTGCTTCACCTGAATGTTGCAGGTGCCACAGGAGGTCGTCACAGTCTTCACTCCGGTCTTCTTGATTTCATCGAAAAGTAAATTTCCGATCTCCATCGAGAGATCAAAGTTCTCCTTCTTGAACCCATACGTCCCGGCGATCCCGCAGCAACTGTCCTTGATTTCCTTCACCGTCACACCCGGCACAAGCCGCATGAGCTTGATCGGCTCCAACTCCACGCCCTGGGTTTTTAAATGGCAGGCATTGTGATAGACAATGTCGTAATCCAAATGGCCAAAGCGAGTGTTCAGCTCGCCGTCCTGGTAAAGCTTCCATAAGAACTGGTGGATATCATAGGTGCTGGCAGCGATTTTTCGCGAGGCATCGTTCTTCATCAACTGGGGCCAGTCTTCCTTGATGGCGAGGCCGCAGCTCGGGGCTGAAGCCACAATGACAAATCCCGCTTCAACCAGCGGGAGAAAGGTCCGGATGTTGAATTCCACGTCAGTGCGGGCCGCTTCGGCCGCCCCCATCGTAAACAACGCGATGGAACAACACCGTTGATCAGGGATGTAGACATCGCAATCGTTCTTCTCGAGCACGGTCACCGTCGCTGCCGCCTCACCCTCGGGATCATTGAAGCGAGCAAAGCATCCAGGAAAATAAACCACCTTGTGACGACGGAGGGCGCCTTCCAGCGAGGTGACATACCCTTGTCCCACTTGGAATGGACGCTTGAACTCCGGCATCTTGCGGCGGTGGTCGATGCCAACGGTTGCGTCGAGGATGGCTCGATTCAGCGAGTTTTGGTTCATAAAGTTCGTGAGGCCGGGGAGAATAGAGCCCAACGAAGATGTCAATTCCGACTTGCCCAGCATCCAATTTTTCAGCGGCATTCCATGCTTTTCAACGTAGAAACTGCGAGCGGCGACGGCTAGTTTGGGGATATCGACCGCGGTCGGGCACTCGGTCAGGCACAGCCTGCAGTTGAAGCAAAGATCCGCCACCGTTTTCAACTCATCGGTGGCGAGACGTGACGGGTCGATTTCGCCACGGATCACCGCCATCAGCAGGTTGGCCTTGGCGCGGGCACTGGATTCTTCCCAGTGGGTTGCCTTGGCGACGGGGCAGTAATTCTGGCAGGCGCCGCAGCCGTGACATTTTTCGATTTCGCTTCGCCACTCCGGTTCATCAAAGTAAGTCCCCGTGGGCTGGTAATCATTCGTGAAGCGGAGATTGTGGGTCGGAATCTGAATGTCATCGGTGATGATCTTGCCGGGATTCAGGATGCCCAGGGGATCGAAAATGCGTTTCGTCTGAACCAGCAGACCATAAAAATCATCCTTGTATTCCCGCCGTATGTAAGGCGCGCGCAGGATGCCGTCGCCGTGTTCCGCGGAGATGGTCCCGCCCAGTTTGATGGCTAAATCAAAGGCTTCATCGGACATGCCCTTGAGCTGATCCACAAATCGTTCGCTGTGGGGGTCCATCAAGGGATTGACGTGGATGTTGCCGTTCCCGGCATGTCCATACAGCACCCCCTCGACGTCGTAGCGCTTGAAAATCTCGCGCAGACCAAAGATGTAATTCCACAGCTTGCTGGGCTCGACAGCGGCGTCGTCGATGAAATTCATCGGCTTCCGCCTGGGGTTCGCCTTGAAGAGTATCGGCAATGCCGCCTTTCGGACCGCCCACAATTGCTGTTGCTCGGCGGGTTCATAGGCCGGGATGACTTCGAAGGCGAACCTGGTTTGATCTTTGAGCAAGTGCGTCAGGTCCATTACCCTGGCGTGCAATTCTTCATGCGATGCGGCTTCGAATTCAATGAGGAGCATGGCCTCAGTGTCCGGGAGGAGAAGATGCCGCAACGTCGGCTTGGAAGCGCGCACGATATCGACAAAGGTTCGATCCATCACCTCGCAGGCGGAAGGGTCCAAACGGTTGACCTCCACGACTGCGGCGCTGGCCTTGCGCCAATCATCGCAGTAGGCCAATGCACATCCCTTGACCGCAGGAAGGTCCTCCAGGTGCAGGACGGCCTCGGTGACCAGTCCCAACGTGCCCTCCGAACCGACGAGGACCTTGGTGAGGTCAATCGAGCCATTGGAGATTACCTCGCGCAGATTGTAGCCACAGGAGTTTTTTGACAGATTCGGGGTGCGATCCGCGATGAGCTGGCGATTCGGCTCGATGAGGTTGATGATCTGTTTGTGAATTCGCGCTTCTTCCGTGTCGCATGAAAGGAGGGCCTTGAATTCCGCCGACTCGCGCGAATACTTTTTCAGGGTGGTCAACTCCCCGTTGTGAAGCACGGTGGAGACTTCCAGAACATGGTCTTTGGTGGTCCCATACTTGAGGGTGTGGGGCCCGGCGGCGTTAGTTCCCAACATGCCCCCGACCACACAAAAATCGCCGCTGGAGGGGTCCGGGGCAAAAAACTTCCCGGAGGGTGCGAGCGCCCTGTTCAACTCGGCGAAGATAATCCCCGGCTGGGCGGTCACGCGATTTTTCTCCGCCTCGATTTTCACGATCGAATGCATATGGCGCGGAAAGTCGATGATGATCCCTGCACCGACCGCTTGCCCTGCCAGCGAACTACCCCCTCCGCGGCCCGTAATGGGAACTCTCTCTTCATGACAATACCTCACCAGGCGGACCACATCCTCGGCATCCCGCGGTGACACCACGCCCAGCGGCATGATTCGGTAAATGCACGCCGCCGTGGCGAACAGCGTCCGTGTCACGTCATCAAAGCGCACGTCTCCTTTAAGGAGGTGTTTCAAGTCGTTTTGAATTCGCTCCGACGATTTCATAAGGACGGCCACATAGACGAGATCGGCCTGTAGAGACCCCCCGCCAGGACGTCTCTACGACATGCGCCGAATCATCATTCTATCACTTCGCTGACCGGGTTGAGAGGATATGGGCCAAAGCAGCAGGTGAGTCCACCGGCGGGGAACAGGTGAAGTCGGAGCACACAAAGGCCCGGGGGATGGAATCGAGTGGCACATTCCTGACGAGTGTGAGGAGCGCGGAAGGAAGCGCGTCGGCATTCACTTGCTGCCTGGTGAGTTGAAGGACGACTTTTCCGATCCGGAAGAATTTACTCGATTCCCTCACGAGTGCATCAGTCCGGGTGTCATCCCTGTCTCCAAAAATTAGCACCTGCATGGGCTGCTGGTAGTGCAAGGCGAGCGCAATGCCGTATGTCGCTGCATAAAGACCATACTTTGAAGCGGGCTCGCTGAAAATCTTCAGAATCGTCTCGGCCCTGTCTCGATAATCGACGTTTTCAGTGAGGTGAAACAGCCGCTGGAGCGCGATGGCCGCAACCGGATTCGCGGCAGGCGTCGGGGAATCCTGGAACGGCTTGCGTTTGGTGGCCAGAGCCCCCACCGCTCCGCCGTTGCGCGGAGTGTCAAAGAATCCCCCGTGTTCAGCATCCCAGAATTGACCGAGGGCAAACTGAACCAGGTGTTCCGCCAAATCAAAATATTGTTTATCGAGCGTCACCTCGAAAGCGTCCAGCAGGGCATTGGCCATGTGAACCTGATCCTCAATCAGACCGGGGACACGTGCCTCTCCCTCCACGATCGAGTGATACATGCCCACGTTGGGCTGATAGGCCAGGGTCACCAGGCGGTCCAATGATTTCAGGGCAAAGGCGCGGCAACGAGAGAGGCCCAGCACCTTCCATGCCTCAAGGTAAGCGGAGATCATCATGGCGTTCCAGTTGGTGTATAGAGTGGTGTCCACGAACGGAAACTTGCGTTTCTTTCGTTCCTCCAAAAGCCGCTTTTTCCCGGACGCAATTAATTCCTGAACGCGGTCTGTCGAAAGGTTCAGTCGCGACGCGATGTCACGAGCATCCATCGCAATCTCCAGCACGTTCTTCTGCGGGTTGTGATGCATGTCGCCGTTCGGCTCAACGCCATAATGGAACCGCATGACCTCGGCCTCTTCCTCGGAAAGAGCCCCCTTCAGTTCCTCCAGACTCCAGGTGAAAAAATCCCCATCATCATGCAAATCGATATCGGCATCCTGGCTGGCATAGAACCCGCCTCTCTCCTGATCCGACAGGGTGGTATCCACCCAGGAAAGAATACCCTCCGCGACTTCGCGAAAGAGCGGGTTTTGCGTCGTCTGGTAACCGTGCAGATAGTTCTTAAGCAACTCCGAGTTGTCATAAGACATTTTTTCAAAATGAGGAACCGTCCAATGCTCGTCAGTGGAATAGCGATGGAAGCCGCCGCCCACCTGATCGTAGACTCCACCCTGCGCCATTTTGGTCAGGGTGGTATCGGCGATGGTCAGGGCCCAGGCTTCACCCGTCAACTGATAATGATTCAGCAGCAACTCGACGCCACCACAATGAGGAAACTTGGGTGCCGTGCCAAATCCACCGTGGCGCACATCAAAAGAATGAACGATGGAATTCAGAATGGATTCCAGGAGGTGCGGCGATAACTGTGAGTCTTGGGGAACAAAATTATCGACCGATGCGATGGCTTCAATGACCTTGTTGGACTGCTCAATAATCTCGGCCGGATTCCGGCGAAAGTACTCGGAAAGAGTCTGGAGGATGTTCTTGAACCCTGGGCGGCCATACCGGTCATCCGGAGGAAAGTAGGTGCCTCCAAAGAAGGGCTTCCCATCCGGGGTCAAAAATGCAGTCAGGGGCCATCCCCCCTGGCCGCTGATGGCCTGGACGGCGGCTTGCATGCGGCTGTCGATGTCAGGTCGCTCATCCCGGTCCACCTTCACGGCGATGAAATTCTCATTGATCAAGGCGGCAATTTCTTCATTCTCATAACTCTCGCCATCCATCACATGACACCAGTGACACCACACGGCTCCGATGTCGAGCAAAATGGGTTTATTGTCCCTCTGGGCGCGCTCGAAGGCGGCGTCATTCCACTCCCGCCAGTAGATGGGTTGATGGGCCGCCGTTCGAAGATAGGCGCTGCGGGCGCTTGAAAGCTGGTTGCCGGACTGTGATTGCGTCATCAATAAAATCCTTTCAGTGCATCGCGAATCGAATGGGCTGCCGCGGGTTCCCGCCCCTGCATTCACTGGGAGACGGATTCCTCCGTGTCCCTCAGTTCGTGTCTTAAGGGTCTCTCATCCCACACACCTCGGTAGGGCCATGGGACGATTTACTGAACGGGTTTCCTGTCTTTGGAGGAGGACACCGCATCAGCAGTGAGCCGCTTCCGGCTGGCATAATCATCGCCGATACGGTGCCAGTACTGGATCTGTGTCTCGCCTGACTTCCAGCAGAGAAAGATTTCTTCGTTTTCCAGGATGGCCGGAAAATCAACCAGCCCTGTCCCCACATCTTTCAAAACAACTCCTATTCCCTTGAGCGTGCCCACATCCTGGGCGATCTTCGTCGCGAGGGCTTCACGCTGGACGCGTTGGGACCTCCAGTGATCCAGATTCACCCGCATGCCGCCGCTGGTGGTGATTTTCTTGGCCAGGAAAGTGAATTCTCCGTCGCTGGCATCAAGCGCTCGTTGGGTGCTCTGGATCCCCTCTAAGATCTTCTCAAGCGTGGGAATTAACTGCTCCGCCTCCAGGGGCGTGAAATACCTGTCATACATCTTCAATAGAAATCCTTTCCGATTCCTTGAAGCAAACTCTATAAGAGCTTAAGATGTCGAAATCGCTGTGGCAAGCACCCGAGACATTGAGAATTCCTTTCGAGGGCATCACTGCACGCGAAGAATGGCATCCTGCAATTTGATAAGAGCTATTTCTTAGATCCGGAAGGACCGGACTTTAGTCCGGTCGATGGGCAGCCCGGGAAACAAAAGAAAATCCTTACCCCTTCGGCCGGGCTAAAGCCCGGCCCTTCTGCGTGATGAGATGGCCTTTTCAGATATCTTTCGAAGGTCGTCCCCGCTGGTTTCATCCGCCGATCAACGACATATCCCGCTCCGGCTGAACAAAGTCCGGATCATTGATATGATGTCGTTCTTCCTTCTGATCGACGACCTGTTCGATGAAACCTTTGATGGCGTCGTCACTGCCCCCGCCGCGTAAGAGCGCCCGCACATCGTGTTCGAGGATGGAAAACAGGCAGGTGCGTATTTTGCCGTCGGCGGTCATGCGAATACGGCTGCAATGACCGCAGAACGGGCGCGAAACCGGGGCGATAATGCCGATCTCTCCCACCCCATCCTCAAACTGGAAACGTCGGGCGGTTTCACTGATGGAGTGAGCCGGCAGGGGGACCAGCTTCTCATAGGAAGAAATCTTCTCCACCATCTCATCGAGGGTCACGACACGATTCTTCGACCACTGGTGATCGGCGTCGAGCGGCATGAACTCAATGAACCGGAATACGACGTTCTTCTCCCGTGCGAAACGCGCGAACGCGATCAATTCGTCGTCATTGACGTCCCGCATGATCACCGCGTTGACCTTGACCGGCTGGAAGCCCAGGGCCACGGCGGCGTCAATTCCCTCCAGCACTCTGGCGAAGTAATCTTTTCCCGTGATGGCCGTGAATTTTTCGGCATTCAAGGTGTCCAGGCTGATGGTCACGCGCCGCAGGCCGGCACGTCTGAGCGCATCGCCCTTTTCTGCAAGGACATATCCATTGGTCGTCATGCACAAATCCCGGATGCCCTCAATCCGCGCGATCCGTGCGATGAGTTGCTCGATGTTCTGTCGCACCAGCGGCTCGCCGCCGGTAATGCGAATCTTTTCAATCCCCATGGAAACGAGGATTCTTGCCACGCGCTCGAGCTCTTCAAAAGTCAGAAGTTTGCTCCGCTGCACCCAGCGGCCCTCGAGCTGCGGTTTGCAATAGACACACTTGAAGTTGCACCGGTCCGTCACGGACAGCCGCAAATCGGTAATCTGTCGCCCAAAACTGTCACGCAGCATAATGACCGCTCAAAATAAAATCGCCGACCCCCGTGTTAAAAAAACGGAAGTCGGCGCGCCGATCTTCGCGTTTCTCCTTTCCAAACACGGGAGGCATTCCAATTTCTCGGAATACCCTGATCCAATCACGGAGTCGGCGTTGAATTCATGTCCTTTTGGATTTAGAGGTCAACGCTCGGAGAAATTCTGATCAATCCTTTGTCTTTTCCAAAACGCAATCCTACCGGACTGGTGGCACCTTGTCAAACTTCACCTTACTGAAGCAACCTGCTGGAGAGACTGCCCATGACACACCGCTCACAAATAGACCCAGATGCAAGATCAAGACCTCGATCTGCGTGGTGAAACCCTTTGTGTTTTGTGTTACTTCCGCCAGGGAGCCAACTCTAAACAACCCTGCCCCCATCCAAGTAAACTGATTGTCACTACAACACCGTTCAATGCGGGAGGTAACCATGCGACGAATTTCTGCATTATTTTTCGCGATTTTGTTTTGCAGTGCTGCGGTCCTTTTTGCTCAAACCGCGAGGACCCAAAATGACAAACCCACGCCGACTGCCCCGAAGGAACAAGCCGGCAATTCAACAAAAACGGCTTCCGCCGGAGGCGATTTCCAGGATGCGGGGAAGCAGATCACCACGGAATACGGCAAGGGCGGAAAAGCGATGGGCCATGGAGGAAAAGAACTGGGTGAGGAAACGGCCCACGGTGAACCGGTTAAAGGGACAGCCGGATTTGGCAAGGGTGTGGGGTCCTTTGGAAAGCATGTAGGGGTCGGAACGGGAATGGCCGCCAAGGACGTGGCCAAAGGGACATCGCGAGGTGCTCGAGGTGTAGCATCAGCCTTTGGTAAATTATTCTAAGCCTGAATTCCAAGGTAAAAAACCAAGGGATAATTTCCAACGGATCGCGGGAATGATCGATTGATTCTCATCTTATTATCCCCACGGCCCGGGATCAATACCCTGAGTCCATTGATCGCGGCCATTGCTGACTGTGAGAACGAACCAATGGCCGCAATTCAATGGCACGAACCGATTGCGACGGAGGCTGGAGCCTTCTCCTGATCGGCTTGCAAGATCTGAAATTTCAGATTTGAGATCGGGGGTCCACTAAGTGATGGGACGAAAGAGCAGCCCCGAAGAGGGAATCCGGTGCGGGGGTTCCAGAGCCCTGAAGGCGAGGTGGAGTTTGAATTTCCATGGAAAGAGAGAGCAGACGGTTTAGTCTCTCCCCCCTCGAACCCCACGCCCGGAAATGTCTGAGCCCCCGGTCTGACGGCAGGCTTCAGTTTCTGAGACCGGACTAAGTTGAGATCGGAATCACTGCTTAGGTGAAACAGCCAACAGAAAGTAACTGTACCGCCCGACTTGGGACGTGCGTTCGACCGACCACTTGTTGGATTCCAGAAATCCTTTGACCTCCGCCGGAGGGATCCGGTGTTCCAGTGGGGGCCCCGGCGGACGGTCCACATCCGGCCTCCAATCCAAAATGGCAAGACGGCCCCCGATGCGGAGAAGGCGATTCGCTTCCCGAAGTGCTCCCTCCGGATCATCGAGTTCATGCCACAGGTTCGCCATCAACAGCAAATCCAGCTCCCCCGGGGGCAGGCGCGTATTCGTTGCCTCCCCCTCAAATAATTCGACATTCTGAAACCCTCCTGCAGATTCAATCTTCTTTTTGAGTTTGGCGAGCATTTCGGGTTCGACGTCCAAGGCCCACACCTTTCCCGATGGACCGATTTCCTGTGCAATGGGAAGGGTAAAGTAACCGGTCCCCGCACCGATATCGGCCACCCTCATGCCGGATCTCAGAGGAAGCAGTGAGAGGACCTCGGATGGGGGAAGCCAGAGGAGTCGTTCCGGATCCTCAAGACGATGCGCTTCAGTCGGCTTGAATCTACGGCTGTTCATCATCGTCCTCGACATTCTCAGATTCAAGAGCCACAACTTCAGGAACAGTGCCAACGCCCCGTACTGGATTGCCCTTCATTTCCAATCGACCAGGACACGCTGGCGGGATCCGCGGGTGTCAATCGAGACGTAACCCTGGGTCGCACCAAACCGGAAGAGGTCGTAGGTCAGCTTCACATCGTCCTGGCAATAGCGGGTTAACTTTTCTATTTCGCCCGCGCGGAACCATTCTATGGCTTGCAATCCATGACCGCTCTTACGGGCGCCCAGCGTGGCATTGGCAACGCTATCCAGTTTCACACGAAACCCTAGTTTTTTTTCAAGCTCGCGCATCAAATCGAGCGTGGGCAGTTTCCCGAGTTTCCGGTTGGAATAAGGCTGAAGGACCGCATAATCAAAACCCAGCAGGTTATAACCCACCACCAGGTCCGCCGTGAAGAGATGATCGACGAGTTGGGAGGCCTCGGCTTCGTTATAAACAAAATACTGGTCCAGGGATTCATCGTAGAGGACCGCCACCGAAATGCGGAGCTTGTCGAAGTTCGAGCGTCCCCCGACGTCATCAAAAGAATTTTGGGTCTCGACGTCAAAGCAGACCAGGTGTCGCGGTGCCTTCTCGGGATGTGGATCTGGCGACTGCCCTGCTTGAGCCTCGGAGTCGAAGAGGCCTCCTGGCGGGACGTTTCCTCGGTCTTGTTGTTGTATCAATACCGCCTCGATGTGTTTACACGTCCCCAGTCCCGAGCTCAGGAAATCGTGGCATTCGCAGGACTTCAAATTGATGTCGCGATCGAGCACAATTTGGTAGGCCCGTCCGCTGGCCCCCTTGACCAGGAACTTCTTGACCACCGTGCTGTGCACCGGGGCCACTGAAAACGTTTCCCCCCGGGCGCGCTGCCTTCTTTTTTCGATTTCCTCTTCGCGATTCTTCAACGGTTCAACTCCCCGGGCACGGACAGAAGCATGCCTTGACGCGTCCTTGCCGGTAGGCTAAAATTAAGAATTTATTATCTCACGTCAGGAGCGACTATAGCACCCACCCCATGTCGATCGAACAGATTACAGTCCATGGCGCAAGGCAACACAACCTCAAGAACATCGATGTTACGATTCCGCGCCACACATTCACCGTGATCACGGGTCTCAGCGGTTCCGGCAAATCGTCATTGGCCTTCGACACGATTTACGCGGAAGGTCAGCGGCGCTATGTGGAATCGCTGTCGACCTACGCGCGGCAATTCCTGGACCAGATGGAGCGGCCCGATGTCGACTCGATCGAAGGGCTCTCACCTTCCATCTCGATCGAGCAAAAAACCTCTTCCCGATCCCCCCGGTCGACGGTGGGCACGATTACTGAAATCTACGACTATCTTCGCGTCCTCTACGCGACCATCGGGGTGCCGCACTGTCCCCAGTGCGGCCGGAAGATCTCACGTCAATCCAGCGACCAGATCGTCAACACCATTCTGTCACACCCGCCCGACGAGCGCGTCATGATTCTTGCCCCCATCGTGCGCGGACGCAAGGGGGAATTCAAGAAGCAACTTGAATCCCTCAACAAGACCGGGTTCGTGAGGGCCCGCATCGATGGGGTTCTCCGCAATCTGGATGAATCGATCCATCTGGATAAGAAAAAAAATCATACGGTCGAGATCGTCGTCGATCGCTTGCTCATCAAGCCGGAGATCAAACAGCGATTAAGGGCGTCCATTGAGACGGCCATGCGACTGACGTCGGGAATCATTCAGGTGGCGATTGTCAATGGTGAGGAGCATTTGTATTCTGAGAAGCTCGCGTGCGTAGATTGTAGTTTGAATTTGCCCCAGCTTGAACCCCGCTCCTTTTCCTTCAATAGCATGTACGGGGCGTGCGAAACATGCACCGGGTTAGGTTCCATTTTCGACTTTGACCCTTCCAAGGTCATTGGCGATTGGTCCAAACCTTTGTTTGGCGGGGGACTTTCCTCGTGGGCCGAGAACCGGGCCCTTGAAGAGGGCTACCATGAGCTCCTCAAGGAAAAGGATCTTCCCCTGGATGTCCCTTTTGGAGATTTGCCCGAAAAGGTCCAGTCGGTCGTGCTATACGGAGAGAGTAGGAAGAACGGAGGGCATGGAGCGGATGGAAACACACCCGTGGGCCGGAGGAAGGCGAACGGGCGGAAACTGTTTCCGGGGCTTATTCCCCAATTACGGGAATCGCTCGGGAATGGCTCCACCGAATGGCTGATGCCTTACATGTCTTCGATCCCCTGCAGCGAGTGCAAGGGACAGCGGCTGAAACCGGAGAGTCTCGCCGTCAAAGTAGGGGGATTTTCGATCGCTGAGTTCACTTCTCTCCCCACGGGCCGGGCACGCGACGTGATCGGCAATTTACAATTGACGGACCGCGAGGAAAAGATCGCTTCCGGGCTGTTGAAGGAAGTCCGTGACCGCCTCGAATTTCTCTCGGCGGTCGGTCTGGATTATTTGAGCCTCGATCGCAGCGCAGCGACTCTTTCGGGGGGCGAAGGCCAGCGAATTCGCCTCGCCTCCCAAATTGGCTCGAAGCTCCGCGGGGTCCTGTACGTGCTGGATGAGCCCTCCATCGGACTTCATCCGCGCGATAACCTGAGGCTCATCTCGACGCTCAAGCAACTACGCGACCTGGGCAATACGGTCCTGGTCGTCGAGCACGACGAAGAAACCATCCGTCATGCTGACCATGTCATCGATCTCGGTCCCGGGGCGGGCACCCACGGGGGTTACCTGGTGGCAGCCGGGGATCCGGAGGACATTGCAAGGAATGACCGCTCCCTCACCGGTCAATACCTCGCCGGAAAACAGCAGATCCCCCTGCCGGATACTCATCGGAAGCCCAACGGCAAGGCCATTAAAATTTTCGGGGCTCGTCACCATAACTTGAAGAATATCGACGTGGATTTTCCCCTGGGCTTGATGATCGTGGTAACAGGCGTGTCGGGTGCCGGCAAATCGACCCTGGTGAACGACATCCTTTACAAGACCCTAGCGAAAATGCTGTACCGATCGATCGAGGAACCGGGTGCAAGCCGGTTGATCCAAGGGCTCGAGCATATCGATAAAGTGATCCGGATTGATGCCTCTCCCATCGGACGTACTCCGCGTTCCAACCCGGCCACCTATACCGGACTGTTTGCTCCCATCCGCCAGTTGTATGCCATGCTTCCGGAATCCCGAGAGCGGGGTTACAAGGCCGGCCGGTTCAGCTTTAATGTGAAAGGCGGCCGCTGCGAGGCCTGCCAGGGTGATGGGTTGCGGCGGATCGAAATGAATTTCCTGCCGGACGTCTTCGTCACGTGCGATGTTTGTCGCGGCCAGCGCTACAACAGCGAAACCCTGGCTGTAAAATTCAAGGGACTTTCCATTTCCGAATTGCTGGCCACCACCGTGGCCGATGCCCTACCTCTGCTCGAGAACATTCCACAGGTCGCCCAGAAACTGCAAACGCTGAACGACGTGGGTCTCGGTTATCTTGAACTCGGGCAGTCGGCAACCACGCTTTCGGGTGGAGAGGCCCAGCGCATTAAACTTGCAAAAGAGCTCTCACGCCGGCAGACTGGCCGGACTCTATACCTTCTGGATGAGCCGACGACGGGCCTCCATTTCGACGATGTCAGGAAGCTTTTGGCCGTCCTCAACCGCTTGACAGACCTTGGAAACACCGTCATCATCGTCGAGCACCATCTCGACGTCATTAAAACTGCCGATTGGGTTATCGACCTGGGGCCGGAAGGGGGCGAAGCAGGTGGGCGCGTGGTGGCCGCGGGAACTCCAGAACACATTGGCCGTATTCAAAAGTCTTATACCGGCCGGGCGCTGGCAGCGTTTTTCTCCAACGGCTCCAAGTTGAAAGCGGCTGAAACGCCCTCCGACTTCAATGCCGACGCCCGCGGACAAAAGACTTCCAACTGATCCCAGGGGGGCCGTCAGAGGGGGCGTTGAGCAGCGCGAGGAATCCCGCTTTTCCCTGCTGTTTTTTTCCCTATGAGTTATCAGCAATTCATTCAACAGTCGGTGGCTGAGGGCCTCTCGCTCCAACAAAAATTCTTCAGGGCGCACTCTGAACGAATCGAGGAAGTCGCCCTCGAGATGGCAGAACGCTTCAGACAGGGGAAGAAGCTTCTTGTTTTCGGGAATGGAGGAAGTGCCGCCGATGCTCAGCACATGGCTTCCGAGTTAGTCGGTCGATTTTCGAACGACTCCCGCCGACAGACCGCCCTCTCAGCGTTTGCCCTCTCCACGGACACTTCCACCTTGACATCAGTGAGCAACGATTTTGGATTTGAATGGGTGTTCGCGCGCCAGATTGCCGCCCATGGCCAGGAGGGTGATTTGGCCGTTGCGATTTCAACCAGCGGCAATTCCCCCAACGTGCTCAGAGCGGTTGAAGAGGCCAAGGCGCGCCGCCTGATGACGGTAGCTCTTTCCGGCCGGGACGGGGGCAAGCTGGCGGGACTGGTAGAGGCATGTTTCACCGTAGAGGCGAACAGTACGGCGCGCATTCAGGAAGTTCATGCGCTTCTCATTCACCTGCTGTGCGAGATCGTCGATCTGGAAATGATCCGATTGGAGCACGAGGCTATCCGACCCTCTGGAACGGTCTCCTCACAAAAGAATCCGGTTTAGGGCCTGGAGTGGGCTTCATTGAGGTTCGGCCAGGGTATGCCGATTGAATCTTTAGACGCCATGCCAATTGATTTTTCCAAAGTGCGTACTTATCCGTTGGCCCGCCGTAAGAGCAAGGTCACGGTGCGGGACTTTGCACGAGTGGCAACCCGGCCGAATGGCATCTCCAGGTTCCTGGATTCCCTCCCCAATATCCTCGCCGCAAAGGAATTCCGGCAGGTGGTCGGTGCGTGCCACCGGGCCCGAAAACGGGACCGACCCATCATTTGGGCGATCGGTGGCCATGTGATCAAGTGCGGACTGTCGCCCCTGCTGATCCATTTGATGAACCAGGGATACGTTCAGCACTTGGCCCTGAATGGCGCCGGCCTGATTCATGACTTCGAAATCGCCCTGGCCGGATCGACCAGCGAGGATGTAGAGGCGTCTATCGGCAGTGGCGCGTTTGGCATGGCGCGTGAAACCGGTGAGTGGATTAACGCGGCCATCAATCGCTATGTTGTGACCGGCAGCGGTCTCGCCGCCGCCGTGGGCAAAGGCCTGGTCGAAGGATTCGGGATGGAAAGGAAGGGGAGTTCAAAGCGGCTTCGGGTTGCCCGGTTGAATCTGAAATCTGAAATCCACAATCCGAAATCCATCATCCGCTCTCCAAAATATCTTCAGCACTCTCTTCTTGCGACGGCCTTCCGTTTGGGAATCCCGACGACCATCCATCTCGCCGTGGGAACTGACATCATCCACAACCACCCCTCGACCAATGGTCGCATGCTGGGCGAAGGGGCGATGCGTGATTATCGAACTTTCGTGTCGAGCGTGGCTTCACTCAATAAGGGCGGGGTCTTTTTGAATTTTGGCTCTGCCGTCTTGATACCGGAGGTGTTCCTCAAAGCGGTGAGTCTGATCCGGAACCAGGGGCTTCCCCTGCGGGATTTTACGACGGCCAACTTTGACTTCATCCAACACTATCGGGGGATCCAGAACATCGTCAGGCGGCCAACCCAAAACGGGGCAGGTCATGGCTATTCAATCACGGGGCATCATGAGTTGATGCTTCCACTCCTGGCGGCTGCCCTGGTTGCTTGAGTCGGGATGAAATCCTTTGGGGTCCACAGAAGCCAGGCGAGCGGACCGAACTTGCGCCTCTTTTGAAATGAACCCATAGAAGAAAATTTCCATATTCATGGCAGAAGAACCGTTTTCCTCAAGTCCTGCTTCCCCTCCGTCTCATGAAACGCCTGAGCTTGAAGGCCCGCGGCGCATTCCGGAGGAACCCCCGGCCAAGCCGGCTTTCTGGACGGGTTGGGACGCCTTGGTCCTGCTGGCACTCTTTATCGCCGGAACCTTGTTTGCCACCCTCCTCTGCCAGATGGGTTACCTCGCTTTAGAGGGTCTTTACCACTGGCCGCCCTTGAAGCCCATGGACCTCGGGACCAACCCTTACATCGCTTTGATCGCCCAGCTCCTGGTTTATATCCTTTTGGTCACCTTCCTGTATTTCCTGATCACGCGAAAATACGGGCTCAATTTTCGACATTCTCTGGGCCTGGTGAAGCTTCCCTCAGGCGCGATGCGAAGTTATGGGGTGCTCGGTCTTCTGGTCGCCCTGATGGCCATGGTCCTCTCTTCACGATTCCCATCGACTCGGGAAACGCCGCTCGAAAAAATCCTCGGCCAGGGGCATGCCATTTATTATTTTGCAGCCTTCGCGATTGTCATCGCGCCGTTCACTGAAGAGTTGATCTTTCGCGGATTCTTGTATCCGATCTTCGAAAATCACGGCGGCCGATCAGTCGCTGTGGCTGTGACCGCGCTGATCTTCTCCGGCCTGCACGTCTTTCAGCTCTGGGGGAGCTGGCCCGCCATCGGCCTTATCGTCATTGTCGGTTTTGTGCTCTCCCTGACCCGCGCTGTGAGCGGCCTGCTGACTCCATGCTGGATCGTCCACCTCGTTTACAACACGACGCTGGTGATGGCGGTTGTTCTCTACAAGGCGATGGCGCACAGTCCCCAGGTGCTCCGATGAAAGTTCAAACCCTGCCCCCGCGCTCCAAAGTATATACGCGGGAGCAGTTTCTTCCTGTGCGGAGGAAGCTCTTGGAAGCAGGATTGAAACTGGTTTTTACGAACGGATGCTTCGACCTTCTGCATCCCGGCCATGTGGACTACCTGGAGCGGGCGCGCGCGCTGGGCGACCGATTGCTGGTGGCCATCAACAGTGACGAGAGCGTGAGAGCACTGAAGGGGGATGCGCGGCCGATTGTCTCTCAGGAAGAGCGGGCTGAAATACTGGGGGCCCTGGAATGCGTGGATTTTGTCATAATCTTCCCGGAGGAAACGCCCCGCGAAATTATTCAGGCCCTTCTTCCGGAAATCCTCGTGAAGGGAAGTGACTGGCCGCCCGATGAGATCGTAGGCCGGTCCGAAGTTGAGGTGTCCGGCGGCCATGTTGTATCCATCGATTTTCTTCCGGGATTCTCGACTACGGCAATCATTGAAACGATTTCCCGGAATTATGGTAAAAAGTAGACCGTAGGGCGCCCAGGCTGGACGCCCTTCCCGGGAAACGCCATTCGGCGTTGATCGGGTGTCCGACTGAGATTCAATGACTCGTTTTGAGGAATTGTTCGGCGCGATCGAAGCCGATCCGGGTTTCAAATCGCTGCTCGCACGTTTCCGGGCAGCCGAGGTGTGTACGTGTGTCACCGAGGGCCTCACGGACGGCTTTAAGGCTCCGGTGCTGGCGGCAATGGCGGCCCTTTTAGAACGGCCGTTAGTGATCGTCAGCGTCCAGGAAAAGGCTCTCGAAGACGTCGCGGCCTCCCTTGATTTTTACTACCGCCAGCGCACGGAACGGAAGGCAACTCACGCCGTGGCCTTGCCCGCTTATGATTGCGGGCCTTACGACCATCTCTCCCCCCACTCGGAAATTGCTGAACAGCGTGCCCTGGCATTGGCCAAGATCCACTCCGGCACCGCATACTTCACGGTGACTTCTCCGGCCGTGCTGCAGTCACGATGGCCTGATCCGGAATTCTTCATCGGACTATCAAGACACCTATACAAAGACCAGGCCCTTGAACTCGAGGAGCTTCGCACCTGGCTTGTTTCAAGCGGCTACTATGCCGTCGAGCCGGTCAGCGGCGTGGGTGAGTTTTCGATCCGGGGCGGCATCCTCGATGTCTTTTCGCCCTCAGAACAGCAGCCCCTGCGCATTGAGTTTTGCGGCGATAATATTGAATCCATCCGCCAGTTCAGTGTGGAGACGCAGCGCTCCCTGCGGACACTGGATTCCCTCACTCTGCTGGCCGTCCGCGATATCCCCGTCACCGCCGCCCTGCTCAAACGCTGGGCCAATGCGGCAGAAAGGAGGCTTTCCCCGGAGAGTCGCGGGGTTTGGGAGGATAAGATTCAAGTGGCGCAACGGGGTGAACCGTTCGCGGGGATTGAATTTCAGCTCCCGATTCTTCATCCTTACCAGCACACCCTGCTCTCTTATTTCCGGAATCCCATCCTCGTTCTCGACGACCCCGGCGAGATCGAAAACCAGTGGAATGGCCTCTGGCGAAAGACCGACAGTGAGTTTAATGACAAAAGTTCGACGTTTGACGCTTTGGTTCGCCCCGAAGAGCTTCTCTACGGGCCAGCTGAAGCAGGATCAGTATTTGCCTCGACGGCCCAGATGCGCCTGAGTACGCTCGCGCTGCCGGCTTCGACCGAGGCGGAGGGGACTGTTTTCATGGTCTCCCAGCCCGTTCGGAAGTTTCACAGTCGCTTCAGCCAGTTCATCGGCGAGACCGCCGGGCTGGAGTCACGCCACTTTCAAATGGCAGCCATTGTCCGCACCCGCGCCAAGGCGGAGATCCTGAAAGATGTATTTCGAGAGTACCTGCATCAGCCCCCCTCCTCCCATGATCATGGTTCCGTCGAGAAACGAGCGGCGGACCTCTCCACGGATCTCCCTCTCTCTTTGACCGCCCCCATTCCCGTCTTCGTTGGTGAGGTGAATACGGGATTCTTATTGCCGGACCAGCATCTGGCTGTATTCGGCGATTCGGACATTTTCGAAGAGGTGGAATATCGCGTGGCGGCTCGTCCCTCCCGCTCCAAGCGGGCGGCATTCATTTCTGATTTCAGCGACTTGAAAATCGGGGACCTGATGGTCCACGTTGACCACGGCATCGGAAAATTCATGGGGATCAAATCCCTGGAACTTCAGGAGGCCACCGAGGAGTTCATGGTGTTACAGTACCAGGACGATGCCAAGCTGTATCTTCCCCTGGCGCGTTTGGACCTGGTTCAAAAGTATTCAGGGGCGGGTGGAACATTGCCGCCCCTGGATAAACTGGGCGGGGTGACATGGCAACGCACCAAATCGAAGGCCAAGCAGCGCATCCGAGACCTTGCCGAGGATCTCCTCAAGCTGTATGCAGAGCGGAAGATCCAGCCCGGGATTTCGTACTCGGCAGACTCCGAGTGGATGCGGGAGTTTGAGGCAGAGTTTGAGTTTACGGAAACCCCGGACCAGGCACAAACGATCGATGACGTCAAACGGGACATGGAGCGGCCCTCGCCGATGGACCGGCTGGTGTGCGGGGACGTCGGATACGGTAAAACCGAAGTGGCCATGCGGGCGGCCCTGAAGGCTGTGGTGGATCACAAGCAAGTGGCCGTCCTGACACCCACCACGGTCCTCGCTTATCAGCACTATGTCACCTTTCGGACCCGCTTTGAGCCCTTTCCAGTCTCGGTTGAAATGCTCAGCCGCTTCCGGGACAAGAAGGAGCAGAAGAAGATTCTCGAACAAGTCGCTGCGGGAAAGATCGACATCGTGATTGGCACCCACCGCCTGCTTTCCAAGGACGTCGAGTTCCTGGATCTCGGATTGGTGGTCGTCGATGAGGAGCAGCGCTTTGGCGTCGCACACAAGGAGAGACTCAAGCAAATCACGAAGTCCATCGATTGCCTGACCTTGACCGCAACGCCCATCCCCCGCACCCTGCAAATGTCGCTGATGGGTGTTCGCGACATGAGTGTCATCGAAACCCCTCCGAAGGATCGTTTGACCATTAATACGGTGGTGACCAAATTCGATCCCAAGCTGATCCAGACCGCCCTGGAGCACGAGTTGGAGCGCGGCGGCCAGGCCTATTTCGTCCACAACCGGGTCGAGTCGATTTACTCTGTGGCCGCGCTGGTGACGCGTCAGATCCCTCGTGCCCGTGTGGCGGTGGCGCATGGACAGATGGGCGAACATGATTTGGAGCAGGTGATGTTGAAATTCATGCGCCACGAGTACGACGTTCTGGTTGCCACTACCCTTATTGAGAACGGGCTGGATATCCCGTTGGTCAACACGCTCATTGTCAATCGAGCCGACAAGTTTGGACTCGCTCAACTGTACCAGCTGCGGGGACGGGTCGGCCGCTCCAATCGGCGGGCCTATGCCTACCTGCTGGTTCCCCCTGACCAGGGGCTCTCGCCGATCGCCCGGCGCCGCCTCAATGCGCTTAAGGAATTCAGTGATCTGGGTTCCGGTTTCCGAATCGCCGCCTTGGATCTGGAACTTCGAGGCGCCGGTACGCTTCTGGGGCATCGACAGCACGGATACATCAACTCCATCGGATTTGAAACCTATTGCCAGCTCCTGGAAAGGACGGTTCAAGAGCTGAGAGGCGAAGAGGTGCCGCCTGAGATCCGCACCACGATCAATCTCCTCCTGGACATTAAGATCCCCCCCTCCTATATTGCCGACGAAAACCTGCGGCTGGTAACTTACAAGCGAGTGTCCAACATCCGTTCCGACGCGGAGGCGGTGCGCATCCGCGAGGAGTTAATTGACCGGTTCGGGACGTTGCCGGAATCCGTCCGAAACTTGCTCACCTACGCACAATTGAAGTCGCTGGCAGAATCGATGCAGGCCAAATCCATCGATCGGGACCGGACTACCGTTTATGTGCAGTTCCATGATCACCCCCCCACTTCCCCGGAGGCGCTGGTAGCCCTCCTGGAGCGGGATCCGCGGGTCGGGATCTCTCCCACCGGCCGCATAAAAATCCAAATGGAGAAGACCATGCCGTCTTATATTCTGGGGCGAACGCGCGAGGTACTGCTCGAACTCATGAGTCCCGTTGGAGTTCACTAAAATGGGTCGCCACTTCCGCATCCTCCCTCCGGAGATTCTGCTGCTGGTCCTGGGAATGGCGATTGCAGTAGGATGTGGAAGGCCCTCAGGCCGGCCTTCGGCGGGTCAAAATCTGGATCCAAATCGAACCCTGGCCAAAATTGGAAATGAAGACTTCACCGCCGCCCAATTCGAGGTTTTCCTCCAGGAAAGGTTCCCCGATTCTGCCGGTCCCAACCACCGGAATGACGGGGTGCTGAGTGAACTTCTTGACCGTGCTATTGACGAGCGGCTGTTGCTTCAGGCCGCCCGGCAACATCAGGTGACGGCATCTGATCGGGATGTTCAGGACTTTCTGGCCAACAGCGCCCTCCTGGGTGACTCCAACCAGAATAAGCCTGTGATCACCCGGGATGATAAGCGATTCGAGCACGCTCGGGACAACCTGATCATTAATCGCTACCTTCAATCGATTGTTCCCGCCCGGTTCGACGCCTCTCCGCTCGAAGAAAGGAAATATTACGATTCTCATCTGGGATCATTCCAGGAGCCCGAGCGTTACCACGTCGCTGAAATCCTGGTAAAAGACGAACCCCTGGCTCGCGGCATTGAGGGCATGTTGGCTAAGAGGAAATCATTCGAATCGCTCGCTCGGAAATACTCAAAGAA
Source organism: Terriglobia bacterium (assembly GCA_020072965.1). Lineage (GTDB taxonomy): Bacteria > Acidobacteriota > Terriglobia > JAIQFV01 > JAIQFV01 > JAIQFV01. The sequence goes on along the minus strand of JAIQFY010000003.1, from coordinate 113,950 downwards.
TGAATTGGCTGTCAAGGGAGGTGACCTAGGATGGTTTGGTCGAGGCGAATTGCCCGAGCAATTCGAACGGGTAGTGATGCGGTTGAAGCCGGAGCAACACTCGGGAGTGGTTCAGACCGACTATGGCTTCCACATCTTCAAATTGATGGCAATTCGGCCGGGCCGTGTGATTCCCTTTGAAGAGGCCCGACAAAGAATTCAAACCCTCCTCACCAATGAGCACAGAAAGGAAGCGTTGGCGCAGGAGATCGCCCGGCTGCAAAAATCCACCTTAATCGTGATCCGGTTTCAGAATCTCGGATTCAACTACAGCACCGAAAGGACAGGAGAACAATAAGTCAAAGTCCAAATTCCAAACAAATTCCAAAAACCAATCCCAAAGCAATTTTCGTGTTCCAAAGATGGGCAATTCCACCTCGGCAGATCAGACGGCTGGGTGTATAGAGGCTGATTTCGCCTTACTAAACTCGATATGAGGCGTTTGGATTTTGGGTTTTGTTTGGAATTTGGACTTTGGGATTTGGATTTTGGGGCTTCAGCGCTTCGGTCCTACCACTACAACTGTCGCGGCCTCAGGATGCAGGTAGGTTTTTGCCACCCTCGCAATATCGTCGACCGAAACGGAATTGATCAGCCCGGGATATTTCTCCACGTAATCAAAACCCAACCCGTAGCGTTCTGCCAGAATCATGAAGTGTGCGATCTGAGAATTGGTCTGAAACTGGAATACAAAACTACCGGTCAGGTACTGTTTGGCGTCGCGGAGTTCATCCGGCGCCACGGGCTGTTCCACGATCTTCCGAATCTCCCCAAGAATTCCTTCAATCGCCCGCTCCCGGTGTTCGGGGGAGGTCCCGATGTAGGCGATGAAGCGGCCCGGGTCGAGTCCGGAGGATTGGGTGATGTTGGCAAAGGTGGAGTAGGCCAATCCTTGCTCATCCCGCAGCCGCTTTGGAATGCGGGATGTGAACCCCGGGGCACTTCCCAGGATTACATCAAGGACATTCAGAGGGTAATAATCGGGGTTGGAGCGTCGAATCCCGAGATGACCGACGTAGATATTGACTTGTTCCTTGTCCATCGGCACAAATACTTCAGTGGAAGCGGTCTGCCGTTCAACCCCGGGGGTTTCAGGGATGGGCGGAGCGGTGGCGACCCAGGATCCGAAGATCTCCCCCAATTTGGGCACAATGACTTCCCTCTCAAAGTCACCCACGACGGAAACAAAGCAATTCGCCGGGAAGAAGAACCTTCGGTGGAAATCAACGACCTGCTCCCGATCGATTTTCGCCACGGAGCCCTCATAACCCACGGCAGGACGATGCAGCGGATGGGTCCCGTAGATCATTTCATTGAATTTCCAGTCGAGCACGGTTCGGGGCCGGTCTTGTGCGCTTCGAATTTCCGAAATGGTCTTGTCTCGTTCGTGGATCACGCGATCCACTTCAAAGGCAGGATGCAGGAGAACGTCGGCGCAGAGCTCCATACCCAGGTCAAAATCCCGGGAGAGGGTCGAAGCGGAAACCACGGCGCCTTCCGTCCCTGTACCCGAGTCCAGTGAGCCCCCCACCGACTCGATGGTGAGCGCAATCTCCTCCGCGCTCCGGGAGGTAGTACCCTCGGTCAGCAACCGCCCTGTCAAGGACGCGAGTCCGGCCACTTCGTCGGTCTCGAGACGGGATCCTGCCAGGAGCGACACCTCTATCGAAATGGTAGCCGTGTTGTGGCGTTCACAGACAAGCAGGGTTAACCCGTTCGGTAGGACCTTCTTAACGATGTCCGAGGTGTTAAAGGCCAGAGGTCTTTTGTCAACGGTCGATGGATTCATTGGCCGCAATCCGACTTCCCCCAGAAACGTGCCCAATCGACTTCACATACATGGACACAACGCCTCCCAATAAAATAGTACTTAAGGAACTCGCTCTGCGCACGATTTGACCCTTGAAGCCCCCAACCCTGTCGAATGGGGGGAGCGAACTCCTCACGCTCCTTCACCCCGGGAAAATGCGGCGCCCCTATCATCTGTTTTATTGTTTGCATCGCAACCACCCGACCGTGCGATTATCAATTCCCAAATACTTCTGTGCTGCATCCCGCACTTCTTGCGCCGTCACGGCCCGAATCCGGTCCACATACGTATCCAGATGTTCGTAGCCGATAATCGCCTCGGCATAGCCAGTTTGGATGGCATCATTCAGGGCCCTTTCCCGGCCAAACTCGAAGTGGGCTTCAATCATGTTCTTTGTCTTTTCCAGTTCCTCTCGCGTCAGGAGTTCCTCCTGCAACCGGGAGGCCTCTTCGCTGATCGCTGCCTCCACTCCATCAAGGGTCTTCTCGGGAACCACTTCAGCCCGAACCTCAAGAAGCGTCGGGTCGATGGACTCGGAGAATTCCACGGACACACTTACGGCCGATCGTTCGTGTTCGATCAGACGCTGGTAAAGCCGGGAAGACCTGCCTCCCGAGAGCGTGAGTGCGGCCAGGCGCAGCGCATAGGCATCAGCCTCGGACACGCTTGGGGCGTGATAGGCCATATGAATTCTTTCGATCTGACCCGGGCGCTTCAGGGTGACCCGTTTTTCTCCACGCTGTGGCGGCTCCGCAATCTTCACCGGCGGGACATCAGGACCTCGGGGGATCGATCCAAAGGTCGATTCGACCATTTGCAGGAGGCGGTCCGGCGCAAACCCTCCCACCAGGACCAGGATGGCGTTATTGGGATGATAGAATCGCCGGTAGTAAGCCTCCATTTCCTGGCGTGACGCGCGTGTCAAATCCTCAATCCATCCCACTACAGGATGTCTATAAGGATGGACCTTGAATGCGGTCGCACGAACCTCCTGGCCCAGCGCCCCCCAGGGTGAATCCAGATTGATCTTCAACTCCTCAGTGACCACTTGCTTCTCGTGTTCAAACTCCTCAGGAAAAAACTGGGTGTCGACCATTCGCTGCGCCTCGATGTCGAGCGCGACCTCAAAACGATCTGCGGAAAAGTCGAAGTAATAGGCGGTGCAGTCTTCGCTGGTAAAGGCGTTGTTCGCGCCCCCGTTGACAAGCGTCGTGTGATCGATCGACCCCTTCGGGTAACGGGTGGTTCCCTTGAACAGCATGTGCTCAAGGAAATGGGACTTGCCGGTTTGTCCTTCTTCTTCGTTGCGTGATCCGACGCGATAAAAAATGATCGTCGACACCACGGGACAGTGTGGAATTTCCTTCGTCAACACCGTCAGACCGTTCGGCATCACGGTCTTGATGATGGGCCGACGCTGCAACGGGGCGGCGGACGAACTCGTACCGGTCGTTCGCTCAGTCATGGCAAGTCTCATCGCTGTAGGAAAGCCCCGATTGAAATCGAAAACCGGAAATTTGTCAAACTGAATTCCGTTCTCAACAGGGTGGTGCGCGAGGGTTAGGGGGCGAAGCAGCATTAAAGGAGGGTTTCGTCGATTGACCCGGGATTCGGAGCCGACCTCGCAGGCGGGGAGGAAACGGAAGGGTTCCGGCGGCAGAATTCGGCGAGTGAATCCCGTGAGCTGTTGAAGAAAATTCGGGCCAGCTCATCGATTACCGCCTCGGTCATCACCTCCCGTGAATGGACCGCCGAGTAAAAAAAAGCCTTCCCGGACTTGCGTTGTTTGAGCATCCCTTTTTTCTCGAGGCGGGAAAGAACTGTCATGATCGTCGTGTAGGCACGGCTGCGCTCAGGTTGATAACGCTGCCGCACCTGGGCCACACTGGCTTCTCCCAGGTCCCAGACAATCTTCATTAACTCCAGTTCTTGAACCGTGAGGAACATCGCGTGCTCGCGATGGCGTCGGTCACGGGTCGGCTTGGGAGTCAGCTTATGATGGATCGGGGCGGGTTCAGCCACGGTGTTGGGTATCGTCCAGACCGGCCCACGCATGAAAACCGTTCACGGGGCTTAAGATTTGTTTTTGACGCTCTCGGGGCCGATGGCCGGTGTCATCTCCTCGGTGGGCTTCGGGCTCGTTTTAGGAGCCGTCTCGGAATCCGGCTGCTTCCGCGAGCCTCGAAAGATCGGCCGTTGCAGGATCTGGCTATAACTTGTCCACTCCCCTTCGAGATTGCTGTCGCGCTCAATCATCCACTGCATGGCTTGGACCTTGGAGTCCAAATCATCCAGCTTGTGAAGGATCAGCGCTTCCACCGTCATCGGGAGCTTGGGCGAACCGAATTCATATTCTCCGTGGTGACTGATGATGAGATGGGCGATCATGGTCTTGAGTTCCGCCGGAAAGTCGGGATGACGGGCGATGACACCGCTGATCATTTCCAGCTCCAGGACCATGTGTCCCAGCAGTTGCCCTTTGGTCGAATAGCCAAAGCCCCGCTCGTAGGACAGTTCGTAGATTTTTCCAATATCGTGAAGAATCGCCCCGGTCAACAGCAGGTCGATGTTGATGTCCTGATAATTTTGAACCACCAGGCGCGCCAGGCGGCACAATGAAACGATATGCTCCAACAGGCCACCCAGGTAAGCGTGATGCATGCTTTTGGCTGCGGGCGCCCGCTTCAATCGACACCTCACCTCATCATCCAGGAGCAGTTCCTGCATGACTGCACGGAGCGGGTGCTGGGTGAATCCGGCGACCACGTCCAACAGTTCCGCATACATCTGTTCAACATCCTTAGACGTAGAAGGGAAAAAGTCCATGAAGTCGACTTCATGGTCTTCCAGGCGCCGCAGCTTGTGCAAGGTCATCTGCGGCTTGTTGCGGTAGATCTGAACCAGACCTTTCGCCTTGATGAAGTGGTCTTTGTCAAAGAGGGGATCGAATTCCTCTACGTTATCCCACATTTTCGCATCGAGATCGCCGGTCTTGTCCGACAAAACGAGGGAGAGATAGGGCTCACCTGACTTCTTGGAGCGCAGCTCCTTGGAACGGACCAGAAAGGTTTCCGTGATGATGGAATTGGCTTCGAAGTCCCGGATGAATTTTTGTTTCATAGTCTCGCTGCTGGGACCGGTCGGCAATAATCCTTACGACGGATTGATGACGCGGTACCATTCGGGTGATTTTTGAGGATCCGCCGGATCAGAACGGGGATTTAGAACCCGGGTCGGCAGATCAAGGACTTCGACCATCAAACGCCGGTCCCCACGCAGAATGGCGATGCGATCCCCCACCGAGACGGCTCGTCCCGGCTTGGCAGCCTGCTCATTTACCCGGATCGCCCCCCGCTCGCACAACCATTTGGACAAGGTACGACGCCGGATCAAGCCACTCCATTTGAGAAATAAATCCAAACGCAGGCGCGTCGGGTCGGGATTCGATGAATCTTCCTCTTTCACGCCGCCACTCTCAATACACTCGATAGGCTGGGGCCGCCGGCTGTCCCCTGGTGGAAACGCGTTATGGAGTTAATTCGACTTGGCCTCTGATTTGACTTCGGAAGACACCCCTCCGGTATCCACATAGCCCGATTTGACTTCCAGGTAGGATTCCTGCCGTAACTGGCCGAGGAACACTCTCAACTCCGGGGCGAGCTGTTGCATGTACAGGATATTGGTAATCTGGTCATTGACCTTGTCAACCGTCGGGATCCCGGACTCGTGTTTGTCTTCCAGCTTAATGATCTTATATCCAAATTTTGTGAGGATCGGGTCGCTCACCTGATTTCGCTTCAGTGCAAAAACGACATCGGCGATCTCTTTGAGAAGCAAGTTGCGCTGGATGAAGTCCTGTTCGCCTCCCTCTTTCGCCGTTGGCCCATCCGAAAACTTCTTGGCTAGATCTGCAAAGTCCTCCCCCTTCTTCGCGCGCGCTGCGAGATCACCTGCTTTCTTGGCCGCTTCCTTGACCTGGGCATCCTCTTTGCCTTCAGTGGAAATCAGGATCTCGCGGAATCTCACTTCTTCCGGCCGCTCAAATTCCTTCTTGTGAGCCTCATAGAACTTGTTGATTTCCTCCTGCGTGATCTGAATTCGCCGTCCGACCTCCTGCCGAATTACGGCCTGCGTGAAGAGGCTGTTCCGAATGTTGCTCTTGAAGTCCTCGTAGTTGATTCCCTGACGGGTTACCTCGCGCTCCAGATCGTCAAGAGTTTTCAAATGGTTCTCATCCCGGTAACGATCAAGGGTCTTGACGAGTTCCGTGTCCACGCTGATTCCCAGTTCCTTCGCCTTCTGGATCAGGAGAAGCTGGTCGATGAGATCACGCAGCACATTTTGCTCTTTGGCTGCTATCTCGCGCTCCAGGTCCGCACCAAAGAACTGTTGTCCCAGTTCCTGACGTAGCTGCTGTTTGCTCTTTTCGAAGTCCGACCGGGTGATTATATCGTCATTCACCCGCGCCACGATTTCTTCCAAAACCTTCTGTTCTGCCCGGCACATCGTCGCCAACACAACGAACAGGCTGGCCGCCAGGATCCAATTTTTTCTCATGCTTTTTACCGCCTCACATTCAAGTTGATTCCTAACAGGTAATAAACCTTCGAGCATTATACGCACGCTCCGAAGCTTGTCAATTCTCCGAATCGGGTCCGAAAACTACAAATAGAAAGCGGGCAAAGAGCAAAACACTATGCTTGGGCCTTAATCCAGAAGGAGGAAGGAGAAAGGAGAGAGTTTGGAAATCCGGGTCCGCTGGTTTTGATCGTGCCGCAGGGGGGAGAAATGCGATGCTGCGTCGGCAAAAAAAGGGGCAAGGGCCCAATTTGAATCGTGCCCTTACCCTTGGGTCGACAACCTTGAAGACAACTTGACGGGGTCAGTCACACGACGCGAAAGAGATTTTCTTTAGCCCGATCTCCCTTTCTCTTCACCGTCCCGCCCGGGACATGCGTTTGGGTATCTGACCAAGAAAAGCATTCACGTAGTCCGAATTATATAACGCTTTATAATGGCTCCCGGTCGCTGTGACGCCGTGAACATAAACACCGCCAACAGCATCAGGAACATTGGGGCTGCCCCCGCCCTTGCCGGTGAACATCGTTCCATTGGGCGCGAAAATGACTCCTTGTATTTGGGCAGGTCCCACAAATTTGACATCCCCCGTTATGTAGTAAACGCCGTAGACCGTCGCACTGCCATTCACGGTAAAGGATCCGTCTATATAAACCATGTACGCCTGACCGGTAGTGGGATCAATTTTGCCAGTAGCCGGATCAATAGTGGGATCAACTTTCCAAAACTTGGTCGGGAGTTGGACGGAGTCAGTAATCGCGCCTGAGTAACTGAAATCCGCATTCGTACTCATAACCTGTTTGATCCGAGCCTGCGTCGGAAAGTTGCACATCGGGTAAACACCACAATTTTCTTCTCCCGGTGGAGGCGAGCCCGGCCAGGTGGGGGGCGAGGTCGGATCAAGGGTCCCTTTCACATTGCCTTTGCAAGTATTTGCACCTTGCATTTCCGTTAGACCAAAGGGATTGTTGGTTCCACTGCCTATAGGTTCAAGGCAGGAGGTCAGGGGGTGTGGAGGAAATGCATTTTCAACGACTTCAGCATTAAACTGACTCTCCGCCGACTGTGAACTGTTGACTGCGGCAGAGTTCGACGTTGCGGTCGATGAAACAAAATATTTGTATATTGGCGTCTCACCGGCACCGGTGCCTGTAGCGCCCAAATACCACAACCGAACATTGTATTTACCAGACCCGACGGAGACCGGGAGATTTACACCGCCCCCCCCCGAAGTAACAGGGCAGGCGGGGACTGAATCTGAACTGCTACGGTAGAAGCACTTGGTGACTTCGACCGGGACGGTCCCCGTGTAGGATTTGAGCTTGTCGGGATTGAATTGGCTTCGCGGTGTAGTCACAGTATGGCTGATGGCCTCCTCATTTCCCGCTTCCGCCACGTAGTAAGTCCCCAGGGCCTCCCGGTTGCTGGTATGGATCGCCGTATCGGTGATCGAGGCCATCGCAAAGGCAAGACCCAGCAGCGACAAAATCAGAGTCAGGAACAGCGCCAGCAGAATCGCGGACCCGCGCCGATCACAAGTATTTGCTTCAATCCAACTTGGATGCCACGGAGAGTTTGAGACTATTCTGATTCTCATGTGCATTCCCCTTGTCCGGGACCACCGTTATACTTATTTTATTCTTGCTTCATCCGCTCCAGATGTGAGCCACGACCGAGAGAGAATCCCGCGCTCGAATCGCACTAATGCCAAAATTGAAAATTGCGAGGTGTGGCCGTTGAGGAGTAAGTGACCCTCAGCGGCTGCTTTGTTTGCATATCGTTATTCACGCTCTGAGCCGTGACTTGAATCTGAACTGTCTGTATGCGGGCGCAGTCGCGCAGGGTGGAGACAGGTGACGCAATTTCAGTGTTCGAGCTGTCAAAGTATCGGAATGAAAGCTGGTTGACGTGGTCTATCAAAGTCTCATAGGGATTCCCGTTATCGGAGACCTCGAGGATGTCGCCATTCAGACGGAACTCACGGGTCTCCACCTTATAAATCATCGTGCCTGATCCGAAACTATAGCCCGCCAATGGACCGGTGCCAGGAATAGTGCCGTCTGCGAACAGAATGGTGGCATCAATCTGAGGGGGGGTGGAACTGACCGTCGCGACCGAGGAAATGGTTCCGTACACCCAGAAAAAGTCAATCGCTAAATCCGGATTAGTGTCGTACATCATGACTTGATCGCCGTCCTCAAAGGCTCCGGCGACCTGGCTGATTCGGAGAGTCTGGGTCGTGGGCACAAAGGAAGTACTCCCCTTGGGAATCGAAAAACCAGCCGAGAGGGCGCCATAAACTTTTCTGAAGCATCCCTTCATAAAAACGTTTGTCGAATCGATGGGGTTCGAAACGGGGTTGAAGCTCCCGAAGTCCGCAAAGGCGGAGGTCATAGGGTTATCCACCGGATAGTTTCCGGGCACAAGAGGATCCCTATGCATTACAGTCTGAAACAATTGGGGCGAGGCTACGCCATATCCGGCCAGACCGATCGTTCCTGTTATGTAATCGAGCGCCTTGCGGGCATTCTGTTGCGCCGAAACCAATTGCTGCTGGGAGACAAATACTTTCTGGCTCCGTGTGAAGAGCGTCACGATGGAAGAGCCGATCACCGTGAACAGCAGGGCCGCCATGAGGAGTTCCAGCATTGAGAAACCCCGGGAGGCCGGGGAACTTGCCTTGCTCGGATTGTGGAGCTTCTCTTTCTTCATTTTTTCCCCCTGCCAAGAGACTTGTAAACCCACGGGGACTCACTGCCCAGAGAGGTGCAACCAAAGTCGGTCATTAATCGAACTTCAACCGGCGCGTAACGAAACTGGTGCTGTCGGCTACCCTGCCGTAGACAGAACGCGAGGCTTGCACCGTCACCGAGATCTCCTTTTCTTTGGCGCCAATCGAGCTGACCGCCATAGTCCGGATGAAGCGCACGGAGGGATCCGTGGCGACATAATGCGTCTTGTTCACCGGATCGGCTGCATTGCCGAACTGGTCCAGGTATTCCGGCGATGCCGGCGTCACAATGCTATCAAAGGACAGGCTCTGAACAGATTCAATCCCCTGCTGGGCCAGCGTCACCGTGGAAGTGGCGAGCCGAGTTCGGCCGGTTGCGCGAACACCGACGAGCATGAGCTGGGCGATCCCGAGAAAAACAATCATCACCAGCATCACCCCGATGATTACTTCCAGCATGGACATCCCCCGGTCCTTTGGAGGATGCAACGGAATAAGTGGAGGTATTGGAGTCATCGCGGTTTTCCCCGTTGTACCCGGATGGGTACGAGTTACAATTGAACCGAACTTCCGTGCGGTACCAACTTGACACTTCCGAACCGGTTGACGGTGATATCACAACTTCCGGTCGGAGACGTCAGGGTGAATGCGGGCGTTGTGGTGCCCGATTTATAAAGTGCCGGGGATGAGCTGGAGGAGCTCAGGAGCTCTCCCTTTCCATTGAACGCCAGAACGTTCGCCTCTCCCAAGCCAGTTGCCAAAATCGTGACATCTGGGCTGAGCTGTTTTCGGTTCGAAAAGGTATCATAACCGCCATTGATGGTGAGCCCCTGCCAGGCATTCCCGTCCCAATGCACCACTTCCACGGTATGATCTGCATCATTGATCCGAACCCCGAACACATCTTGACGAAGAACCGCAACGAATCTTGCTGCTTCCAGCGTCGTCATCAGCTCCCGCGATGTTGAGGCCAGACGTTGTCGTTGAAGGGTCTTGAATATCTGCGGGACAGAAATCGTGCCCAAGGTCAGGGAAATAGCAACGACCACGACGGCCTCCAGCATGGAAAAGCCTTTTCGGCCATTCAAAGAATCTCTACGTTTCATGTTCATTGTTGCCCTCCCCCCATTTTTCTGTTTTCCAAGACCATCACACTGAGCGTGAAAACCTCCGCGTAAAAGACTGCCTCCTCACTTCACAAGCTTCCTGAGCGATGGGTCGGATGACCCGTCTGGAAATTCTGACCAACCCTCTCCCGACACCAGCAAACCCCGATAGCGCACGCAGGTCAAAGGGAAACCAAATAAATCCAATCGTATTCGCGAAGCAGGCGGCAGCACTGATCAAGATGTGCAAAGGCTCTCCTTGGGAACGAAAGAGTTCTAATCCGACCCGTTTCGAAGTCAGCCATCCAGAAAGCATCGCCACATTGATCCCCATGGCCGCCACCAGTTTTCGTAATCCAATCTCGAACCAGCGGATGCTGGTGCGATTGGGAGCATACGATGACGCGGAAGAACTGTGTGTGCTCCAAATCACCTCTCTTGTCATAATTTCTTGACAATCCCAAAAACAAGAAATCCAGGTTCCACCCCTCGAGCGCATGACCTGCCCGCCCATTTCATCAGACTCGCCCCTTGTAGGCGGCGCCACTACCAGTGGCATTCTTGTTGCTCCCCGGTCAGCCACATCGTTGATCAAGTCAAAAAGCTCGACCCTCTCTTGCTGGTTTTTCAAGGTGCATGGTGTTGCTTATCCATCTCTCAAAGAGTTCAGAACCGCTTTAAAACTTTGCTGAATAGGCCGATTCCAAGGGGAGCTGTCCTGTCTCCACGCCATATGCCGGGAGAACTAAGGAAATTTCTGTTTTCTTCCGGCGTGGAAATTCGACCAGATCAAGGGGGGACATGTGAGTGGCGGCGCTTCCTAAAGTCGATTCCTTAAGCCTCATCGGGGAGACGAGGCGACCCAGGCGCTCCAAGCCCATTTACTCTCTTGGTAGACAATTCCACCTGCGATCAGCGGTGCCGGGGAGCAGAATTTCGAATGAAGGATTTTTCGACACTTTCGAGGAAGCCCTTGACTTGTGCGTAGACGGGAAAGTTCCGGAGGTCGGATTGAAACCAAGTGTAGCCCATTATGTTTGCAAAGCAGGCGACCACACAGGTCAAGATGTGAGATGGCCCCCAATGGGAGTTCAGGGAATGCATTTCCATGCGCCTCCCCGTCAACCATTCGAGCAGTATCGACATATCGGGCGTCATGGCGGATATCTCTTCAGGCCCCAGGGAGATGACCACGTTTGCTGGAGCATGCCCAAGTTACATTAGATACAGAATTCGGTGTGTGTTGCCGGTCACAATTGTTCCGAACCAGTTGCAGCTGGGGATAAACCCTCCCCTCTCTGGCCAAGGTCCTCCCCGCTCCCTTGTGGTACACTAAGGACTCCCTACCGAGGAGAATCTGTGAACTACGAACCTGTCATTGGCTTGGAAGTCCATGCGCAATTGCTGACCCGGACGAAATGCTTTTGTGCCTGTTCGACGGAGTTTGGTGCTTCCCCGAATTCAAACACCTGCCCCGTTTGCCTGGGATTGCCCGGGGCCCTGCCGGTGCTGAACCGCGAGGTAGTGCGGCTGGCTGTGCGCGCTGCCCTCGCGCTCGGCTGTCACATCAACCGCATCTCGCAGTTTGCGCGAAAGAACTATTTTTATCCCGACCTGCCCAAGGGTTATCAAATCTCCCAGTATGACAAGCCTATTTCAGAGCACGGGGCGATTGCCATCAAGGTGAACGGCACGGCCAAGCGGGTTGGAATCACCCGGTTGCACATTGAGGAGGATGCCGGCAAATCCCTTCATGACGGATTTCCGGATAGCTCCGAAAAGAGTTACATCGACCTCAATCGCAGTGGGGTCCCCCTGGTGGAGATCGTCTCGGAACCGGATCTCCGTTCAACCACGGAGGCCTACGCCTATCTCTCGAAATTGAAGGCCATTCTCGAGACGACCGAAGTGTGCAACTGCGACATGGAGAAAGGGAACCTGCGATGTGACGCCAATGTTTCCGTGAGACCCGCGGGGTCGTCTGAGTTCGGAACACGCACGGAACTCAAGAACCTGAATTCCTTCCGTTTTCTGCAAAGGGCCATGGAGTACGAGATACTCAGGCAGGTGGAAATCCTGGAATCGGGCGGTCATATTGTGCAGGAGACGCGCCTGTGGAACGCAGACGAAGGAAAGAGCTACTCGATGCGCAGCAAGGAAGAGGCTCACGACTACCGGTATTTTCCAGAACCTGACCTTTTGCCCCTGGTGGTTGAAGATGCCTTTGTCGAAGAGACCCTGAAAACCATGCCGGAACTTCCGGACGCCAAGAAAGACCGTTTGATCGAACAGTATGGCATCCCCGAGGGCGATGCGGACTGGCTGGCGTCTTCAAGAACATTTTCTGAATTCTTCGAGGAGACCGTCCGGATTTGTAAAAAGCCCAGGCCGGCCCTCAATTGGTTGAAGGGCGAATTGACGGCAGCGCTTAACAACACCAGCCTTGGCCTCCAAGAGAGCAAGATCTCTCCCGCCCACATCGCCGAGTTGGTCGGGTTGATTGAGGGGGGAGTCATCTCAGGAAAAATGGGCAAGGTCGTCTTTGAGGAAATGTTCGCCACGGGGAAGTTTCCCCGCAAAATCGTCGAAGAGAAGAACCTCGTTCAGATCAGCGACGTGACTGCCTTGGAGAAGATTGCGCGGGAGGTTGCCGCGTCCTCGCCGGAGAATGTCGCCAAATACCGGGGCGGCAGGACGGGGAACCTGGCTTGGTTTGTCGGACAAGTCATGAAAGCGACGAAGGGGCAAGCTAACCCGCAACTGGTGAATGAGGTGGTGAAGAAGGTCTTGGAGGAAAACTAAGCGACCGCGCAGCAGGCCCCATGCGCAGGGCGACCCGCCCGGTCGCCCTGTAACTCCCTCAAGGAACGATCTGGAAAAACCGCAGTAACCCATATCCCAAGAACAAAACAACACACCCCGACCAAAACTTCTTGCGGCCCGACGCGGGAATCACCCGATCCCAGAAATCCCACCCGGCGAGTTGCAGAATCCCACCCACCAGCGCCGCGCCCAAAACGACAAACACGAGCGGGCCGAGAGCGTTGAAATGGATCGCCGCGATCCCGTGCCCCTTTGCCAGCTGGGACAGCGCACGGGTCATGCCACAGAGCGGGCAGGGCCGGCCGGTCAGCCAGTGAAATCCGCACACCGTGAACTTCGGCTGTAAGGGCACGGCGTAAAACCGGAGGGACAGGAGTGCCAGGCCAGCGACGGCAACCTGCCAGACCGCTCCAGCCCTATCGCGATGAATCCTGTGCGGAGTCATTTTGGCATCAGTATACATAATCTCAATGAGCCCGCCAGACGAGCAGAAGACCGCTCTTCAAGGGCAAGGTCCATCCGTTTAAAAATTTGTGGTGGGTTCGAAACCAACCATCTCTTTATACGCCACCGTCACGGCGGCGTACAGAATCGGCAGCGTCGCGAGAACCCCGACGATGCAGCAAATCAGGCCAATGATGTTTAATAAGATGGCCGCGATGAAAAAAAGGGTGAATCCGAAGTAATCGCTCTTCACCAGGGCATGGCTCGCCTGCATGGCAGGCCAGAAATCCATCTTTTTATCGATAATGAATAAATAAGTAAACTGGTACATGGCGGCAATTACCAAGCCGGGGATAATACAAAAGATCGTCCCAATAAACGTAAACACGGTAATGATCAGGCTCGCCACCAGGGCCGCCACAAAAAAATTGAAGCCTTTAAAAAAATCGCCGAGTTCAAAGCGGCCGTATAGAAGCTTCTTGGTGCAAACAATGTAAAAGCCCGCAATGAGCGGTCCCTGCAAGATGATTGGGACAAGCCCGTTGAGGAGAACAAAAAGCAGGCTTAACAACATGAACACGCCCAGTTCTTCCTTGACCAGATGCCAGCCGGAGCCAATCCAATGCCCGATTTGTGCATGAGCGCCCGGCGGTGGAATAAACGGAGGCGGGGATTGGAGCGGCGCTTGATAACCGGGGGGCATCCCGGGAGGAGGCATACTCCCCGCTCCGCCCACTGACTGGGCGCGTCCGCACTTTTGGCAAAACCGGCTATTGGGTTCGATCTGAGCCCCACAGAATTGACAGAACATGGCTGTCTCCTTGGATAGAGAAAGGTGTCGTGAAGCATTTGTCAGACTAAGCCGTCAGCGATCAGCTGTCAGTAAGCAAATGCAGAAGAACCGTGACCTGGCAGGCTAAGTTTACATGGAAACCGACGCCTGTGCCTCATTCGATCTACCCAATCAAGGAGCTGAAGTTCCAGTGCTGATACTTGAAAGCTTACGGCTGATAGCTAAAGCTGATCCCTATCACCTGATCCCTGTCTTTGCTGTTCTTAAAACAACCGCTCCTGGCGTTTCAAGTTTCCGAATGATCCCACATTCAGCAGTGAAAAGGAAAAACGAAATTGGGTCTCATCCCGGAGGCCGATGTTGAACTCCCTGAACTCCAGCATGATCCCGCAGCAGTCCCAGTTGTAGCCGAGCTGGACCACGCTATTCTGAATCGTGGACCCCTTCAAGTCGTAGCTGATGGAAAAAGCCGAGGATATTCCGGGTTTGTTGAAATTGCCCACGCCAAATGTGGCGCGCAGCTGGTTTGAGGCGAGGGTCAGAGGATCATGCTGGCGCGTCAAAAAATACGTGAAGGAGAGAAAACGCCCAGGGTTTGAAACATTCGCTGTGACGCTTGAGTTTCTGATTTGATGGAGTCCCGTGTCGTAGTCGACCCGGAAGTCTCCGCTCCACCCGTCCCGCGGACTGAAACGGAGCAGCGAGACGATCGGTGTGAAACGCCGTGGGCCGTCAGAGAATGCGAAGCCCGTTAAGTCCTGCAGGGCATCAAACACATTGCGCCGCCCTGGAACGATGGCGCCTCCCAGCGTGGGATCAAAAAAGTATTTTTGCGAGATCCTCCAGCTCAGCAACTCGCGCGCCTGGTCCGAACCGGCCCCCTCGTCGCGCCGCATGAAGATCCGGTTGGTAATGCCATACTCGATCTCATTGGTGTTGACCAGGACATCGCGTTCATCAAAACGGATAATCTGATCGATGTCGCTGACCCCGCGCACCAGCCGGTAAGTCACTTCGGGTTCGATGACATGTTTGAAGCGATCCCCCCACCATCCTCCCTTGTGTTCATAGATGCGCTCCAGTCCGAGTCCCCTGAAATCAAGGCGGAACTCTCCCGTAGTCCGGTTGAGCGCTTCGGGCGTGGTATTGGGGGATTGGACGCGGTTGCGGTAGCCCGTTTCCCGAAATTCAACTGACGGTGTGAAGTACGTCCCCAGAATCGCGGGGAGGCGGAAGGTGATGCGTGGCGCAAAGTCGATCCGCTGGGAGACATTGGGGGTCGAGAGCCCTGGATCCAGTCGATGGATTCCGTCCACGGCTGAATCGAAAGAGAAGTAAATCGGGAGATCTTTGATCTCTCGTGGCATCACCGAGAACTCGGCGGCGGGAAACCGTCGAAGAATTACCGAGCCCTGGTCGAAAAAGGTTTCGTTCCGGAAAATGTCAAAGTTCAGGCTATACGAATCGTAGTTGCGCCCCACAAAGGCCTGCGACGTCTGGTCAGGCAGCACAATGGCATTGAAGGAATCTCCAAACACCTGGCGAAACGTAATGGAACTCACATAATTGAAATCAGCAACGGCGCGAAATCCATTGGAGAAAACATAGCTCGCCCCGACCTTGGCGCTCTGCCCGCCCTGGTCTTTCCGATCGTTGACGTGAAAACCAAACACGTTGATGTAGTTGGTTTCACTGGGGCGCGCGCGGAATTGCATTTCTTCAGCCCACCCCCGGGACGAAAAGTATTCCCCGGTAAGAAGGAGATCCGCAGAACGGTTAATGGCCCAATAGAAGGCGTCGCCAAAGGTCCGACCCTTCTGCGAAGACGATCCGGTGGTTGGAATCAAAAACCCGGTTTGCCGCTCGCGCTTGGTCACGGGCGCGGCGGCGTAAGGGAAGTAGAAGAGCGGGATGCTCTTGATCTTGAAGGTGGCATGCTGCAGAAAAACCGACTCCTCGACGTTGACGACGGCGACCTGGGTATGGAACGACCACTTGGGGACCTCTCCCTTGCATGCCGTCACCGTCCCGTTTATGACTTTGTATTTGTCCTCCCCGATCTTTTGGATCTCGGCGCCTTCGAAAAAGAAATTCGGGGTGGCCATTCCCTTGGCCTCATAGATCACGCCGGTCTTCGAAATGACATTCATCTTCAGACGGGAGCCCGTTATGGTTTCCACCTCCCGTTCAAAATGGACGTGACCGGTGGCCTCCACGTCGCCTGTTTCATCATCATAGGTCATCTCATCCGCAAAAAACTTCATGTCGCGGTAATCGATTTCCGCTTTCCCGCGCAATAAATACTTATGTTTCTCCGTTTGCTCCTGATGAACTGCCTTAACGGTGAGGACATCTTCTCCCACTAAGAGTTGGACGGGAGGAGCGGGGGCCTCCGCCTTGGCGGTAGGAGCCGGCTGGGCCAGGAGGAGTTCACCCCTCGGACCGCAAAGGAAAGACAGCGCGAGAAATATGGAGAATTGAATCAGGCGTGGCGAGGGACGCCGCTTTAATTGAACCTGTACAATGCCAGGAGTTCCTGTGAATGATGCGAGTTTGATGCACACGCGGAAAGGCCCGGATAAAATCTAAAGCGGGATGAGCTCAATCGACGGTTCGACGGTCTGCAGTCGCCAGTCCTCCCCGCTGTTGAAGAACCGGGGAGATGGCAGGGACCTTTGTTTCGACGGCTTCTTCGTTAAATTCTCACCTGTTTCCAGATCGTCACTAAGTTAACATGACTGAATGGGCTTTTCAACCGCATTCCGGCAGAGCCGACCGTCGTATCCATCGTTCTCCGGAAAATATAGAGGCATTGTGTTTTCCTCCTGCGTCATCGCAGTCCTTCGTGCGTTCCGTGTCGGCATCACCCCGACGGATCGTTTGATTCAGTGCGGGATATCCTGTAGAATCGCGGGAGTCGAGCGTCATGGAACCCTGTCTCGCTTTGAGACCCGGTTTCTGAAATTTTCGATAAGCACACCCCGGGTCTGAGGTGGTGAGGATCACGTTAATAAGTGACCGATATCGTTCAGTGTCCCCAATGCGGTTTTCTTGAATATGATGAACACTCCGGATGTGCTGTCTGCGGATTTCATTCCCGTGCGGCCCTGAAGACCGGTCACCCTGCGCTTAAACCACTGGATCACAAGCTCATCGAATTTCCCCTCAAGAATCGGGTAGCTGGGAAACCGCCCTCTCACCACGAGTCGGCACTTCCAGAAATCAGCCTCCCTTTATTTGATGAAAGGGGGAAATCGGGCGGAACTCCGATTGCAACGTCCGAACTCGAATGGCGCGAGGAATTGCAGGAAAAGCTCCGCCAGTACAGGGCGCGACGCGGTGGGGAAAGAAAAGAACAATTGCACGATCCCGGGATGAAGGAAACGGGCCAAAGAGTGGACCCCCGAT
The DNA here is from genome assembly GCA_020072965.1 of Terriglobia bacterium. GTDB lineage: Bacteria > Acidobacteriota > Terriglobia > JAIQFV01 > JAIQFV01 > JAIQFV01. Next base: position 96,218 of record JAIQFY010000003.1, on the reverse strand, counting down.
GTGTGTCACCCTCCCCGAACAACGATTTGGCAGCTGCCCTGGATGAAGCTTTCAAGCTTCACCCTGGGGTTCATCCCTCGGGGTTTGAATTTGAAAAGGAAGAACTAAAAGCGTCGTCTATTTCAGCGAAACCGCGGGCGAGCGTCGGGACGCCGCGGCCTCTCGTAGGCGCCCAAAGATTTGAGCTTCCGGAATCCGTTCAGAAAATCAAGCAACGCCACCCCCCCCGGCGGTCCGAGCTTTTCCAGCAACCCCTGTTATTCGAAGCCTCAGCGGTGCAACGGGGCCCGATGCCAGGGACCGATCACGCCGGACTCCCGGTTCCAGTGGCCTCTGCGCGCGAACGGTTTCTAGCGGCGTGCGTCGATCTTTCGGTGATTGCTGCTGTTGAGACTATCAGCGCCCTTCCGGTCCTGGCCCTCTTGCACGCGAAAGGGTGGAGTCTGAATCTGGCCCCGCGGTCGGTGGCGATCGTTCTCATTACGCTCCTGATCTTTGCCCTTGGCTATGTCCTCCTGTTCACAGCAACGACGGGCAGGACATTGGGCATGAATCTGCGGGGACTGTCACTGGTCAATTTTTCAGGCGAATCACCCTCTCTGGAGGAGGCTGCCCTTCGCACGGTTGGGTACCTGGTGTCGGCAGGATCGCTCCTGCTCGGATTCGCCTGGGTGCTATTCGACGTCGATTCCCTGGCGTGGCACGACCGAATCTCCCGCACCTATCCGACCCGCACTCCGGTATTGGCGCGGAATCCCTAGCGGCGCGCCAGTTCCTCCCGGGCCCCACACCAGCAGGGCGCAGTGACCCTTGACTGCAAGCGCCGAACATCGCTCTCCCGTACCTCCTTTCATGGACAACCTGACCATCGAAGCGCTCGTCAATGAATTGAAGCCAAGCATTCTGAGCCTCTCCTGCTTGCAGGTGGCTCAAGTCAATTCCACCGCTGTCACCCTCGAACTCTCCGGCAAGCCGTCCGGCCGCCTTCTCTTTGACGTGACAGATCCTCCATTGCTTTTCCTTACACGAAAGACGTGGACCTCGGAGGTGCCTTCCTCTTTCGTCGCGGTGTTGAGAAAGTGGCTGACCGGAACAGTGCTGGCTGGTATAACTAAAAAAATGGACGAACGCGTGGTCCATTTTGAGTTTCGAGGCGCCCGACCCGATGCGCACTTTGCCGCTCTCGAACTGGTGGTGGAGTGTATGCCCCGGTGGGGGAATCTCTATCTTCTGGATGAGGAGCGAGCGGTTCTCGGAGCGCTTTTGATACCGCATGCAGAGCGACGGAACCTGACCGTGGGAAGCCGGTACACTCCGCCCAGCAGACATGGAGAGTGCTCCCTGGTGAATTTTATTTCCTCAGAGGTCTCCCTTCCTGCCTTGCCTGACGATCCGGATGAACTGACAAAGCACGTTCAAGGGCTGGGTCCCGTTTATGCCCGCGAAGTCCTGGTTCGAACACGCGGCGGCCATGAGGCCGCGCCACGAGTATTGTCGGATATTCTCAAGGCCATTGCTCAGGGGGAATGGCAACCCCGAATCTACCAACTCCCCGGGCCGGCGAAGGATCTCTTTGTCTCTCCAATCGAACTCGAATCTCTAAGACAGCACCCCGCGACGATTTTTGATTCCGTGAACCAGGCCGTGGAATCTCTTTTTGAGCGGCGTATGGAAACTGTTCTCCTGGAAAAAGAAAGGAAAGCGCTTCGAAAGGACGCGCGGGCCGCCTTGAAGAAATTCAAGCGAATCGAGGAAAAGCTCGAAAAAGAAGCGCACGGGTTCTTGAAGGAGGCAGAGCTCCAAAGAGTAGCCGATCTAATTCTGGCCCAGCCGGGCGAGTTGCATCCGCACGGGGGTCGGCTTGAACTGGTTGATGTGTATGAACCCGCGCCGCGCAAGATCACCGTTGTGATCGATGCGCGGCTAAGCCCTGCTGCCAACGCCCAGCGATTTCACGAAAAAGCCAAGCGCGCGCGCCGGGGGATTGAGAAGATTAAGGCGCGGGCGTTTTCGATCCACCGACTGGTGGAAAAACTCGAATCGTCTTTGGACCAGGTGTCGGAAGCCCGGTCCCTGGCCGAGCTGAAGCGGATCACTACCACGTGGGGGGAGGAAGCCTCGAATACCGGAGAAATAACGGGGAACACGAATTCTCCCCGCGCGGGAATAAGCCCTCAAGCGCGCGCCCCGGAGAGGATGCGGAAGAAGTGTCGCCTCTTCAGGAGCAAGAATGATTTTGAAATCCTGGTCGGACGGAACAGCAAGGAGAACGACCTCGTCACCACCCGCTATGCACAACCGGACGACTATTGGTTTCACGCCGCCGATTACGCCGGCTCGCACGTCGTCCTCCGGAATCCCCACCGCGAGAACCTGGAAGAGACGCAGGATTTTCTGGAGGCCGCACAACTGGCCGCTTACTTCAGCCAGACCCGCAACGCCCGGAAGGCCCTCGTCCATTGGACCCACAGAAAATTTGTCAAGAAGCCCAAGCACGCCAAACCAGGACTGGTGAATCTCTCCAGATTTCAATCCCTCCTGGTGGAGCCAAAGCTCCCCGAATCAGGCGTGCCACCGGAGGAAGGGGATGAATGATGGGCTGGAGAGAAATTCCAAATCCCAAAATCCAAATTCCAGATAAATTCCAAAATCCAAGTCCCAGTCAGCAAACAAATTCCCTGTGGGCGATTACGACCGGAACCCAGAAGATTTGTTGTGGAGTGGCCGACATGTGAAATTCGATTGGAGTTTGAGGATTGGAATTTGGAACTTATTTGGATTTTGGATATTGGCGCTTGTCGATTTTGAATAGGGGTCAGCCTCTACGACCGCTCTGAGCTCGAAATGGCGCTTTCAAGCTTCGCTCTTACGAAATCCACAACGGGTGCATTCAAGAACCTCTCCTCGGAATTCACGGCAAAACAGGGAGTGTGTTTTCGAAGCTGCCGGGCCAGCGATACATTCTGCCAGGGCGAGCGCTCCGCCTCGAGCGCCCCGGGGTGAGAAGGGCCAGAGACGAGGAGATAGGCATCCGCGAGATCAAAGTACTGTTGTGCCGAAAGTTTGAAGTCCTCTTGCCGGGGATCGAGGACCTGCAGGTAAATATCCGGTTTCAGGAATCGACGCAGGCTGTTGCTTTCGACAATCACAAACTGCTCGGTCTCGATCTCCTTCTGGAACGCGGGGATTGCCGTAAACAATTCACCCTGTTTGGTGCGCACCCAGAGCGAGCGCCGCGCCCCGGCGGCGAGAAATCGCGAGGTGTCGGTGCCCGTGCTTACTTCCTTCTCTTCCACGATGGCAAACTGATGTTCACTGACCGCACATCCGCAGGATTCGCCGTTGACGGCGCAGACCCCGTGCCCGTACTGCGTAATCTTGACTGCGGTCCAGGGGAATTCTCGAAGTGACCGAATCAGCCCTTCGACGACCGAGGTCTTTCCAATGTTTCTAGAGTGCCCCCCGACGAGTACGAGTTTCATGCTCCGTTCCCGGGTCCTAAGCCTGGCCTTTCATACCGCGAAAAAGTGCTGTAGACAACACGGGCGATCCGCCACGACGGATCGCCCCTTCGCAACATCCAGTGGTCCATCATTTAAACGCCGCGGTCCAGCCTGAAGGTGGCCTGGGTCACCCCGTCTGTGCCCTTCAAATTCTTCATCACGACATGCAGGATGTCCGCCAGCACATTCTTGACGAAGGCATTTATCAGGGGGATCTCTTTTTGTGACACCACGATCCGGGCGCCGCCGCCGTTCACCACAAATTCGGCCACCGGGGCCTCTTCAGGAACGTGGAGCGATTCCAGGACTCCGCTCAACAGGTTGCCGGTCAATCGTTCCACAAAAGGATTCAGCTTGATTTGCCCGCGGTCAGTTTCCAAAGAGACTCTCATGCGGCAACTCCCTTGTCGTTTGGTCTTCGCTCCCATCAAAATCTGAACTGGATTCCCCCCTCTGTCAACAGAAAACACCCCCCGTCGGCAAGAAAGCAGGGGTGATTGTGAAACCAGGTACAAGTCAATTGTGACGAAAGGAACTATTCCACCGGGCAAATTTTTTCCATTGACAGGCGAAGGCGGATGGTCAGATGATGGGGTGTTTCAAAACCAAACACTCAGTTCATCTAAATCTCTGTTGTCAAGAGCTTCAGACTCGACATAGCTTCCAAGTTCGTCCTTGATCCTGCAAGTTTGCATCCTTAGATTGAACGTGCTTTGCCAGGTTTTTCTATGAAGGCCTCGCTGCACAAACAACTCGAGGAATGGTCAGGCCACGATCTAGTGAGGGAGTTGTGTCCCTCTTCTGGCAATCTGGTGTGGCTCAAGAGCCGCCTTTCCTGTTCCCGAGTTGTTCACCCCATCAACCTGCTTTTGGCTCTTCAAGGAGGAGAGAGCTTATGGCTGTCTCGCGGAGGGAATTTTTAAAGATCTCAACGGCCGGCGGCGTTGGAATTGTTGCCTTCGGCTTCGATCTCGCGCCCGCTTATGCCGTCGTACGCGAACTAAAGATCGAGCGCACCACTGAAACCCGCTCGATATGTCCGTACTGCGCGGTGAGTTGTGGCGTGATCATTCACACCCTGGGCGACAAATCCAAGAACGTGACCGGCACGACCGTCGTTCACGTCGAAGGCGACCCGGACCATCCCGTCAACCGCGGCACGCTTTGTCCCAAGGGAATCACCCTCAAGCACGACATCGTCAACAACACGCGCCTGACGAAGCCCATGTACCGGGCTTCCGGTTCCGACCACTGGGAGGAAAAGAGTTGGGACTGGATGATTGACACCATCGCGCAGCGCATGAAGAAGACGAGGGATGACACCTTCATCGAAAAGAACGCCGCCGGACAGACCGTGAATCAATGTCCCGGCATGGCGATCGTCGGCGGCTGCACCGACAACAATGAAGTCAATTATTTGTTGGTGAAGTGGCTGCGTTCCCTCGGCGTCTTGTACACCGACAATCAGGCACGACTTTGACACGGCCCCACGGTGTCCAGTTTGGGCGCCACCTTCGGTCGCGGGGCCATGACCAACAATTGGGTCGATATCAAGAATGCCGACGTCATCCTGGTGATGGGCGGGAACCCGGCAGAAAACCATCCGTGCGGCTTCAAGTGGGCCATTGAAGCGAAAAAGACTCGGAACGCCAAGCTGATTTGTGTGGATCCGCGCTTCAATCGCACCGCGGCGGTGAGCGATCAATTTGTCCAGATCCGATCGGGCACTGACATCGCTTTCCTGGCGGGCGTGATGAACTACATGCTCACCAACAACCGCATCCACAAAGAGTATGTTGCCAATTACACCAATGCTCCTTTCCTGATCAAGGAAGGTCTCCTGCTTCCGGGTGACAACGACGGCCTGTTCTCCGGCTTTGATCCGCAAAAACGGGCCTACGACAAGTCCACGTGGGCCTACGAAATGGGGACGGACAATTTCGTCAAGGTCGACATGACGCTGGAGGACCCGCGATGCGTGTTTCAACTGATGAAGAAACATTACTCCCGGTACACGGCTGAAATGGTTGCAAGCATCTGCGGCTGCTCCAAGGAAGATTTCTTGAAGGCTGCGGAAATGATCAGTTCCACATATGCTCCTGAAAAAGCGGGAACCATCATGTATGCCCTCGGATGGACGCACCATTCTTCGGCGGTCCAGAACATTCGCGCCGCGGCGTCCATGCAATTGCTGCTGGGCAACGTCGGCCGACCGGGAGGCGGAGTGAACGCGCTGCGCGGGCATTCCAACATCCAGGGCGCGACGGATATGAATCAGACCCACACGCTGCCCGGCTATTTGAAGATGCCAAAGCCGGAATGGCAGTCGCTCAAGGAATTCATTGACGCCACTACGCCAAAAAAACTCCGTCCGAACTCCATGAACTACTGGGAAAACACCGACAAGTTCATGGTATCGATGCTGAAGGCCTTCTGGGGCAGTGCCGCAACCACGGAAAATGACTTTGCCTACTCCTGGCTGCCGAAGATGGACCGCGATTATTCGTGGGTTTATATCTACGACGGCGCGTACAACGGAATTGTCAAGGGCGTCTTTTCGTTTGGGATGAACCCAGTCGGCAATGGCCCGCACTCCAAGAAGATGGTGCAGGCCCTCTCCCGGCTTGACTGGCTTGTGGTCGCGGAGAACTTTGAAACCGAGACCGCCTCGTTCTGGAAGGCGCCCAAGGAATACGATCCTCCGGCCGCCGCGCAGATCAAAACCGAGGTGTTCATGCTCCCCGCGGCCAATTTTGCGGAAAAGGACGGTGTGTTCACTAATTCTTCACGTTGGCTTCAGTGGAAGTGGAAGGTTGTCGACCCCCCGGGTGACGCGAAGGCCGATCAGGAGATCATCGGTCGCCTGGTTTTGAAGCTGAGGGAGCTTTACAACAAGGAAGGCGGCAAGCTTCCCGACCCGGTGGTCAAAATGGCGTGGAACTATTCAAATCCTGTCAGCCCGAACTTGGAGGAAGTGGCCAAGGAGGTCAACGGGAAAGTCCTTGAGGATTTCACTGACGAGAAAACAAAGGTGGATTACAAGAAAGGTCAACAGGTGCCCGGTTACGCCGTGCTGCGGGCCGATGGGAAAACGCTCAGTGGAAACTGGCTGCACTCGGGCTATTACACGGAGGCGGGCAATCTGGCCATGCGGCGCAATCCGGTCGATGATTCCGGCGGACTCGGCGCATACCACAACTGGGCGTTTAACTGGCCTGCCAACCGCCGCATCATGTACAACCGGGCGTCGGCGGACCTGAACGGAAAGCCCTGGGACCCGAAGCGCCCCGGCATCTGGTGGAATGGCGAAAAGTGGGTCGGCGACGTCCCCGATTACAAGCCGGATTATAAGCCCGAGGAAATGATCGGGCCCTTCATCATGAATCCCGAAGGCGTGGGAAAACTCTACGCCGTCGAGATGAATGAAGGCCCATTCCCGGAGCATTATGAGCCCTACGAGACGCCCGTCGATAATCCATTGCACCCGAAGGTCAGTTCCAATCCCGTCACGAAACTGTTCAAGACCAAGATGGATGTCTATGGCACGCGGGATAAGTTCCCGATCGTGTGCACCACCTTTCGCCTGACCGAACACTTCCATTACTGGACCAAACACGAAGCCATCCTCAACCAGCTGCAACAGGAATTCTTCGTGGAGATTCCCGAGGAGCTGGCCAAGGAAAAAGGGATTAAACACGGCGATCGCGTGAAGGTCTCTTCGGCCCGCGGATCGGTGGAAGGCAAAGCGATGGTGACGAAGCGAATTCGTCCGCTCAAGGTCGCCGGACAGACCGTGTGGCAGATCGGCTTCCCGATACACTGGGGATACGCCGGCAAATCGGTCGGTCCTTTGGCAAATACGCTTACCCCGACAGCGCTCGATCCAAACTCTTCAACTCCAGAGTACAAGGCTTTCCTCGTATCTCTGGACAAGGCTTAGGAAAGGAGGATATTAAAAATGCCCAGCAACATGGAACTTAGAAGAATCTCGGCAACTCCTTCCCCCGCCACGGGCGTGCGCACCGCACCCACGGTCGCCAAGATGATCGATACGACGACCTGTATCGGCTGCAAGGCCTGCGAGGTGGCGTGCCAGGAGTGGAACGATCTGTTTAACGCGGACATAGCGCTGGAGGCGCCCTCCGAGTTCGGCTCTTACCAGACGATGCCCGATCTGACCGCCAATTTCTGGAACCTGATCCGGTTCAACGAGCATGTCGAAAAAAGGCCGGATGGGTCGGAGAAATTCCACTGGTTGATGGCGAAAGACCAGTGCATGCATTGCGAAGACCCCGGCTGCCTGAAGGCGTGTCCCGCCCCGGGAGCGATCGTCCAGTACACCAACGGGGTCGTGGACTTCCAGCAGGAACATTGCATCGGCTGCGAATACTGCGTGACGGGCTGTCCGTTCGACATCCCGCGTCTCAGCAAGAAGACCAAGAAGGTGTATAAGTGCACGCTGTGTACTGACCGCCTGGCCTACGGTTTGGAACCCGCCTGCATCAAGGCTTGTCCCACCGGATGCCTGCAGTTTGGGACGAAGGAGCACCTGGTCCAGATCGCCAATGCCCGCGTGGAGCAGTTGAAGCACAACGGTTACGAAAAGGCTGCCATCTACGACCCTCCAGGGGTGGGAGGAACCGGGGTCATTTATGTGCTGGGTCTCGGCGATCAACCCGAGCTGTATGGACTGCCAAATGACCCACACGTCCCTTGGACCGTCTCCGTGTGGAAGCATGCCCTCAAACCGATCGGCTCCTTGTTGATGATCGGAGCTTTGCTGGGGACGATCATTCACTACGTCCGGTATGGGCGCAATGAGGCGCCGGGCATGCGCAAAGTTGACCGAGAGGAGGTCTAATCATGAGCCAGGAAGTGATGACTCAATCCCAACTCGCTACCTTGGCACGGGAAAAAGAGGATCTTGCGGTGGATGGCCTGATCGTCCGCCACACCGCCGCGGTGCGCCTGACTCATTGGCTCGTCGCGATCTTCTTCTTCCTTTCCCTGTTTACGGGTTTTGTGATTTTTACGCCCTTCTTCGCTGGCTGGGCGAGTGTATTCGGGGGAGGGCCGATGGTGCGGACCCTGCATCCGTGGTTTGCCCTGGGCTTCACCATCGCCATCCTTTATCTTTACCGCTACTGGAAGATGAAGATGAAGAAGGAAGCGGGCGATGAAGAGTGGAAGGATAACTTCGGACCCTACATCCGCTACGAAAGCGAACTGCAGAATGTGGGCAAATACAATGCCGGCCAGAAGATTTATTTCTGGGCCGTCTTCTGGGGCGCCATTGCCTTTCTGGCGTCCGGCATTGTCATGTGGTTCCCCACAGTATTTCCTTATTTTTTGAGGACGATTTCGTACTGGCTGCATGAAATCACCTTTGTCGCCTTCGTGATCGGGATCATTTACCACATCTACATGTCCACCACGGCCATGCCGGGGACGTTCCGGGCGATGACGCGTGGCACGGTCACCAAGGACTGGGCCAAGTGGCATCACCCGCGCTGGTATCGTGAGGTCACGGGAGAGAAGAAGTAGTCTTCCTCTGGGACAGGCTACGAATGGCGGGACGGTCTGTTCCGCCATTTTTTGTGTCTCCCAAGGGGCGCACAGGTCTGGTCAGGTATGATGAAAACGGAAAGCGCCGTCTTGAATTCGTTCCGTATGCCGACAAAATACACCTGGGACTGCCGTATTGAACGCGCGGAGAATCTGGCTGAAACGGGAATGCCTGCGCGTTTGATCCTGGCGTTTTATGCTGAGGTCCTGAAGTGGCAGCATGACCTCTTCAAACAGATTGGCGCGGCCTCAAGGAATCGACCGCTCACGGGATCCTTTGAAGCCGATCACCCGCTCTTCCTGCATCGGTTCGGTTCCTTGCAGGACCTCGCTCGCCACAAGGGCTCCGAGTCCCTCGCCGCTCAAGCAGAGGATCTTGGCGTTGGATTAGAGAGGTGGAGAGAGGTGTTGATGGGTTATTGGAATGGTGAAGCCGCTCCAGAATCCGTCTTCTTTGCACGCGCTTGTCTGCAACCTTATCTGGAACTCCTTGCCAACACTCAGACCCTCCCCTTCGACTCGCAGCTTGCCATCGCGAACGCCACGGCTCAAACCGCTTTGACCGAAGAGCCGCAGCCCCATCGCTTCTGCCCTTTTTGCGGACGTAAACCGCAAGTCGCCTTTCTTTCAAGTGACACTTCCATGCCCGGCCTTCTGGAAGGAAGCGCGGAGGGCGGGCACCGCTTCCTCATGTGCGGCGATTGCCTGAGCGTCTGGCCTTTTCTTCGCATCGCGTGCGTGTCCTGCGCTGAAATAGATCCTCGCAAGCTTCCTTATTATTCAGCCAAGGATTCTCCGAACATTCGCGTTGATTGCTGCGATGCGTGCAAGGTCTATATCAAGTGTATAGATCTGACAAAAGATAACCGGTCGGTTCCTCTTGTGGATGAACTGGCAGCGATTCCTCTCGACCTCTGGGCCCAGGATCAAGGGTACCGGAAGATTCAGCTGAATTTGGCAGGGATGTAGGTTGGAGATTTGAGTTTTGCGCCAATGATTTCACTTGACAGGGTAAGAGTCTCTAAGTAGAGTCATCGAATCTTGTTTGGGGAGCGGGACTTTTTTCCTGCGAAAGGGTCTGGCCCGATGGAGATAGCGTCGTCTTTTGCTGGTGATCCGCCGCGAAAGAGCGTACAGGCCTCTCCCGGCCATTCCCAGCCTCAATTGTCGTCCTGGCATATTATCCTTTCTACGACCTTTCGGCTGACCCAGCCGGAATTCAATTCATTCCTATTTCATATCCAATTTAACGAGAGTATTCAATCCAAGCCTCACTGGCCCGACCCGTCTGATTCTTTCAACTCCTTCTCATCACGTTTTCCATTCCCCATCCCATCTCATACCGGTCTCATCCTCAGAAATGGCACATTTTCACCGGGAGTCGTTGCTGCGGGGTGAGCTGCGTTGCCCCCGGCAAACCAGAATCAAATCTTGAGCAAGCCATTTCTCTTTGGCATAAATTTCAGTTGACCTGATCTATCTCAGGATTTCACGCCCGCTGCCATACTCGAAATTGATTTCGTAAAAGGTTTTCCAGAGGCAACAAACCACACCATCAGCGCGGACCGTTCTTCGCGAGTGTGGCATGCACCTTTTTCGAATTAATGAGACATCGCATCAAAATCAACCTGTCCAACCGATCCGCGCAGTCCCGTCACGACAACCAATCGAGGAGGAGTATGCAGATGAAAAAGTCATCGCAATTGATTCTCTTAGTGCTCGTGTTATTCGTCATGGCAAGTCTGGGCATGGCACAGCCGAAGGACGGCTCTCCCCCGGCCCCCAATCCTCTGGTCCGCTTGCTCCAGTCGAAGGGCATTATTACCCCGGAGGAGGCGACTTCGCTGAATCAGACCGCGTCGTCCGTCGATAGCCAGATGCAGTTGGCAAAGCTTCTGTTGTCGAAAGGGCTCATCAGTCAGAAGGAATATGATGAGATGGCGGCCTCCTTCGCTCTTGCCGCTGCCACCGCACCCCGCACGATGGTGGCCTCCCGAAATTATGCCGGGGTTGCAGTCCCGAGAGATGCAGGGAGCAGTTTTGATCCCGGGATGATGTCCGCGCGAAATACCGCTCCTGCCGACCCCTGGTCCAGCGCGGAAGCGAGCGCCCCCCCCTCTCCACCGGAGACAGCTCCCCCACCGGTGATTCCCGCGGTAGCCCCCATTCGCGCGTTGGGTCTGGCGGGCGACGCCGCCTACAAACGGGATGGTCTGCTGCCGGTAATAAAGATTGGAAACGATATCAAGATAAAGCCCTATGGCTTGTTTAAATTTAGTCTCATCCATGACACGTCGTCCCCCCAGGGCAACGACTTTCCTCTCCCGGGGTTTGCTCTCGGGGACACGGGTCCATTCGGCTCACCGGAATTTCACCTGAATGCCCGTGCGCTCCGAGTTGGGGCTGACTTCGAATGGCTGGACCCTTCCAAGACCATCACCATCACGGGAAAGATCGAGACGGATTTTGAAGGAAACTTCTCCCGCGCGAATAATCGAAACATTTCTACGATCCGTTCCAATGCGCTCCAGATACGTCTGGGGTGGTTACGGATTGACAAGAAGTTTTCTGACAAGACGAGTGCCTTTGCCCTCTTTGGTCAGGACTGGACCCCTTTCGCCTCTTCAACCTTGCCCTATTTCGTTGAGACGACGGGTTTGGGAATCGGGTTTGGTTCACTATACGAACGCGCGCCTCAGTTCCGCTTTGGCGTTGCTTTCACTCATGGAGGCTCTCGAAATCTAAAATTCGAGCCCGAGTTTGCCCTGGTCCTTCCGGCTTATGGAAACCTGCCTACCGATCTGGGATTAAACGCCCTGGGTGTTGCGAACCAACTCGGCTTCGGCGAGCGACAGGGCGCCGACTCCAGTATGCCCGAGCTTCAAGGGCGGTTTGTGACCCAGTTCCAGTTGGACAAGTCGCCGGGTGTAGCGCCCGCGCAACTGATTGCGAGCTGGATGTACGGCCAGCGGGCCGCGGTCATTACAGCCGCGGGCGTGCCGGCAGCGTTTAAAGCGGCGTTTCCAACCGGTGCCCAAGTGGATAGCTCCCGCTATGGCGGAACCCTGGAGGCGCAACTTCCCACCCGTTGGTTCACACTGCTCATGAAGGCCTATAACGGTGAGGATCTGCGGTTCTACTTTGAAGGCCAGATCTTCTCCGAATTCAACGATCCCGCTGGATTGACCGGACAAACGTCGGCCCTATCCATTGACGGAGCTTCGACCGTTATTTTTGGCCTCCAAAATGGAGTCCCAACCGTCGCCCCGCAACGTCCTGTCAGGGCCAAAGGGGGATTCATTGAGCTCGGCTTGCCGTTATCCCGTCTCGCGGGAGCGGATCCTGCAGGACGGGGCGCGGGTTGGTCGATGACGTTTCATTACGGGTTTGACGAAGCATTCCCGCGGGACGTGCGGCATGTGGCTCCAGCCAATCGCGCCATCGGTGACTTGTATCTTTCCAACCTCAACTACAAGTTCAACAAGTATTTGACTTTCGCTTTTGAAGAATCGTATTACCGCACGCGTTCGGCTAACGACGTGGGAGCTCTTCCCATTTTCAGAGGTCTCCCTGCTCATGTCTGGCATGACCGCCGGGAACAGCTTTCTGTCATGACCACTTTCTAGTTGTGGCGAACCCGGGAGAAGGTCGAATCCCCTTTCTCCCGTCGCTCCTCAGTTGGAGGGGAGGCTGAACTTGAGAGTAGCAACACATATAGGGACGTCTTTTGCAGTCGGCTTTCAGCGTTTTGTCTCGCCCCTGGCATATGAGCTGTTCCTATCAATTTTTGGACCGGGTTGATTTTGTCGGGTCAGACGTCCCCGCCTTTGGGTTGGATCAACCCGGCCGTTGAGTTGATTGTCAGGCGGGGATTCAGGGAAGTGAGTTTCCTTCGCGGGGGCGACGAATATCGTCTCCGTAAGGATTGCGGTGCCCCTGGGAGATTTAATAGCCAAGGGTGGAGTGGTTGCCTGCAAATTAGACAGCCTTGGAATCAAATAAAAAACAGGAGAAGGAGGCTTCACTATGGCAACAAATTTATCAACCCCCGAAGGCCATCTGAATCGGTGGTGGCACGTGGTCGGGGGAATGTCTATGAACCTGGCGTTGGGGACGCTTTACGCCTGGAGTGTGTTTGTCGCGCCTCTGGAAAAGGAATTTGGGTGGAAACGTGCCGACACCTCTGTGGTTTTCACCATCGCCGTGGTTGTCTTTGCGCTGACATTCATCTTGGCCGGACGGCTTCAGGATAAATTCGGGCCCTTTTGGATTTCGGTCACCGGGGGATTGCTGGTCAGTATAGGGTTTTTCCTCTCGGCTTACACAAGCAGTTTAAACTACCTGATCGTTTGTTTTGGCGTGATCGGTGGTTTGGGCAATGGCTTTGGGTATGCCACCCCCATCCCCGTCATGGCGAAATGGTTTCCCGACAAGCGGGGACTGGCGGTCGGCTTGGCGGTGGCGGGTTACGGAGGTGGCTCTGCCATTTTCGGCCCGCTCGCCGGCAATTACCTCATCCCGACATATGGATGGCGGTCGACCTTCGAGATCCTGGGAGTCATCTTTCTCGTCATGACGATGTTTGGAGCATTCCTGTTGAGAAATCCACCGGTGGGCTACAAGCCACATGGATGGTCCCCAGCTCCGGCCTCTAAGTCTGCTGCCACCACCTACGAATTCAAACCAGGTGAAATGGTGCGTACCCCCGCTTTTTACCTAATGTGGGTCGCATATGCCTTGGGGTGCTCGGCGGGTCTCATGGTGATCAGCCAGCTTGTCCCGTTCGCTCGAAGCAAAGGCGTACCGCTTGCACTGGCCACCACGGGTATATTCATCGGGGCGGCAGGCAACGCCGCCGGGCGGATCCTTTCCGGCTGGATGTCCGATACCCTCGGCCGCCTCAACGTCTTGCGGTTGATGATCGCAATTTCAGCCGTCTCCATGGTCATCCTGCCTCACACAGGAGGCATTGTCGCGGTCCCGGTGTTCATGTATGTGGTGATATTTGTCGTGTACTGGTGCTATGGCACGCAGCTTTCCGTGAACGGTTCAGCCACCTCTGATTTTTGGGGGACAAAGAATGCGGGCATCAACTACGGCCTGCTCTTTACCGCTTGGGGAGTGGCAGGGATTATTGGACCCCGAATCGGCGGCAAGCTGTTCGACAAATACAAGGACTACCAGTCCGCCTTTTACTGGGCGGCGGGCTTGGCAGTGGTTGCGTTAATTTGTGAAATGCTGGCGAAGCGTCCCCAAATCCCGTCAGAGGCCCGTGCGCCAAGCGCGGTTAAGGTTCCAGCCTAGCTGAGAAATTACTGGGCCCCTGATGAATAGGAATGGAGAACTTCAGTGAGCGTTGTCTCGCCATTGAAGTCCGCTGTGCCGACATTCGAATGTATGCTTCAGATAAACATACGCGTTTCACCTGGGTAGGCGTGAGGGGGATGGGACATGGTGAGTTTTTCCTGTCACTCAAACCCCTCTGGCTACCAAAGAAAGACGGTCCAAATCGTTTCGGATAGGCCAAGGATCCCACGTGGGAGATTCTTTGGGTCGTGTCTCCAACTCAAATACCATGGCCACTTGAGACAAGACTACCTTGGCCTATTAGAACGTGATGGAGCAGATCCGACTGGGGTGATCAGTCCAGTGCGGGGTCCGAACGAACTGTACCAGTTGAGACTCACTGAATACTTAATAAAGGGGCCGGAGTCACATACCGACCTCTGTTGCCTTTGTGCCATAAGGGATGACCTGCAGTTTTGTTCGAGGTAAGCCCCCGGGAGGGATGGTGTGTCCACTCGCAGCATTCCTTCCGGCAGTTCCTGGGTCGGAACTCAACTTAATAGGGAGGAGACAACCATGGCAAAGAGAAGAGGTCGGGGAATCTCCCGGAGGGATTTCGTCAAACTGACCACAACGGGAGCGATCGCGGCAGGACTGGGTCCTGCAATGCACTTCGGACAGGCACCTCAGAAGACGCTGAAGATTCTTCAATGGAGCCACTTTGTTCCCGCTTTTGACACGTGGTTCAATGGGACTTTTACCAAGCAATGGGGGCAGAAACACGATACCGTCGTTACTGTTGACAATATCAACCTGGTCGACCTGAACACACGGGCCGCGTCCGAGGTCTCGGCGAGGAAAGGCCACGATCTCTTCATGTTCCTTTCCCCGCCGGCGGCTTATGAGAAGCAGACCATCGACATGACCCACGTATACCAGGAGGTCGAGAAGAAGCACGGGAAAAAGATTGAACTGGGTCACCGGTCCACTTACAACCCCAAAACCAGGAGATACTTCGCATTTTCCGACGCCTATACCCCCGACCCGGGCAACTGGCACAAGGATTGGTGGGCCGAGGCCGGATTCCCCAACGGCCCCGATACCTACGACGATTTGCGTGCCGGCGCCAAGAAGATCCGTGACAAGACCGGCCATCCCTGTGGCATTGGCTTATCGCAGGAACTCGATAGCAGCATGGCCATGCGTGCCCTGCTGTGGTCGTTTGGGGGAGCCGAGCAGGATGAACAAGGCAACGTCACCATCAACTCCAAGAATACCATTGAGGCCCTGAAATTTATGAAGGCGCTGTACCAGGAGTCTGAAACCGCGGAGGTGTTCACCTGGACTCCACCATCCAACAACCAGGCCATGCTCGCCGGCCGGGTGTCTTATGTGGCGAACGCCATTTCTGTCACCCGCCAATCCGAGAGAGAGCATTTGCCCATCGACAGCAAAATCATGATCAGTCCGGCGTTGAAGGGTCCGGTGCGCCGGATTGCCGCAGAGCACGTCATGAATTGTTATGTGATCTGGGAATTTGCTGAGAACAAGGAAGGCGCGCAGCAGTTCCTGATTGACTACATGGATTCCTTCCATGACGGCTTTGTCGCCGGGCAGTTTTACAATTTTCCATGCTTCCCCAGTCTGGTGCCGAACCTGAAACAGGAAATTGCCAACGATCCCCGGGCGACCCCTCCGGACAAATACAAGGTTTTGGGAAACGTGTTGGACTGGGCCACCAACGTCGGGTATCCGGGATACGCAACCGCTGCCATTGATGAGGCCTTTAAGACCTGGGTCATCCCCACCATGTTCGCCAAAGTCGCGCGGGGTGACGAGACTCCGGAAAATGCAGCGAAGGCCGCCGAGGAAGAGTACAAGCGTATCTTTGCCAGATGGAAGTAACACGGGGGCATGATGGCGGTCGTTGAAACGCGAAACCTGACCAAGGTGTTCAAACAAGGAGAACTGGGAGCAGTCAACAATGTCAACCTGAAGACCCGCGAGGGCGAGTTCCTGGTTTTCCTGGGACCTTCCGGTTCCGGGAAAACCACTCTCCTGCGGATGATCGCCGGCCTGGAAATGCCCACGGCGGGGGAAATCCTCATAGGCGACCAAGTGGTGAACCATCTCGCACCCCGCGAGCGCCGGATCGCCATGGTCTTCCAAAGCTACGCGCTTTATCCGCATCTCTCCGTTTACAAGAACATCGCTTTTCCCCTGAAGGCACAAAAAGTAAAAAAAGAGCTACACAAGGAAAAGGTGGAGTGGGCCGCCTCTCTCCTGGGCATCAGCAGCCTGTTGCACCGCAAGCCCCGGGAACTCTCCGGGGGTGAGCGGCAACGGGTGGCGCTGGCCCGCGCCATCGTGCGGGAACCTTCGGTCTTTCTTCTGGACGAACCCCTCTCCAACCTCGATGCCAAACTCCGCCTCTCGGCCCGGGAGGAACTGGAGCGATTTCACCGGCGCATCGGGACCACCACCATTTATGTCACTCACGACCAGGTGGAAGCCATGGCCATGGGAGACCGCATCGTGGTCTTGAACAAGGGGGTGGTCCACCATTTTGGCACTCCTAAGGAAGTCTATGACGAACCGGCGGACACCTTTGTCGCCACGTTCCTGGGTTCGCCTCCCATGAACCTGATCGAGAACGGGGACGTGATTGTGGGCTTTCGCCCGGAACATTTCCGCCTGTCGGAGACTCTCGACGAAGCCAAGGTCACCTTCAAGTTCCACGTGGAAAACGTGGAATATCTGGGTGCCGAGTACATTCTCTCCGGGTCGTTGCTCGGCGGCCGCTTTGAAGGCAAGGAAGTCATTGCCCGTCTCCTGTTGGGGCACGCCTATGAACCCGGGACGACCTATGAGTTCGCGGTGCCCGAACGGCATCTGAAGTTCTTCGATCGCAGCACTGAGAAACGTGTTGAGGCGAGGGCCCTCACATGGCAATAGGCGCCCCAAAAATCAAGTCCATCGGGGCGGCGCAGAGTCCGCTCCTGGGCGCTGCTATGTTCGGCCCGGCGGTTCTCTATATCGTGCTGGTGATCGGGGCCCCGTTTGTCCTGGCGGTCTTCTATGCCTTCAGTGATGCCCGCATCGGAAGCTCGGGACTTCATTTTGTGGGGTTGGAGAACTTCCGCAGTATCCTCCAAAGCCCCAGTTTTCGAACGGCGCTCAAGAACTCCATCGTCTTCACCGTGTGCGCGCAAGCGATTGTGGTCGTCTGCTCGGGGACGCTCTCCATCGCCTTGGAAAAGCCTTTTCGCGGCCGCGGCCTGGTCCGTTTTCTTATTCTGCTTCCCTGGGTGGCGCCGGTTTCCCTGGGTTCCATCGGCTGGAAATGGATCCTTGATTCCATTTACAGCGTGATCACCTGGGTATTGGTGTGGCTCCATTTTTTCAAACCGTATAACACGCCCATGTGGCTGGGCGAACCGCATCTCGCCATGGCTTCAGTCATTCTCGTTCACTGCTGGCGATTGATTCCGTTTTCTACCGTCGTCATGCTAGCTGGCCGCACCGCCATTCCCAAGGAGATCCCGGAAGCGGCCGCCATCGATGGCGCCGGGTTCTGGCGGACGTTATTCCAGATCAACCTCCCGATGATGTTGCCCATCATCAATGTCGCAGTGCTGTTCGGCACGATTTTCACCTTTACCGACATGACCGTAGTCTACATCTTGACAGCCGGCGGGCCCTTCGACTCCACGCAAACACTGCCGTCGCTGGCTTTTGCAACCGGGATTCAGGGCAGCGACCTCGCCGCCGGCGCCGCCATCTCGCTTTTCCTGGTTCCCGTGCTGGTGTTGATTGCTTATCTGATGCTTCGCATGGCGCATCGCGCGGAGGTGGTCTGATGATGAAGACCGGCTTTCGCGAGCATGGCTCCAGGATCACGAAGGGGTTGGTCCTGTTCATCTCTACGGTGCTGCTGGCTTTTCCGTTTTACTGGATGCTCATCGCCACGTTCAAGCAGAACCTCGATCTTTATACCGTCGAAAACAACCCGTTCATCCTTAACGCCAAGCCTACGCTGGACCACCTGCGCCTGCTCTTCAACGAAACCCGGTATGTGCGCTGGCTGGGCAACACCGCCCTGGTGGGTGTGATCGTAGTGGTCATCACCCTGCTGCTGGCCATTCCGGCCGCTTACGCACTGACCCGACTCGCCGGTCGATGGGGACAGCGGCTGGGCATCGGTATTTTTCTCACCTACCTCGTTCCCCCGACTCTGCTTTTCATCCCGTTGTCTCGCGTGGTCGCCTTGTTGGGATTGCAGGACACGATCTGGTCAGTGGTGCTGGTGTACCCCAGCTTCACCGTTCCTTTCTCCATCTGGCTCTTAATGGCCTTCTTCAAGTCGATCCCCCGAGAGCTGGAAGATGCGGCCATGGTGGACGGACTGACGCGCTTTGGGGCCTTCGTGAAAATGGTGATTCCCATCTCCATTTCCGGTATCCTGACGGTGGTGATTTTCACGTTCACACTTGTAACCCAGGAATTCGTGTATGCGTTAACGTTCATCTCGCCGGAGTCGCAGCAAATGGTCGGAGTGGGAATTCCTATTTTTCTCGTGCGGGGTGATGTCTACTTCTGGGGTTCGCTGATGGCGGCCTGCCTCATTGCCAGTCTGCCCATCGCATTCCTCTATAATTTATTTCTCGACCGGTTCATCGCCGGATTTACGGTGGGAGCGATTAAGTGAGATAAGATCAGAACGAATGGGGACACTTGGATTACCCCCTCATTTTCAGAGAGCGAGATAGGTTATGGAGGAACCCTTGACAAGTCAGGTTTCGATGCCGATTGATCCCCGAATGAGTTGTGTGCCTCCCGATTTTGATCCCACCCGGGATCTCCCCCGGGGCTTTCCGGAATTCCTGGTTCCGCTGCATCGGGAATTTACACCCCGGCAGCGGCAACTCGTGGCCAAGCGGGCAGCCGTCCTGGCCGAGGCTCATCGCGGCCGGCTACCCAGCCATCTCCCGTCTTCGGACGCCACCACCAGTGCCTGGAGAATTGAGTTGCCGGGCTGGTGTGCGGACCAGAGGAATCAGATGACCGGCCCGGGTGACGACGCCGAACTCGTGGTCAAGATGCTGAACTCCGGCGCCCCCGGGGTCATGCTCGATACCGAGGATTCGACCGCCAATTTCTGGCCGAACACCATGCGGGCGATCAACAACATCCTTCAAGCCTTGCGCGGGGACCTGACTTACTTCGACATGAAGCGGAACAAGACCGTGTCCATCAGCGAGAGCAAAACCGTAATCTGGATCCGCCCCCGCGGATTGCATCTGAACCAGGCCGGAGTATTCAAGGGGGAGGCGATGTCCGCATCCCTTTATGATGTGGCCATGATTTTTTATCAGGTCGATCCCGCCATTTTGAAACATCCGCTCTCGATTTACATTCCAAAATCCGAATCCGCGGAAGAGGCATTGTGGTGGCGCGATTTGTTTCAAGCCCTGGCTAAGGCCCGGGGACTCCCCCCTCACTATCTCCAGTGCATGGCGCTGATCGAGTCTCATCCGGCGGCTTTTCAGATGGAGGAATTTCTCTTCAACCTTCGGGACCATATCCTCGGGTTAAATCTGGGGCGCTGGGATTACATGGCCAGCCTGATCCATTTCAATCTCATGGATCCGAAATGGGTGCTCCCCGACCGCAACACGATTCCCTACAACGTCCCTTTCTTTCAGAATGTGCGCGAGCTCATGCCGGAGATTTGCCATAAACGCAACGCCCTGGCCATCGGCGGCATGACCGCGCTCTATCCCAGTCGTGAAGATCCGGAACTCAATGCGCGCGCCCTGGCGGTGCTGGAAAAGGACAAGAAGAATGAAGCCGACTGTCTCATGGATGGCGCCTGGACCGGGCACCCCGACCAAAATGAAATTGCGGTCAATCAGTTTCCTTATCCCAACCAGCTCAGCGCCCGGCCGGTCAATCCCGTGAGATATCCCGATCTCCGCCCCCTCCCCGCAGGCGTCGGGAATATCTCGGTCGTCGGCACGCGAGCCGCCGTGCGGACAGTCATCCGCTACCGCAACGGCGTGTTGAACGGGAAGGGAGCCAGCCTCCTCGATGGATACATGGAGGACCTCGCGACGGATCGTATCTATCGCCTGATGATTTCTCAACGCATGCGCCATTCCGCCTTCGCCCATATTGTCGATGACCGGGGCGCTCCCGTGGCCCATTCGCCGGCTTTCATCACGCGGCTCTTTGATGAGGAACTGGAACGGATCCTTCGCGAATTGCCGGCGGGCACGGATCCTTCCGTCGCGCAGAAATATCGCGAAGCCAGGACCCTGAGCGAGGGAATGATCACACGCGAAGAATTCAGTCCGGTGTAAGAGTGTGCATTCCGGCGTAACGCCACAGTGAAGGACGCTCTCGGCAACCACATCAGACGCCCTTGAGCAGGAGAGGGACGGCGTGGGCATGGAATCCTCCCGCGACGGCTCAGTCTGTAAGCCGAGGGGCGCGATCGGAAGGAGGTGGACCAAGATGGACACAAGCATCCTGGAGGAGTTCCGCTCCATCGTCGGGAGGGATGGGTTGATCACTGAACCGGAGCAACTCCATACTTACGAGTGCGATGGTTTGACCAATTATCGTGTCCTGCCCCTGGCTGTCCTGCTGCCCGACACCACCGAAGAGGTGCAGGGTGTCGTGCGGGTATGCCATCGGGAACGCATCCCCTTTGTGGCGCGCGGATCCGGAACCGGGCTCAGCGGGGGCGCTCTTCCCGTCCGCGGGGGCATTGTGATCGGCCTGTCTCGCTTGAATCGCATTCTAAAGGTGGATATCCCGAATGCGCGCGTTGTGGTCGAACCGGGCGTTATGAACCTCAGCGTTACACAGCAGGTTTCCCCTCGGGGATACTTTTATGCGCCCGACCCCTCCTCACAGCAGGTTTGCAGTATTGGAGGTAACGTTGCCGAAAACTCGGGCGGAGCACACTGCCTCAAATACGGTTTTACGACCACGCATGTTTTGGGCCTGGAGGTCGTCTTACCCGATGGCTCTCTGGTACATCTCGGCGGCAAGACTCTCGATCGGCCGGGTTATGACCTCGCCGGCGTTTTCGTGGGGTCCGAGGGCACGCTCGGGATCGCCACCAAAATCATTCTGCGCATTGTCAAGCGCCCCGAGGTGATTCAGACCCTGCTGGCCGCGTTCAATTCGACCAATGAAGCCGGGGCAGCCGTGAGCGGGATTATCGGCGCCGGCATGCTGCCCGCCGCCATCGAGATGATGGACAACCTTGCCATCCAGGCGGCGGA
This sequence comes from Terriglobia bacterium, assembly GCA_020072965.1. Taxonomy (GTDB): domain Bacteria; phylum Acidobacteriota; class Terriglobia; order JAIQFV01; family JAIQFV01; genus JAIQFV01. Next base: position 74,569 of record JAIQFY010000003.1, on the reverse strand, counting down.
AGCGTCGGTGCATGCGGGGTATCCCAATTGCGGCGGGCTGCTGCTGGTCGAACTCGATGGCCCCGCCGCCGAAGTGGAACTCCTCATGGAGCAGGTGAAATCAATTTGCAACTCCTGCGGCGCATGGGAGATCCGGGTGGCCCAGTCGGAAGCGGAGCGCATTGCCATCTGGAAGGGGCGCAAATCTGCGTTCGCCGCCGTGGGTCGCATCTCGCCCAATTACATCGTCCAGGACGGTGTTGTCCCTCGAACGGCCTTGCCTCGCATCCTCAGTGAGATTGAGCGGCTCAGCGCCGCGGCAGGCATCCGCGTCGCCAATGTTTTTCATGCGGGGGATGGCAACCTCCACCCCCTTGTCCTCTTCGACCGCCGCATCCCCGGCCAGGAACAAAGCGCCACGGAGCTGTCGTTCAACATTCTGGAGCTGTGCGTCAAAGCGGGCGGCTCCATCACCGGGGAGCACGGCGTGGGAGAAGAGAAAAAGAAGTTTATGTCGGTGATGTTTGCTGAACCTGATCTTGAAACCATGCAGCTGGTCCGATGTGCCTTTGACCCCGAACATCTTTCTAATCCTGAGAAAGTGTTTCCACGACCCCGGCTTTGCGCCGAGAGGCAGGGGATTTATGAGCCTCATCCGTTGGAGGTCGCCGGCGTGGCTGAGTACTTTTAACGGTGCCCGGGCGGACTTTTGAACGCCAGTTCTTCAACTGCGTGGAGGGTGATTCATCCTCCCGCTTCCGGGATTTCAGCTGAGAGTTAACCGTGAACAACTCAAGAGTGCAGACCGAAGTGCCCACAGCGGAATTGGGCGCCATTGTCGGCGCCGATCATCTCCGCCCCGCGACCTCAGCAGATGCCGTCGATGGTATCCAACCCCAATGGATCGTTGAGCCGGGAAGCGAGGAAGAATTGGCGCGGGTGCTGCAATGGGCCAATTCTCTTGGCATCCACGTCGTTCCGCGAGGCCAAGGGACAAAGCTGGAATGGGGCAACCTCCCCCGCCACGCTGAACTGGTTCTTTCGACGCTGCGGCTCAACCGCGTGGTGGAACATGCCTGGGGGGACATGACGGCGACTGTCGAAGCCGGATGCCTCATGGGAGAGTTTCAAAAGACTCTGAGTGAGCATGGCCAGCGCCTCGCTTACGACGCCTTGTGGCCGGAGCGCTCGACCATGGGCGGCATCCTTGCCACCAACGACAGCGGGAGCTATCGCATTCGATTTGGAGCGCTCCGCGACCTGATCATCGGGATCACCCTGGCGCTGCCTGATGGGACCCTGGCCAAGAGCGGCGGCAAAGTGGTCAAAAATGTGGCTGGCTACGACCTTCCCAAATTAGCCACCGGTTCGCTGGGGACCCTGGGCGTTATCACTCAGGCGATCTTCCGGCTTCATCCCTTGCCCCAGGCCGTGCGGAGCTTAAGTTTCTCCACCCCGGACTCCACCTCCATGAACGAGCTCGTTCTCGCCGTTCAGGATTCCAAATTGGCATACACCGGTTTACAAATTCGAGCCGACTCCCACGATCCTCCTTGCATCGATGTGCGCTTTGAAGGGACTCCGGGGGGCATCGACGCTCAGGCGCGTCAACTGCTGTCTCTCACTGCAAAGGCCCAGCAAGTCGAATCTTTCCCGGACGTCTGGAACAAACGCCAAGCGCTCTGGACGGGGAAAGAGCCGAACCTTCTCTGCAAGTTCAGCGTGCTCCCGTCGCAGTTGGGGGCGCTCTGCGCCGCAGTCTTTCGCGCTTTAGAGCAGTCGCGGCTTACTCCCCGGCTGGTCGCCCAAGGATTGGGTTTGGGCTTCTTGCGCCTGGAGGGGGAAGACGGTTCGGACTGGCTGGCGATCATCACCCGTCTGCGGGAAGAGATGAATTCACTCGGGGGAACGCTTGGGGTCTTGCACTGCCCGCTCGCCGTCAAATCCCACATCGATGTGTGGGGACCGGTGGGAGATTCCGAGGGTCTGATGCATCGTGTCAAAAACCAATTTGATCCGGCTGCAATTCTCAATCCGGGGCGATTCGTGGGAGGAATCTGATGCCGCCGCCCGTTCTTGAAAATGAGGTTCCACCGGTCAGCGCGTTCGATGACCACCACGCCCCCCCACCCGACCTCATCGACGACTGCGTCCACTGTGGGTTCTGCTTGCCCACCTGCCCCACCTATGCCCTCTGGGGAGAGGAGATGGACTCGCCCCGCGGTCGCCTTTATCTGATGAAGATGGCCAGCGAAGGTCAGATCGGCATGACCGACACCTTCGTGACCCACATCGACCGCTGTCTGGGATGCATGGCCTGTGTCCCCGCGTGTCCCTCCGGAGTGCAGTATGACAAGCTGATTGAAGCCACCCGGGCTCAGATCGAACGCCGCTATCCACGCTCCTTTTTCGAACGGGCCTTCCGTCGACTGATCTTTGAGATCTTCCCGTATCCCTCGAGGATGCGGCTGTTGTTGATTCCCGCCCTGATTTACCAAAAATCAGGCCTTCAACGAATTTCCCGATCCATCGGTCTAACAAGGCTAATGCCTTCGAGCTTGCGAACCATGGAGGCTCTGCTTCCGGAGCTCTCCTTGAAATCGTTGCGGCAGGACGGGGTCACGCATCTTCCCGCCCAGGGACCCGTCCGCAGAAAAGTAGGACTGCTGACCGGCTGTGTGCAAAGCATTTTCTTTGCTCACGTCAACGCCGCAACGGCTCGCGTTCTGGCGGCCGAAGGTTGCGAAGTCCTCATCCCGCGGGAGCAGGGTTGTTGCGGCGCGTTGATGGTTCACGCGGGACAGGAAGAGGAATCACTCAAGCTGGCGCGGCGGGTCATTGACGTGTTTGATCGCATGGAGGTTGATACCATCGTGATCAACGCAGCCGGATGTGGCTCTACCATGAAGGAATATGGGCACCTGTTGCGTGATGATCCTCAATATGCAGAACGGGCCCGGGCGCTCTCTGCGAAATGCAAGGATATCTCGGAAGTTCTCGCCGAACTCCCGGCCCGCGCGCCGCGTCATTCCATTTCGCTTCGCGTGGGATACCACGATTCCTGCCACCTCCAGCATGCCCAGGGCGTCAGAAATCAACCGCGCGCGGTGCTTCGAACCATCCCCGGCCTCGAGTTGATCGATCTTCCGGATGCAGCGATCTGTTGCGGCTCCGCCGGCATCTACAATTTGGTGGAAGCCGACACCGCCCGGCAACTCGGCGATCGGAAGGTGCAGCATCTCCTCTCCACAGGCGCCCAGATGGTGGTCTCCGGCAACCCCGGCTGCCTGCTCCAATTGCGCGGGGGACTTCAGCGTGCCGGGCGCGAAATGCCGGTGGTTCACATGATCGAACTTGTGGACGCGTCGATCCGTGGCATCCCGCCTGCCGCGGCCCGAATCGATCAGAATAAATAGAAGGAAGGGATCTGCGATCAGGATTGCTGAAGGCGCTCAGGTGTTGATATGCTTCATCCGGTTGAGGCAGGTCATCCGTTGGAAGCGGCGCCCACTGTCCCGGTAATCCCGGCGAACATTCCGTCTCACCTCCCGGCGCCCATTCGTTCGCAAGTCAATTGAGTTTTACGGCTTGTCCTGCGTTAGATTTGCAACAACTCAACACGGAGCTGAAGGCTGCACGTCTCAAAAGAAATGTGAGGCCATGTCATGTTCGTTCGGGACATTATCAAAGGGCCGGTCATCGCCATCGCATCGGAAACCACGCTGGAAGATGCCTACCGGACGATGCAGGAAAAAAGGATCCGTCACCTTCCCATTCTCGAAAGCGGCAGACTCGTCGGCGTCGTCACCGACCGCGACCTCAGGCTTGCCACGAGCGCCCTTTCGCCTACCCCGTTTCCTCCCGGGGCCCGGGTGGCTGAAGTCATGAGCCGCTCACCCCGGACTGCTGATCCCTGGGATCCTGTCGAGGAATCCGCGCGGACCATGCGCGAGCTCAAGATCGGATGCCTGCCAGTGCTTGAAGACGACAGGTTGATCGGCATCATCACCGGCATTGACCTGTTGGATGCCCTGATTCAGATGACGGGAGTGGACAAACCGACGAGCCGCCTGGAGGTCCGCCTTTCTGACCGACCGGGCGAGCTGGCCCGACTTACGAGTTTCATGAGCCACCGGGATCTGAATATCCATTCAATCCTGACCTATCCTGAAGGAAAGAGCGTTGTGCGAGCGGTATTGCGCGTGAACTCCATCGACAACCATTCCCTCGCGCAGGCTCTTCGGCGCGATGAGTTTGAAGTTCTTTGGCCACCCGAAAAACCATGCCTTCGGTGATCTATCATCCGGCCTACCAGACATACGCGTTTGGGGCGGAGCACCCGTTCAGTCCACTCCGCATTGAAATGCTTCTGGAGCTGCTTGGAGTCCTGGGTCATCCCGTTCAGACCGTCGCTCCCGAACCCGCCACGCGAAATGATATTCTCACCGTCCATGACGAGGAATACGTCCGAAGAGTGGAGGCTCTGAGCGTGGGGGAGGAGGTCCCCGATTCTGAAAACTTTGGCTTGGGCACTCCTGACAATCCTGTTTTTCCAGGAATGGACCTCGCGGCTCGCTGGCTGGTCGGCGGGACGCTGCACGCCGCTCGCCTCGTGTGCGAGAACAAGGAGAAGCGGGTCCTGCAACTCGGCGGAGGTTTGCATCACGCCCGCCGGAAAAGCGCATCCGGCTTCTGCATCTACAACGACCTCGCGGTCGCTATCCGCTACCTGGCCCAGCAGGGCCTCTGGGTCGCTTACCTTGATATCGACGTGCATCATAGCGACGGGGTGCAGGAGATTCTATACAACGATGAGCATGTCCTGACCATCAGCCTGCACGAGTCAGGTCAATATCTATTCCCCGGAACGGGAGAAATTCACGAACTGGGAACAGGTGGGGGCCGCGGCCTGAAGTTAAACCTGCCACTCGAGCCGTTCACCGAGGGCGAGAGCTATCTTGAAGTGTTCGAAAAAATTCTGCCCGTGGCCCTGCAGCGTTTCGGCCCCGGCGTCCTCCTCGTTCAGGCCGGTGCGGATGCCCACTATTCGGATCCTCTGGCCGATCTCATGTTGACGACAAGGGACTATGAACAGATCTTTCGCCGCATCCTTGAGTATGCCGATCTGTACACCAACGGCCGGGTCATCTTCACGCTGGGCGGGGGTTATTCGCTGGTTGCCGTCCCGCGCGTGTGGGCCATTCTCTACCTGCTGATTAACAACCTGCCGATCGTTCATGATTTGCCTGCAGATTGGGTGTTGAAATGGAGTCAGCGGTTGGGACAGAAACTTCCGGCCACACTCCATGACCCCAATCCCGGCTACCCGGATTTGCCCCGACGCACAGAGATCTCCCATCACAATCGACGGGAGGCCGACCGGCTTCTGGAGGCCACGAGCCGCTTTTGGTACTGAACCTGCTTTCATCTGCGAACATCATGATCCTCGGTAATGTGGGTGGACTCGGCATGGTTTCATCAGACCCCACTCCGCTCTCCTGCTCCTGCCGGAAGGGTGCGGCGGTCCTGCTCTCCTGGGGAAGAAGGTGCACCTCAGGGAAGAATGGAATTCCTATGGTCAAACGGCCCTTCCCCCTACTCATTCCACGCTTGCAGGGGAGTCGGAGCGACATGGACGGAGTACGGGGAGAGAATCAGGGGGTTTACTTTGCCCGCGATTCAGCCCATAGTATTGGGGGTGGCAATATGTGGGCGTTTGGCCTCGCACATGAGGATGCCCACATCGCGCATCGTGGTATCGGAACCATCGAAGTGGAATTGGGTGTCCGCAATCATCCTGCCGTTGACGGAGCCGATCGCGTGCGGCCGAGTGGGCAAGCGGCGTAGCAAAAGGGCCGGCGCCTTGGGGACAATTAAGTCGGCGCGGTCTCCTTCTCCTGAGCAGTGCAAATAACTTTCTTAAGCACGCCACAAGACACCGGGCATTTTTACTATTGCCGGAGAAATCAGTTTCATCGTTGGTCTCTCCACAACGTGCAACGAAAAGATCATTCATCGACTGCTGGACCCGAAGGTGTTCAATCAACCCCCGGGCACCCTTCCTACCATCGGAGACCCCCTCTCCCTGGCAGAAGGTCACAGCCCCCGGTTTAGGGTGAAAGAGGTTGGGATGAACAGAAGCCAGGGGAGCACCTCTTATCCACGCGGCACGAATCACACGATGGGCCTCCTTGTCGTGCACGAAGGATCTTCCATCCCATGTTCAGAATCATTGTAGATGGAAAACAATTCAGCGAATACGTTTTGCTGAGAGACGGCCAACGCGTGCTCCTGCGTACGGCCAGGCCCGAGGATATGCCTCTGGTTGAAGACCTCATGAAAAGGGCTTCGCGCGAAAGCCTGCGGATGCGCTTTATGGGGGGCGTCGCCCAGGTCCCCCGAGGCAAGATTGAAATCATGTGTTCGGGTGAACCTCACGAGCGCCTCTGTCTCCTGGCAATCATTGGCCAGGAGGCAGACGCGCAGGTGGTGGGTGTGGGGAATTACATGGGACTGGGAGTGCGAGGAAAAGCAGAAGTCGCGTTCCTCGTGGAGGACACCTTTCAGGGCCGGGGTATCAGCACCCTCTTGCTTGAGCGCTTGGCGGGGATTGCCGCAGCAAATGGATTTGTTGGTTTTGAGGCCGAGGTGTTGTATGAAAACCAAGCGATGATCAATGTCTTTCGCGATTCGGGGTTCGAGGTAGTCAAGGCCCTGGAAGGCAGCAATATCCACGTTCATTTCCCGGTCAGCGGCGCCGGCGCCCTGCGTGAGAGGGTCGAATTGCGCGATCGAATTGCAGCCGCCAACTCCCTGGTTCCCCTCTTATCGCCCCGAGCGGTCGCCGTAGTCGGGGCCTCAAGAGATCCTGCCGCGATTGGAAGTATGATCTTCCGGAACATCTTAAAAACAAATTTCAACGGAACGGTATACCCTGTAAACAACCAGGCGGTCTCCGTCCACGGCGTTCGAGCCTACCCCTCAGTTCAGGCCCTTCCGGAACCTGCAGACCTGGTGGTCGTGGCCGTCCCCGCGGCGAAGGTGTTGGAGGTTGCCGAAGAATCCCTTCGCGCCGGGGCGAAGGGACTCCTCGTTATCACTTCCGGCTTCGCCGAGAGCGGGCCTGACGGCGCGGCCCAACAACAAAAACTCGTCGACCTGGTACGGGCCAGCGGGGCCAGACTGGTGGGTCCAAACTGCCTGGGATTGATGAACACCCATCCGGATGTAAACCTCAATGCCAGCCTGGCCCCATCGATGCCTCCACGAGGCCGAATCGGTTTCTATTCGCATTCGGCAGCGCTTGGACTCGTCATTCTTAATTATGCGGCAGAACGGGGGCTCGGGTTTTCCATTTTCGTCTCCGCCGGGAACCGGGCTGATGTCTCCGGGAACGATCTTCTTCAGTTCTGGGAAGAAGATCCCTTCACTGACATTGCCTTGCTTTACCTTGAAACGTTCGGCAATCCCCGGCGATTTGCCCGGATTGCGAGACGAATCTCCTACAAGAAACCGATCCTGTGTGTGAAAGGTGCGCGTAGCCGGGCCGGCCGCGATGCCGCTCGAGCTCACATTGGAGCGGTGGGTCAAAGCGATATAGAAGTGGATGTCCTGTTTCGTCAAGCCGGTGTCATCCGGGCAGACACTCTCGAGGAAATGTTCGATGTGGCTGTGCTCCTCGCCCATCAGCCTTTGCCCCGAGGCAATCGCGTCGCCGTCATCAGTAATTCGGGGGGGGTGCTGACCATTTGTGCGGACGCCTGCGAGACCCATGGCCTTACGATCGCGGGGCCGGGAGTAACGGACCTGGGGCCACTGGCCACCGTCGATGCCTATGAGGAATCGGTACAGCATGCCCTTGAACATGACGAAGTCGATGCCTTGATTGCCATCTTTGCATGCGTGGGGGACTGCGACCCCCAACCCGTGGGGCGCGCGATCCGCCGAGGGGTCATTCGAGCGGAGCGGAATAGCGGAGTCTCGAAACCGGCACTCCTCTGCCTGATGGGGGCGTCCGGAGCAGTGCAGTTCGCCATGGAAGGCCCGAGCGGTGAGTCGTCATCGCGACACATATTCCCCTCCTATCGATTCCCCGAATCTGCCGCGCTGGCGCTCGCCCGCGCCGCACAATACTCGGCCTATCGCGCACATCCCGGCGGGCGACTGCTGTGGTACGAAGATGTGGACGCCGCATCGGCGCGTCGAGAGATTCAGGCCATGCTGGCTGCCACCGAAGCAGGGAGGGACGTTGTGTGGGTCGACGGTGAACGCGCCCACACCATTCTTGGCTTCTTCGGCATTCGAATGAAGCCTGGAGAGCTAACCCCTGATTCGACCCGGCACGATGAGGTCGGCCTTGAAGTGCATTCCGATCCCCACTTCGGGCCTCTGATCAGGCTGTGCCGTTCCGGGAAAGCTCCGGTCATCCGGATCACACCGCTCACAGATCATGATGTCCGGGAACTCGCCGAAAGTGCACAGGTCCCCTTCGAGTGCGGAATTGATGAGCTCCTTGGAAGAGTGTCACAACTCATCGAAGAACTTCCTTGGCTTTGCGCGATGCAGGCGAGTGTCCACCGGATCGAACCTCCGGGGGCTCCGTGCACGGTCACAATCGGAGCCGACGTCAGGCTCGGCTTCGCCCATCACGAAGCTATCGCCCAAGAGATTCGGATGCTGTGAATCTTTGCACCTTGCATTAGAATCCTCCCAGGGGTGGAGCTTGTCCGCGGTGGGCGGGACTCCCAAAGCGAATCTCCGCCGGGGCTTTAAGGATGCTGGCGTCACCGAGCATGGGAGTCTTCGGGCTGAGACACACAGCGGGGTCATTGTAGGTTGGGACGGGTTATCCCAAATCAGAACCATTCGCGTTCACCCTGATGAGGCGCAGGCCCAGGAATGCCAATGGCAACCCGTGGAGGAACGACGGTCGGGGGAGGTTGTGCGAGACGTCGATTGACGCTATCGAATGCATTTGATACGCTAGCGCGCAGGTAAGAAGAACTCCATCAGAAGGAGGGCAATCATGATTACTTTTGAGTACCGGTTCGACATCTGCCCCGGAAAAGTCGGCGAATATGAGAAGTATATCAAGGGGCAGGGGAAGAACATCTGGACGAAGTACAAAGGTGTGAAGGCCGTGCGCAAGTACAAGAGCATGCTAGGCGGTTCCTCTCCCCAAAGGGTGATCCAAGTGGATCTCGACTCCCTGGCGACCCTGGAAAAGATTCTCAGTGACTCGGGCTTTAAGAAGGCCAAGGAAAAGTTCCACAGCCTGGTGACCCACGTCACCGACTCGTTACTCGTTTCCGTCTGATTCATTGGTCAAAAACCGGTCGTTCGGAGGATGGCTCCACAATCCTCGCTCAGGATCCATCCCGGCGAACCCGCGGATTGATCCTGAGGGCGTACTTGAGTGTCGAAGACCTCGGCCGGGAACCGAACAAGCCTCACACGTCCTGATGCCGAACGGCAGATAATCGACTCTTCCCGTGTTGGCCCTTCAGTGCGAATGAGGTGGTTCGCCCTGAATGGGGTCGTAAGACCAGCCTCCTCAGCGAATGCTTCACAATGGAAAAAAGCCAATCTCCATTTCAGAGACCTGTTGTATCATCTCCTTGCTATTAACGATAATGACCCGCACGGGCGGACCTGCCTGTGCCGAGGACAAATCCAGAATCGTCTCGGTCTCTGGAGGAAGTTGAAGTCTTCGCCCTGACAGAGCACGGTGAGGAAATTTTACGCGCCATGAATAGGTCGTTGCATTACGAGGTCCGGGGAATGTTGGCATGAGCGTGATTCGAAGGGAACCGGTTTTGATCGACTTGGCCGAAGGGAGCGCCTTAGCCCTTGGCCAGCAGTCCATGCATTTGAATTTCCCTGAGCTTGGCTAAGAACGGTAAAGATGTGGGCAGGGAGCAGGTTTCAAGAGGTAAGGAGGGGCTCATGCCATCTGGCTGGAGATTACACTTTGCAGCCTGGCTTGTCGCCGTAAGTTTCTGCCTGGCAAACCCTGTCGCTCTGCACGCCCAATACACAGTGGGCCGTGTGGAGGGAACCATAATGGATGCCAGCGACGAGGGCATTGCGGGGGCGACGGTTACGTTACGAAGCGTCGGCACGAATGCCAAGCGCACCTATGTCACCTCTCATGATGGTTTCTATGTCTTCTTTGCGGTGCCGCCGGGAAATTATGAGATCTCGGCGGAAGCTCCAGAGTTCGCCCTGAGAACGGTGAGTCTCCAGGTGGTGACCAATCAAACGGTCACGTTGAATCTCAACCTTGCGGTCGGCCCGCAGTCCACGGTCGTGGAAGTGGTCGGGACAGCGCCAGGTCAACTCGATGTGTCCGACTCACAACGGAGCACCACGCGAACGGACGAGGAATTGGTCAACCTGCCCAGTCTCGGGCGAAACATGATTTCTCTGGTCCACCTGGCAGCCGGAGTTGTGCCCACGAACAACCCGCGCGGGGGTTCGACCTTTGGAGGCGGAGGTTCCTACGTGCTCGTTCTGGGACCTCAAGCGGGGTTGTTTTCCGCGAACGGCGGACGCGAGGCCTCCGGTGCGGTGCAACTGGATTACACCGATGCCAACGACTGGGAGTTCGGCGGCTTTGCCCTGGGAATGCAGTCGATCACACCGGACATGTTGCAGGAATTCAAACTCCTGACCAGTAACTTTTCGGCGGAATACGGGGTGAAGTCGAATGCGCAAGTCATGATGGTCACCAAGAGCGGCACGAACAACTGGCACGGATCGGCCTACGATTTCATCCAGAATGATCTCTTTAATGCAAGAGACTATTTCGACCAGACGGGGAAGCCGTCCCCGATCAAATCCAATGTGTACGGGTTCACCATGGGCGGTCCGGTGGTCAGGGACCGGAGCTTTCTCTTCGGCGCCTATGAGGGACGAGTTGTGCGCGGCGGCGCCTTTACGAGCATAGCCACTCTGCCCACGCAAAGCGCCCGATCCCGGGCAACTGACCCGGTCGTCGTCGACCTGATGAATCGCTTTCTTCCTTTGCCCACGGGGCCGACGAGCGATCCTGACGTCGGGACTCTGACGACCCAGATCCCTTCCCCGGTCGACGCCTTCCAGTTCGTGTTGAAGGGAGACCATCATTTCAGTGCGCACCATGCCCTCTCGCTCCGATACTTTCACAGCACAGGCACCTTTGTGGCAAGAGCCCCCGGGCAAAACTCGTTACCGGGTTTTGATACGGACATCCACTCGGCGCTCCGCAACATGAACATCACCGACAGCTATGTTCTGAGTTCCCGGACGGTGAATGAACTTCACCTGGCGTATGGTTATGCCAGCGCTTTGAGCCTACCCCAACAAAACCTGACCTCACCGAGATTCCAGATACTGGGCTTGGTTAATTTTGGCGCCCTGCCCAGCAATCCTGCCGGCCGCACTTACAACGTGTATCAGGTGAGCGACATCCTGAGCCATATCCGGGGCTCTCACGTGTTGAAAACGGGAGTGGACATTCGCAAAATACAGGATAATTCACTCTTTGCCCAAAATGCCCAGGGTGTTTTTACCTTTGCAACGTTGAATGGTTTCCTGGCGGGCCAACCGAGTAGCTGGACACAGCTGTTTGGGAATACGCAGCGAGGCTTCCGCACCGGGCTCTACGGGTTCTTCTTCCAGGACGACTGGAAGGCGACCCCGACCCTCACTTTCAATCTCGGTTTTCGGTGGGAGATTCAAGGCGCTCTGGGCGAGTCCCAAGGCCTCAGTTCCGTCCTTGATCCGCAAACCCCGGGGCCCATCGGGGCAGCAGGTTCCGGCCCCCTGGGGAGTTTCCGCGTCGGAAACTCCGCCGTTGAAAGCAATCCCTTCAATCTGGCCCCGCGACTCGGATTTGCCTGGAATCCTAGAAACGGCAACTTCGTCCTGCGGGGCGGCTATGGCGTTTACTGGGACTCCTTCACCTTTGAGTCTCTGACCGCATCGCGGTCGGTGCCTCCCTTGAACTACAACTTCAGCCTGGCTTGTGTGCCCGGTCTCCCCTGCCAGATCTCCGGCGCCAACAGCTTCGCCAACCTCTTGAACGGCTCGGCGCCCATTTTGGCCCAAGGAAATAACCAGGTGGGCAGTTTTGGTAACTTAACGAACTTCGGCAGCATCACGAGCGTGGACCCTCGGCTGAACAATCCCTATGTTCAGGACTTCAGCTTGGGAATCGAATATCGATTTCCGAAGAGTTATGTATTCAGTCTGGGATATGTGGGGACCAAAGGCACCCACCTGACCCGCCTGATTCCCATCAATCCGATAGTGCCCGGAACCGGGAAGAGGCTTGACCCCCGGTTTAACCAGGTGAACTTTCACGATGATGGCGGCAGCTCAATCTTTCATTCCCTCCAAGCCGAAGTGAGAAAGGCCTTTTCCCACGGTTTGCAGTTCCAGGCCTCCTACTCCTGGTCGAAATCAATTGATGACGGCTCCGACTTCAGGCCGACGATCCAGGCCAACGACAACAGCTTCGCGCAAGATCCGTTTAACCTTCGCGGAGAAAGGGCGGTTTCGAATTTCGACATACCTCATCGCCTCGTGGTAACAGGAATCTGGCGAACACCTTTTTTCAACAACTCGCGGGGCTTTGTCGGAAAGGTTTTGCGGGGGTGGAGCTTCCAGTCTGTAAACATGTGGCAGTCCGGCCTAGCGGCCACGGTGCTGTCCGGACCACGGGCGGGTATTGTGGATGTCAACCAGGATGGAAACCTCATTGATGTGGGAACTGCCCTCGATAATACGCGCGCGAACTGCAGCCCCACGGGTGTTCGATTTGAATTGGGGGACCCCTCCGTCAACTTCGGTTTCAGTCAGCCTCTGCTTGGAACCAATGGCACCTGCAGCCGCGACGTCGTCCGGATGCGGAGATTAGTGAACTTCGATTGGTCCTTCTTCAAAGACATTGAACTGAAAGAGCTGGGGCCCCTGGGGTCAGGGCCATGGAATCTTCAGTTCCGCGCTGAGTTTTACAACATCTTCAACATTCCGTTTCTGACGGCACAAGGCAACAATTGGCGCACAATCTCCAGTCCTAGTTTTGGATCTGCAAATGCAGCCGGGATTACCCGCAGGGTGCAATTCGCTTTAAAACTCAGTTGGTAAACTGTCGATCGCAAGTGAGCACGTCGTAGTTATTTCCAGCTCAGACTTTCCTTCCACCGGTGATGCAATGCGCATTGGGGCGGACCTCCATCAGTCTCCTGGACGCCTTCACCGCTGATCTCCGGTGCCCTTTTCCTGGTTCCCAGATTTTTCATGGATGACCGCAATCGCATTCTGTCTTTCGACCGAATCAGCAACCAGGAAGAGCTGGCTTGCTCCTTTTTTGGGAACAGCGCGGGGGCCATGGACCCCGCCGGGAGGGCCGGACCACTTTAAAGAAGCAGGCCAGAGGAAGAAATTCAAGAACGGAAGATTACGCAGATCTCAAACGCATGTCACGTGATTGAAACATCCTTCACAATGTACTTTTTTTCAGATTTCTTCTTGACATCTCTCTGATTCCCATTTAATTTCACAAAGCCATTAGTAAAAATGCAGGTGTTCGAGCACGCCAGCTCTTGCTAGTTTTCCCGCAGGTCGCACCTACCCACAAGGCACGCAAATGAAAATTTACTGAAGTCCATAGGAGGTGGTGAAATGGACACGCCCAAGGTTCCATCCTGGCCGGCGATTCCCATCGCAAAGCCCGAGGAAGTCTACGCCGGCCTCAGCGATCAAGCCAAAGACTACCCGCTTTATCTTGAATCCATCACACGACAAGAAAAGAATTTTGAAAAGCCGGAAGCACTCGCTCTTCTGCGTGTGCTCGATTGCACGACGAGCATGATGATCGGACACTGGTGCTCCTCCCAGTTGTCTGAATTGGGTGCTGAGGTCATCCAGGTGGAACCCCCGGGGGGAGATCCTCTCCGGAAGCTCACTCCTTTCGGCCGGAAGGAGTACATGTTCAAGGACAAGGAAAGCGGCGAGGAAGTCGGCGGGCAGTTCCTGCACGAGATGCGCAACAAACTCTCGGTCACCCTCAACCTGGAGACCGAGGAGGGACGCGAAATCCTGAAGAAATTGGTCGTTCATTCTGATGTGGTTATTGAGAATGGTACGCCCGGGCAGTGGGACGCCTGGGGAATTGGGTATCGCCAGTTGCGCGAGATCAATCCGCGGCTCATCTATTGCTGGGTCGGCCAACGCGGCCAGTGGGGCCCGTTGAAAGACAAGCCCGGGATGCTCGAACCAACGGCCCAGGCTGCTTGCGGTTTCGTGCACGGTACCGGCGACCCGAAGGAGTTTGGTGGACAGCCCACCCGTTCAGCCCTGTGGATGGCCGACCATGTGGGGGGGACTTCTGCAGCCATGGGAATCCTTGCTGCCGTGTTGTACCGCAACAACGTTTCTGGTGAGGGCCAGTTCATCGAGGCGACATCTGCCGAGGCCATCATCCGCATCCTTGATTACAGTTGGGCGTGGTACTCGATGGATGGCAGCATTCGTCCGCGTTACGGGAACTGGGACCTGGCCATCAACATCTACGCCGTCAATCCCTGTAAGGATGGTTACATGATGGTGGGGGGCGGCCACGACCGGTTGTGGTACCGCATCTGGCGCACGGTCGGGGATGAGCAGCCCGCGGTGGAGGAGGACATCCTTGGCGACCTGCACCTCCGTGACGTCACGGAACGGCTGGCGCATGACATGCAGGTGAAGACCTACACTATGCTGGGTGAGTGGCTGAAGGACAATCCGCGCAGCGAGGCCGAGCGGAAACTTTCCAAGCAGCAGGTGGCCTCCGGCGGCGTGCTGTATGTGAACGAGGTGGCCGAGTACCCGCACTTCAAGTATCGCGGTCACGTTGCCGAGTGCGATTCTCCCCATTACGGCAAGATCCTTTACGGAACCACGCCTTTCCTGCAGCATAAGACTCCTGGCCGGCTGAAGTGGCTGGGCCGCCCCGTCGGCTACGACAATGAGGATGTCTATCGCCGGCTGCTCGGCTTCAACCGCGATGACTTTGCGCGGTTGAGCCAGACGGGCGTCACACATGAGGAAGAAGAAGAGGAGGAATTGTGATGGCTAAGGATACCGCTTCCGCAACACAGAAACAGTCTTTTGAAGAGTTCTGTCATCAAGCCTTCGACCCCACGAAGGAGTTCAGCAAACCTGAGGCGCTAAAGGGAGTCCGCGTGCTCTCCTGCACCCAATATATCCTCGGCCCGTCCTGCGCCTCCTACCTGGCTGAGCTTGGCGCCGAAGTCATCAAGATCGAAGCACCCCGGCGGGGCGAAGCCATGCGCCATACCACGCCCTTCAACGAGCCCTTCTTGTACCCGCTCTCGCGGTGGGTCCCCGAGAGAGGCACTGGCCTGGGGTTTCTCGGCGCTAATCCGAACGAATATTTTATCTCGGTTGATTTCCACCGGCCGGAGGGCCAGGCCATCGTCAAAAAGCTGGCCGCCAAGTCTGATGTCATGGTGGAGAACTATCGCCCCGGCACGTTCGACCGTTGGGGCATCGGCTACCGGCAGATGAAGGAGATCAACCCTCGGCTGGTTTATTGCTGGCTGGGCGGCTTCGGCGGCTGGGGACCGGGGCGGGTGCGCGCTTCTTACGACATTCTCGGCCAGTCGCAGGGCGGCAACTTTGGCATGACCGGGAAGCAGGAATTCCTGGGAGGCGCCCCGTCCAAGCACACCATCTGGCTGGCGGATTACTGGGGTGGAATGATGGGTGCGGTGCAAATCCTTGCGGCACTCTACTGGCGTGACAAGGTTTCCGGCGAGGGAACCTTCACTGAATACTCGCAGGTGCACGGAGTCACCCGCCAGCTCGAATACGCGCTGCCCCTTTACGGCCGGCACGGAATTACCCGTCAGCGCTGGGGTAATTGGGACACACAGTTGTGCGTGCACGGGATAATCAAGTGCGGCAAATCTTCTTATCCGGGTTCCGAGAACCCCCAGGAGTCGGAGGAAGGTTACATCCTCATTAGCGCGTACACGGACGAAGACTTTGCCCGGCTTTGCAAGGTTGTCGGTGACGTTAAGATGGCGGAGAAGTATGCCAAGACCGAAAACCGGGTGAAGGCCCAGAGCCAGATGGAGATCTATCCCTGGCTGGAGAAGTGGGCCGCGGATAAGACCAAGGAGCAGGTGGCCGAGATCATGGACAAAGCCAACATCAATAACCAGCCGGTCTGGAACGCCAAAGAGGTCGCCAACCATCCTCATTGGGTGCAGCGCGGAGCGGTCCGATGGCTGGACGACCCCACCTTCGGCGAGCTGCTGCATCAAGGTCCGGCTTACAAGATGTCCGCCACTCCACCGCGCTTGAAGTGGGCGTTGAAGCCGGTGGGCGCGGACAATGAGTTAATTCTGGGCAAACTGGCCGGCCTCAGCACGGAAGAGTTGCGGCGGCTTGAAGAACAGGAATGCATTTAACCGGAGAAAACCTATGCTGCTCACATGCCCCAATTGTAAGACCAAGAATTTTCTCGATCCATACCCGTTTTGGAACTTCAAGGGCACAACCAAGTGCGCCGGCTGCGCTAAAATCTGGCGAATCGAAACCTCCTCCGGAGCTTGCGTCAAGGGACCGGATGCGGCCGATGGGCAACCCGACCTTTTGCCCGGCTTCGCTGAGAAGCAGGATTACAGCCCGATTTCCGGCCCCGGGTTAACACGCCCGGCACCGCGTGCCCGAAAAGACGCGGTATGCAAACCCATTCCCATCCAGCGGAATATCCGCGGCAATGCCGTCAGCGGACGGCCGCTTAAGAAAGAAGATCTCATCGGCAGCCGGCCCAAGTTCATCGCCGGAAGAAAATGAGGGACAGGAGAATCTATGGCTCACTATAACACCCAATCTCTGTGTGTCCGTTGTAAACATCTGCGTCCGGCGCTGGATCCCAACCTCCAGAAGGCCTATCTCGGACAATGCCTGAAGCGCGAGTGGCCGTTCACACTGTCGATCACGTTACAGGGGTGGACCGAGTGTGAGGTCTTCGAGGACGGCGGGAAGGCCTATGTTCCGCCCGATCCGACTGTTGCCAAAGCAGCGGTTGCCGCCGCTGCGAAGGGTCCAAAGCGGGTGGAGTTCTATTACAGCACCGCGCAAAAGCCCGGCGAGGCCTTTCCCTGCGACATCGCGAGGGCGCTCCAACTCGTCAAGGATCTCCAGGCCAAGGGGGTCGATGCCAAGGCCATCGACGTGGCCCCGATCAAAGACCGTTTCCCCACGTACCACAAAACGGTCAGCGGTCCGGACGCGAGCGTGCGACCAGTATTCGGCGCCAAGGGCGCGCTCGTCGAGGACTTCGGAACCAACGTCCCCGCCCTCCTCATCTTCGAGGGCGATCGGTACCCCACCGTGGCATTTCCCCGCACCGACGCCGCGCGGGGCCTGATTCGGGTCGAGCAGGCCTTGGAGGAACTGTTGGCTGAGGCCAAGCAGCCTCAACTGGCCGGCCGCTAAGGAGACCGCAATGGCAGATTACTTACCGCCGCGTGAGCTGTGGCCCAAACGCATCTACACGCTTCCGGAATTCGCGTCTTACGCGCCGCGGTTCAACCCCACCGAGGAGCTGCTCGAAAAACACGTCGCTGCCGGTCGGGGTGAACGCGCGGCCGTACTTTTTGAAGACCAACGCATCACTTACGCACAACTCCTCGGCCAAGCCAACAAATTCGGCAACGCCTTGCGCCAGTTGGGCGTCGGCGAAGGCGACCGGGTCCTTTTGCGTGCCCCCAGCATCCCGCCCGCGCTGGTCGCCAATTTTGCCGTGCTCAAGCTGGGTGGCGTGTTCACGCCCATCTCGCCTCTGTTTTCGCGCGCCGAGATTGCTCACGTGGCCAACGACGCCGAGGCCGTGGCCATCGTGGTCCACGCCGCACTTTTGGGCGAACTCGAAGCGGCGCGTCCGGATCTGAAAACCATCAAACACATCATCGTCATCGGCGGCGAACCCGCTGACCTCAAGGCCAAGGGCTATCAACTCTACGGCGAACTGCTTCAGTCGGGCGGGTCAACACTCGCCCCGGTGCGCCGGGCGCGCGAGGATGTGGCCGTTTTGCTGTACACCTCGGGGACCACGGGCCGCCCCAAAGGCACGGCTCACCTCGTTGAGGAAACTCTCATCGTGCCCGATGCTTTCGGCACCTACGGTTGGAAGGTCAAGGAGAATGACGTCATCGGCGGCTCGGCGCCCCTGGCGTTCGGCGCCGGATACTCGACTTTTACCACCATCCCCTTCCGCTTTGGCGCCACGGCTTCGCTCATTCCGAAGTTCGAACCTGAAAAGATGTTCGACACCATCCAGAAGCACCGCATCACCGTGCTCTCGCTTGCGCCCACGGCTTACCGGAAGATGCTGCAGGTCCCTGACGCGGAAAAGAAATACGACTTGAGTAGCCTGCGGATCTGTACCGGCGGGGGCGAGAGCTTGACCGCGGCGACGTATTATGCCTGGAAGGAAAAGTTCGGCCAGGAGATCTTTGAAGGCCTCGGCACCACCGAGATGATGTACGTTTTTGTCTCCAATGTGGTCAGTGAGCGCGCCAAGCCGGGCTCGTTCGGCCAAGCGGTGCCAGGCTATGAAATCAAGGCAGCCACTGAGGACGGCCGCGACGCCGCCCCCGGCGAAATCGGACGGTTCCTGGTTCGAGGGCCCACGGGCACACTCTACTGGCGCGAGAATAACAAGCAGCAACAGACCGTCACCCCGGACGGCTGGAACCGAGCCGGTGATTTTGTCCACTCTGACGAAGAGGGCTACTTCTTTTTCGTGTCCCGCGAGGATGATATCATTAAGAGTTCGGCCTACCGCATCGGGCCGGAGGAAATCGAATCGGTTATGGCGACCCACCCGGACGTGGTCGAAGTGGGCGTGATCGGCGTTCCCGACCCTGTACGCGGTCAAATCGCCAAGGCCTTCGTCGTGCTCAAACCCGGCACGAGCACCACTCCCGATCAGTTGATCGAATTCTGTCGGAACAAGATCGCTACATACAAGATGCCCCGCGAGGTGGTCCTGGTGAATCAGTTGCCGCGCACGGCTACAGGCAAACTCCTGCGGCGGGTGTTAAGAGATAAGGAAATTGAAGGCGCGAAGTCGACCAGCCCGGCCACCTCTGCGTAAGGGTTGGGTTGGTTTACGAGAGAACCATCTTCGCCGGTCCCATTCGCTGTTCCCAGGGTCCTGAAGCTCGGAGATTGTGTACTGCCTCACCTGTGTGCCCGGTCCAACCCGCCCACCTGCGCTGCCCTTTCACAGTCAATTCATCTTTAGGCCGGTAATATGTCGTTCGACAAGAGAATACAGAAAATCCACGAACTGTCTCAGGCGCTCAGAAAGAACAAGGGCAAGATCGTTGACCTGGCCGTAAGAGACCTTTGCTTCACAGTGAAAGACAATGCGAAAGAAGTCGATTTGGCGGCGGACAGGCTCCTGATGTTTGACGAGGTAACGGATTCTCTCAAAGAGCGGCTGCCCTTGGGAGGGACGGGCTCACGTGTCTCTCTAGTTCTCTCTTATAACGGGAGCGCTTGGGTGAACACGGCGATCACTTCAATCTTTGTCGTGGGCAACAAAGTCACTGTGAAGTTCTCCTCCAAAGCCCCCCATGTGATGGCGTTAACCGAAAGTATGTACCAGCCGATCTTCGGCAGAGACGTTGTTTTTTATAAGGGCAGTGGAAAGACGTTTCTCGAGGAGTCTTTACGGAGTCCTGAGGTCTCTACCGTAGTGGTCTTCGGTTTTGATGCCAACGTCAAGCCGTACCAGGCGGCCTTTGAGAAAACCGGCAAGAAGCTCGTCTTCGAGGGGCCGGGACAAGACCCTTTCATTGTATTTCCTGATGCCGACCTGGGACTTGCCCTGGATGACCTGATGGCTTCCAAGTTTGCCTACGCAGGGCAAACCTGCACAGCCCCCAAAAGAATTTTCATCCACCAATCGATCTACGAGGAATTTCTCGCACGGTTTGTCGAGCGGGTGAAGCGTCTGGTGGTGGGAGATCCGGCTGATACAAAAACTGACGTGTCTGCCGTGGCCAGCGATCTGGCGGTGCGACGGCTGAGAACCCAATTGAAGGAGGCCACGCAAGAGGGCGGGGAAATCCTGACAGGCGGGCGCATCGAAGGGAACCTCGTCTGGCCGACCGTGGTCAAGAATTGCACGGATGAGATGCTGGGGATGAAGGAGGAAGTTTTCGGGCCGGTCGCCTTTACCACCACCTTTCTCACCGGTGAGGAGGTTATCGGCCGCGCTCGAAACCATAAGTACGGCCTGCGTGCTGCGGTCCATGGCGGAGAACAGGCGCAAAAAGCGGCCGCCGCATTGCGGGGCGAGCCATACTGCCATCCCGTGCCGGATTATACCTTCGGCAAATTCGGCACCGTCTCCTGCAACGAGCCCCGAAGCGCCTCCTGGAAAGGCGCTTTCATTGTGAAGGCCGTGGGAGGATACGGTTACTCGGGCTGGATCTGGGAAACGTCTGAGGGACGATTCCAAATCAAGCAAGGGCCGAAGCTTCTGAGCTTGGAGACCTCTGAGGCCGCGTGAGGCTGCAATTACGAACCGTGGAAATGACCAGAATTGGTCTAGACAGGAGTGTTACATGGCGCCGACATATACGCTAGAGTGGTTGTGCCAAAGCATCGTGGAGCAGACCCAGTTTGCCGTCATTTTTGGGGATCACGAGGGCATCATTCGTTTCTGGAATTCCGGGGCTGAAGCGATGTTCGGTTACCGGGCTGATGAGGCTTTGGGAAAGAGTATGGACCTTATTGTCCCCGAGCGCCAGCGTGCCCTGCACTGGGATGGATATCATCGTGTGATGGCGACGGGCATAACGAAATACGGCCGGCAAATGCTGGCGGTGCCGGCCATGCGGAAGGACGGAACGCGTATTTCCGTGGAATTCACTATTATCCTCCTGCGCGCCCCGACGGGCGAGATGCTGGGAGCCGCGGCCATCATGCTCGACGTGACGGCGCGCTGGCAGAAACAGAAGGAAATGAAGGAGCGCATGGTAGCCCTGGAGGCCAAGTTGGAACAGGCAGGCAAGCCCGCCTAGCACGAGAGGCGGGGGAGGACACGATTGATGCGATGGCTCTGCAAATGCCTGTCTGTTTTCTCCGCCGGTATGATGCTTGCCAGCGTTTCCACCGGCGCTGCCCCTCCCACTTTGCGTGCGGCGCGAACTCCAAAGGCCGCTTATTCCGTCCGGCAAGTGGAGGTCACAGCGCGCGACGGGATCGCCCTCGACGGTGTTCTCTACCGGCCAACCGCCAAGCACCGCCCCGCGGCACTCCTGCTTGTGCACGGATACGGCAGCAGCTTTTACAGCGGGTACTTTCCGCAATTGGCTCAAGCGGCCGCCGAACAGGGCTATGCCAGTCTCGCCTTGAATATGCGCGACCACGACACGGGGCCGAAGGTGTCCGCCTTCACCGATAACGAGTCCGATATCGCCGCGGGTGCGACCTATTTGCACCAGTTGGGCCATTCCCGGCTAGTGCTCCTGGGGCAAAGCATGGGCACCAACCGCGTGCTATACTATCAGGCGTCAACTTCCGATCCGAGCATTGTGGCAACGGTTCTCGTCGCGGGACCTGGGAATCTTTTCGATTGGAATGCGTGGCAGTTCGGTCGAAAGAAGGCTCAAACCACTGTGGACGAGGCCCTGGCGATGGAAGCCGCCGGCCAGGAGAAGCAGTTGATGGTGGTGGATCTGGGCCCACTCGGCAAAGCCTTGTACAGTCCTCGTTATTTGCTCAGTCTGCGCGGGCCGAACGCCCAATCCGATCCTTACCGAAACATTCAGAAAGTGACCGATCCGATTTTGATTGTCCGGGGTACGGCGGACAAACTGGTCGAGCCAGGCACCGCCGAACGGCTTCGGCGTGCAGCTGAGCACAGCTCGCGGGTGGATCTGATTGAGGTCGATGGCGCTGATCATGGGTTCAAGAAACAAGAAGGGGTTTTGACACTACGCATTTTGTCGTGGCTGAAAGAGGTTGTGCCCTAATTTCGCAATCCGAAATCCGCATTCCGCAATTGAGAGGGTTTATGCACTTTGAACGCGTCACCGACCTGTTTGGTCATGATGGGCACGTCATTCCCGCCTTTCTTTTCTCGCCCGACGCACCGCGCGGTGGCGTGGTCGTGTGCCCCGGCTATGGTTCTACAAAGGAGAGCGTCTTGGGCCTGGCGGCAGCCATCGCGGAAAAGGGACCGGCCGCGCTTGCCATTGACCCATGCGGCCACGGTGAAAACAGGGCCGTCATCGGCCCACAGATACGGGATGAGGTGGAGGCGTCGGTGCGCTACGTTCGCCGCTTTGGACGCGCCGGCGCCACGGGCATTAGCCTGGGGGGGCGGCTGGCCCTCATGTCTTCCGCGGATTGCATGGTGGCCATTTCGCCTGCGGTGGTGAGTCAGATCTCCCCGCAGGGCAAGTGGATGTTTGAGAACTTTCCCAGCCCGGCAATGCGCGAGCCATACTCCGGCTACGTCATCGAGTTACTCGGTTTGTTGGGCCCTGTCCCGGAACATGATCGACCCTGCCTCCTGCTTTACGCCGAACGCGACCTGCCCTCGCTGCTGGAAGGCGCGGCTGGGCTAAAGGCAGGACTGGCGGGTGCCGAGTTGAGCTATGTGACCGCCGATTTGCGCCCGGATGTCAATCACGAGAACGGCTTGATTCGCTATTTGCCACGCTGGTTCAATCACATGGAAATCAAGTACAACGCCGGGGCGCTGAAGACCGTCTCCGATTGGCTGGCCGACCATCTTCGATGACGGCGGGAATAAGGGCGCCAGGTCTTGTTCAGCACCTTCCAAATAACCGAGAGGAGCGTAACGATGCAGTGGGAATACTATGATCGGATGGTCCTTTTCAATGAAACTCAAGAAGGTTTGGCGAGCGGGTTGGAGGAGTGGATAAACGGAGTGGGCGGCGACGGCTGGGAATTGGTGAGTTCGACTCCTCTGATCGCTCCGAATAAGGATGGTGTGGCGTATGGGACGGTGGGCGTGCACTTGATCTTTAAGCGTCCGCACCTCGCAACGGCGGAAGCGTAGGTGACCCATGAGTGAGATGAAAGGCCGAGCTTTGATGGAGAGCCGCTATGGACCGTTGTGGAGCGGAGGGCAGGTTGTAACCGTGGACGGCACGGAGTACGACCTCGATGCCCTGATGTACCATATGGGACTCAACTTCGAAGATAGCCGGGCCATTGACGTGGCGGAAGTGTCCGCCGGGCGTTATGTCGTTCGCTATTACGACGGGGATGACCAGCGCGTTGTGGCTCATGAGTTTGACTCCAGTTTCCGCTTTCTCAATGAGATCCGCGCCCACATCGCGGAGTGGATTGGGGATGAAGCGTATTTTGAGTGGTTCCGCAACGTCCGGGTGAAGTGCCCGGCTGATTTGTAGATGGGCATAAAGTTACCCCTTTGAACTTCGGCTAGCTCAAGGCGGTCCGCTCCGAAACGGCTATTCAATGCATCCGGCGCGTGCGGACGAGCAGCGCCGTTCATTGCACATCGTCTCAGAGCTCAATGAGCAAGGATCCTGATTTGACGCCGATGAAGCTCGTATCCATCAACGTGGGACTTCCGCGCGAAATCGAATGGGAGGGGAAGCGCGTCCGGACGTCCATCTTCAAGGCAGCCGTGCCGGGTCGCGTTCGAGTTGCAAAGCTCAACCTGGAGGGCGATGAGCAGTCAGATCTCTCTGTACACGGCGGAGTCGATAAGGCCGTTTATGCCTACCCCTCGGAGCATTATTCATTCTGGCGCCAGGAGGCTCCGGGCACAGACCTGCCCTGGGGGGTGTTCGGCGAGAACTTCACCACCGAGGGCCTGCTGGAGGAAGCCCTCCACATCGGCGATCGCCTTCACATCGGCTCTGCAGAGTTTGTCGTCACACAACCACGAATGCCTTGCTACAAGCTCGGCATTCGATTCGGCCGCCCGGACATGGTGAAGCGATTCCTGCGCAGCGGACGGACTGGCTTCTACCTTGCCGTCCTCAGAGAAGGAGAGGTCACTGAGGGCGACCCGATAGAGTGGCTTGCCCAGGATGAGCACGGCGTTACGGTCGCCGATGTCGTCAATCTGTACACGGCAGATGCAACGAATCAGGACTTGTTGCACCGGGTGAGTGAGTTGCCAGCGCTTCCCGCAGCTTGGCGAGATTACTTTCGCAAGCGCCTCTGGAAAGCGGATGCGTGACCGACTCCCCGGCGTCAAGTGATTCAGATCAGGCGTACGCAGGTAACTTTTCCGCCGTGCAGCAAGACATCGGAGGCTTCCAGCATCCATGACCATGCCAAAAGGGCGGGAGTTGATCGAGAGCCGTTTTGGACCTTTGGGATGCGGCTCTCAAAGTTTGACCCTCGGCGGTGTGCGATACGCGCTCGTGGAGCTGATGTCGCAGATCGGGGTCAACTTCGATGACAGCCGACCTATCGATGTGCTCATCCTGGCGGAGGGGCACTACGTCATCCGCTACTTCGACGCGCAAGACCAGCGCGTCGTAGCCCAGGAATTCGATGCCAATTTCCACCCGCTTCACGAGACGCGGGCACATAGTGCCGAATGGCTTGATGAGGACGCATACTTTTCCCTGTTCAGCGGCCATTGAGACCCTCCTGCGAAGGGTGAGAGGAAAGGCATGTGCGCTCTCCCGCAAGATGGGACTTCGACCAACGTGACCCCCGTCATCGATATTCATATTCACATCCAGCCCCACAGCATGCTCAAGCCCGCAGTGCTTGAGTTCACCCATCGTCACCGGCTTGACTTCGCTCAGATCGAGAAGTTCTCTTCCGACCCTGTTGTTTTTCTGAATTATCTGGACAAAGCAGGAGTCGAGCGCGCCGGACTGATCAGCTCTGTGAGCCCCGACGTTATCGGCTATACTTCCGAAGTGAGTGACTGGACGGCGCGCTACTGTGCTGCCTGCCCCGAACGGCTCATTGCCTTTGGCTCTGTGCACCCGCAATACGTCGACAATGCCGGGGCCGAGGTCGATCGCCTGGCGAAGATCGGAATTCGGGCGTTGAAGGTTCATCCACCACATCAACTCTTTGCGCCCAACGCCTACCGCGATGGCCTGAAGCCTCTGGCAGCCGTCTACGAGCGCGCCCAGACCATCGGACTTCCGGTGATGATCCACACCGGGACTTCAATTTTTCCCGGGGCACGCAACATTTACGCCCAGCCCCTGCTGGCGGATGACATCGGTGTGGACTATCCAGATCTGGTCGTGATCCTGGCACACGGGGGCCGACCGCTGTGGATGAACGAGGCCTTCTTTCTCGTTCGCCGGCACCCGAATATGTACATGGATATCTCCAGTATCCCGCCCCAGAAGCTGCTGTCGGAGTATTTCCCAAGACTCGAGGAGATCGCGGACAAGGTGCTGTTCGGCACCGACTGGCCGGGATTCGGAGTGCGGGACGTGGCGGAAAACATTGCACAGTTCAAGGCACTGCCGCTCTCGGAAAAAGCCCAACGCAAGATTCTCTACGACAATGCCGCACGGCTGTTCCCGAAATGAGAGCAGTCCGCAGCGGAAGCCGCCTTGAGAGTTATTGTGGAGCAGACGTCCTCGTCTGCTCGCTACCGTTGTCAGTTGGCGCACTCTGATGAATTGGAGCGCGATGAAGATCTGGGGCAGACCACTGGGTCACGCCCGAATGGCGCTTACTTAAGAGATTGAGCTGTTGATAATCCTCTTCCCCGAAGGGGAAGCCTTCAATAGCCCAGGGTTGCCCCTTGGGCAACCCTGGGTTTAGGATCTTCATTTGATTCATGGATTACACTGAAAGGGTTCCATCAATGAGGGGGTTTATTTGATCTCGTGACGGCAGGGTCAGTGGGACCCAGCCTGCAGCAACTCGACAGCTCGACGTGGGTTGTCATAGATATTTTTTCCAGGACCGGGTTGGATCAGCATATCAATCTTCTTATCTGAGCGCTATTCAGGCCTGGCCCCATCTCGTGTCAAGTCAGGAGGAACGACAATGACGGAGGATTTTTATCGCACCATCAAGGCACTCTTGATGAGCACGAAGCCGGGCGAGTTAAGACAAGGGCTGGAGCTTGTAAAGAGTCAGATTGCTCAGATAAGTCCTGATGAGGCCAAACCACTTTTTGAAATGGTTTCGGCGATCTTTTACATTGATCCGCTGGATCATCCTGAGCTCGTACCCATACTCGATGAAGCTGCGACTCTCGTTGCGGGTTTTGGAAAGTGGGTCATTCCGGTTTTGGTAGGGAATCTGGATGCTGGGGACCTGAAAGTGCAAGTGGCAATTGCTCATGCCCTGGGCCGGATAGGGGTGAATGCCATCATGCCGCTCATGACCGTCTACCAGACTTCGGATGATCCCGCTCGTCGCACGTTTGTCCTCTATGCATTGGGAAAGATCAAATCACCGGAGATTGTGCAGGCCTCCCGCCTGGCTCTCGAAGCGGCCCAATCGCCGGACCGCGAACTCCGTGACACAGCAACACGCGTGATCGGGAAGTTTGCTGAATCTATTCCCCCATCTCATTTGTCAGAAGATCTGCGCCAGGAATTTGTTGCAAAACTACAAACCAATTTAGCTGATCCAAGTCCGGGCATCCGTGCCAAGGCAGTCCGCAGTTTAGGCAAACTGGCAAGATACGGTCATCTGATGGCTTTGGAACGGGAGAAACTCAAGACGTTGTGTCATCTCCTTTTGGGCATCGACGGAAATTTTGACTGGGATCGTGCTTATATTGTCCGCAAAGAAGCCGAAGAAGCACTCAAGTACATCTGAAATTCATTGGGCAACCCGACCAGCATCAAAAAAAGAGCTCTGCCCGGCGGCCCCACGCTATGTTCAAGCATCAATCTCCGGATTGTCCAATGTTCAGGGCTGACTCCATTTTTTCAGGGCGGGACCGTGCCTGCACCAGCAAGCCGTGCGATCAGGGGTTTCCACGTGTTATGGGCGCCTCGGAAGCGTGTAGGTGCACGATCTTCCAGCCTGCTTTAGTCTTATTGAGCACGATCGTTCGTCGATTGACAAATCCAGCCCTGTCATCCAGATGGAATGTCGCGATGGCGATATTCCCAAATAGCTGAACATTCATGTCCTTTGGCTGAATGTCCATATAGGGCGCCACAGTTTCCCCGCCACGAATCTGATCGAAAACGACTTTGAATCTTTTCTCGAACTCCGCACGTCCGTTGGCGCGCTCGGGAATCCCGCGAGGATAGAAGACAGTAGCGTCGTCAGAAAACGCCAAGCGAAACTTTTCCCAATCGAGATTGTCGAACGCCTGAACGAAATTTGCGAGGGCGTCTTTTACTTCCGAGTGCGCTGGCGTGAATTGGGTTTGAGGGAAAACCGGAGACGAGATCAACAGAAACAGAAGCGCTGAAGCGACACGCATGATGATGAGCCTTTTTGTTTTCTTACCTTTGACTTCCATCGTGGTTGGCAGGTGTTGGCGCCTGATCTCAACAATCGACCGATCACCTTGTTGAATTTTGAGACCTGGTACTTTCGCTTGCTGACTCGGTCAGCAGGGCTTCTGGGCCACAGCGAAACCCCTGCGAAGGATCCCAGCCCCCCTCGGGGGGCTTGATTGCGTACAGCCCGCTGGTTTACCGGCGGGAAAGCCCACCCCCCAATAAGCTTTTCACCCCGATTCATCGGGGTTGACCTCCTACCCGGGTCGGCCGTTAACGACCGACCCATTCGCCACCAACCCCGATGAATCGGGGTACGACTCTCAGCTCGCCCGCTCCCGCCGATAAACCGGCGGGCTGTATTAGGACAAGTCCCCTCGAAGGGGACTCTCGCGTCCCAGCGATGAATGTGGGGTCAAGTCTAAATTCTCAATTGTGGTTATTACGGATGAGACGAATTGAAAATTTAGACTTGACCCTAAAATCCAATTCCCAATAAGATCCTGGTACGCAAAAGATTCCTAACCTCCTTCCGACGGTCATGTATCTTGTCCTACAAAACGCTGGGATCAGATCAGGACTTTGGATAAACGGAGATTCCGGGAACAGTGCGTATCAGATTTGGAGATTGTGACAATGTCAAAAATCGGAGCGATGCTCAAATTGTCCAAAGTCCCGGTCTGACCCTTTTTATTTCCGCAAAAACCGCACAAGTATGAACGGTGGGATTGCTTTCTGTGTCTCGGGTCTTTCAACTGTCGAATGTCGGAGCCTGACCCCTTTTGTACTTGCACTTGGTTCGATGGCAATGGGTGACCTCTTTGGGGACTTATATGTGAGCGTTTTTGTTAGAATGTCTGTGCCAGACTCGTTCTTCGATCAAATCCATTGCGAATTGTCCCACAAATTACGATGAGCATCATCGACAGATGCCGATAGCATGCGGCGACCCAGAACTGGGTTGATTATCGCTAGATCAGCATTCAAGGGCGGGGAATCCGGAGCATAACCATTGAAATTGCATACCCTAATGTTGGCATCCCATTGAGCAGCCGGTTGTTCAATCAATGTAGGATTATTTCGTCGCTCCTCCCAAATAACAAGTAGCCGTTCGCAAACATTTTCTTCAAGTTCTCTACAACTCTTGAAGATACCTTTTAGCGTTACATCAGCGTCTTCCCTCAGAACGATATCCTTGCTTTTGATCAATGCTTCAATTTCCGACCTGTCTGGAAATTTTGCAAGATACGATGCCGATGTTGCCCTTGGAATGACCTGCCCCTTCGCATCCAACAAAAGAACATCTTGAGGAATTATCTCGCCATGTTTAATTCGTCGTCCGCGATGGACGAACATATTGCGATACTGATTGGCCCACTCTAGCCAGTCTTCAACGCCACTCGCGCTTCTTACCTCTTCATAAAAGGTCCGAAAGTCGGCCTGCAGCCGGGAGTTCGCCGTATCTAAATTCCTGATACTTGACAGAGCCTTTTCGGCCTTCCCAATGTCAGCACGGCGAAGTGCTGCCGGCAAACCCAGCACACTAATCATCATTGCTCCGAGACAATCTAATGATGAACCGATGGCTCGGAAGAAGCCACAAATGTGCACATCCTCCAATCGGGCCGGTAGATCATCCAGCGCGGATTGAGACCGAGGCATTTTGCGGTGTAATTGACCTGTCGCATCCCTCGAAATCACGTCCGCAATTCTCCTATTGTCCTTATCTCTGGCGTCTAGCCATTCAAAGTAATGAAGTTTGGCCTCCGCCAAATTCGTTTCAATGCCAGTCGCACATTGATATGAATAGTCGCTGATCAGTATCCTTTCATGGGTTCGCAAAGACCTCCACCATGAGATTCCGAAAGAGGTGCTATCAAGGTCGCCAAGTATCTCGCTCGCGAGCTTTGCCGCGCTCGGAACATCTGCACCAATGGAAGAATAAAACCTTCCGTCTGCTCCTTTCTTGGCTGAATACGGTACACTAAGAATATTGATTTCCTCTTGACGCATGCGTCACCTCAAAGACTATTGAACATACTTAAAATGGCGGTGCCTGACTCCGTTTTGTTTGCCCGAACCCCTGAAGCGCTCGAATTGATTTCCTTGATCTCCGATGGGGGTGTCAGGTCTCTGCAATCGCAATTTGGTCCTTTGCGATTGTGAAGTGATCGTTTCTCTTACTACTCAATAGCCATTTGTAGAGACCTGACACTCACCGTTTCACTATTGTAAATTCCTCTCCTGCCATTTTGAAAAGATCGTTGCTCTTTCTATCAATTGCCATTTGCAGAGACCTGACACTCCTTTTCTTTCGGGAGTCTCCGTTTGTATAGTGTCTCGATCTGACACCCTTTTATTCTTCAATGTCTGAATCGCCGAGGTAGGTGCACAGGCTTAATGGGCTCAGCTGGATGATGAAAAACTGAATGACATTGTGGACAATCGTATTTTGGTCCCCCTGCCCACTGCTCCGGACCAAGGAGATGTATTGCCTTGTTGTCTGACTCCCAGCATTTTGGGCAGTATGCCGTCTCGTCCGGATCCGTATAATAGAATGGTTTCCTATATGTCATTGCCCGGGATTGGTTCAGGGCACTTGTAAGCCCTTCCACTCGCCGTTCCAAATCGTTCTTCTGCGAAGTGAGGTCGACTATATCGCTTTCGAGATCAACAATTTTCCGATAAAGATCGATATTGCCCATCTTCTGAACAAGGTTAGCGATTTCCTTTACGTCAGATATAATCTTCATACGAAATTCCCCGGCTTGGATTCGATCACTGGTTCACACTTCTCTCTCAACTTTCTAGGAATTGGGAACTGCCCCGAAACTCGATCCATCAGGGCGAATGAAGCTATGTGCCTCCCTTATCGTTCTCACTCACCTTCACGATTGTGGCACTGTTGTTGTCTGATTCTCTGTGCGCTGATTTCAACGCCATGGTCGAACCATCGTCTCCATAGTAATTGATTGATATATTTGATGAGGTCCCGGTCGCGCTGGCGTTCACAAAAATAGACTGTGTCTGGTATCCGCCTCCATCGGCGATTTGCGGGAAAACAAGGGGTGCGATTGCGCTCTGATTCACATCGGCGATTGGGAAAGTCGTAATCAGAAAATCTCCACGCGAATTTGAAAGGGAACGCAAGGTCAAAGCCACGAAGGGAGCGGAACCCGAAATATCGAGAACTCCGGCAAAATTAGGGGGCAATCCAGAAATGAATTCGTTCGCAAACTTTGCCTCGTGACCATTACCTACAAGGCTGAAGCTCCCGCTTCCCACAAAGGTCGTCCCATCGTTTTGATAAGCGGACATGGTCAGACTCACCGGCGTGTTGTCCGGTGCCGCAATGGCGAGACCGGTGTTGTGTCCATTGGAAGTATCGACATAAATCCGGGCATGATTGGTCGGTGAGGCCGAAGGAACCCCCGTCTCGGTGACTAATATACCTCCTGGCGCGAAGCTCAGAATGGCCGCCCCTACGGGAGTGGAAGTCCCCGCGTCCGGGGTGATCTGGACCGAACCGGCACTGACTTGGCTTGGAGAACCGTCCGTAAACAGGGCCGTAAAACCGCCGGCGGCGATTTGGTAGATGAAACCACTGTATGCTCCCGACGAATCGCCAATCTGCCGAATCGGCAGTGGGGATCCGTTATTGGCAAAGATGCGAATAGTTCCTGTTTCGCTTTGCGACGAGGTATTAACGAGAATAACCGTGGACTTGAAGCCTCCCCCATCAGCAAGCTGTGGAAAATACAGCTTGCCCGAAGGCTGCCGTGCAAGATCGGCGACCGGTGTCGAAGTAATCAAGGTGTCTCCGCGCTGGTTGCTGGTCAGGCGAAGGCCCAACAAGGAAAGAGGTTGGTTACTGGAGATTTCGAGCGTGCCGAATTGGATGGCCGTCGAAAAATTCCCAGGAAGATTGAAACCAGGAGCGATTTGACTCAGTTGATCGATGAAGAGCGCCCGATGCGCGTTTGCAGGAAGACTCCCGGATCCACTTGTAATCGTGGTTCCTGTGTAATCCCGCAAAGTGTACGTCACGCCGGCTGTGCCGGTTCCTCGGTTAACAACCGCAAAACCGGTGTTGACGGTGATGTTTCCCAGACTGTTTTGAGCGTCCTTGGCCGGCACGTTCGTCCGGAAATCGATAAATATTCGCCCACGGGTGGTCGGTGGGGAGGAAGGTACGCCGGCTTCGCTGACAATGACCCCTCCTTGAGTGAGGCTGAAAACGGCAGTCCCGTAAGGAGCGCTTCCTGAAGTTACTTCTGCCACGGCATAACCTGCCCGCTGAGCGCTGCCACTTCCACTTGTAGAAATCGCATTGACTCCGCGATTCGGGATGCTCAGAGTCCGCCCTCCACCTGCCAGAGTAGCCGTGACCAAATTGCTGACATAATTGTTAGCATCTTTGAGCTGGAGCCGAATTTGTCGCGTATCAGTTAACCTGTTTCCACCGATGAGATTAAACCCGAAGTTCAGCGAAGTCTGTCCACTCAGTTGTGTTGAGAAATCGAATGTTCCTGTTCCCAGAATCTGTCCATTGCTGTCATAGCGAGTCTCTACTACCGTTGTGGCGTTTGCCCCGGCGTCGCGGCCTGCGATTGAGATTGCGATTGTTCCGTCAAGAAGGAAGCTGGCCGAGCCGGAGTCGATCACGGGTGTGTCCTGCGACGCTGATATGCCGTTCTCGACAACGGCACGGATCATCAAGTTTACCGGGGTGCTTGGCTGAAGGGTCAGAGGGCCCAGAAACGTAACGCCGTTGTCTTGCGAATAGAAGCCCCGTTGCCTTTGATTTCCGGTGGAGTCGGTGGCAGCAACGACTCCGTTCTGGGGAGTTGGATGTTGAAGACCGATGTACCAGTCGCCGGAATTAATAGTGGGCGCATTGGGCACGTCGAAAGTTATATATCCAAACTCCCCGGGGATCGTGGCCCGTTGGTCAACCAGTAGTAAAGGCGAATTAGGAGGACGGCCTGTTCCAATTGGATCGGTAAATCCGATCAGTCGTACCTGCTTGTTGACCGGATCGGGTTGGTTCTGAAAGTTCCATATGAAAACCCTAATCGATTTAAGCTTGGATGGATATCGAGTGGGCGTCAGGCGATTTACCAGAATCAGTCCGTCACCGTTCACTCCCCCTTCAAAGGTCCCGTCATCAATGCCCAATTCTTCTGTCTTTGTGGGGCTTGACGAAGTGACTACTGTGGCTTTGACAGAAAAACTGGTCAGGGTGTTAGGACAATTGGCGATGCCAATGTAATATGTTCCGCTAAGAAGTGACGGGGTGCTCTGTGGGCTTACATAAATCATCTCGTTCGGAAGACTTGATTCGGATCGAAAGTCTGAAGTTGTTGTACTTGAGGATTGTGCCACCGGAGAGCCGTAGCGAACAAACAGGTCCGCGTCAGCGCTACCGGTTAGGGAAACGATAAGCTGGACTGCATTGGACGGGACCAAGATGCTGTACTGCGTTGGAGAAAGCGTGCAAATCGTGGTTGATGAGTTTGCAGCAAGAGATCCGGACATAGGGACATCTGAAATTAGAACAGGGGGAGAAGAAATAACTCCCTGTTGCGAGACTGCGTAGGTTTGTCCCCCAATGATTAAACTTCCAGTGCGGGAAGAGGTGTTATTGTTTGCTGGCACAGAATAAAACACTGTCCCATTGCCCGAGCCGCTGGCTCCAGAAGTAATTGTGATCCAAGTTGCGGTGGTGAACGCGGACCAGGAACAACCGGTGCCGGCAGAAAGATTGACGCTTGCCGATTCACTGTTCGCGCTGTGGGTTCTGCTCGTTGGAGAGATAGCGTAAGTGCATCCGGGAGGAGTGTAAGTTATGGTTAGCGAGTCATTCTGCGAATTTCCTGCCGCATCACGTGCTGTAACAATCAGAACGTTTGTTCCACTTTGGAGCGTAATTCCACTCGCCGTCCAACCTGTTGTTCCAAAAGCGACGCCGCTACCGCCGCGGCTGTTTGACCAGGTGACCTGAGTAACTCCGACATTATCGGTGGCTGTGCCGCTCAGGGTGATGGGCGTGGAACTGGTCAAATAAGTGGACCCCGTAGTCGGTGAAGTAATGGCAATGGAAGGGGGTGTTGTGTCGGGGCCGCTGAGGGCATTGATGGCCGCATCTACTTGGATCCTCGACTTTATGATGCCATTGCGTGAGTCGCTAATTGCCTTGCCGGTGGAAATAAGCGCCGAAAGAATTTGGTCGACGGATGCAGTCGGCGATTTTGATTTCAGTACGGCCCATGCACCTGCAACGTGGGGAGTAGCCATCGAGGTTCCAGCATCGTTGCCAAAACGTGCACCCGGAAACGAGGAATAGATAGAATTTCCTGGGGCCAAGAGACTCAGAATTCGGCCACTATTTGAGAAATAAGAGACTGTGTCAGATTGACCAGCACCGGGACCGCCATCTTCGGTTGAACCAACACTAATCGCAGATGAAATGCATGCTGGCGCGCTTATGCCGTCAATGTAACTGTCATTACCGGAGGCAATTATGGTAGCTATCCCTCGAGCTCTCAAATTATCGATGGCCAGCTTTCTGGAAAGTTCTTGAACATCGCAATTGGTCGTATATTTTCCACTGCCAATGCTCATATTTACTGCTGCAATGTGATAAGTGCTTGCCAGTTCATAAACACGCTGAAGCCCAAGAATCTGATCACTTGTATAGGAACGCGAGCACGGCGTGGACCTTGAACCTCCACAAACAGTAGCGTCATCAAAACGCGAGAACACCTGAATCGCAATGATTGTTGCATCCTTCGCGACCCCCGAAAACAACTCTCCCTTCCCGGCAGCAATGCCAGCCACATGCGTTCCGTGGTCGCATCCTTCGATTTGAAGGGAACAGTAAATGCCCGAACCAATTGCCGTGCTAGCAGTGATGCCTCCAGGGCAGAGCGACGATCCCAGATGTACCGAATCATTAGTTGAATAGCATGCTTCGGACACGACTTTGCCTGCTAGGAATGGATGGAATTTGTCGACTCCGGTATCGAGAATTGCGACGGTTTGCCCCGATCCACTGAATCCTTTTGACCAAGCCGTGGGAGCGCCGATCAAAGGAACACTCTCCATGAGAGCGGCGGGAACAGCAATATCTTCTTCAATGCTCATCACCTCCCCCGATGTCAGCAAATTCCTCAAAGCGGCAGCATCTGCGACAAAGGCCATGTAGGGGATATATTTGAACCTTTTGATAGAGTCGATGTTGTATCCAGCCAGCTCGTTGAGTAGCTTCTCCTGTGCGTCAGCAATGGCTTGGCGTTGGTCTTGAATTCTCTTCTCGACTCCAAGATTCCCCTCGGGCTCGAAAGGGGCCCGAAGGCCAACGATGATATGCACCGGTTGTCCGGTCTCTGCCTCTCTAATCAATTTCTTTGGAAGTAGACTCAATACAGTATCCTGATTTATTTGAATACCACTGGATTCTTCAAAACCGGGCGGTCGAACGACACCAGTTAGCGTCGCCTGACCGAAGAGAAAACTGCTTACTAAAAGGCCGGTGAATAAGAGAACAATAGGTTTCTGCATTTTTGCCTTCTCCAAAGAACATCTTCAATGCATCACTGAGAATTGCGGGGGGAGCGGACCAACTGGTTCAAGGGACACGAGCCTCCCCTCATCAGTGGAACTTTAGCGAGAATGCAAAGAAAATAAATTTATGTGATCAGAAGTTCAGGTTGAACTTCTTTATTCATTTAGTGAGACTCATGAGTAAAGGAACGATCACGAATCAGAAGGTGAGCTTAAGCCTCCAACAAAACCAACAAACACTTTGAATCACCATCGGGAGCAGGCGTCTCTGTCTGCCAGCTCATCCATCCCGGCAATACTGGTCAAAATTATACGATTAACCCTGTTACATCACAACTACAATCTCTGAATGAGCCTTGAAATCAGCCTTACAATCGATTCTGACCTGCCCAACGGACGATCAATTGTTGGTGCCTGGTCTTAACCATCAACTCGGAGTTGTTCTATTTCTCTTGTCGAGTAAATTCCATGGAGGTGTATTGCTGAATTTCCGGTAACGACTCCTTCCTGAGGGGGAAATTAGACAGCTTCTCATCGAATGATGTCAGGTCTTCCTTAGACAGGACGTCGGCCAAAAGCAGATTGGAGTCGCCCAGATACCAACATAATATTGCCCTTTGTATCATGCAATCCACGCCCTTCCAAAAAAATGGTATGAGGTTAGGTATACTGCGGCGTCCACAGGACTCCTTACATGCTTCGGTGAAAGACCCAACCAATCAAAAAAGACTACATCTTCAGAGACTTTATGAACAGCCGACAATGTGAGTGGGAGCGCATTCCCGTTAAAAGTGGAATCAAGATTGAATTCAATTCTCATGTCGAATTGCATTTTCATCCTATTATTCTCCATGAGCAAAGCCGCGTCCTATTCGCGTCAGGCACCAACTTTCCACAATTCGTCAGTTGGTTGTCCAAGAAGCATGGTCATATTCAGTTCTTTTTTTATCGCAATTGTCGAACGTCGGTACCTGACCCCCTGTTCCGCTCTGACCCCTATTTCTTTTCCAATTCTCCGAACTGGTCACATCACTTTCTCCGATCAGGCTCCCACAACCCGTCGAGTCTTTCTATTGCACTGAACTTCGGATTTGAATAAGTCTTGGCTTTTTTCCAGATGTTTTTCCGCTTCAGACTGGCAGTTTGATACCGAACCAATAACCGTTGGAATCTCTTGCCATTCCGGATTACTGATGCATCGAAGCTCCACGTTATACATGTAGAGCCCCTTTGGCCATGAGGTGCCCGTGTACGGGCCAAATGAGCCCACAATCTTAGCCTCCCATGTTTCCCCATCCATGCTAAACCTGTAAGCCATGCTAAAACCTCCTTAAGTCAGCACTTCGGTGTCACATTACACGAGTGCAGATAGCTTCAGTAGGGCTTTGTCCTCTGCATCCGGTTGCATAATCTTTTGGCGCTGTGTACGGATATCTCTAAGCAAATTCGGGAGTTGTGCGTATGGTCATTTTTCTGGCTTCGGAGGGGTAGATTCCCCCAAGAACTCTCTAACATAAATGCTAGTTCCTTTTTCAAACTCCATAATTTGGAGGAAGAGGGACTTATTGCCAATTTGGATGTTAATGTTTCGTGAACCCACCAAACCAAGATCTACAGCACTATGCGTCGACGTGGACACGAAGCCTATCATCTTTCCACCTTCATTAACTGAAGAGAGCAACGAGAAGAGTTTCTTACAAAACAAAACTGTGTCAGGTTCAAAGAATGTACCCCTAGCAGCTTCAACATAAGCCAGTTTCCCATTCCTGACCTCGATCGACCCCGCTGTCTCCCAAGGTTTGCCGCCCCGTCGAAAAATGAGAGCATCGAAGTTATCAAGGTCTCCCTCTTTCTTGAAAATCTTCCTGACATCATAGGAGGAGCTGAGTCTTTCCACAGCCGTCCCTCCGGCCATTCCCAATGTGAGGGCGACCGTCTCCAAATTCACTGTGTCCTTTTCTCCATAAACCGGCATGGCAATAATCATGCCCATCCAAACGAATAAACCAAGAGCAATGTTTCTCATGATTGTCTCCAACTCGAGATTGTTGTGCCTAGGCTCAAGAATTAACGAATCAACTCGCAGAATTGTCGGCCCGGGCCCTATCGCTTATCCTCATTCCTCTTTCTTTGTCTACTTTGCGACATCCTTCATGATGGCCGCGCAAGCATCCTTAACGGCATTTCCGAGGCTTCTCGTGGACCCGCTGGCGATGGAGTCGCCGTCCTTGTTGAAGACGGCGAATTTATTGTCTTTCAGGGCGTAGCCCTTGCCCCCTTCGTGATCGAGCAGCACTACATAGTCCGCCTTTTCCTGCTTCATGTTTACGGTAACGCCCAGACAGCGCTCGCCGAACGTCTTGATAATCTCAGCTGTTTGGGGACGAGCCCCGCCCTTGACCGCACCACCAAATCCATTGTTTGTCCCGCCAAATCCGCCAGCAATTTCCCACGATTTGCTGTCAGTCGCAAAAACGCGAGGTTTGTCTGCGGCTAAACAGAAACTACTAATGAAAAGGAGAGACAGAAGGACCCTGGAAATAGTCATGAAGCCTCCCTAGGGTAAGTGCCATTCCGTCCTGGAGTGGCAACAAAGAAAAACAGGTGAGCAACAACGGCCAGCCAATCACCGCATTGAGAAGAGGGGCCCGACAGGGGGTCGCCTGGCCTACAGGAAGTGTAGAACGCGCAGAGGGTGAATACAAGGAGAAATAATCGGCGGCGGGGAGGGATATATCGCAGACGGTAGGTTTGTCGAGGCCGCCTCAAAAGCCCAAATTCCAAAATCCAAAGTCCAAATAAAACCCAAAATCCAAATTCCAAACAAAAGGCAAACCCCAATGGGGAGATGAAAGGACACGGAGATTAGCTCCGATGGCGCTTGCGCCAGTAGCGGGCCAGTCCGTACCAGGACAACTCCACCGCCCCGCCTTTGACATAGCATTTGATCTCGCGATCTGGGAGGGAGCGCTTTAGACTTGTGGTGACCTGCTCCTCGAACCGGGCGGCACGCTGGACGTCATCACCCTGACCATTCTTGAGTGAATCTTCAACGGTGATGCTCCACTCCTCCATGCGATCCCGCAGCTCAGCAAAATGTTGCTTGACGCCATCGGCAGGCCCGAAATGCGTTAGGAAAAGCCGTTCCGGCTGCCGCTCCTGAATCAACTCCCAGCTCTTCTCCAAAATCTCCAAGTCGATGTCGGGCGGCGGGGTGAGGGGCAAGATGGTCTTTCCATTGGCAATCCGGATGCCGGCCGTGTCCCCCGTGAAGGCCATGCCGGTCGCCTGGTCGATGTAGCTCACGTGGTGTGACGCGTGGCCGGGCGTATAGACCACGTCGATCTGGCGGCCGCCCAGGCTCAGGCGCTCGCCTCCCACCAACGCAGAAACATTCTCCGCGGGGACAGCGAGAAACTCGCCCCACAGCCGTTCCATCTTGTCCCCGTAAAGGCGCTGGGCGCTACCCAGCAGTTTGGTTGGATCAATCAAGTGCGGGGCGCCTCGTTCATGCACGTAGACGCGGATCCGGGGGTTCTCCTTGACCAGCGTGCCGGTGACACCGGCATGATCGAGGTGAATATGCGTCAGGAAAATCGTGTCGAGGCCCTTGACCCCGAGGCCGATTTGATCGAGCTTCCTCCGCAGGGTGACGACCGCCGAGGCCGGGCCGGGATCAACCAGCGCAAACCTTCCCTCGCCCTCAAGAAGGCACGATGCGATGACCTTGGGGTAGCCAAGGTACTCGAGGTCAATGAGAGTAGTTTGGGGAGCGATGTTTTCCATGAATTAGCCCGTGAGATTGTGTTGGTGGAATCGACATTTATATTGCGACGGTGGCGTTAACCCTTCTTCGTAGGGGCGCATAGCCATGCGCCCCCCCCACCGCGAAAGTCTGCATGTCTTCACGGGGGCGCATGGCTATGCGCCCCTACCGACAAAGCCTGCGTGCGATGTCATCAGAGAGCATTCTGGCTCGATCTGAGCGGTGGCCTGTAAACAAGCCACCAGTACGCAAACAACCCCGGAGAATCGGGGTAGGGCATATTATAAGGGAGCGTTCCCGCCGCTAAAGCGGCGGGCTGTACGGAACCAAGACCGCTGAAGCGGTCTGTAACTCGAGATTGCTGAAGCGGTCTGCGACCCAAGGCTGCTGAGACGGTCTTCCAGCGAACGCTGAGCACCACGAACCTCCGAGGCGGTCTTCAAAGAAACTTAATGCCCATTTGGTTAATTCGAGGCATTGATGCGCGTCCACTCTTTTAGCCGGTCAAGGCTGCGACGGTAAGGATTCAAACCAGCCCACAGCAGGGCAGCCGCTCCGAGATGCGCCAGCGTCCCCACTGCAAGCAATGAATAGTGAACCGCGTTGTCGTTATGGAAGACGTAGTCAGTCATAATGGCCACCGCCGTGGGTCCGAGGCCAAGGCCAATCAGGTTGATCACGAACAGGTAAAGCGCCGAGGCCTGACCGCGCATGGCGTTGGGCATCATCTCCTGAATGGCTGCGGCGGCCAAGCCCACCGGCAGGCTCGTCAGGAAAATCGTGGGGACCAGCATGGCCGTCGCCAGGTTTCCACTGGGCATCAGGGGATAGAGAATCCCCGCGGGGATCCAGATCAGGGCGCCGATCACCCCCACTCGCATATTGGCGTCGCGAAAACCCCGTTGAGCCAGCCAATCCGCCAGTTTGCCGCCAGTCACGATTCCGATGGTCCCCAGGATGCAGACAATGGCGCCGTACCTGATGCCTGCCTGTGCGCCCGTCCACCCATACCTGCGGATGAGAAAGGTCGGAATCCATGCGGACGTTCCATAACCCGAAAAAGCAAGCAGCCCGAAGCCCAAATTGTGGCAGAGGACCGCAGCACGATTCTCTTTGATGTAGCCAATGACCTCGCGCATGGACACTTTAGCTACCTTCGTCCTCCCGTCCGCAGCTTTCGTCATCCGGGCGCCCTTCCGGAGAGGTTCCTTCACCGTATACATGAGAAGAGCCAGCACAACCCCGGGAATGCCCACCACAAAAAAAATCAATTGCCATTGACGAACAGCGCCGACGATCGGCAGGCTCCAGCTTCCTTTGGCGGAAGCGAAACCGACGACCAGCCCGCCCAGAAGAAAGGCCAGACCGGAGCCGATGTAATAAGCCATGGAGTAAACGCTGATCGCCGTGGCTCGCTTCTCCTTGGGAAAATAATCGGAGATGAGGGAATAGGCGGCCGGTGAGAGGGCCGCCTCGCCGACGCCCACGCCCATGCGCATCAACAGGAAATGCCAGAAGGTCCTCGCCAGTCCGCAACCCGCCGTCAACAGGCTCCAAAGGACCATGCCGGCCGCGATTATCGAACGGCGGCTTTTTGAATCCGCCAGGCGACCAAGAGGAATACCAAAGAAGGTATAAAAGACAGCAAAACTGAAACCCATCAGCAGGCTCATCTGGGTGTCACTGATATGGAGATCGCGCCGGATCGGCCCGACCAGCAGGTTCAGAATCTGGCGGTCGATAAAGGCCAGGATGTAAGCGATCGTCAGCACGCCGACGACGTACCAGGCGTAGCCCCGCGCCGGATAGGACTCCTTTTCGATGGCGGGTGCCCTCGCGGAAATGGATTCCTCGTTTACGGACAATGCTTTCTCCTGACTCTCATTCCGACGCAGCCCCG
Source organism: Terriglobia bacterium (assembly GCA_020072965.1). Lineage (GTDB taxonomy): Bacteria > Acidobacteriota > Terriglobia > JAIQFV01 > JAIQFV01 > JAIQFV01. Next base: position 33,879 of record JAIQFY010000003.1, on the reverse strand, counting down.
GCAACCTGCGATCCCGCGTGCACCAACTTCTGCGACGGCTCGCCAGTGGCCGGAAGCCCTACCCATCATGATGGAGAAATCTTCAGCGCTTCGGGCATTCTAGGGGGTATCCGCAGTCAAGTCAACGCGGGCGGTCGGGTCGAGTTAAGCCCATACCGCCCAGGCCCGAAGGGCCACCAGAATGTAGCCCCACCTGTCGAAGATCCGCCGTGGCGGGAAGCTCCGTCCCGCGCTCTTTGTGGGACGGAGCGAGGGTGGGGTAGCGAAGAGAGAAAATGTAAGAGCCCCGCTTGCGGGGCGAAAGAATCGCCTTGCGAGCGAAGGGTGGCAGCATCAGGAGATTGAGAAGAGTCGGAATCAGCGCAGATCTGAAAAAGAGGTAAGGACTCATCCGGATTTCTTCAACAACTGAAAAATGGAAAGACGCCACTCCATTTTCCTCACGGCCCTCCGGGCCTGTCCGATGATTGTTGGCGGACCTGCACACCCCACCCTCGCTCCGCACAGAACGCGGAGCTTCAGGTGGGGCTACACTCTTTGAGCCCTCCGGGCCTGAGAGGGACCCCGCCACAGGGGAGGTTCGCCACGTGGGGCCACACGGTTTGAGCCCTCGGGCCTAAACGGATTCGAGGTTAAATCACACCGGGCAACCTGAGGTCCGCCTCTCAACACCAACCCAATCGAAGGTGTGTTAAGATAGGCAAGCAGACGTAAGGCTCCAAAGAGGTCCCAAGCGCATTCATTAAACCTCCGATGAACTTGAAAGGTAATTACCCCTCGTTGTTAAAGGAGTTCCAATGAGTTCTGCCGGCACGATGCAAGCTGTCATTAAAACCAAACCGCAATATGGCGCGGAGTGGGGTGAGGCACCCATCCCTGCCATTGGTCCCCACGATATCCTGGTCAAGATCATTGCCTGCTCCATTTGTGGAACCGATGTGCACATCTACGAATGGAATGACTGGGCCGCAAACCGGATCAAGCCGCCTCAAATCATGGGCCACGAATTGGCGGGCGAGGTGGTCGAAGTGGGGAAAGAAGTGACCTCTATCAAAGTCGGCGATTATGTTTCAGCGGAAACGCACATCCCCTGCGGCCGGTGTTTTCAGTGTAAGACCGGCAAGCCCGAGATCTGTCGAAACCTGAAAATTCTCGGAGTCGATACGAACGGATCGTTTGCCGACTACATGCGCCTTCCCGAAGTCGATGCGTGGAAAAACTCTCGCTCCATTCCGCCCGAAGTGGCCACCATCCAGGAACCCTTGGGCAACGCCATCGACACCGTTCTCTCGGAAGATATTGCCGGGAAAACCTGCGCCGTGATCGGTTGTGGCCCCGTCGGGCTCCTGGCGGTGGCGGTCGCCAATGCGTGCGGGGCCACCACCCTAATCGCCACCGACGTCAACGAGTACCGCCTGGGCCTGGCAAAACAAATGGGCGCCACGCACGCGTTTAATCCGAAGAATACTGACGTGGTCAAAGAGGTCCTGGAACTGACTCACGGGGATGGCGTTGATGTCATGTGCGAAATGAGTGGAAGTACCAAGGCCCTGCATCAGGGATTCGCCATGGTGACACCCGGTGGACGTGCCTCTTTGCTGGGACTGTACAGCGAACCGCAGACACTGGACCTCAACAACGAGGTCATCATGCGCGGGATTCGTGTCTTAGGGATCACCGGAAGAACGATGTTCGGCACCTGGTACAAGGCCGCGCGTTTCCTGGAGTCCGGGAAGATCGACCCCACTCCCATCATCACCCATAAATTCCCGCTCAAGGATTACGTCCGCGCAATGGATTTGATGATTTCCGGAAACAGCGGCAAGGTGATTCTAGTTCCGGATGGAGCAAAGTGAGTGATGCACCGCAGAGATGCAAAGATCGCTGAGAAACGCTTGGTTTCGAATCCAGAGCAAAGACAGGACCAGTCCTGCAACCTGGGACTATCCCTGTTTTTCGTAACTAAATGCGAATGAATTTCTGAAGACGGAGAGTCTCGGTTATGGACGAGCATCGCGATCTCTGGTGGGACTCGCCGACGGTCGAGCTGGGAAATGCCGTCCACTTGGATCTGCCGGACGGTTTGACCTGCGTGCAGGGTGGGCGCCTGACGGGGATCCAGGTCAGTTACGAATCGTGGGGTGCACTCAACGAATCTCGCGACAACGCGGTCCTCGTCATCCACCCGCTCGCCTTCGACTGTCATGTCAGCGGCGATTTCGCCGGCCAACCTCATGGCTGGTGGGAGCAACTGGTCGGACCGGGCCGCGCCATTGATACCCGACGGTACTTTGTGGTCTGCCCCAATCTCCTCGGCGGCTGCTACGGCACGACCGGGCCGCGGTTTCCGGCGCCGGACGGAGAGCCATACCTCACACGGTTCCCGCTCCTCACACCGCTGGACATGATGCGGGTCCAGCGTTTGTTTCTTCGCCAACTGGGGATCGAGCGACTCCGGATGGTGATCGGCGCCAGCATGGGGGGCATGCTTGCCTGGGAGTGGGCCATTGAGGCGGGCGAGGAAGTGGACCTTGTGGTGGTGGTAGCGGCACCGCTCCGCACCACGCCCCTCCAAATCGGATGGAACTGGCTCCAGCGCCGGGGTGTCGAACTGGACATCAACGGGAACGAAGCCAGCTCCGCATGGGGCCAGATGGTCGCCCGGGGGGTCGGGATGCTGAGTTACCGCTCACCGACCAGCCTTGAAGAGAAGTTCGGCCGCGATTGGTTCAAGCCACCGGGCTCAACGCTCGGAGAGCGTGGGATGTTCAACGTGGAATCGTGGCTGCGGTACCAGGGCCTGAAGAGTATTAAGCGCTTTGACCCTTACACGTACATTCTCTTCACGCGGGCCATGGATCTGTTTGACGTGAGCGTAAACCGCGGGAGTGTTGTGAATGCCCTCGAGCAGGTCCGTTGCCGCACTCTCGTGGTCGGCATCAGTTCTGACCAACTTTACCCGGCCGCAGACGTCCACCTGGGCGCCGACATTCTCAACCATCTCGGCAAGCCGGTGGAGTACGCGGAACTTCGCTCCCCTCACGGCCACGATGCGTTTTTGCTGGAGACCGAACAGATCTCGGCGATCCTGCGCGATGTGCACGCGCGCAAGCCGCTCCACCTGATGCGCGAGGTCCCTTCGGTCGCACAACGGGAGGTTCGGACCGTCCGTCTCGGCATCCTGGGGGCGGGCCGCGTGACGGGGATGTTCCTGCGACTCCTCGCCGAGCGGCATGCCCAGCTTATTGAAGATTACAACCTCCGCCTGGAGGTGGCCGCCGTGGCCGATATCGATCCTTCACGGACCCTCGATCCAGACCTGGGGTCGATCGAGCTGGGCTTCGATCCGGAGAAGCTGGTGCGGCGGGACGACATCGACGTCGTCATTGAAGCCACGCGGGGCAGCGACACACACGGACTTCTGGAGATCGCCCTCCAGCGAAAGCGCTCCGTGGCAACGACCAACAAATTCCTGATAAAACAGCACGGGCCGCATCTCGAGCAGTTCGCGCTGGCGCACGGGGTTCGCCTTGCCTACCACAATGCCATCGCCGCGGGATGGCCCCTGTTGTACGCGGTCGAACGGCCATTGGCGCACCTTCAAATCCAGACCATCCAAGCGGTGCTCTCATCAACCTGTAACGTGATCCTTGAGCAGATGGAGCAGGGGCATTCGTTTGCGTCCGCGCTGAACCACGCGCGCTCCCTCGGGATCAGCGAACCGGATCCGGAGCTTGACCTGTCAGGCTGGGACACGGCCCAGAAGCTGTTAATCCTTTGTTCGCGGGCGCAGGGGCTTCGTTTCGGGGTGGAGGAACTCAACATCCGGGGGATCTATGATCTCGACCCTGTGCTGGTGCGCGACGCCCCTCCCCTCGGATTGCGGATTAAGCTGGTGGGTCTGTTTATGACCAGTCCGGAATCCCCCACTGCCGGTGTGCTGCCGCTCGCCGTCCCCGCCGAAGGCCACCTGGGCAGCGTTCGAACCGACAACAATGTTGTTGTGCTCGCCGGCGAGGAGACCGGAGAAATGGTTTATCTCGGCAAGGGGAGCGGCCGCCTGCCGGTCGCCGCCGCACTGCTCAACGACGTGATCGGGCTGTACCACTCGCGCCATAGCTGGACGGGCCGGTTCCCGCGCGCCGCCTTCGAACTCCACGCGCCACGCTTCGCCACCTTCCTCGCGCGGGACGATCGGGCCACCGTGCTGACCGATACGCCGCGAGAAGGGTCTATCCCCCTGCTCGATTCGCTGATCTGGCAGCACGGGAAGTAGGATCTGTTAGTGAGACTTGTTGATACGAACACGCGGGGAGTGAAAATCCAAATTCCAATCCGCCTGCGGCGGGCAAATTCCAAATAATAACCAACAGCCAATTCCCAAATTCCAAACGGGGTGGTTCTTTCGCAGGTCGCTCGTGTTTGGAATTTGGGTTTTATTTGGACTTTGTCCGCCGCAGGCGGATTGGAATTTGGAATTTGCCTCCCCCGGAGGTTGGTGCATTGCTTTTCGGCATCGGCATGGATATAATCCGAACTCGCCGCATCGCACAAAACCTCGTGCGCATCGGAGGCTTGAAGGAAGAGCTCTTTACAACCCGGGAGATTGCATACTGTCGATCGAGAGGACGCAGTTCACATCACTTAGCCGCAAGGTTTGCCGCGAAAGAAGCCTTCTTCAAAGCCATGGGGACGGGCTATCGCGGAGGCTATCGCTTTGACGAGATCGAAATCATCAACGACAAGCTTGGAAAACCCCGAGCCGTGGTCCATGGGAAAGTAAAAATTTTCTGTCGTAAGCATCGTATTACCCGCATTCATGTTTCGCTTTCCCTTACTCAAGGTTTAGCCAAAGCCGTTGTCCTCCTCGAAAGACCTAAGCCTGCCTAGGAGGGCTATGTCCAATATAGGTTCATACGACGAACGACTCGGAAATTTTTCCTGGTCGATTTCCGAAAAAGAGCTTGGCTACAAGCCCGGCGATGTGATCAACATCGGGTGGTATTGCTCGGACAGAGTCTGCCAGATGGGCAAGGCGTCAAAACTCGCCCTCATTCATGAAGGGTTCAGCGGAGTGGAGAGGCGGTACACTTACAATGACATTCGCCTGGCCTCAAACACCATCGGCGCTTTTCTCCGAGGACTGGGCATCCGGAACGAGGACAGGGTCTGCCTGTTCATGGACAAGATTCCGGAGCTGTATATCGGCTTTCTGGCCATCCTGAAAATCGGGGCCATCGCTCAGCCGCTGTTTTCCGCCTTTGGCGATGAATCGCTCTATGTGCGCCTGAGTGACGCCGGGACGACGGCCGTCATCACGCAAAAAAAGCATGCGCCCAAGATCAAAAAAATCCTGGAGCGATTGCCCCACCTCAAACACATCATCATCGTCGACCATGATGGGAAGACACCCCTCCGGGAACGCGAGGTGGCCTTTTCCCTCACGGAGGCAAAGCCGGTCGAGACGCTCGAAATTTTTGAGACAAAGGCTGAATCCCCTTCCGTATTCCATTACACCTCCGGGACAACCGGACAGCCTAAAGGGGTCAGGCACGTTCACTATTCATTGATTTCCCAATATCTCACGGCCAAGTGGGTGCTCGATCTCCGGGAGGACGATATCTACTGGTGCACCGCCGACCCGGGTTGGGTGACCGGGACCTCGTATGGAATCATCGCTCCCTTCTGCCTCGGCATCACTCAATGCGTTCTGGACGCCGGATTCTCGGCGGAAGCCTGGTATCGCTTCATTGAAAAGTACAAAATCACGATGTGGTACTCGGCCCCCACGGCAATCCGCTCCCTGATGAAAGCAGGCGACGAGATTGTCAAGCGATTCGACCTCTCCTCGTTGCGGCATCTGGCCAGCGTCGGCGAGCCGCTCAACTCGGAGGCCGTAGTCTGGTCCCAGCGGGTTTTCGGCAGACCTTTTTTGGATACCTACTGGCAGACCGAGACGGGCTGCATTGTGATCAGCAACTACCCCGGCATGGAGGTCAGGCCTGGTTCGATGGGCAAACCCTTCCCCGGCATCACAGCCGCGATTCTGAACCCCTCGACCTATGAGCCCCACTCCTCGTATGGGAAAATCGGGCTCATCGGCCTCCGCCCCGGCTGGCCTTCGATGATGAGATCCTATTGGAACAACGAGGCGGCGTTTCAGGGAAAACATCGGAACGGATGGTACTTGACGGGCGATCGGGCCCGGATGGATAAGGACGGCTATTTCTGGTTTGTGGGCCGCGATGATGATGTCATCAATACCGGCGGCCATCTGGTCAGCCCGTTTGAAGTGGAATCGGCGCTCCTGAGTCATCCCGCCGTGGCTGAATCAGCAGTCGTCAGCAAGCCCGATCCTATTAACCTGGAAGTGGTCAAAGCCTTTGTATCGCTGAAGCCGGGATTTGAGCCGAGCAAGGATCTGGAACTGGAGATCATGAATTTCATCCGCAAAAAACTCTCCCCGCTCGCCATGCCCCAGGAAATGGCGTTTTTTAAGTCATTACCCAAGACGCGCAGCGGAAAGCTGGTGCGCCGCATCCTCCATGCTAAAGAATGGGGCGAGGAGATCGGCGATACGTCGACCCTGGAAGACGATTGAACATCTTATCGCCGACAGGATTGTCCTGGTAGCCGGGATGGACGTTTTTTGTCCATCCCGGAGATATTGGAATCGAGAAGAGTGGCAGTTTGGAAATGTCCGGGATGCCATAAAAATCATGGCATCCCGGCTACCAAGAACTTTACGAAGCACACACGAGGAGCAATTCAAATGGACGATATGAAAGGCGTCATTCTTAATTATGTGAAGAAGGAATACCTGGAAGATGACAGCGAGCCCATCAACTTCGACACCCCTCTCATCTCGGGCGGCATTGTGGATTCTTTTTCCATGGTTTCTTTGAAGCGCTTTCTGGAAAACAAGTATAGCATCCAGATCCCCGATGACCAGGCGACCCCGGAGGCGTTCGATTCTGTGAACAAAATCACCTCGCTCGTGGAGGCATTCATTCAGAAGAAGGGATAAATGCGGCATCGCGCCCCCCGATGGGGCGCAGATCTGATTCCTCTCCGGCCGGCATCCGGGCCGGGGAACCTGTTTCATATTGAGGAGGATCAACGATGGCTTATAGCGAGAGAGTCAGCAATCTTTATAAGGAACAGCTCAAAGGCATTCAGGAGGCAGGGATCTTCAAGCAGGAACGGTTCATCCATTCTCCCCAGGCGGCCGATATTGAAGTGGAGTACCCGGCGGGGGCCTCTCTGAAGAAGGTCATCAATATGTGCTCCAATAATTACCTGGGGCTGTCCAGCCACCCCGACGTGTTGAAGGCCGCCCACGAGGGACTTGACGCCCGCGGCTATGGCATGTCATCCGTCCGCTTCATTTGCGGAACCCAGGATATTCACCGCGAACTTGAAAGAAACGTCACGGCGTTCCTGGGCACGGAGGATACCCTCCTCTTTCCCTCTTGCATGGACGCCAATGCCGGGGTCTTTGAGGCCATCCTCACCAAAGAGGATGTCATGATCTCCGACCGGTTGGTGCACGCTTCGCTTATTGACGGCATTCGCCTTTGTAGCGCCATCCATGACACCTACAAGCATTCTGACATGGGTCACCTCGAAGAAAAGCTCCAACTCCACTCCGACAAACGCTTGAAGATTGTCATTACAGACGGCGTCTTCTCGATGGACGGGGATACAGCCAAGCTGGATCTCATGGTGTCTCTTTGCGAAAAGTACGATGCTATGCTCCTGGTGGATGAATCGCATGCTTCAGGGTTTATTGGAAAGACCGGCCGCGGAACGCACGAGAGATGCGGCGTGGTTGGCAAGATCGACATCATTACCACCACCTTCGGGAAGGCCCTCGGAGGAGCCTCCGGCGGCTGCGTCTCCGGGCGAAAGGAGTTGGTGGAAATGTGCCGGCAGAAAGCTCGCCCCTATCTCTTCTCGAACACCATCGCTCCGGTGGTTGTTGCTGGAGTTCTCAAGGTTCTTGAGATTCTTGCCGCCAGCACGGAGCGGCGGGACAAGCTGGAAAAAAATGCCGCTTATTGGAGAAAGGGTCTCACGGAAGCCGGCTTTGTCTTGAAGGAAGGCGACACGCCAATTGTCCCCGTGATGCTGTTTAATGCCAAACTCGCGCAGGACCTTTCGAAGGCACTCTATGACGAAGGGATATACGCCATCGGCTTCTTCTTCCCGGTCGTCCCACAAGGGCAGGCCCGCATTCGGACTCAAATTTCGGCCGGACATGAAATCCATCACCTCGACAAAGCCTTGAGCGCTTTCATCAAGGTCGGCAAGAAATTCAATATCCTGGGCAAGACCAAACAGGAAATCGTGGAGATGTACGGTTTGTAGTAAACCGCCTCGACTGGGGAGGAACTTCAATCAACACCACCGAGACGCAAACGCCTGGTGCCGCTGCGCCTTGGTGGTGTTTTCTTGTTTTGACTACCGATGTCCATTCGTAACCTTGACAAGATCTTCAACCCGCAGCGTATCGCCCTGATCGGCGTCACGACCAATCCCAACAGCGTCAGCGGCAAGACGCTCAACAACCTCATTGGGGGAGGATTCAAGGGAGTTGTTTACCCTGTCAACCCGACCCAGGAGGCGGTCCTCGGAATTCCCTGTTTTCCGGACCTTAAGAGCCTTCCGCGCGTCCCCGAACTGGGCATCATCTGCACCCCGGCGGACCAAGTGCCCCAAGTGATCAGGGAGTGCGGGGAAGCAGGCATCATGGGCATCATCATCCAGTCCGCCGGATTCCGGGAAATTGGAGAAGAAGGCAAGAAACTCGAACAACAGATTCTCGTCGAGAAGCGAAAGTTTGAAGACATGAGGATCATCGGGCCCAACTGTCTCGGCGTCATTGTTCCCGCCCGCAAACTCAACGCCAGTTTTGCCACCGGCATGCCCAAGGTTGGGAGCGTGGCCTTCATTTCCCAGTCGGGAGCGCTCTGCACTTCCGTGCTCGATTGGGCCATGGAAATCAACATTGGCTTCTCTTATTTCGTTTCCATGGGCAATGGTCTCGACGTGGAGTTCGGGGACCTGATCGATTTTCTTGGGGAGGACGAGAACACTCAGTCCATCTTGCTGTACGTTGAATCCATCCAGCAGGCCAGAAAATTCATGGCCGCGGCCCGCGCCTTTGCGCGAACGAAGCCCATTGTCGTTTACAAATCCGGACGCTTTCCTGAGTCGGCGGAGGCTGCGGCATCACATACGGGCGCCATGGCCTCAGAGGATGCCATCTATGACGCCGCATTCCAGCGGGTCGGCCTGGCCCGAGTGTACGACATCGGCGACATCTTCGACGTGGCTGAACTCATCGGGCGGAACCGTTTCCCCCGGGGCCCCCGCCTCGGGATCATCACCAACGCCGGCGGACCGGGCGTCATGGCGACCGACACGCTCATCTCCCTCAGAGGCGTTCTGGCGCAATTGACGGAAAAAACCATGGCCGCGCTCAATGAGAATCTTCCGCCCTTCTGGTCACACGGCAACCCCGTGGACGTGCTGGGAGACGCACGTTCCAAACGTATCGCCAGGGCCACCCAGATCGTGATCGAGGATCCCGGTGTGGATGCCGTGCTGGTGATCATCACCCCGCAGGCCATGACCAATACGATCGCCACGGCCAAAGAGATCAGCCTGCTGGTGCCTGAAACCACGAAGCCCATTCTGGCCGCGTGGCTCGGCGGAGCCAGCATGCGTGAGGGCATCAAGATGCTCAACGATGCCGGCGTGGCGGCGTACCAGACCCCCGAGCAGGCCATTCGGGCCTTTATGACCCTGGTTCATTATTCCCGCAACCTGGAAATATTGTACGAGACCCCCAAGGATATCCCGGTCGAGTTTTCAGTGGATCGTGAGAAGCTGCGGGAAGAATTTGCCGCAAAGTTGCCAGCCGTCGGAACGGTGTTTTCTGAAGAAGCATCAAAATCCCTGCTGGAATCCTACGGGATCCCTTCCACTACACCTTATCCCGCCGGAAATGCCGAAAAGGCCGTGGAGATTGGGCGGAAGATCGGATTTCCCGTTGTCCTGAAGATATTGTCTCCCGACATAACCCATAAGACCGATGTGGGCGGCGTGGTGCTTGATCTGGATGATGAAGAAATGGTCAGGGCAGCCTTCGATCGCATCATCCGCAACGCGAAGGAGAAGGCGCCGCATGCGGGCATCGAGGGCGTTACCGTCCAGCGAATGGCCCGGACCAAGGATGCGCTCGAGATGATCCTGGGAATAAAGAGAGATCCGATCTTCGGCACTGTCATCCTGGCCGGAATGGGCGGGACAGGCGCTGAACTCTTTGCCGACAGGGCCCTGGGATTCCCGCCCCTCAATGAACGCCTGGCCAGGCTCATGCTCGAATCCCTGAAGATCTATCCTTTGTTGACCGGTTACCGCGGAAGCCGGCCCAAAAACATTGAAAAGCTTATTGCCGTACTGATCCGCCTGTCGTACCTCGCGGCCGATTATCCGGAGATCAAGGAGTTGGACATTAATCCGCTGGTCGTCTCACCGGAAGATGTCCTGGCGCTGGATGCCCGGGCAGTCATCGACAAGGAGATTACCTTTCATTCTGAAACCCGCTACGCACATCTGGCGCTTCACCCCTATCCCGAGGAGTATGTAAAGGTCGCACGATTGCCCGATGGCGCCGCTGTCACCTTTCGTCCTATCAAACCCGAGGACGAACCCCTCTGGTTCGATCTGTTGCGCAGCTGTTCGCAGGAATCCCTCTTTCACCGGTTCCGTTATTTTTTCCACTGGGAGACCCACGAGGTTGCAAGCCGCTACTGTTATATCGACTACGACCGGGAAGTGGCCATTGTGGCGGAGGTCATGGAGGAGGGGAAGAGGAAAATTATAGGCGTCGGTCGACTCATCGCCGATCCCGACCATGAGAGCGTGGAGTACGCCATCCTCATTGCCGATGCCTGGCAGAACAAGGAGCTCGGTACGGCCCTCACTGATTTTTGCCTGGAAATTGCCAGGAAATGGAACCTGAAGCGGGTCGTGGCCCAAACCACCACCGATAACCGCCGGATGGTCGCCCTGTTCAAGAAACGTGATTTTGAAATGAAGATCGAAAATACGATGGTCTATGTAACGAAAGATTTGTAAAGCCTTAGACTCGACCACTCCGGACAGATTTGCACATCCCGAAAGGGGCGCCCGCCGAGGCGGGCGCCCCTACTGCGGAGTTTCAGGATCTCTCCTTGTAACTTTATTTCCGAAATTCGCTCTATTTTCCGCGCCAGACGGCCGGCCTCTTGCCAAGGAACGCATCCAGGCCCTCGGCAGCGTCTTCCAGGAGCAGGCCACATGCCATGCTTTCGCCAGCAACGTTGTACGCGGCCTCGAGCGGTTGGTCGACCTGCCGGTAAAACGTTTGCTTTCCGAGGCGGATCACCGCCGGACTTCGGGCAATGATGAGATCGGCAAACCGATGGATCTCCGCGTCGAGCGCGTCCGGGGGGACAACACTGTTGACCAGCCCCCACGCATGGGCCGTCTGGGCATCGATCATCTTGCCGGTCAACAACATTTCCATGGCGTGTTTCCGGCTTACGTTTCTTGCCACGCCGACGGCAGGTGTCGAGCAGAAGACCCCGACGTTAACCCCGGGCAGGGCAAATGTCGCGGTATCCGCGGCCACCGCGAGGTCGCACATCGACACCAACTGGCAGCCGGCCGCCGTCGCGATGCCGTGTACCCGCGCAATCACGGGTTGTGGCAATTCGGTTAGCGTCAGCATCATCCGGCTACAATCGTCGAATAGCTTCCGCTGCCAGGTCTTGTCCCCTACATGGGCGCGCATCTCCTTGAGGTCGTGTCCTGCGCAAAAGCCTTTGCCCTCGCCCGCCAAAATCACCACTCGAACTTCGGGATCGCCCGAGATCACATCGAGCTCCGCCTGTATCGCAGCGATCATCGCGGAGGAGAGCGGGTTGAAACGGTCGCCACGATTGAGCACAAGGGTTAAGATCCCCTCCTCCCGCGTGCTGAGTACGAAGGGTTGTTCGGGGGTAATCGTCACTCTCAAACTCATTGCCTTCTCCTCCTTCTACCTGATGATTGTCACTCCTCTGGAGTCTAGTCGTCCATTATACTCCCTCAAATACTCCCTGCCGGTTAGGGAATGGCCGCCAGGCGATCATGCCAGAGAGACGGACAACACCATCCTTTTCGCGGGTGTAACATGCACGGTTGTTACATCTTTCTTTTCTGGGCCTTTTGATTGACCTTTTCAACAAACTTCGTCCTATTAATGATGAAACGTTCGAGTGTGCCTTTGCTGATTAGATCGATCCCGTCACTCGCCTCCACCTCAAACGTCAGGCGACGCCCGTCAACCCCCGTCAGCTTGACGCGGGCCGTCACATCAAAATCGGGAGGTGTCGCCGCCACATGGCTCACATTGATGTGAGTTCCCACCGTTTGCTCTTCAGGCCAGTCGAGGTGAGGATTAACTGCTCTGATACATGCCCACTCCAGGAACCCGACCATAAATCCCGTTCCAAAGACCTCGGGCATTTCCTGGAACTCTGGCGCTTCAGGATAAAGCGCAGGCACTGTTTTCAACTTGGAAACGCGGAAGGTAAAGGTATGTTCAATTCCTGGCTTGAGTGAGGGCTTCATGGTTCCTCCATTTTTCACATTGGGAATAGTGTCTTATCCACAATCCCCGAGAGGAGAATAAAGACGAGAAAAGGGTTCGGGAGGCATGGTGGATAAAACCCTGTCGAGCTGAACTGTGATGTGCGAAGTGAAAATTATCCCTTTCTCCGGGGATTGTAAAGCGGATTGCCCCGGCGATGGGAGCGAGAAGTAGCGGGTGGATAAATCACAGTAAGCCTTCGTTTCGCCTCTTCTTGACCCCTTTCTCCGCCCCCGTGCGATCCCCCGCCGGCGTTCAATGCCTCGGGGCTCTAGCAGGTTCCATCGTTGGTGGTGTTCTTCAAATCCTCCGCAAGTCGGCTCCAGATCTCAAATTTGAAATTTCGGATGCTGTAAGTCGATTGAGGGAGGCGTGTATATTAGCCACTCACTTTTACCTGAATGCGCTGCACGAGGACTGATCCACCCGGATCACCATGGCCAAGGCGAGCCGGTATCCCAGATAGACGTTCATCGGGTTGACCTTCGCGGGCTGGTCCTTTTGACTATGAAGTATGGTCGCCCACTCATTTGGCATTCCGTGAATGGTGACCGAAGGAATTGTTTTCCGAAGAAAAGGACTGGAGTCGGCCTCGGCGTTTTCGATAGGGGCGTGCCCGAATGGGATCTTCATCTCCCTGGCCAAATCAGCAGCTAACCCCTCCAGGCTCTTACTTGACACGCTATCGTCCACCTGCGGAGCCACTATACCCAGGCTATCGACATTAATCATCGCACAGTAATGGCCAACCTGATCAGGAGGGATCGACGCGGCCATGGCCCGTGATCCGAGCAGACCCTTTTCCTCCTTGCCGAAGGCCACAAACAAGACCGTCTTCTTGAGTGGGACGTTTTTCAGACTCTTATACACATGCGCCAGAGTGACAATCCCTGTCCAATTATCCAGTGCCCCGCAACCTGCCGGCGTTTTGTCATAATGGGCCCCAATCACAATGACCTCTTTCGAAGTTCCCTCCTTGCGAATAACCAGATTTTCGACATGGTTAAATTCCTCGGGAGATATCTCTGAGAGAGGCACTCCCATCTTCGCGAAAAGAGACTTCGCGGCGCCCAATCGTTCCTCGTTCTTACACGGAACGGAGAGGAATTCAGCTTCGATCTGGTCGGGGGTGGACGGTTTGATCCCGCTCTGCTGTGCGGCCGGGAAGGTCGGCACCAGCAGGGACAATGTCTGAATCAGAATCGAGGTGGCAAAGAACTTCCAACTCAACCTTATCCTCAATGATTGCCTCGGAGCGAATTATCGATAACGATTAAAAATAGTGACGTTCTCCAGGGGTCCGGAGAGACTAAGCGGCTTGGTCACTGATCTCGCGTTGCCGGACGGCAGGCCTTCGGCTTGCCGTCGCCGGCCCTCTTCTTTTTTCATCAATGGGACGATGGGGCTGCCGCGCTGGCCGAGCGTTGGCGTGCTGCCAGCTCTTCCGCGAGGGTTTGGAACCCAGCTTGCGCGGCGAGCACATCCCCTCCCAAATAAGTCTGCAAGGCGTTCATCGCCAGCAGGGCAAAAGAGGGATTGATTTTTCTTTCACAGCTCTCGGCTTCGAACTGGTACCCCTTCATGTCTTTTTCCAGATTCTCCAGGATGGATAGCGCGCCATTAATTGTCATGTAAATCTCCCTCGGCATCGCAGGGATTCATGAGTTCAAATAAGTCGATAGCTTGTGATTCGTGGCTACATCGAAGAATTCGTGTTCTGGATACTGAAGTCAGAAGTCGGAAGTCAGAAGTCTGAGGTCGGAAGTCGAATGTAAGAATCTAAGTTTTTAACCCCTAGCCTCGAAGATTCCACGACAGAGGGTGTGCCTTCCTTCTGACTTCTGACCTCCGACTTCTGACTTCCTCTGTCGCGGTGGATGGCCTCAGCCACATCGTCACAAAACGTCGGACTATTTCTTCTCAGGTATGTATCCTGCCTTTCTGAACATTGCAAATCCTCGTACGGTGAGTTCTTCCAGTTCCTTAAAGAGCATTTCATCAGCGACCTTAAAGTTGAAGCACGACTTGCCTTGCATCCGTGCTCTCAACTTTTCCGACATGCCGTCGCGTAACTGGGGACAGGCGTAGACCGGCATGAGGTGATAACTCACATAATTCTTCCCAATTTCAGTCCACGCGACCGGAATCGGCCTTTTCATTTTAGGGCTAGCCGGGGCTCCGAGACAATAGCGACGCGGGCTGTCATCCGTCACTGAAAGAACCGTTGAATGCTTTTGCAGGATCGCCCGCAATCTCTTAAAGACCGGTTCAAACTCTACAGGCATATCACCCTCCTATTCGCTTGGCCGCCATCTACCAACCCATCCCGTGGCGCAGAATCTTCAATTCGCCGCATCGAGCCGTGTATCTCTGGATCAATCCGAAATGGCCCGTCACAACTTCGCAGTAATGACTTCGACTGCTTCAGGAGATGTTACAACGGGTACAATCTCGAACTGAACGATGTCCTCCCAGTGGGAGATCCAGTGCTCAAACAGCCGCCGATCCTCACACTCCATCAGCTGGTAACATCGGCTGAAGTCCGCCGCAACCCAGCTATCGATGTATCGCAGACCAACTGGCGCGAGGCGGCCTCGCTCGCGGAACCGGCGGTACACCGGGACCGGATCGCCGCCTCGAAAATTCTCAACCACCATGTAAAGGTTCTTCGCCATATGGATAGGTAGGACTCCTTGATCGGATCGGAGTGCGACCAGCCTGATTCACCGGAACCCAAACAATGCTCCCTGAACGATAGGAGTTGAATAGGCACTCTGCTCCAATGTCAGGTAAACTCCATCCACCTGCTGCATTTGCTCCCGATAGACCCGCGCGTGTTCTTCTGACCAGAAGAAGATCGAGCGCCTTCAATACGCGTGAACGATGTTCGGCTCCCGGAAGGTCGCCCAATCCACCTGCGGCTCAAAGACCATCGGCCTTGCGCTCGGGTCATCGACCGTTGACTGCATCTCGCTATTCACGGTCATGCACAGGGGTTGGCCGCAGTGCCCACAAGCAGTTTGAATGGAAACCGTCACCGGCTCGTTTCGTAATCGTCCCTCGACGAAGGACGCCGCTATCGCGTCCTCCGCTCAAGCGGCAAAGCACTGTTCACCTGTACTGAATCTCAGCGCGTGCGGGGTTGCAGTTAACGTCACGGGAAAGGCCCAGCTCACCGAACCCTGGGCGTCGCGTACCAGGAAAAACAGGTGCCGCTCCAAATCGTCCAGGAGAGTCATTACTTCTGCCTCGGATAGGCTCAGGGCCCGCGCAATGAGCTCCACTGGAATGGGGGCGTTCTGGTACGGCAGTTGCTGGACGACCCAGGAGCGGACGCGATGATGTGCCTCCGACATGAAGGCCAACCGTGCTGCCATATGTTCAGGTACTTTCGCCAGATCTTGTTCCCATGTTTGCCGCGAGAGCTCGCTCAGTTGCCGACCGCGGCCCAATAGAATCCCATCCCTCATAATTGGCCCCTTTCATATCGACGCCCGATCAAATCCCGATCTTCCTGAATGTAGTCAGCCTGACAACCCGCGCGGACATCCAGCCCCTTTATCGGCGGGGATTGTAGACCCTCCACTGCTCGACTGCCCAGCAGTGGCTCTGGCGCGAAAAAAACTGAACCGCCATATCGGAGTTGACCCAGACAAGTTCGTGGTCCGCCTCAGATTTGGTCCTGAAAGAGTACTCAAGCGCGCCTTCGATGAAGATGCTCCGCTTTTCGAAGTGAGTGTTCTCCGACTCCGAGTAAACGAACTGAACCGCGCGGATTGTCCACGCCCCGAGGACGACGCGCAGGCCGCACTCCTCAAGCACCTCCCGTTTGATCGTCTCTTCCGGGGTCTCTCCGTCCTCGATGCCCCCTCCCGGAAGGAAGTTCCCGTGAGGAGTGCAGACGACCGCGAGCCGCCCTTCTGTGTCCTCGACGACTCCGTAGGCGCTGGGCCGTATCACACAGGTCCCGCCTTCGGGACGTGTGCCGAAGACCCGGACCTTGCTCCAATCCTCCATCAGTCCTCCACCGCAGTCGGCTTGCGGTCGTGGCATCAAGTAGTGGGGCCCCTCAATAAACGAAGTCATCCCCAGTGGCAACACCGGGTTATCGGGTGCACATCCCGTTCGGGCTTCGCCAATTGCGCTCAAACCCGTTCAGCATTGGAAATTTTTTCCTGCCTCTGATTCGGTCAATCAGGTATCATTACCGCGGCCACAACCAACCAAACGTCCCGGCCGTCAGGAGACCGTACACGAGACCATCAATCATCGACTTCGCCGTGGTCCCCCAGTTGCGCTTGTACCAGATGGGATTTTGAAGCAGGGCGAGCGAATAGCCGATGAATGCCGTGCACCCTGCAAACCGGAAGACCGCCAGGTAATTTGCTCCAACGGGCAGCGCGCGGCCTGAGATGTATCCGGCAAACACACTGACGACAATCGAATATAGAAACCACAGGACAAGACTTGCGCCTATCGAGGGTGGACCGCTCGGCACGACGGTCATGAAGAGTACCGGGCCCGCCTTCATTTTCTCGATGAACTCCGGCTTCTTCATGCCTTCCATCGACCCGGCGCACGGAACGGCGTAGTCACCCGGCTGGATATTGAACCGGCGAAGCGCCTCCATGACTTCGTCTTCCTTGGGAACACTGCGAAGATCGCCGCGGTGAAAAGGCAGCACCATATGGATGATGGAACTCGCCACAAACACAATCACCGCGGACAGGACAATCGGCATCCAGAGTGAGATCAGTTCGACCATGAATTCCTCCTTGGATTCAACATCAAACGCGACCACAGACCCCATGGGGACAGTCGCACAAACCCTCTCCCCCCACGGGTGCAATGCAGTACCTTGCCGCCTCGCTTTACCACGATCCTCACCTCGTTCAATCTAAGCTGGGCACCGGATATTTCTTCAACATTTTCCAGGCAATGACTGCGCTCCCGTCGTCATCCGTGCTCACCACATGGAGCCCTACAAGGACGTCCGAACTGTGGTAGTTGATCGACCGAAGAACATAGGTTGCACCGACAGCCAGAGGGACACGACTTCTGTATACCGTACCTGCATCTCTCACGCCTTCACTAAATCGCCTGAATTCAGACCGGGCTTTTTGGATCTCATTGGGCGGTACATATCCGGAGAGGAACGCAACCCCGGAGCTCCCAAGAGTTAACTTCTCTAGCGATGTCGATTCGATTCTGGCGATCATTCCAAAATCGGCCCCGGCGAATCCGACCGATAATTGGTTTCCTTGCAATTCAATGTCACTTCCATACCCGTATTCGTGAGTGAGATGACTGAAGGAATAATAGGCCCCTCCGCCGCGGATGGTTAATTTGTCCGGATTGTCATACTTCTCTCGAGGCAGTAAACGGATCAAACCTGTGTCCGGCTGACGCAGAAGGCTCGCATAGGCAGCAAGCTCTTGTTCAGAGGGAGAAAGGTAAGAATCCTCAAGCACCTTCAATTGACTGCGAAGAGTTTCGATCTGTTTCAGAATCTCCGGGCGTTTGGAAGATTGCGCCTGGGCAGCAAAGCTGGAAAACAACAATATCGCGATTGAGCCTATCCTCATCCAAGGTTTAGTTTTCATTTTAACTTCCTCCTTGAGCAGCCCGGTTCACGATTTGTCAGTCAATGCTAATCTCGCCACAATGCATTGGCGATCAGTCCAAACGCCAGCCCCGCTGCGCCAAGACAGGCCCCTGTACCCACCCAGTTACCGCTGAAAAACGCAAGGTATGCGGAGATCAAGCTGGCAATCCCAGTAACCATCCCCAAAATGACGGCTATTCCTCCAATTGCTTTTGCTTTGTCACTTGTTTCAGGCATAAAGGGGCTCCCTCGCTGGAAACTTGTTGATTGGGGGTCGTTGAAACTCATTCACATTGCACGCGTCTTCCTCGAGCGGTCCACCGGCTGCGTCGTCTTGTGCCTGAGGGACTAATTTTTTTTCAAATGGGCCACTTGCCC
Source organism: Terriglobia bacterium (assembly GCA_020072965.1). Classification (GTDB taxonomy): domain Bacteria; phylum Acidobacteriota; class Terriglobia; order JAIQFV01; family JAIQFV01; genus JAIQFV01. The sequence goes on along the minus strand of JAIQFY010000003.1, from coordinate 15,211 downwards.
GGTTCATCATGAAAGGCTCATTGTGGAGTTGCGAGCGATAAGCAAGTTTGAGTGCCCCGAGTGCGACTTAGCGCCCGGTGAGTACCCTGCTCGGGACGTTTCTTTTTATTGCGCCTGCCGGTAAGCCTCCCACCCCCCGAATTCGATACCCCTGATTGTTAGATCCTGATCGGTATTGTCTCACGAGGTGCTCATCCTTGGCCCAAAGTATCAATCGCAAGCCTTGACGGATCGAGGAGGGGCCGCAGTCGTCGACAAGGTACCTCACTCTTGTGCCGCCACCTGAAACTGCTCCAGCTTGCCGTTGGGCATTTCGAAGGTCCAAACAAGCAGGTTCTTTTGAGCGAATTTTGCCCGATACACGCGAAGTGTCATGCCTCCGCGGAGGGTCTTATTAACCTGGTTGAATTCCTGCGGCTTTCCCAAAGGAGCCAGGCTGCCGGCAAAGTCTTTCAGCGCCTGTTCGCTGAAGTAGCTGTTTGCATTATCCGTGAAGAGCGAGCGATCAATCTTTCCATTTTGAAGTCCCTCGAAGATCTTACGGACTTGCCCGAGCTTCTGTGCTGCAGCAGGATCTTCGGTCGCGAGCAAGAGAGGAGCGATGCCCCGTGCAATTTGGCTGGCGGCCCGGGCGGCGTCCTGGTTGGTGAGGACGGCAACGGCCGCGTGTTCATCGGGGAAGACGATATTCTCGGCGTTAAAGCCGGACACACCACCTCCATGAGACAAAGCACGATGTCCCGCCTGGAGGTTGACAGAGACGCCAAGACCGTATTGTGTGCCCAATCCGTTTCTAAGCAGAACTTCAGTCTCCAACTCATGGTAAGAAGACGGCTTCATCAGCTTCTGATCGATAAGGGATATGTCCCATTGGGCGAGGTCCTGCGCCGTCATGGCGAGTTCTCCCGCGGCAAAAAGCCACCCTTTGCCCTCCTTCGGTGCAGGATGGGGTGGGCCCAGGGCATATCGCAAGTAGCCAACCGGGTCGGTCTCCCCGAGCTTTTCCCCATCAATGGTGGCGACGCTTTTCATTCCAAGGGGCGTGAAAACCTTCTCGCGAAGAAACTGCAGCAATGGCATTCCACTCACCTTCTCCACGATCAGCCCCGCGATCACGTAATTGGTATTGCTGTATTCCCATTTTGTCCCGGGATCGAAATCCAGCGCCTTACGCGCCCACCCATTCAGGATTTTCTGCGGTGTGACAGGCTGCAGCATCATGGGCATCACATAGTCCTGAGGCCAATAGTCCTGATATCCCGAAGTGTGAGAAAGCAGTTCGCGAATCGTGACTTCGTCAGCCCGAGTGAGATCGGGGACAAATCTGGCCACAGGGTCGTCGAGCGAGAGCTTGCCTTGTTCCTGCAGCAGGAGGATTGCGGTGGCCGTGAACTGCTTGCTGATGGACCCGATGCTGTACCGCATCTCCGGCGTGGCTGCAGTTCGGGGCTCGATCCGCGCGTCACCGTATGCATTGACGTAGATCATCTGGCCATTTTTCACCACCGCCACCGAGGCGCTCGGGACGCCGGTCTTGGCCAGAGTCTCTGCAGCAAGCTTATCTATCTTTTCCCGCAGATCAGTTGAAATCTGAGGTTGTGCGGTGGAGGAAAAGGCAGCGAAACCGAGTAGAGCGACGAGTGCAAGAAGACGCAGCAACAGAGTTGATCGGTGCATGGAATTCTCCTTGTGCGAGAATCTTAGAACAGAGTAGGAGTGCCTAACGTGCGATACACCTTAGCCATATGAACCGGCAGGACGGACGCGCTAGAGCCGTTCCTTGGACGAACCGGCACTATTTTGCCCCCGAGCCCCAGGCTCTGAGAATAGGGAATTGACCTGCACCCACTTAATAGTCAGCGATTACATATGAGGAAGCAAGGCCATAAGCGACCGGCCTTATCCGCCCGTGTGTGGCGTATCCGCTGAAAGAACAGGAAACACTCATTCATCACACCAGCTCCGCCCCACCCATTCCTCAGATGCTATTTGATTACACCAGTGCTGAAACTCGTTTTGTAAGTGTTTCTCACTCGAAAAGACCTCGTTAAATATGCCGTCCATAAGCCCGCGGCAATACACGACGTCATAGTTGCGCCGAGCATCTTGGGTACGGCGCTCGCACTCGCTCGCGGGCCAAAGATCACCAGGGTCGCCACCAGGTAAAGAAAGTTTCCAAGAGGCCCAGAAATCCAAAGAGCCAAAATAGCGAAACGTACGGATTCGGCGGCATGGATTTTCCATAGCCGATATCCCGCCGAAAAACCAACGGCCGCCGTAACAGCAAAGATCAACCAGGAAACCTGCTTGTAATGTATCCATTGGCTATTGACAGCCAAAAGAGGAAACTTCTTTTCAGCATCTTGAAATTCATTCGTTAGTTTCCCCAACCCCGTAGCGGGAGCGAGAAGCATAAGAATGATGATTAAGAACAAAAGCCAGCCTCCGATACCGGAGATATATTGATCCTCTGGCATTTCCTCCTCCCGTGTCTGGTGCGGCACCCTCTTGGCGCGCTCTTGCTTCCCGCATCAGCCAGGTGCAGGCGGTGGTTAGCCGGCCTTGGACCAGTGCGAATGATGTTGGAATACCGACAGGAGTCTATCAGGCGCGTCTTGATTTAACTGGTCAGATTATAAACCAGGCCGAACGGATCTTTGACATAGCATCTAGGAAAATCCGGCTCGTCCTTGATTATCTTGCAGCCTTTCATCAGCAGCCGGGCTTTGGCCTCTTCGACATTTTCCACCGTCACTTCCAGCACCGGGCCAAGCGCCGGGCCGCGCTCGATGAATAAATTAATATCCCGGCCATGCAAGCTGATCATGTTGGGAGTCTCGTCAGTGATCTCGAACCCGAGCTCCTCAACGTAAAATGCAGCCGCTTTCCTCGGATCCTCTGCTTGAATCAGTATATCTGAACCGAACCTGTTTCCCATAAGCTCTCCTTACCCAAAGTCCGCCTAGCCATGGGCACCCTCCTCGCCATCCCTTCAGGCGGGCGAATTGACCCGCAAGCTGGACTGCGTTTTGAGATCCGGTATCACCCAGGGGCGAGAGACGGCCCGCTTGACAATCGCGCCTGCGAGATTGGCGTAGTAGTACACATGGACGCGAAGTTCGTTGCGCAGGTACTTCTCATCAATCAGGACTGTGAAATGATGAGATGTTTTAGGGTGGATCTCAAACTTCTTGAGCCCGACTCCACACCAGCCCAGAAAATAGGGTTTCCATTCTTCGGCGGCGTTACCGCGAGTTTCAATATGATAAGTGGGCTTGTCAGGAGTGTAGGCATCGATCCAGATCGATTTCTTGCTTGTGTTTTCAAATGTAACTGTAAAGCGAACCGTCCGCTGGCCAACTATGCCGCCACTCAGTGGGGGAACATCTCCCTCGGCCGCTCCAATGCTAAGGATGACAGGATTCGGAGTGGGATTATTCTTTATGGGGGAGGCGGAGTTTTGGCCGCTGTTGGGGGCCTGGATCACAAGCGCAATAACTAATGCGAATAAAAGATTCATGGATGTCTCTAGCTTTGGTAGCCGTGATCCGCTTCCGCCGTGGCGGAGATCACGGGCTCTTGCGACCGGCAGGGAAAAGCCCGCCCCGATGGATCGGGGCGGCTACCAAAGCTTGAACGGGTCAATTTTCATCCAGCAACAGTTGTCACTCTATTGTAAAATCTTCTGTAATGATATCTGCCTCTTACAAGTGCTCAATGCATGACCTCCGAATGCGACCTAATTATTCGGTTCGAACCAGGAAAGCCCTTGTCCGCCCCTGTCATACACGAGGATAACCTTCAAATTCCCAGTCGTAATCACCCCTGACCGGTCTGACACGGGGATGCGCCAGAGCGGGTTCCCTTCAAGATCGAAGAGGCTCAGGTCAGGGGGTTTCATGATCAGCAGATGGTGTCCATCGGAGGAGAAAGCGATCGGTCGTCCTTCAATTGGCAAGGTCTTGAGGACGTCACCCCGCCGTGAGAGGATCTGAAACTCTCCCTCCTGATCATCGGGGTGATAGCCATCTTCCTCAGTGGGATCTTGATTGTCATTGACCCAGGAAGCAATTTTATCGCCGGAGAGGGAGATCGCAGCCTCCGGTAAAGACGAAACCTTCATCCAGAGTTCCTTTCCATTCTGATCGAGAGCTATGATGAGGCCGAGACCGGGGCCATGCGGTGGCTCCCTGGAGGCGATAAATGTCTTGAGATCCCTGGCAGCGCGCATATTGCTTGACCAATTAACCCATTTGATATCCCCATTGATCGACAGAAGAGCACTTATGCTATGTACCAGGATGGCTTTATCGTCCTCAGAGAATGAAAGGTCTGCACCGATAGGGGCCCCATCCATGAGTACTCGCCTCCAACGCAACTTGCCATCCGCGGCATAAAGCGAGAGGCTCCCTCCGCCTGTCCCGATGGCAACCAGGTTGTCGTGGTGGCTGATCGCGAGTCCCAGTGGGGTTGACTTGCTTCGGATGGACATCCTGCGTCCATCACGGTGAGCAATCCAGGTATACCGGTACCCCGGGTCTCCATTCAGAGCAACCATATCGCAAGACGGCGAAACGGCCATCCTGCCGGCGACAATGTAACGATTCATACTTCTGAAATTCCATTCCCAAACTGGGTGACCCGTCCGGTCCCGGACATCAACCTCATCGTCAGTCGCCATGGCGATGCACGATCCTCGTGAGGACAACGCAATTCCATAAATTGGCTTCCCCAGGTTCAGTTCCCAAAGCGGTTGCAAGGATTTCTCGGGCGAAGGCACTTGCGCGCCAGCTCCTTCAATCATCGAACCAAAGAGAAGCAATGCTGATGCCACAATCTCCAAGCTCGTCCTCATATGATTCCCTTCCTAAAAACCGGAGTGCCCACCAGCCTGCGCATTCACAGCCTCCCCACAGCGTTCGTCAGGATCTGAACAACTGCGCTCCCCCAGGCATTCTCCGTTACTGCGGGGATCACCGCAATGGCATATCCGGATGCAAAACTCGTGATGAAGCCCCGAAATCCCTGGCCAATCGCGAAGTGAATCAAGCCGTTGAAGAATGCGAACCCGAGAGCTCCTGCGGAAAGCCACCCGCGGCCGCTGCGGCCAAGGGCTTCATTGAGCTTCCTGGAAAAGAAGACTCCGAAGAAACTCTCCACGAAGCCCCACACGGCCACCGTGATGGCAAGTCCCACGACACTCGCTGGCAGGCCGGCGGACAAGGACATGCGCGTCGCCGAGTGCCGGCGCAGGGGAATCCACAGGAGCGCCCCGGCCTGCCACGACATCGCCAGATCCAAGATTGCAGCCAGTGCCAGTCCCAGGGCGACCGACTTGCCGGCGTTGCGCCGGGTGAATCCGTACCTAGCAAGTCGCTCGTGCCGAACGATCATGATGAAGAGCAGGGCCAAGCCCTCACACACAAACTGGTATCCCGCGAGGGCAAAGACCCCGGCGAGACCCCGGCCCTGCCGCAACAGTGGATCCAACCCGGGCAGGGCGGCCGAACAGACAAGAAAGAAGGCGATGACAACGATGAGATCGATCGCCGCTCGGCGGCGATTGGGAACTTCGTCCTGAACAGTGCTGTGATCTGTCAATGGAGTTGCCCGTCAGTATGATGGACATCGCTTAAGCGGCGTACGAGCCGGCCGCGCCGCTGGCTGGGTGTCAGCGGACGACAAGGAGGGCCCGGTGAGCATGTCAGTTGCATGCCCTTGTTAAGCAGCTGCAAAGGATGTCGGGTCGGTCTCACTTGCTCCTCTGAGTGCGAAAGCGCGGCATGAACCTGGGTACCCGCGCCAGGTACTCGCGATACGCAGGCATTCGCTGAAGCAAGTCCACTTCTTCCAGCCGCGCCTGGACGAGGGCCCACAGTATACCGAGGGCGCAGGCCAGGGCCACCGTGCGGCGTGGCTTCACGAGGACCAGAGCCACAAACTCGAGGAGGAGCGCGGCGTAAATCGGATGGCGGATGTGACCGTATACACCATGTTCGACCAGGACATCCGCCATCGAGGGTTTGGCGGCTCGCCCACGTAAGGACGTGAGAGCCAGCAACTGGATGCCACACCCGGCGGCGAGAAGCACCCAGCCAACCTTCTCCAGTAACGCGGGGGGCACGAAGAGCATGGGCGAGGGGGAGCGGACGGCCAGACCGAGGCCGACTACCCACAGGGGAACTCCCAGGACATTGCGCAAGACGAAGGTTGCCCACTGGCCGCGTTCTTCGCCCCAACGACGAGAAAAAGCCGCTGTGAAGGCGCTGGCGGAGTCAAAGGTGAATCCGAGGAGCAGCGGAATCAGAAAGGTGCCCATGTGAGTCCTTGCGGCCTAAGGCGGCGCATCCATGTTACTGTCCTGCCCATTCCCCGCGCAAGAAAGTCACCGCCGTTTCGACAAAACGCCCGGTCATCTCGCCGAAGATGGGGCCATGCCCGCCGTTCGGAACAATCCATAGATACGAGCGGGGGATCGCTGCATACATTTCCATCGCCAGGTTGACGGGATACAAAGGATCCCGGTCGCCATGGACAATCAGGGTGCGGGCCGTAATCGTTTGGAGGTAAGGCGGCGTGAAATTCATGTCATCATAACTGTCCTTGAGCGCATTCATCTGGTTCCACAGCTTCCGGATCTGCTCATCGCCCTGTTTATGCCATTGCCGCATTTGTTGCCACTCCGCTTCGCTTCGATTTTCAGGCGTCAACTGGCGCATGATGGAGCGGGCCTGCTCAGGAAAGTAGGGGGTCGCGCTCACCAGCACCATGGCCTCAACCCGATCCGGTTGCTGAGTGGCGATGTGAAGGAGTGTCTTGGCCCCAAGGCTCAGGCCAATCGCCTTGAATCGTTCGATACCGAGACGGTCCAGCAGTCCGAGCACATCCTTAGCCGCCTGACGGAAGGTAAACTCCGGAGACGGATTGGTCGATCTTCCGTGACCTCGCAGGTCCGGGATCACCAGCCGGTAGCCCTTCGGGGGCTCTTTGAAGATCAGATCCCAATTAGCGCCTATTCCACCCCCGCCATGCAAAAGAACCAGCGGCTCGCCTTCTCCGCGAATCTCGAAGTACATCTTTATATCGTTGATTGATTCAGTCCGCCCCGAAGTCGAGAGGGGTTCCATGGAGTCTCCCTGTTGAATAAACGATTCACTTGCGGCCTAACGCTCAGCGCCTTACCCGCCCAGCGCGCTCTTGTCCATGGCGCCGGCCAAGCGCCCGCGCGAGAATTCCCGCCACGGTCAGTAGATGAACGGAACAAGCTTGCGCACACGCCGCTGGTAGTCGCCGTAAGTGGGGTACCTGTCTGTCAACCACCTCTCTTCGCGCGTGGACTTCCGGTCGAGAAAAAGGAACAGCACGACGACATACCCCACGGTGAGCCAACCCCGAACGTACACCGCCCAGCCCAGCGCGAGCACGAGCCCGCCGCTATACATGGGATGACGGACGAGCGCGAACGGCCCGGTCTCGACGAGCCGCGCACCCTCCTTCGGATACGGCAACGGCGTCAAGCCGGGACCCAACCTGACGAGCCCTGCCAGCAACAGGGCACCCCCCGCGAACATGAGCGCGCCACCGGCGATCGGACACACCGCCGCGAAGGGGAACGACCATGCGGGTTGGCCAAACACCGTGCGGGGACCAAAGAACACCAGCCCGATCAGGGCCACCTGGGCGACAACAAGCCATTCGCCGCGTGCCCCTCTCCACCAGTGCTCTCGATAATCCCCCATCATATCTCACCAGGAAGCTTGATGCCCTATCTTGTGGGTAAACAGCTCTGCCTCAGCTTCGGCGCCCCACCATCGCACCGAGTGCGGTCGGCTGCATGCGCGCGTTAGGCGGCTTGCCCGGTTGTCTAAAACCATCGCGATTGAACAGCTCGACGAGCGTACCCCTGCACAGCACCCGCCATCACCCAGAGCAGGAACAGCTCCTCCCATCATCTTTCGGCGCAGGCAGCCTGGTGTAATCGGTTCCACCCCGTGGTGATCGAGACCGTGTCTCATCTTCTCCGGTACACATCAGTGCTCAAGTACTTAAGGCCAGAGTCGGCCATCAGCGTGACCACCCTGGCATTCGGCCCGAGCCGCTCTCCGACTCGAATCGCGGCGACGACGTTCGCTCCGGAAGACGTGCCCGCGAAGAGGGCCTCCTCCCGCGCGATGCGCCTCGCCATGTCCTTCGCGTCGTCTGTTCTGACCGGCAGGATCTCGTCCACGAGAGTCGGCTCCCAGAGTGGAGGAGTGAAGCCAATCCCGACTCCTTCGATCTTGTGCGGGCCGGCCGGCCCTGCCAGCAACACCGAGGATTCTGCGGGTTCGACAGCGACGATCTTGATACTCGGTTTGTATCGCTTCAGCACCGTGGCGACCCCGCGCGAAGAAGCCGCCGTCCCCACGCAATGAACAAAGGCGTCGATCTCCCCCTGCGTTTGACTCCAGATCTCCTCGCCCAGCGAGTAGTAGCCCGCGATGCTGTCCTGGTTGTTGAGCTGGTCGCTCCAGTAGGTATGAGGCTCCTGGCTCAACCCACGGGCGGCTTCGATCATGTCCAGGATCAGTTTCTTGGTGGTGAGACCTCCTTCGCTCGGGACGAGCGTCAGCTCAGCACCCAGTGCCGCCATGTGATCCAGCTTCTCCTGGCTGAACGCATCGGAGCTGACGATCTGGAGACGGTAGCCTTTGGCGGCGCAAACCAATGCAAGCGAGGTCCCTGTGCTGCCACCCGTGTACTCGACGACGGTGTCTCCGGGCTTCAGTCGACCGTCCTCCTCCGCCCGCGAAATCACGGCCTGTGCCATCCGGTCCTTGACGCTGCCGGTGGGGTTCTCCCACTCGAGCTTCACGAAGATCTCCCCACAATGGGGTGGAACGACCTTGCGAAGTCGTACTATCGATGTGTTTCCGATGGCCTGGAGAATGTCCATGGGTTGAGCCCTTCCTCAGCTGCCCGGTTTCCTCGACGTGCGCCGTTTACCAGGCGCCTAGCTCGGCGTAAACAAGGGTGCCTCTCGATTCGTCAAACTGGACGGTAGAGAATTCGAGTTTCATCCGACAAGGCCTATTGTACCCTTCTCTGGAAATGCTCCTCACACCCTGTTCGACGGGTTCTCGTGACTCGATGTCGAGGCAAGCAGGTAGACGACTTCCAAGTTGTCTGGCTAACAGTGCGATTGAGCCGCGGCGCGAAGCGTGGTCGGCGCCAACCGCGTGTCAGGCAGCAGCGGTACTAGGACGCCTCCTTGGCTCTTGATGACCATTGCCACAAGCCAATGACGACCTCTTTGGGCAAGGCATGGCCAAGCTCGCGGGCCAGCAGGCAGATTTGACCGCGATGGTGGGCGTCGTGCGCGAGGAAGTAGCCGAGGAAATGCATGACGTCGGGGGGAAAACCGGCCACTTTACCGCCAGTGGCTAGACCGAGTTCCAGGATGCGGGCAAGCGCGGCATGGCTTTCCCGAAGCGCAGCAATCGCTTCGGGACGAGTCGCTCGCGACCGATCGAGCCTTGGAGGCGGCTGAATACCCAGCTTGCGACCGAGCATCTTGACCCACATACACCGAACATTGTGGACGTGGACGACGAGCGCGCCGATGGTTTTGGCCGCCCCAGGCACCTTCGCTGACCACAACTCATCGCTCAGGTTCTCGACGAGGAAGATGTCGACGCGATTGTTTGTCGCAAGGGTGCGTTTGGCTGCCTGGGCGAGATCGACGCCATCGGTTCGGCGTGGCATAGGCTGGCTCCTTCCCGAATCTGGCTTGATGCTGACACTGCTGGTTCCTAATGAACAGCGCGGATAAACTGGGAGGCTACCGCGCCGCTGGAGATTCTCGCACGGCCTCGTCCGCTTCATCCGCTTGTTCGGTGGCATCGAGTTCCACCATACCCGGCTTGGCCATGCGGGCCAGCAGCTGAGGCAGACGTTCACGCCCCCAACACCTCAGACCCGCTGCGTGAAGACACTCGATAGCTCTGCCCATGGCCTCGCCTTCGACGAGGACGTAGTCGGTGTCGTACGTGGAAATGGAGAAGATGCTCACCCTGGCGGTGCAAACCACAGATAGCTCTTCGGCCGTACGAGTAACCGAGGAGATGATGCCCTGTGCTGCCCAAGCTGGCGTTGCCTCGTTGGCGTCGAGACGGGCAACACCGAACTCACCTCGGAGTACTTCCAGTCGCATCCGTAACCTCGGGCCTTACGGCCTTCGACCCGGCTCGTGGGACGGCTATGCCGGGCTCGCTCCCCTCTCACATGTCCACCGAACGAGCTGCCGATAATCCGCGCCGCGCGTGTCTTGCGCGGCGGGGGAACCGCTGCGGGCGCGCCAGCGACCGCAGGGGCGGCTGGCTCATCGGCCTGCTAGGTGGTTACCCTTGTTCCCGGTTGCTCACACGGCGTCAGAGCGCGGCGGGCCGAGCCTCGACGATGTCAAGAAGGACTCTCGTCAGTTCCCCGGGTCGGTCTAACATTAGGTCGTGGCCGCACGCCATTGTAAGCGTCTTCCAGCCCTTTGTTTTAGCCCGCTCGTAAAACTGGGGGAACGGCGAATCGTTCCACCCGGTCGCCAGGATGAACGTCACCGGTTTCGCCGCGTCCACCCTCCCGCGCAACTTGATGCCCTGCTGGAAGGTTGCTAGCGGTTGCATGGTACACTGCCGATTCATCCATTCCAGATCGCGGGCATTCACGTTGAATACTTCGGCGGGAATGTGAGGAACCTTCCATCCTCCCCCGTCGCGCACGGCGGCTTCGAGCTGCAGATTCCTTTGGGAGAGTGGCAGGGTGTCGTGCAGGCACTGGCCATCCTCCAGAACGAACGCGTCCAGGTAGGCCAGCGCGCCGATATGATCCGGAACGCGGTCCATAACGCCACTGATCACGCAACCGCCGTACGAGTGACCGCACAGCACCACATCCGATAGTTCCTCCCACTGAATCAGGTTGACGACGTCCTCGATGTGCGTATCCAGGTTAACGTGCGGAGATAGCAAGTGCGAACGCTCCCCAATGCCGGTCAGGGTCGGGGTGAAAACCTCGTGCCCCCGCGCCTAGAGCGCCTTCCGAATGCGCTTCCAGCACCAACTACCATGCCATGCACCGTGGACGAGAACGAATGTAGCCATAACCCTCCTTCTGGTTTGACGGGGGCCCTGTGTCCCGACGTGCCGGGAATATCCGCCTTCCGCCGCGCATCAGCGGGCGCACCGAATCACAGGCGCAACGTTCAAGTTATCTTGCGTGCTCCGCTGCATGCATCTCGTAGGCGCGGCTTCAAAAAGAAACAAACCCTCTTCTTTCCTGGCTCGCCGGCCCACTTACGCGCTGCTGCGTGGGGTCGTTTATCTGCTTACGGTTCAGAAAGGCACCGCAGAATCTCGCGCATCAGTCGCTCTCCCTGGTCAGTCTGGAAGAGGAATTGCGCGTGCGCGGAACCGTCGAGGATCACCAGTTCTTTGGGATCAGGGGCCTTCTCATATTGCTCGCGAATCTTAGGGAGACGCGGCCCTGCGCTGTTAGCGTCATCACGAGCCACGATGAAGAGCTTGCGTCCCTTGAGCTTTTCCGGCGGACCATCTCCCCAGCCCGCCAGCAACACTATGCGATCAATCTCTCCTGGCGCTTCAATCGAAGCATCGGCGGCGGCACCGCCTCCCATACTTGCACCAACCACTGATACCGTCTTTGCGCCTGTCTTTCGCAAGTAACGGACAGCAGCCAGCACGTCGAAATGAAGTGGAGCGCTGATCGGGCGGGCTTGGCCGGGGCCTTTCGACTGGCCGTACCCGCGAAAGTCAATGGCCAGAACGCGGAACCCTGCCCTGAGCAGCACCCGCGCCTGCTTCTCCCAGCTCTCCTTGTTGAATTGGCCTCCGTGAGCCAGCACGACTCCCCGGTTGCCCTTTCCGTACAAGTTCGCGTAGATAAGCCCACCGTCAAGAGTCGGAAAGGAAACCTGTTCTGGCGGCTCAACTGCAACTGGTCTTCCGCCTTCGCTTCCGGAATCAAAAACTGACATCAAGACTGCAAGCGAAAGAATAGTAAGGACGGTCTTTATTGCCCAGGTCTGTGAAATGCTCATCCCGCTCCTTGTCCCAACTGCGACAGATTCGTGATGACCCGCGAGCGCCTAACTGACCCGCATAAGCTGCGGCGTTTCGGGCGGGGGCGTGAACCAACCGCAAACCTATTGCGCGCTGTCGGCTTAATGCGGTCGTTAGGCGTCACCTCGAAACGGCTCCAATCCTGTGACCCCCAAAAACGCCAAAGCTTCCCCCAGAGACCGGAAGACCTCGACTTGCTTTTTACTTTGCGGATCCATCCCACGGTAAGTTGCATACATACGCCCCAGCCCGAATGCGACATCCTGTGGGGCAATGATCGCCAACTTCGAGGCGAGTGATGGAGCGTCCATGTTGACAGAAAGCGACGCTAACTGGCGAACCCGATCAACTGACGGCACGGCGATGTGCTCGACCTCGCTCATATCCACTAGCTCGTCATATCCTGCCACATCGTCGCGCGACCACACCTCGCGTTGGTACCCGAAGACATCCTCGTCAGTGACGGTACCACGGGCCTTGGCCAAGACCAGCTTCCTATCACGATCGATCTGGTATTCGATTGGCATAACGCGACTCCAATTCTTCCAACCCTTGTGCGCCTAACGATGTGGGCATCAGCTGCGCGTGTTTTTTGCGCCGTCGGCTGCATGCCCTTGTTAGCCGGCCTTCGACACATGTGTTCAAGATAGGCTCCTTAGCCCGAGATCGTGAAACCGTCAAGGGCGCCGGACGGCTCCAGGACGATGCACTGCGGCTGATGGTACTCGCATGGCCGTCATCGTTGTACGAAAGTTGAGGCAGTGATTTGATAGACATGACTGTCTCGGCCCTCCGCGTCAGGCCTCGAACCCACGCGAACGCCGCCGATCTTTTCCACGGCCCGCTGCGAGCGCAGATTCTGTGGGCCAACCAGAAAGACGACACAGTTCACAAATCGGAAGGCATGCTGCAACATAAGCTCCTTCATCTGGCGATTGTAGATGCCGCCCCAGTGGGATCTGGCCAGGAATGTCCAGCCGATCTCGACCTCGCTCCTTTCCCTGTCGTAGCCATGGAAGCGCGAAGACCCAATCATCCGTCGAGTCTTGGCATCGACGGCGATCAAGGCACTGCCGGACGCCAAGGCCTCGCGAAAGAATACCCGGAAGATCCCTTCTTCATGGCGATTCTTGACTGGATGTTGTTCCCAAATGAGCGGATCGGCAGCGATGGCGTAGAGGTCATCATAGTCTTCAGACCGAAGCGGCCTAAGTTCAATGAGGTCGCCCTTCAGAACCGGTTGATAATCAAAGGACACTCTTGGCTCCCCGTCCCAACGCGCGGTAGAAGATTGTTCATCGTCCGTCTAACGTATCAGGTTTAAGCTGCAAACGCATCAGCCCAAACGTCAGAAGTCAAGGCAAGAGATTTCTGGCGCTTGGCAGCGTCAAACCGTCGTTGTGCAGCATTACCACCGATAAGGCTCTGCGACTGGCTTGCGATCCGATTCGCGGGATTCTTCATGAAAGCAGGGAAGTCGGCCATGAGCTTTGTGTCTCCCATTGAACGGTACGATCGCGGAACTGCCAGATCAACCAGCGTCAGTGAAGACCTGCTACCCTCGCGTGCGACCAGAGAAAATCGCAATGACCCGGGTCAGCAATTGGCAAGCACTTCGCATTTAGCCCGACCGTTGACCATCGGAAAGCGGAGTTTTCTTGCGACTCTGTATGGCCATTTTGGAGATCGGACGTCCCCCGTCAGGTTGCGTTCGAAGCTTCGCAACGTGGCGACTGTCTGCACAACGGTTCATACTGACCATCGCTGTGAACATTACGCTAAACAGCGATGCCAACTGCGTCAGAACTCTCTGCGCTTCTGGCACGGACCGATGAATGCAGACCACAAGCGCGAGTACGCACTGCGCCAGAATCAGCGTTGCCACACCCGTCCAAATCTGAATGTGTTGCGGGGGCTTCTGCAGCCGCCCACCCCTGGCCGCTAGAAGAGCTACGAGTCCTGCACAGTAGAGCAGCCCGGCACCCCGTGACAATCCCGGACGTCCAAATCCCCACCCGCATAGCCAACTCATGCCCGCCCCGGGTCAATGGTGGGGTAACGATTTCGTGGTGTGACGTTACGTTCATCGGCGTCGTTTGAATGTGGGGTCCGTCTAACGTCTGGCGCGTCACCCGCCCGGCGCGTTTTGGCTCCTGGCGCCGGTTGGGTGCACGCGCGGGTTAGGTGTCGCCTTTCCACGACGGGACTTGCCTTGGTTTCCCGCGTGTAGTACATTGTATGACATGAGACCTGCTCTTACAATCCGTCTCGATAACGACCTTGAGCGTCTTCTCAACCGCATCTGCGATGAAACCGGAAGGACGCGAAGCGACGTGGTTCGCGAGGCGTTACGCCGACAACTGTCGCTGCTCCGCTTTGAGCAACTACGCCGAAAGATCCTGCCCTTCGCCGAAGCCCGCGGCTTTCTGATGGACGAGGACGTTGCGCGAAAGGTGTCGTGAGAGTATTTCTGGATACCAATGTCCTGGTCAGCGCCTTCGCGACCCGTGGGTTGTGCGCCGACGTTGTCAGACACGTCCTCACTGAACACAAATTAATTGTGGGCGAAGTCGTTCTTGACGAGCTTCGTCGCGTCCTCCGTGACCGAATCAAGCTCCCGCCTGAGTTCATCCTTGCGGTGGAAGAGTTCCTGCGCGAGCAGGAGGTTGTTCCGAAACCGCGGCAACCCTCCGAGCTGCCCCGACGGGATCAAAGCGACCGCTGGGTGTTGGCATCCGCTCTCGAGGCAAGGGTCGACGTGCTGGTCACTGGGGACCGGGATTTGCTCGAAGTCGCGACCCAAACTCCATTGACCATTGTGGACCCACGGGGCTACTGGTCTCTTCTTCTCAAGCAACGCTCAAAAAAGTAAGATTCTGCCTTTTGCTTGAGACACCTAACGAGCAGCGCGTCACCTGTCCGGCGCGCTCTTGCTTTTTGCGCCGGTCGGGGTAGAGTTGAGATGTGGCGCGGTGGTTTAGGCAGAGCCTATCTGTTGCCGGCCCTTTCGTCTGGCGGTGCCTCACTAGCTCGGCCATGCTCCGTTTCCCCATCCCGCTCATCGAACTGGACGTGCGGATTTCCCGCATCCAGCTCTC
>JAIQFY010000028.1 GCA_020072965.1 Terriglobia bacterium | reverse complement strand
GGTTGCCTCCGGTAGCTCCGGCGGTCGCTAACGCCATTTTCGCCTCCATCGGCAAGCGCATCCGCAGATTGCCGATCCGCTCGACCTATCCGGGCTGATTCACCGCAGAGACGCCAAGTTCTATCATTCAGCTTTGGTAGCCCCGCTCCGATCTATCGGAGCGGGGGCTTTTCCAATCGTTCGCCTATCATCGTGGGTTCATACCACACCGCAACTAAATGCCCCCGCCACTAAGAGCGTGGCGGGGCTACCAGGTCCTGCCGGCACAAGAAGTTTACTTTGACGGCGAGGCGGCGGCAGCGGAAGCGTTCTGCAGCACGATCTGGCCTTCGTCACCCATCCTCACGTTGTCAAAAAAACGCCGCAACGCCCCGTAGTATTCCACCTTGAAAAGGATGCCATCCATGACCATCTTCCGATGCAGGGAGACTGTGCCGGCATTCTTCTGGTATGAAATCTCGTAATTTCCAAAGGCGGAATTCTGCATCCGTGTCTCGGGTAGAGTCTCGACCACTTGAGATGCGGGAAGTTGCAGTGTGATTTCATCCAACTCCTGGTACGGGTATTCCAAATAGACGGATTGCACCCGCTTCGCGTTCCGAAAAGAAAGCTGGTCTTTTCTCGCGAAGATCGCCAGGGGCAACAACGAGCGACGTCCGGCACTGGTGGTCAGGTTGGGCGCCTGAAGAGAGAATTCTGCATCAAGAGGCTCGTTGGCCTGCCCCCAGTGCTTCACATTTTTGAGGTCGACCTTGGCTCCAGCCGGCAGCCATCCCTTGACCTCATCCTCCAATCCCTTGCGACGAGCAATTTCATCACTCTCCCGGTACTCGATGCGTTTCTCCAGGGCTTCCTGTCCCTTGAAACTGATATGCAACTCTCCGTTCAGGCCTCCTTCAGAGTCCAACCGCAGGGATGCCGACCGAATTGTGAGCGCCTCTGAACTCTTCGGGCCGGGGGTAGTCACAATGACGCCGCCCTCCTTTTCGACGCGGATTCCTATGGCGCCCGTTTCGATCCACGGGAGCAGATCAAAAGGACAATAGAGGGTGGCGGGATCGAGATAGTACTCCTTCGATCCTGCTTCAACCCAGGCCACCATGGCGCTTAGCTGGCTGGGATCTGGTTCCTCCAGCTGAAACATACCATGGTCCCGGGGCACAAGCAGCACGGGTGAGGACTTGAAACCGGCGGCCCGGGCGAAGGCAACGAACAGGAGATTGATCTCGTTGGCCGAGGCATATCCCCGCTTCAGGACATCCTCGACATTCTTATTGATTCTCAAATCTTCCCTTTTTTGCTCCTTCTCGGTCTTGGTGTGCTCATAGCTCAGGTATCGAATCTGTTGTGCCCGATCATAGAGCTTGCGCAGCTTGGTCTCCGGCGGGTCGTCCCGGGCGACGATTTCGTTCACCGTCCGCTCAACCCGCTTGGGCTCGCCGATGAACTTCTCGTATTCCTCTGCCTTCCGGGTGCCGAGTTGTCTCCAAAAGTACTTGGAGTCTTCCATAAACCCGATGATGTAATACAAGCTCATGCGGGTTTTGAGGATACTCTCGGGGAGCATGTGTTCTTCCTCCTGAAAAGCAGGGACGTTTTGCACCTCCAGTTGAATTGTGCCGTCGGGCTGCCTCCGGAGCTGCTGGTCCTTGGTCAGCCCAAAGGTCGTCCAAATGAGGTGAGCCTTGGGAAAGGGATTCATGGAAAAGTACGCTCGTCGTGTAAACAGGTCCTGTGAAATAGTCCAGTGCGCCGTGGGAATGGAAGATCCGTTGACCGAGATCGGAATCTCATAGCGTTCGGGGTTCACCAGGATATCAAGGCCTCTATTACGCCAGCGGATTGAATAGGAGTACTCGATGATGCTTCCTGCATGGACATCCGGCAGCGTGAACGTCTTCACTTGCACTTTCACTTTCTTGGCCTTCACGATCAGTTTGTCGAAGACCTGGCCGCCGAAATCCACGAACTTTCCGTCGGGCTGAACAGTCCGGGCGCGGATGTCTTCAATTGAGAAGGCCTTCTCAACGTACGGTATTTCCACATCCGCATATTTCTTCCCTTCGTCGGTGAGAATCTTGATCCGATAGTAATTTCTTTCGAACGCCTTGACGTCGTCCTGAATCACTTGCCGGAAAAGAATTATGGCGCCTGCACCGGGATTCCCGGGGATGTCTTTCAATGCGAATTCTTCGGGCGGGATGGACGGCCACTGTTCTTGCACCTCCGTTGCTGGCCACATCTCAACAGCCACCAGCAGCAAAGCCACTAAAACGAAGGTGTGTAACATGACCGTCAAGGGCTTCATGACGACCTCCGGCCGTGGAATCGACGGCGACATCGAGCGTCAGAGGAGGAAGGAGAGAGCGGGATCCAGTCAAGCCTGATTGCGAGATGATACAACTGTTTGGATTAGGAACCGGCCCGAAGGCTCCTTCTGTAAAGCCAGTTGATGAAAAACAGGATGCCAATCAGGAAGAGCGGCCCGGGGATTATCAAGTAGTTCGACCAGTGGAATCGTCCCCAAACCTTCTCGAGGTAAAACAGCCCACAGACAGGGAACAAGATTGCGCCCACCCATTCCCGGCGCCAGGAAATCGCCAGGACGATGAGAATGACACCGGTCGGGATTAGATGCATCAGCAGGGCCAAGACCGTCTTCCAGAAACCATTTCCTTCGCTGAACACATCGAGCGCAAAAAGGCTGATAAAGAGGGCAAAGAGGAGGCATAGGATTCTCGGCCCCCAGAACAGCAGTTGCTTCGTAGGACTTCTCATATCGGCCACCATTCGTGATCGAATTGTTCTTCTGTGCCAGGTTCTCGGATGATGTACCCGAACGGATGGGCCATAGGGTCGTCGGGCCGGAAACGCGGCCACTACACACTGCGTTGAACCGGGGCGTGAGGCATTTGTTCTGTGACAGGCCCCCTCATCTGAGGTCATTGAACTCCATAGCAATTTGCCCCACAGTCCGGGTCAGGGTCAATCCGTGGTTTCACCGTCTGATACCGCCTCTGACGCTTCGATACCCCGTCCCTCCCAAAAAGCGAATGCCGGCTCTTTTAACGTCGAAACAGCCGGTCTCACTTTGCTTTCTGCCCTTTTCGGCTCAACCTGGCGATTCCTGTGGGGTGATTTGAACGTTTTCTTCTCGCGATAGGAGCGGGCGAGTTCCAGGTAGATCCCCAGATCTCTGTCAAGATCCGACTGCGTGCCGTCAAAGTAGAAATTGCGGATGGGGATCCCGCCGTAGTCGCGGCTCACCCGCGGATAGATGGCTTCACTGACGATGCCGTTCATACAGGTAAAGGGGCTGATGTCGATGACGCCATCGGCTCCGTGGAGGGCATGATAGGCCGCCAGGCCGGTACTCAAAACCATTTCACCGATCACCCCGGAGGCGGGCAGGTAAGGCCAGGCCAGCTTGATAACCTCTTCAACCTGTGGCTCATCGTGGCCTTCAAAATCCTCCCGGAAGGGCGCCAGCAGGGCATGTTCGTCGGATTTCTGGAAGTGTTCACGAACCAGGGAACCCAGCATCTCCAGCGAAAGCGTTCGACCCACGAGCCGCAGCCGACGACGTTGTTCATTGTTGGTGTAGTAGATCCACTCGCTGATGTGGCTGAGCGAGACTTCAGCGCCATAGCTCTCCAGGCGGCGAATCAAGTCCTCGTTGGAGAAGGTATTCAAGCGACAAAAGATCTCGCCCACGACGCCGATAAGCGGAACATCGGGGTCGTCCGAGATGGAGATCCCGCGGAAGCGGTTGCGCGCCCGAGTCAAGGACTCGACCAGAGAACGGAGCTGGCAGCCGGGATCATCACAGCCCGACTCGACGGTCTCGCAAAGGTCGAGCAGACTCTCCTGGAAAGCATGGTCGGCCGCGCCCGGCGTCGTCTCATAAGGCCGCGTTTTGAGCAGAAGCCGATGAATGGTGTCCGAGGCCACTACCGCTCGCCAGACCATACGCACAAACCGGTCGGCAAGGTTTCCGAGGTCGGCGTAACCGTTTTTATCGGTAGGCGAAATAATTTCGATCTGGGAGTAGCCCGCCTGGCGCAGCACTTTTTTGAGCGATGGGACGTATTGGCCGAAGCGGCATGGGCCGTCCGTGGTGGGTACGAAGAAGGCCGCGCGTGCCGGGTCGAACCCCGGTTCCTGGATGACGCGAAAAAGATCGCCGAGGACCACCTTGGCGGGGTAGCACTCATCACCGCTGGTGACCTTGCCCCCCAATTCCAGCGTTCGACTGTCGGACGGTGGCGTGACGCACGCCTCAACCCCCAGCCGGCGAAATACGGCAGCAAGCATCTCAGAGCTGCCCTCCGCCATGACTCCGAAATAGAGCTTTTTGCCGGCCAGTGGGTTGCCGGATTCGAGCTGGTTGCTCACATGACAGCGGTGGAAGATGGGCATCGTAGGAATCCTTTGCTATCGAGATAGGCTTCACAACGAGTGATGAAGCCCGCGTCGTTTGAATGGCCGTCAAACTGAAGCACCAGGGAAGGCTTGCCCGCAGCGTCGCCCAGGAAGGATTTGATATAGGAATCCGGCCCGCATTTGAAATTGGAGATGTGAACCAGGTGCAGGTTGGGGAACCGGCGCGCGAGGTTTGCCGCGGCGAGGATGCGCCGGCCGGAGTTCCAGTACATGTTGGAATTAACCTCCGTAATGTCCTCCCCATCGAGCGGGAGGAAGTCCATGGGAATCACATTGACTCCGTACAGCAGGCGCAGTTTTCTTGGGATATCGCAGTTGACGCCGTGGTCGTAAAGATTGTAGGCGCGTCCCACCAGAATCACGCCCGGTTCGCCGCTTTGCCTTATACGCTCCAGGACCTTTTCCCCCGCGGCAAGGGATGCCCCCACAAACTCGTCCTGGGCAGCGTAGGCGGCCTTTACCGCTCGGTCGCTGTGACGCCGCGAGATCAAGAGTCGTTCCGCAAATGCGGCCAGCTCCTTCTCCACGAACTTCCGTCCAAGGCGAAAATGCACGGTGGGTGTGAGAAACCGCGCGCGATCTTTCTCCATCTGGGGCACAACGCGCATGACAAACGGCAGCGTCTGGCTCCAGGGGCAAAAATGCGAGGGGATTTCGGAGTCGGGCGCCTCCGCATCGATGGCATTGGGTAACAGAATGAAATCAACTTTCTGGTTGAGCAATTCCTGGACGTGCCCGTGCGCCACTTGCACGGGGAAACAAGGCTGGGCGATTGCCAGCTCTTCTCCCGTGGCGGCCATCTTGCGGTCGGTGGACGGCGACACCACCAAGTCGAAACCCAGCTCCTGGAAGTAGGTACCCCAGAAAGGGAAGGACTCATAGAAGAACATGGCGCGGGGGATCCCGACTATCAACCGGTCACCGCCGCGCGGAACAAGCACCTTTTCAAAAAGCGCTTCGCGGTATTCGATCAGGTCCTCAATGACGGGTTGGCGGTCGGAAACGGTTCGCTTCCGGAACTTATCTGAGCACTGGTCGCCCCAGTAGGACCGTTCCCCCTCAATGAGGAATTCCTTCATGTCACAATAGTTCGAGCAGGCGCGGCAGACAAAGTCACGCGATGTGAACTCGAGCTTGGAGAGATCGTAACCCCGGAAGCGGCTGGGGCGTCGGGATCCCTGCATGCGATCCCGTGCGATGAGCGCCATGCCAATGGCGCCGATCACACCATTGTGGGGAGGGACGATGATGCGCTTCCCGAGGATCTGAGAGAACGCCGCTGCGACCGCGTCATTGTAGGCCGTGCCGCCCTGGAAGAAGATGACGTTGCCGATCTTGCGTTCTCGCACCACGCGGTTGAGATAATTGAGCGCCACGGAGGAAGCCAACCCTGCCACCAGATCCGCCAGGTCGGCGCCTCTGAGCCTGAGCGCCGTGACGTCCCGCTCCATGAAAACGGTGCATCGTTCGCCGAGTTGTGCGGGATGCGCGGAGGAAAGGGCGAGTTGGGCGAATTGTCCCTTGATGGAGATTCCCAGTTTCTCCGCCTGCTCTTCCAGGAACGAGCCGGTGCCCGCGGCACAGGCTTCGTTCATGGCAAAATCCACGACAACACCCTTCTCCATGCTGATGAACTTGGAATCCTGACCGCCGATCTCGAAGATAGTGTCTACGGGCTCGATCCCGTACCGCTGACAAACGTGCATGGCGCCGGTTTTGTGCGCCGTGATCTCGTCATTCACCGTGTCCGCACCGACCAGTTCGCCGATCAACTCGCGTCCCGAGCCTGTCGTCCCGACACCATGGATATCGAGGGAAGACCCCAGCTCAGCTTCGATGGTCATCAACCCGCGGCTCACAACCTCAATAGGCCGGCCCTCAGTGTATAGATAAATTTCCTTGATCAGGTTCCCTTCCGCGTCGGTCACCACGAGATTTGTGCTCACCGAGCCGATATCGATGCCGAGGTAGGCCTCGATTCGCTGCCCCGGCAAAGGGAGATTCACCTGCTTCACCTGGTTGCGCAATAGGAGCACGTTGGCCATTGAAAGGGGACTAGCGCACACAGACTCTTTCCCCGTCGTCTCTTCCTCCCCCAACAGGCGGATGGACCTGGCGGGCCTCTTCCTTCGTTCTTCTGCCTCGAAGAGAGCGGCGCCCACCGCACCCATCCATCCAAAGAGTTCCGGAACCAGGAAATCCTCTTCCTTGAGCTTAAACGCTTCACGTAGCGCGCGATGGACGCCCTGGTTGAGAGCAACGGCCCCAATGAAGGCCACCGGTGGAACGATCGGCCTTCCACGCACGATACTCGACTTGAAATTGCGCGCCACGGCGTCGCAAAGCCCGCGCAAAATCTGATCCGTCTTGAAACCCTTCTGCTGAGCATGAATCATGTCGCTCTTTGCAAAAACGGAACAACGGCCCGCGATGCGCGCGGCACTGCTGGCCCCGCAAGCAGCGGGGCCCACCTCCTCGATTGAATACAACAGGCGCGAAGCCTGCTGGTCAATAAAAGAACCTGTACCTGCCGCGCATTCCGAACTGCTTTGGTAGTCCACAATCCCCAGGCCCTTGCCGGTGTCCGTGGGTTCCAGCCGCAGGTACTTCGAGGTCTCGCCACCCATCTCAAACACCGTGCGTACTTCGGGGCAAATGGTCCGCAAGCCCTTCGCAATGGCTCGAAACTCGTTATCTACAGAGAGGCCGAGGATCCTGGCGATGAGCCGGCCACCCGAACCTGTCACCCGGATCCCCTCGATACCTCGCTCCGGGACATGTGCAATGAATTCCTTTAACAAGCGATAGGCCGCCTCTGCAGGACTGCCTTGAATCCGCCGATAGTGCGAGAGGATTAAGGGATGATCGGCTAGTCCGCATGCCTCGGGGAACCGGGCGGCAAAGAACGGCCCCGATTTCTCAACGAGGCGGCGAAGCATGTGTTCATCGGCCGGTGTGCCGACCGCCGCCAGCTTCAAACTGACTGCGCCGATGTCCAGTCCCAAGTTGATGCTCATAACGAAACCTTTCGAGAGAATCCTCCCCCAAATTTCATTTTCAATACGTGCACCGATCCAAGAATGACAATGATTACGTCGGAATGGATTAGACCCATCAGGAAAGAATGAATGATGAGTCTGCCCCTGTTTTGTTCGGGTGACACCTGCAACTATCCGAGATGTGCTTCTACATCTCAAGATTCAGTCTTCGGAAGAAGACGAAGCAGAATCGAGGGCCTTTGAAAAATGTGGGCTGCCCGCTGTTCGGGGCTCCCCCCATTCTTCTCATTCTGATTAGCTTATCGTCACCATCCCCCTTTTTCATTAATCAAAAACATAAGAAAGTAGACACGGTCACTCTATTTACTTTGTCGAGAAGTTCACCTCCTGCAGCCCTACTAAATCAGGTCCCGGTTATTTAACGGTTGGCTTTCTCTCCAAAGGGGCAGGGGCTCTTTAACGAGAGGAGAATGCGTGCAATTCCCTACCCGCTGGCGCAAGATGCTTTGAGGATTAAGTTTATCGATGCGCCTACTCTATAAAGCGAGAAATCCGGGTGGAACTTTCCACGTTATTGATGTTTTTTTCACAAGTAATATAAATTGTGTATTTTCAGGCCATTACCTTGCCATCGTCTGACTTTCAGAATTCCCTGACCGAAGCAGAAGCTTTGGTAGCCTCGCCGCGCCTTTTGCGGCGGGGGCTTTTCCTTGATTCTGGGCATAACTATTGCTAGCTTCTGACCCCAGAATTCAAGCCTCCTCAAGAGAACCGAGTCCAAGGTCCAAAATCTAAGCAAAACCCAAATTCTAAGCCAGGCAGTGGGATCTTTAAGTGCCTGACCCCTAAAGTTAGTTATATTGCTGGTGCCTGCCCCACAAAGTCTTCCTGGAGCCGGGTGCCGCAGGCATGCGTTCCTAGCATGCCTGCGCAGGGATGGCCTTCTGTACAGGACCATTATGTTTATCAGGGAAGGGATTCAATATGGAAGGGAGGTTTGTCGGAGCAGACTCAGAAGAAAAGGATTCCAAAGGCCAAACAAAACCCCAGCGGGAAGACGCCATCCCACCAGGATTCATTTCGCCTTGGAAGGCTCCACGAGGCGGAGACGGATCAATTTCTTGGCGAGAGAATAAATATCCCTCTGACTTCCGGCTTTGCGAATGCCCACAGCGATCACGAGGCTCCGGTCGACCCGGTAGATAATCCGGTATCGTTGGCCCACCGCTCGAAGACTTCGATAGCCTGCCAACTCTTCGACCAGTGGCTTGCCCTGCTTTTCAGGATCTACAGGCTTGTGGGTGCCCGACCCGAATGGCGCTAAGTTAAGATAATGGGAAAGCGGACCTGACCTCATCCCAGAAAAGACGCTTATGACCGTCCCACTCAGCGCTTAGGGTGGCGCTGGAGGAGGTGTCTTTGGTCCTATTCTGGCGGGATCGACCCCAGATCCTCATGGGGAAGGAACCCCTTCAGGGTTCCTTCTTCTCTTGGGGCGATCCTCACCCAGGGTAGGCCGCAAGGCGGCCAACCCTGGGCTATTGAAGACTTCCCCTTCGGGGAAGCGGATCAATCGCCATCTCAATTTCTTAACGAAGCGCCATTCGTGCCTGACCCCCAAAGTTTTCCATCGCAAAGAACGCGATGTATGCGCTACCCACCCGCCAGGAGATCAAATTCCAAACTCCAAAATCCAAACAAAACCCAAGAGTCATTGTCACTTGATTTTCATTCTGGCACTCCACCCACCCCGCTATAGTTCTGGGTGAAAGATGTCGGCTATGGCCCGTGATGATAGTGCAGGTGATCGTCTCCCTTTAGCCGCAATCGCAGATACATCATAAAACCTACCGGGTGATTATCGTAAAACGGTTTGATTGCTGTAGGGACCCCATAAGTGGAGAAGTTCCCTCCCAACCCGATTTTAATCCCCGCAATCTCTTTGATATCCCGCGTATATCCGATCGTGTAAGCCTGAATGCGAAACACCGAGCCCACCGTGCGGGCAAGGAATTCCTTGACCTCCGGTTGGTTGTCGAATAGCTCGTCTTTGTCGACCAACTCGATTCGTCCGGTGAGATAGTTTTTGTTCCGAAACTGAACGACCGATTCCACCAGGTATGAATTGATGTTGCGTCGCTCCGCCACCTTGTGATTGCGTCCCCAGATGACGCTGGTTGCCCAATGTCCAGTGGCCAGAGGCCGGTTGTAGGTCACCGAGGCCGTCGAACGAACGATGTCGCCCGGCTCGAGTTCCTCGGGATGCTTTAATCGACCCACTGAAACCTGCGCGCTCCAATTGCTCGCAGGGGTCAGGGTGAGCCGTGTGGACCAGGAATCGATCGCCCCGTGATCGATGTTCCAGCGGTTCTCGTTGGGCTCGCGGCCATGAAATCCACTCCCCTCGATCCGGACCACGCCCACCTTGAGCCCGGCGGTGAGCACCTCGTTGACGATATGAGAAGAATCCTGCAGATGATGCGAGAGGGTGGCCTGCGGAAGCTCCGCCGCAGAGACGCGATGAGGATAGGCCACCGGCCCGAGGGCCGGGTCGCCCACCGGAGCAAAATAGAAATCGACGAGGGTCTTCTCACCGAGATGGCGCGCGTACTGCACGCTCAGCTCCATGAAGAGGTCGTGGGGATGCTGCCCGTCGACGACGGCATGGCCAAAGGCGGTCTCACCGGTTTGGAAGAGCAAAGGATATCGGCGCTCGGTCACCGTGGCCGGTTCCAGGCTCAGCATTGCCCGGACCATGAAGCTGCCTCTCCCCACCTGGCGGTGAGCCATTCCCATGAACCAGTTCGAGGAGAACAGCTTGTCGCCGCCCCGCGGACCGCTCTGCTGGATGTCCCCAATGAACGCCGAGCCGTGAAACATGAGGTTCCAAGAGCGAGCATTGATCATCTTCATGTGCATGGGTGAAGAACCCGGATTGACACTGGTGCCGGAGCCCTGCTCCATCAGAAACATCCCTGATGGGTTCAGCTCCGGCATCTCCATCTCCGGCATGGACATCTTGTCCATCTTCGAATGATCGTGTTCGGACGCTTGAGCTCCTGCAGCCCTATCAGGGGGCGGGGCCGGGTGCTGATGCCGTGCGGCAGACTTCTCATCCCCCTCCTCCTGCCGGACTTGAGCACTCGCCTGGGGATCTTCTCGGATCAAGCCCTGGGAATAGGAGGGAGCCACAAAGGACAGAACGAGAACCA
The DNA here is from genome assembly GCA_020072965.1 of Terriglobia bacterium. GTDB lineage: Bacteria > Acidobacteriota > Terriglobia > JAIQFV01 > JAIQFV01 > JAIQFV01. Next base: position 51,350 of record JAIQFY010000028.1, on the reverse strand, counting down.
CATATAAATGTGATTTCCATCGGAGCGACCTGGACCCGGCGCTGTTCATCCGATCCTTTCGTTCAAATCTTTTGCCTTGCCCCGTGATTGAGCCACGATCCCGCACCCGCACAGAAGCCCTGATGAAACCGCCGTTCTTTTTCATTTTGCATTCTACACCTCAACCATTTAATCCCTGGACCCCAGCGGATCATTCCGCGACCTTGCCTCTGAATTTGACCGGGCGTATACTCGCAGGGAATCATTTCACTGGAGAATGCACGACCTCAGTAAGTTTCTTGCCAACAACTGATCAAATCACCCGCGATGAAGGAACTGATTGAAACAGGCACGTCGTTCTCCCACTACCGGATTCTTTCCCTCCTCGGCTCCGGCGGGATGGGTGAGGTCTACCTGGCTGAAGACACGCGGTTGGGTCGCAAGGTCGCGCTGAAGCTGTTGCCGGCCGAGTTCATCCAGGACCAAGAGCGAATGCACCGCTTCGAGCAGGAAGCGCGCGCCGCCTCCGCCTTGAATCATCCCAACATCATTACCATCTTCGATGTCGGTCGTGTCGAAAACTTCAACTTCATCGCCACTGAGTTCATCGAAGGAGAAACACTCCGCCGGTATCTGGCCAAAGCAAAACTGAGTTTGAGAGATGCCGTTGATGTGGCCGTTCAAGTTGCAGGCGCCTTGAGTGCGGCCCATCGGGTGGGCATCGTGCATCGCGACATCAAGCCCGAAAACATCATGTTGCGGCCGGATGGCTATGTGAAGGTCCTGGATTTCGGTCTGGCCAAGCTGACCGAGCCGACACCGTCTGATTCCGAGTCACCCACTCGGGCGACGGTGAAGACTGAGACGGGTGTCGTGGTGGGGACGGTGAGTTACATGTCACCCGAGCAAGTGCGAGGAGCCGCCGTCGATGCCCGCACCGACATCTTCAGTCTGGGTGTGGTTCTCTACGAAATGGTCGCCGGCATTCCCCCTTTCGAGGGCGGGAGTAAAAGCGAAGTCATTGCTGCCATACTCGACCGGGAGCCCCCGCCGCTGGCCCGGTATGCGCGCGATGTTCCTAACGAGGTTGAAAGAATTGTCAGTAAAGCCTTGAGGAAGGACCGTGAGGTACGCTATCAAACGGCCCGGGACTTTCAGATCGACTTGAAGAGTTTGAAGGAGGATCTGGAATTTGAGGCCAAACGCGAGCGCGTGGGTCAGCTCAGCTCGAGTGGAACACGGGCGATCGCCACGGAGGGAGAGCCGGCCGCCATGGTCTCCGGGTGGCAACCCATACCTCACGTGACGTCCAGCGCCGAGTATCTGGTGACCGAGATCAAACGCCACAAGAGAACCACATTCCTGGTTCTTGCCTTGCTGGTCCTCGCGCTCAGTGGGGTGATCTATATCCAAACCCGAAGCGGGAAAGCCATAAGTTCTCTGGCGGTCCTGCCCTTTGCCAATATCACCGCAGATCCCAACACCGAGTACATTCCGGATGGCATCACCGAAAGCCTTATCAACCGCCTGGCCCAGTTGCCGAACCTCACGGTGATGTCCCGAAGCTCGGTCTTTCGGTACAAAGGCCGCGAACTCGATGTCCAGGAGGCCGGACGCAAATTGAAGGTCCAAGCCGTCCTGACAGGAAGGGTCCTGCAGCGTGGCGATGACCTCGACATCAGCGCCGAGCTCGTGGATGTGCGCAACAACACCCACCTCTGGGGAGAACAATATCACCGTAAGCTTTCGGATATCCTCGCCCTGCAAAGCGAAATTGCCGGCGAAATTTCAAAGAATCTGAGGCTGAGGCTGACGGGGGCCGAGAAGAACCGCTTAACGAAGAATTACACTGAGAACACTGAAGCTTACCAGTTGTATCTCAAGGGGCGGTACTTTGCGGCCAAGTTTACCAAGGAAGGCTTGGACAGGGGGCTCAACTATTTCAACCAGGCGATTGCCATCGATCCTTCCTATGCGCTTGCCTACGATGGAGTCGCTTATTACTACGTGACGGCGGCCGACTGGTTTATGTCGCCCAGGGAAGCCATGCCAAAAGCCAAGGCGGCGCTCCAGACCGCATTGGAGATTGACAACGCACTTTCTGAAGCCCATACCTCCCGGGCCATCGTTTCTTACTGGTACGACTACGACTGGGCGGCGGCGGAAAGAGAGTTGAAGCGGGCCCTGGAACTCAATCCCAATGATGCCTCCGCGCATCAGTTCTACGGATCGTTCCTGGCATGGACCGGAAGAGTGGACGAGGGTATGCGAGAAGCGAAGAGGGCCATCGAACTGGATCCTCTGTCACCCCAGGTCAACACCTACCTGGGTGTCAATCTGTTCTTTGCGCGTCGCTACGATGAAGCGGCCCAACAACTTCAGGAGGTCATCCGGGCGAATCCGAATTACTGGTGGGCGCATGTGTTTCTCGGAAGGTGCTTCGCACAGTCGGGAAGGCTTCCCGAAGCCATCGCCGAATTCAAGAGAACAAAGCTGATCGAAGATGCCATCCCTGAGATCGACGCGACATTGGGCCATGCGTATGCCCTATCGGGAATGAGGAGCGAAGCAGAGCAGGTGCTCGAAGAGTTGAAACAGCGGTCTACGCGAAGTTACGTCTCGCCTTACAGCATCGCGATCATTTATGCCGGGTTGGGTGAGAAGGACGAAGCATTCCTGTGGCTCGAAAAGGCCTTCGAAGAACGTCCATTTTACCTGGTCTGGCTGGAAGTGGATCCGAATCTCGACAACCTGCGCTCCGATCCGAGGTTCGCAGCGCTGAAGCGGCGGGTGGGGTTTGCGAGATAGTGGCAGTTGCCAGTGGTCAGTTGCCAGATAGAAGCTATCGGGTATCAGCCGTCAACAAGTAGTTCTCAGTTGTCAGTGAGAAGCGGTCAGCGATCAGCTGTCAGCAAGCAATTGCCAGTTGCCAGTTCTCAGTTGTCAGAGAATCTCGAGCAGATCTTGGGGGTTGTCCGGCTGTTCATTCTCTCAATCGAACAATAATTTGATTTCGTTGAAAACTTAATGGCAGTTCATCTCTTTGTTGCTCGGCTTTAGCTGACGGCTGATAGCTGACGGCTGATAGCTTCTCACTGACAACTGACAACTGACAACTGTTCTTCTCAAATATCTAACACCGAAATTCTCTCCACACTAAAAACAAGAGGCACCTCGCAGTCCGACACCATGGACAGGGCGAACTCGACGGCCTGCTCCGGGGAGTCCGCCATTCCCACAAACTCCTTTTCGTCTTCAGGATGCTTGCCGTCAACAATCCGGACCTTGAATACATGGGGCATCTTGAGATTCGGATCGGCTCCTTGATGCGAAAATGTTGAGGGAGCCCAGTGCGGAGGAAACGAAGGAACATCAGAACCGGGCATTGCTGGCTGCGGCGCGGCGATCTGACTATTTTTCAGACCCACGAACTCTTTCATCGACACCTGGAATTGTCCCAGGGAGGGATATCTCTCATCTCCCCAGACACGGCATCTGATGAAGCGATAGAGATATCCCAACGCAATGATGTGAAATGTTACCGCAATACACAGAAGAATCGCGGCTATGATTGACATAGGTTTGGGTCGCTTCCTCGCCGGATTCGTTTATTCGGTGGCGACATCCTCATGGTCCAGGGGCTACCCACTCCTGGACCCGCCTCTCGCCGGCAGAGCCCTCAGCGCACGAAGGCCAAGACACGCTGAATTCCCATTCCGCTCCCGGCGGAGTTCCCTCTCCCCTGGAGGCATCACTTCTCAGAACCTGATTCCGTTCCGCTGCCCTCGACCTCCCCTGCATGCAAGACCACACTTTCCAGTCCCCCGTGATTCTTCGTCTCTACGAAGACGTAAGAGAGCTCTTGTTCCAGCCGCGATGGAGCGAGTTTCCTTCCGACGCTGTCTCCCGGTATCCAAACTTCGGACAGGAAAGACTGGTTCCCATAGCGGTTGAAGACGAGCATCCCTTTATCAGACATCTTTCCCCGGGGGCTTGTCAGCGGCAAGGGGGGCTGGATGATCATACCGAGATACCCCACTCGTTGATGAATACGCAACACCCCCTGGTACAGGGTCGGGAGATGGCGCGTGACCGTGTAATCCCCGGGGGGAAATATGTTCTCGCCGACGAGAAATTGAAATGGGATGTTGAACGTAGCCATGGCGTCGCTCTGACCCCGGGAGGATTCGGCCCCCATCAGGATGAGCGCCCCGATCATCACAACAATCTTCCACCCTTGCCTAATCAAAGAATTCTCCTCCTTTGGATCTCACTTATCGAGGCGAACCTGATTGCGACCTCCCTGGGATCTCAATCGGTCCGGTCTCACCCTGGCAACCGATTGCCCCTCGCAAGTGTTCGCCTCGACCCCGCCTCATATGGCGGCTTTTGTCCTCTACCTATATAGGCGGGAAAACGATGGAAAACGGTCCATCCCTGGAGAGTTTTTTTTCGAGCGGTCCACGGTGAGGGGAATTGGTGTTAGAATCGACCGGGCCCCGAATCCATCCCATTGAAGAGAGATCAGATGCGCTTGCCCCCGCCGGAGAAGGTCAGCCAGTTGTTGCTCGATTGGAGCAAAGGGGACAAGGCCGCCCTGGATGCGCTGGTCCCGCTGGTCCACGAAGAATTGCATCGGTTGGCACATCGCTACATGGGTGAGGAACGCCCGGGGCACACAATTCAAACCACAGCACTCATTAACGAAGCCTATCTCCGGCTCACCGACTACAGGAACATACGCTGGCAAAACAAGGCCCACTTCTTCGCCATTGCTGCGCAAGTCATGCGCCGCATCCTGGTCGATTACGCTCGACGCCGGCACTATGCCAAGCGCGGTGGAGGCGCATTTCAGGTATCTCTGGACGAAGCGATGGTCTTGTCGGAGGATACTTCGGCCGAACTCATCGCCCTTGAAGAAGCCCTCAACGATCTGGCGGTCTTTGATCCCCAAAAGAGTCAGATTGTCGAACTACGTTTCTTCGGCGGATTGAATACCGAGGAGACCGCCGAGGTTTTGGAAATCTCGCCAACCACGGTAAAGAGGGAATGGCAAAGAGCCAAAGCGTGGCTCTACTTGGCGATTAACAAGGGAGTGGAAGGTGGCAAGTGACCGGGGCCATGGCGAGGCCTGGTAGACTGAGGTGGGAACAGGCTTCAAGGGAAGGCTATGAGCCCGGGTTGACCTGATGAACGGCCTGCTGTCCTTGACCCCAACTGTTTAGTCTCGACTGTTATACTGGCAACTGAGAACTGACAACCGACAACTGCCTCTATGGAACATGAACGTTGGAAGCAGATTGATAAAGTTTTCGAAGCCGCCCTGGAACGCGAACCCCTCGAGCGCGCAACATTCCTTGAGCAAGCCTGCGCCGGTGATGAGGCATTACGGAAGCAGGTTGAATCCCTGCTGGCCTCCGACGAGCAAGCCCGAACCTTTATCGAAAGACCCGCTGTTGAAATTGCTGCCCAGTCGCTGTCCAGCCAGCAAACCAAGTCCATGATGGGACGGCTGGTCGGCTCTTATAGGATATTGCAGCCCCTGGCGGCTGGGGGGATGGGCCAGATTTATCTGGCTAAAGATACCAAGCTCGACCGACTCGTTGCCCTGAAAGTATTTCCTGCCAGCCTCACCCAGGATGGAGACCGGATACGCCGCTTCGAGCAGGAGGCCCGTGCCGTTTCCGCCCTCAACCATCCCGGGATCCTCACCATCTACGAAGTGGGACAATCTGAATCGTTCCACTTCATCGCCACCGAGTTCATCGATGGAAAGACATTGCGCCGGCACTTGATCGAAGGAAGGATGGATCCCCGCGAAGCACTTGACATTGGCATACAGGTCACCAGTGCGTTGGCGGCAGCCCACGACGCGGGAGTAGTGCATCGAGACATCAAACCTGAAAACATCATGCGGCGGCGGGACGGCTACATAAAGATTCTGGACTTCGGATTGGCCAAGCTGATTCAGTCGCCTTTGCTCCAAATTGATCCTGAGGTCTCCACCCTCGCGGACGTTCAGACGCACACAGGAGTGGTGTTGGGAACCGCCAATTACATGTCTCCAGAACAGGCCCGCGGGCTGAACATCGACGGACGAAGCGACATTTTCAGCGTGGGGATTGTGATTTATGAAATGGTTGCAGGCCGTCCGCCCTTTGGAGGCGAAACGCCCAGTGATGTCATGGCGTCAATCCTGCTCCAGGATCCTCCACCCCTGACCCATGAAGAGCAGGCCGTCCCTCAAGAGTTGCAGCGGATCGTCTCCAAAGCAATGCAGAAAGACCGGTCGAAGCGGTATCAAACCGCCAACGAGTTGGAGAGTGATCTCAAAGACCTGAGGCGTCACATGGAGATTGCGGCCGAACTGGAACGGTCCGAACAAACCGACGGGCGAGGTCAAGTGCCGGATGGAGCGGTGCAGGGCAGAGAGGGGCTGCGCTCAACCCCCGGGGCCATTGATAAGCCGCCTATGCGCGGTCTCCCCGCCTCGTCCCCGACCTCGAGTGCGGCGATTCGTTCCAGAACGATCAAACGAGTCAACCTCGGGGTTGCGATCCTGATCGGGGTGCTCTTCATTGCCGCGATGGTTTACTTCTTTTACATGGCCCAACGGTAGTGCCCCAAGAGGCTCCATCTCGCAGTTTGCCAGGCGCCCCATGAAAATCACATTTTGAATCAGTACCGTCCAATAGGACTCCTGGCATTTCGTTCTAATTGTTCGGATGAACGAGAGTAAGGGGTTGGAGTGACCTTCTTCGAATTCAACTCCTTGTGTTCCATTACGCCTAACCGGAAAAGGGACAGTCCCTAGGGACAGAGGAGTGCAAAATGAATCCCTTAAAGAGAGTTCGATACTTCACGGGTCAACTTTTGACAACCGATGATTTCGTCACGGAACAGGACTACTTTTTGGAAAAGCATCGAAGGCACAATCGACACCTGCATGGATACGGGGTCGTATGCGGTCTGGAGATTTCGACCGATGGGGTCACTACCATAAATATTACTCCAGGTATGGCTATAGATTGTCGGGGGCAGGAAATCACTGTTTCCGGGCCGGTTGAGTCCCGCCTGCCTGAGGCGGGAGACATCGCCTACCTCACACTCCGGTATGTCGAAAAGGAGACAGGTCCAGTTCCCGCAGCGGGAGGTCCTGTTTCGGAAGAACAAGATGCCATGCAAAACACCCGGATAGAAGAGGGGTTTGAGATCGCCTTCGAGTCAGCCGACCCCTGTGCCGGGCACACATGGGAGAGAACGCACCGGCGCAGCTGCGGAAACCCGCATGGGATCACTATTGCGAAATTGAAACGCAGCCGAGGTAAGTGGAAAATCGAAGGACAGTTCAAACAGCCATCTGCCCGGAAATAAAAGGCCGCCCGAGGTCACAGAACTCCTTCTCCTCTGTCGGCTCCAGACACAAGGGGGGATATCAGTCCATTGATCCTCTCTCCCCCGCTATCCTTTTACTCTCGGTCAATTCCCAATAATCAGTCGAGGATCCAACTGGAACGGCTTGCCGTTGTCAATTCCTGAGACCGTGTACTTGTAAGGGGTGTCACGAATCTTGTCCGTGCCCGGGATGTCAGAAAAGCAGTTGCTATTCTTGCAGTCAGGGTCTGGAAACGGTCGATCGTTACCGAAGTGAATCTCCAGCTTCTCGACCTTGTAATGCCAATGCACCTTTTGTTTTCCCGCCTTGACGTAAATCGGGTCCGGGCTTACACCGGCTCTCCCGTTGGCATCGATGCTGAAGTCGGCTGAGACCTCGGGGGAAACTCTTTCGGGTGCTTTGCAGACAGACAGCGCTAAGATCAAACCCATTAAGAGTACCCCCGCTAGATAGCGGAACCGCGTGGTCTGTTGATTTGACATAGTTCCCTCCCCTTTGCACAAAGCGTTGTGAATTCAAATGCGGGTTTACAACGACTCTTCTTGCGGGACATCCTGTCGAACCCGATGGCGATTAGTTGCCAACCACAAGTCTCGGATCGCCCGTATAGATCCTTCCATTGACCCGCAGCGAGACCTTGTACTTATAGCTTCCTGGGGTAGGAGGATGACTTTTCGATTTCGCATGCCCATGGGCACAAACCGGCTTCTCCGGGCTCCCGGAGGCCTTTTCGAACTCGACGTCCACAATTTCTCCCTGCCAGGAGACCCAATGGGGTTTTTGTTTTTGGGAAATCACATAAGCCTCGTCCGGCACAACCACGACGCTATTAGGATCGTTCAGATCTTCGACGAAGACCATGATGGGCACTTCATTGTGAAATGGCACTTGATCCTCCTTGTTTTGTTACTGCTCTTTCGATGATTTTGGTTTTGCTCCCGTCTTCAGTGCTTCCCGAAAGGCCCCCTCGTTTCGCAGGTTGGCCAGCTCTGGGTCCCGGACAATATCGGCCACCGGGTACCCCCCTTCGACTGCCCGCCGAATCCAAATAAGGGCCTCTTGTTTCTTGCCACAGAGGTTGTCGACTTCGGCGGCCTGGAAAAGGTTGTTGGGGTCGTTCGGATTCATATCGATGGCACGCTGGAGATTTTTCTGTGCCTCCTTCAGATCGCCCGTCTTGGCAAGGCAGAGAGCCAGCGTCAAATAAGCTTCCGCGTCGCCCGCATTTATCTGCAAGTCCTTTGTGACAAGCTGGATGGCCTTGTCGTAGGCGTCCTTGGCACGCGGTTGCATTCCTTGGGTCCAGCGATACGCATCCCCCAGGTTGGCCCAAAGCAGATAGTATCCCGGCTTCAGCGCCACGGCTTTCTCATAAGCCTCCGCGGCTTCACGGTAACGACCCAACGCAAACTCGAGTGTTCCCAAATTCGAATAAGCGTCCCCAGTGGGATTCAGCTGAATCGCCTTCAAGTAAGCACTCCTGGCCTCATCCATTCGATCGACCAATTGAAGGGCGGCTCCGAGATTGTAATAGCCGCGGGCATTATCCGGAGATAGCTCTACCACGCGTTGGAACATCTTGAGGGCCTTGGGATACTGACCGCGTTCGATATAAAATTTCCCCAGCTTGTTGTAACCGGACCAATAATCCGGCTGCAGCTGATTGGCGCGGTCATAAGTTGTCTCGGCTTCCGAGGGCCTCCCCGCTTTTTCGTATGCTTCGGCCAATCCGAGCGTTGCATCGGCAGAGTTGGGCTGTTTCGATAACGCTTGCTGGAACTGCGTGATTCCCTCCACCGCGTGGCCTGTCCGCGTTCTGAGGAGACCAAGGGTCACATGGACCTCCGGCATCCGGGGATCCAACTGCTCGGCGCGCTGGCAAAGGTTAATCGCCTGCTGTGCCCAGCTGGTTTCGTGGCTTAAATCGTACTTGTAGAGATAGGCCCGGCATAGTCCTGCCTCCACAAGTGCCGAGTCCGAACCCGTCCTCGCCAATTCCTTGAGCAAGGCAATCCCACTGTCAACAGAGGATTCGTTCTCAAATCGCTGCAGGTAACCGAGCGCCTGGAGATAGTGATCGTGGGCAGCGGCTGTTTCCAGACCGGTTCGCTGGACCGGTTCGGTTCGTGCCGGAACCTGCAATTGCAGCGCATTCACGACGCTCTGCGCCACGCGATCCTCAAGGGCAAAAAGATCTTCGGCGGAACCGTTCACAGTATCCCCCGCAATTTGACTCCGCCTTGATCCGCTTAAAAGTGAAAAGACAACCCGAAGTTGATCTCCCATGCGTTGCACTGAGGCGCTCAGAATCAGGTTCGCTCCCAGTTCCTTCACAATTCGGGGAAGATCCGTTTCGGGGATAGAGAGGCTTTGAACCATGGCGGGAGTCATCACCTGGACGCCGGATACGTCTTGCAGGCGGGCACTCACCACCGCCGCAAGACCCTCTGCAAAAAGCTGGCCGTGGGGGTCACCACTCAAATCCTTGAATGGCATGACGACGAGATGTTTTTGAGCGGGGAGGGATTCTCGCTGCGAAGGAGGAGACTTCCGGACAACCCAGGACACCAGCAGCATCAGTGCAATCAGAAGTACACCCAGGAGCTGATACATATGCTTCCCCAGCCAACCATCCGCCCGACCGGGTGCAGCAAGGACAGCCTCAATCTGCATCCGGGCGTCTCCAATGTCCCGGAGACGATTCCTCAAATCCTTCTGCATGCAGCGCTGCAGCAATTCCCGAACCAGCTCCGGCGTTTCTTTGGGAAGCGCCTCCCAGTCAGGATCCTTGGTGAGAATTGCCGCAATCTTGTCAGATCTGGTCTCCCCGTCATAGGCCTTCTTGCCGCGAAGCATCTCATAAACAACACAGCCAAACGACCAGATGTCGGTCCGCTTGTCGACTGGCTTGCCTCGCGCTTGTTCCGGACTCATGTACGCTGCGGTGCCCAGAACGGTTCCCTGACTGGTTCCCTCCACGGTGAGGGTTGGAGATTCGGAAATCTCATCCGTTGTTGCCTCCCCATCAGTGCCTTTGGCCAATCCAAAATCGAGAACTTTCACCTTCCCTTCTGGGGTGATCTTAATGTTCGATGGTTTCAGGTCGCGATGAACAATGCCCTTCTCGTGAGCGGCTTCCAGCCCCTCCGCGATCTGGCTGGCCAACTGGAGGGCATCTTGGACGGGTAATGGAGCAACAGCGATTTTTTCAGCAAGGGTGAGGCCGGGAACAAATTCCAGAACGAGGAACCGCATCCCCTCACAGTCCTCAAGTCCATAGATGGCGGCGACGTTCGGATGATTGAGGGCGGCGAGATGACGTGCTTCGCGCTCGAACCGCGACAGCCGCAGTGTATCCCCGGCGAAGGCTTCAGGGATGATCTTGATGGCTACTTCCCGTCCGAGCTTGGTATCTCGCGCCTTGTAAACCTCTCCCATCCCGCCAGCGCCGAGGGAGCCGAGTATTTCGTAGGAACATAGTCGAGTGCCGGTTGCCAGAGCCATACGGTCCAGGAAATTACCCGATTACTGATTCGTCACATAACCAAGGTTCATCGGCCAAAAGCCAAATTCGACTCAGCCGATGCGAACTCGCCTCACAACGATCTGGAGTCCTAAATCTCGATTCACCTTAAGCAGGAGGTGGATCAGGACCTGATCACCGCAAACCTGCATCCTGGAATGGTTTTTGATGTGCATTTTGCACAGGAATTGATTTCAAGCAGGGATTAATGAGTACCCTATCACTCTTCCACTATTCCTGACGTCCATAAGTCTGTAGACGGCCTGAAATCAGACACGTATGTACACGACATCCTCTGCCGAAAGCCAAGCGTCGGTGAAACACCAAAAGTGGAAAGCCCGCAAACTGCTTATAGTATGAACCTTTAAACCTTTAACAATCAAGCTCGTTCGTTGTGACTTTGAGGAAACAGGATCGGGGGACGAAAAAAGGATTGATGATTAGAACTTTTCATACAGCGGGCAATCGCAGTCACCAGGAGAAGCTTTAGAAGGTTGATTTCTTCACTGTGAGAATTGAAAACAACGCATCCATCGACCTCCGCTCCGGCGTTTTATGAGCTCAACTGGCGAGAGAGCGTTTTAGGGGATATACTATGGGAGAGAAATGAGGGTGAGGGAGGGCTTCCCGCCCCCCCTTGCTCGTCATTGAGGGGGCTTGCCACTTTGGTTTCGGCACACCGGTGTCCGAACGGCAAAGATTTGAGAAGTCCGCTCTCTGCCACCGAAGGTGCATTTGAGCGTAACTCCACCCAACCGGGTAACAGCCAGCCAGAGATGGATTTCTCGAACCTTCCAGACGATGTAGTCCTCGAGTAACTTGATAATGCAATGGGCCCCTTTCCGGCAAACAATTCTATCCGGTGCCATCATGAAAAACAGATTATTCCCTCTAATTCTCATTTTGAGTTTATGGTCCGTTACAAGCTGCAACTCCCAGAATGCGCAGTCTCCCAGGCACACCGAGCCAACGGACCGGCAACCTGCGGTCGCCGGACAGTTCTATCCGGCCGAAAGAGAACAACTGCAGACTATGCTCCACCAGTTGTTCTCAAGAGCAGTTCCACCAAAGCATCTCAAAAATGTGATCGCAATAATTTCACCGCACGCGGGGTATCCTTACTCTGGAGAAGTGGCCGCTTCGAGCTTCAACCAAATCGATCCGGAAAAGGAATACGAAAACATATTCATTTTGGGTCCCAGCCATCATATTGGTTTCGAGGGAGCCTCCCTTTATTCCCAAGGCAATTTTGTCACGCCGCTGGGAACGGTCAAAGTCAACACCCGGCTTGCCCGGGAACTCATCCGGAAACACAAGTTCCTCTCCGACCGGGTTGACGCTCACCAATCCGAGCACAGCATTGAAGTGCAGCTTCCCTTTCTGCAGACGGTGATGAAAAAGGACTTCCGGATTGTTCCCGTGGTTGTGGGCTCAGGGTCAGCCGAGATGTACGCGCAGATCGCCGAAGCCTTGCGTCCATACCTGAATTCGAGGAACCTCTTCGTGATCAGCACTGATTTCTCCCACTATCCCGCCTATGCTGACGCGGTCACAGTCGACAAGGCCACGGGCGATGCCGTGCTCACCAATTCCCCTGGAAACCTCATGAAAACAGTCAGGGCAAACGCGCAGAAGAACATCCCCAATCTGGCGACCAGCATGTGCGGGTTATCGGGCGTCTTGACGCTGCTGTATATGACCCAGGACAACCCCCTCGTCACTTACACGGCGATTCAGTACAAGAATTCGGGAGATGCGGACCCGGGCCTTCGTCAGCAGGTCGTTGGATACCATGCCATCACCGTGTCACTCCAGGAGAGAGCTGCCGGCGGGGGATTCAGCCTGACAGAAAAGGAGAAGGGAGATTTATTGAGGATCGCCCGGACGGCACTCGACGAGTATCTCCAAGATCGACGACTCCCTGAGATTGACGCTTCCATTCTCTCTGAGACCATCACAGCGAAGTGCGGCGCCTTCGTAACACTGACGCAAAACGGTCAATTGAGAGGGTGCATCGGACGTTTTGATGCGAGTGAGCCGTTGTATAAGGTGGTCCAACAAATGTCCGTAGCCGCGGCTACAGAAGACCCCCGCTTCGATCCGGTGGAAGCCAGAGAATTAAACAAACTCGAAATCGAAATCTCAGTGCTCACCCCCTTGCGGCGCATCCACTCCATCGATGAGATTGAAATGGGCAAGCATGGCATTTATCTCCGCAAGGGACTGAGGTCTGGAACATTTCTGCCGCAGGTGGCCACTGATACCCACTGGACGAAGGAAGAGTTCCTGGGCCATTGCGCCCAGGATAAGGCGGGGCTGGGTTGGAATGGGTGGAAGGATGCTGAAATTTACGTCTACGAGGCGATCGTGTTCAGTGAAAAGGAAGTTCTGAAACATTGACCCGGACCCCGAGATGCGTCCGAGCCCAAGATTCGGGAATCCCGCCTGACACTCCTAACACGATTCAGTGATCCGACCTGCAATTTTATGGTTCATTCGAGTATTGACAGAAGGATCATCCTAGCCATCGCTGCGGTCGGCTTTACGTCGATCATGACACAGACGATCCTGTTGCGTGAATTCCTGGCCGTCTTTTCCGGGAATGAACTGGTGATCGGGATTGTGCTGGCCAGCTGGATGATTCTGACCGGTGCGGGATCATTCCTGGGGAGGTTCGCCGGCAAGGCAAAACAGCGGCTGGACCTCATCATTATTCTGTTCCTTCTCACTGCCCTGCTTCCGATCGCCACCGTCTTCCTCTTGAGCTATCTCAGAAATCTTGTTTTCCCCTTGGGTGCCCAGATCGGCCTCGTCGAAAGCCTGTACAGCTCATTCCTGCTCCTGGTCCCCTACTGTGTGACTTCGGGGCTCCTCTTCACCCTCTTTGCACAGACCGCCTCGGAACAGGGGAACTGCAATCTCATTGCCAGCGTGTACTCGTGGGAGTCCCTGGGGAGTATCGTCGGGGGCTTTCTATTCAATCTGGTGTTGATCTTTGTGCTTTCGACCTTTCAAGCCCTCATCCTCCTAACCGTCATTAACCTCAGCATCTGCTTCCTTGTTTCCTTGAAATATGGACAGCCCGTCTTAAAGTACGCCATCCTGCTCGTTGGAGGTTTGGCTGTCGTGCTGGCTCTTTCCTTCAACCTCGATGCACTTTCGAAGCGGTTCTTATTCCGGAACCAGGAGCTCCTTTTTTATGTGGACACCCCTTACGGCAATTTAACCCTCACCCAACAGGGGGAGCAGAAGAACTTTTACGAGAATAGCGTCCTTCTTTTTTCTACAAATGATGTGATGTCCAATGAAGAAGCGGTCCACTATGCGATGATCCAGCATCCACGACCCCGCAGCGTCATCCTCATCTCGGGCGGGATTTCGGGGACGACCCGGGAGATCCTGAAATATGAAGTGGACCGGATCGATTATGTCGAGCTCAATCCCTGGATCATCGAGATGGGGAGAGACTACACCTCCTCTTTAACGAGCCCCAAGCTTCATGTCTTCGCGGACGATGCCAGAAGGTTTCTCAGAAATGGGGACGGACACTACGATGTCGCACTGGTCAACGTGCCCGATCCGGTCACCGCCCAAATTAACCGGTACTATACCGTAGAGTTCCTTCAGCTGCTCAAGACGAAGCTGAATGCAGGGGCGGTGGTCTCCTTCAGCCTGCTCCCGTCGGTGGACTATCAGGGGACTGAAGCCCGCCAGCTCAGCTCCATCATGAACAATACGCTGCGAAGCGTCTTCAAGAATGTGCTGATTGTCCCCGGGCTGCGTAATTACTACCTCGCCTCTGACGGCCCGTTGGATATCGAAATCACCCGGAGGATTGAGCAACGCGGCATAAACAACAGCTACGTGAATTCCAATTATGTCGACGATCTGTCCTTGCGCCAAAGGAGCGAAGCCATAGCCCAGAGTATCTATGCTCACACCGTCTTAAACAGAGACTATGCTCCAATCGCCTACTATCGCCAATTACTGTACTGGCTCAGCTCCCTCCAATTCAGTCCCTGGATCCCGGGCGGAGTCCTGATCCTCCTTCTCGCGGTCGTGACAGTGAAGCTCAATGCAATCAGTTTCGGATTGTTTACAGGGGGGTTCGCGGCCTCCTCCATGGAAATCCTGCTCCTGATTTCGTTTCAGATCATCTATGGCTATGTCTATCAGGCCACGGGGTTGATCATCACTCTATTCATGACCGGGCTGGCGGCGGGATCCTTGTACGGGCAGAAACGATCGAGGCCTTTCGGAGTTCCGGGCTTCATCGGTACCCAGTTTGCCATCGGCATCTATTCCCTGCTCTTTCCCCTCATCCTTTTGGTCTTGAAGGACTCCATCCTGGGGAACTTTATGGTTCACGCCTTCTTCGTCATCCTTACGTTTATGGTGGCAGCGCTCGTCGGCCTGCAGTTCTCCATCGCCTCAACCCTTCGGAGGGGAAAGATTGAGTCGGTGGCTTCAGAATTGTACAGTATTGACCTCATTGGCTCGGCCATCGGCGCCCTGGTGGTCTCGACGTTCCTGGTCCCGCTTCTGGGCATCGTGAAAGTGAGTCTCGTCGTCGCATTGCTTAATTTTCTTAGTGCGGTCGTTACGACGCTCAATAGAAACCGATCCACCGTCTTTTCAGAAAGTGAGTTGGCCCATGTGTGAACTGATTGAACAGAAGAATTTGACCAGAAGACGATTCAGTAAGTACTGCGTCCTGGGGATGGGGGCATGTTTTGTCGGGCTGGACTGGGTGGAGACCATCACCGGCAGTTCGGAAGTACTCCAGGCCTCCGATGGTCTCTGGAAATGGAACAAAGAAGCACTCTTCTATTCAAAAACAGGCAATACCATCACGTGTCAGAAGTGTCCCAACTTCTGCCAACTGGGACTGAACGACACCGGGAAGTGTCGCAATCGGGTGAGTTACCAGGGGAAGCTCTACTCGATTGCCTATGGAAATCCCTGTGCAGTTCACATTGATCCCATCGAAAAAAAACCGCTCTATCATTTTCTTCCGACCACCCGGGCCTTTTCGATTGCGGCGGCAGGATGCAATTTCCGGTGCCTAAACTGCCAGAACTGGCAGATCTCCCAGGTCAGTCCAAAGGAAACTGCTAATGCGGATTTAATGCCCCAGGCTGTGGTTGAACAGTGTGTCAATTCGGGTTGTGAATCGATTGCGTACACCTATTCCGAGCCCATTTCGTTTTACGAGTACGTAATGGACACCTCAAAGCTCGCCAGGGCGAAGAAGATTAGAAACGTCTTCAAGTCGAATGGCTACATCAATGAAGAACCCCTGCGCCTGCTGTGTAAAAATCTCGACGCGGCCAATATCGACTTGAAGTGCTTTGATGAAGGGATCTACGCCCGATTATCGGGCGGCAAATTGGCGCCAATCCTGAAGACACTCAAGACCTTGAAGCAGGAGGGCGTGTGGTTGGAAATCACGAATCTGGTTGTTCCGAGTTGGACCGACAATCTCGATATGATCAAGAGAATGAGCGACTGGCTGGCCGCCAACGGCCTGGGGGATTGTCCCCTGCACTTCACCCGGTTTTCTCCGCTGTATAAACTCAGCCAGCTTCCCCTGACTCCGGTTTCGACCCTTGAGAAGGCGAGAGAAATCGCCTTGCAGGCAGGGATGCGCTATGTGTATGTCGGTAATGTCCCCGGGCATGCCGCGGAAAACACTTACTGTCATGGATGCAATAAGCTGATCGTCGAACGAAAAGGATTCCGGATTCTTTCAAACAACATTGCGCAGAACAAATGCAGATTCTGTGGTGAGAAAATCCCCGGGGTGTGGGCCTAGTTGAAGAGCCTTGAAAACAGGGGTGATTGGACTCATCGGGCCGACCACACAGGAACCCCCAAACGAGTTAAGACTCCAACGATCAGTCTCCGGATCTGATCCGAATGGCGCTTACTTAAGAGATCAGGCTGTTGAGTGAACCCCATCCCCGAAGGGGATGCATTCACCAGCCCAGGGTTGCCCCTTGGGCAACCCTGGGTCAGGACCGTTCTGTGATTCATGGAATACCCTGAAGGGGTTCCGTCACATTTGGGTTATGTTTGATCCCGCGAAGGCAGCATCAGGTGTGCCCAATCCTCCCCTGACCCGGCGTAAATATCAATTTGATCTTTGTCGAAGGGGGGCGCCGCTCCGCTGAAGCGGAGCGGCCTACAACAGATTCAAGAATGCCGCGTTGGATCGGATTTGTCCAGCCCTGCCGTTGTAGGCTGAAAACCCGTCATACAAAATGAGGAAAAGATGATTTTGAGTTTGGTACAATGTCCGAAACTTGGAGTCACCCATGAAGAGAACTTTGAGCATCCTCAAGGTTTGTGTTTCACTCGTCGGTATCCTCTTCACCGGATTCGCGCTCTACTTTGTCGCGAACTATCTGCATCACAGTGTTGAGACGAGGGATTTGGATGAAGCCGCGCGGCAGCAGGCGGGCGGCGATTCGTCCGCCTGTCCGATGGCTATGTGCATTATGAACTAGCGGGAAAGGACAGTGAGCGCACCATTGTTCTGGTTCACGGGTTCTCAGTTCCGTATTACCTCTGGGACCAGAACTTTAATGCTTTGGTTGCCGCAGGATTCCAGGTTCTGCGCTACGATCTCTATGGTCGGGGTTATTCGGACCGTCCGGATGGGGTTTACGATGCGGAACTCTTTGACCGCCAACTGGTCGAGTTGCTCGCGGCCTTGAAAATTCAGCGACCGGTCGATTTGGTGGGGGCCTCAATGGGCGGACCCATCATCATTACCTTTGCCGACCGGCACCCCGGGCAGGTGCGCAGCCTCTCTCTGTTTGATCCAGCCTATCTAACCGGGAGGAAGCTGCCGTTTCCGATCCGCGCCCCGATGGTCGGCGAGTACATCATGGCCGTCACCATCGCCCCTTCTCTGCCGGCGTCCCAGATGGATGACTTCGCCCATCCCGAGCGATTTCCTGATTACGCGGCCAGGTACCGGCCTCAAATGCAATATAAAGGATTCCGCCATGCCATTTTTTCCACGATCCGCCACTATCTGACACGCGATGACACGGATGAGTACCGCCGCATGGGCCAGAGCCACAAGCCGGTGCTCCTGGTTTGGGGCAAGCTCGACCGGGACGTTCCTTTTGCCACCAGCGAGAAAGTATTGCAGGCCATTCCACAAGCCGAGTTTCACCCCATCGAAGATTCGGCACACGTCCCGTACTATGAGAATCCTGAGATTGTGAATCTAATTCTCATCAGCTTTCTGAAGAAGGACTGAATGGGTGAATTGAATCCGGTGAGGGGTAACAGACCATCAACTTGATAATAGAATTTGTCCCGACAGGGGAAAAAATCCATTATTAGGAGACCAGAAAACCAGGAGGTTAAGAGCTTTCAATCGGGATAGATTCAGAGGATCCCTCCGGGGCAGGCCTTCCGCCGATGAAGGATCCCCCGAATTCCTGGCTTCCTAATTAAATCTGGTTTTGGTTCTGACTCGTCCGGGTCACGAACTCAGGAAAGCAGGAGAACAGGACACCTTTCCTAAAGTCCTCCCTTCCCGGTTGGTGGGAGCGGAAGGCACACCAAGAGACCCCTATTCTCTCCCGGCTTTCTTATGAATATGATTTTTGGATTTTCAGGGCATCGTGGATTGGTGATGCCTCATTGATCTTGCCGCTGGACAGATTGCGCCAGTTCTTTCCTGGCCACCTCAATAAAATAATCGGCTTCCCGTGGCCCCACTTTTTCGGCCAAGAAGTCCATCGCGTCCAATACATTGTACTTGGGTGGCTTCGCTTCGCGGTCAAACAGCGACTTGTACATGGTAATCTTTGGAGTGCCTTGAGTTTGCTTTTCCCATTTGTCGACTGCCTGCTCTCCGACCAGGTGGATAAGTTTGAGGACGTAATGACCAAATCCAATGCTGTTTACCTCACAGTCTTCTTCATAACATCCCTGAAAAATACCCATCCAATCTGCCATCCTTCCGGAGATCTTTACTTTACCGTGATTGACACTCTTCCAAGGCATCTTCCCTCCAAGTCTTTCAAGGTATAGGTGAGCTAAAGAATGACCATCGAGATGTTCCTTAGTGGCTCACCCGATTCAGAAGTAGATTTAACAATGATTGTCCACTTCAACATCCAGCGGCGGGTCCCTGGTTTCGCGGATCTTCGTTAACTTCCCTGTGCAGCTTTTCTATAAGATTAAAAAACTCGTCATGGGAACAATAAACATGAATCCTTTCTGATGTGTCTCCGGGCATGGGTGCCGTCAGACAAATCACTCCCCGAAAAGACGCCCGGAGTTCGCCCCCGCGCGAGCGAACGATTTCCAAGTCTCTACAGTGGAACTTTCGTGTTTCATCCTGGGGACTGTCGTTTCCATTGATCCTGACGATCTCTCTTATCTTCGACACGAGGATTTCAGGTCTGGTCAGCACACTTACCATGAGGCTCCTTTGTCGAACCAGTCGACAATCTCTTGCCTTCTCTGCAGGAATTCTGCAGATTCAAGGACCAGGCAGGGATACCCTTTGGTTGCGATCCCGGACCACTTGAGGCAGCCAGTGGGTATTAACTATACAGCGAATGAGGGGGTTTGTCTGCTTTATTACAGCCGAGGGACCAAGGTTCTTCAGGGTGTATGCGTTCG
The DNA here is from genome assembly GCA_020072965.1 of Terriglobia bacterium. Lineage (GTDB taxonomy): Bacteria > Acidobacteriota > Terriglobia > JAIQFV01 > JAIQFV01 > JAIQFV01. Next base: position 31,800 of record JAIQFY010000028.1, on the reverse strand, counting down.
ATGGTCATTTCCTTCTGAAAGCGCTGAGGAAGACTGTGCAAAACAGTTGTGGTCCAACCGTCCTCGCGTTGTCTCGCGGAGCGACTAAAGGTGACCCTGTTTTTCGGAATAGGCCGCAGGCTCCCGCCGACGAACTAGTTGCCCGTGTCCTCCCGGAAAATTAATTCGTGGAACCCCCTTTTCCTCCCTTGGCATGACTGCAAGTTCGTGTATAGTACGTAATTCTCCATGACCCAATGAACCCTTGATGAGGAAAGGGCAAAGAGCGAAATGAGTGGACCGGAGTACGTTCTGGTGGGGTTGGGAGCGGTGGCAGGGGGTGCTGTAAACGCGCTCGCGGGAGGGGGAACGCTCATTACATTTCCGATGCTCACCGCCGTCGGTGTGCCGACGGTGGCTGCCAATGTCACGAACACCGTGGCCCTCTGCCCCGGCTACCTGGGAGCGACTTTCGCGCAAAAAAAAGACCTCCTTGGGCAGAAACGGCGGCTCTGGATGCTCCTCCCCACCGGTGTTCTCGGCGGAATTGCCGGTGGAATTCTGCTTCTGCACACCAGCGAGCAGATGTTTCGCTCTCTCGTGCCGTACCTGATCCTGCTTGCGGCCGGGCTCCTCGCGGTTCAAGACCCCCTGCGCGCCTGGATTCTGCGCCGTGTGGAGCATGCCGCCCATGCGACGTCCCATGAGAAATGGACGATCCTGCCGGTCATTCCAGCCGCCATTTACGGGGGTTATTTCGGCGCCGGGGTGAGCGTGATCGTTCTGGCTGTCCTCGGCCTTGTGCTGGAAGACTCGCTGACGCGTCTCAACGCGCTGAAACAGGCCATCTCGTTCAGTATCAACATTGCGGCGGCCATCTTTTTTTTATTTTCCGGGCAGGTTGTGTGGTGGGTGGCGCTGGTGATGGCCGTGGGCGCCCTCGCGGGTGGGGCCCTCGGCGGCCGACTGGCGGGACGGATTCGGCCTGCCGTGCTCCGGTGGATCGTCGTCGCCGTGGGCCTCGTCGTTTCCGTGATTTACTTCATTAGATAAGCGCGCTTGTGAATGGGAAGAATACCTGGCACCAGCCGATCTCAGCCTGGGGACCTTGCCTGCCCTTCTCACCAGCACCCCGATTCATCGGGGTGGCACGAACCTCGAAAAATCATTTGAAACCGTTTCAACGGTTTAGCGAGAGCGGGTAAACTGAATATGGAAAAGTAGGGCGGCCTAGGTCTTTTGAAAGAGGATGACACCAATGGGAGGAAACCGATGAATCGGTTGAGAAAATGGATGGGGGAACAGAGGACACCCCGATGAATCGGGGTGCTGTTAAACATCCAATGAACCGTATCGTTGAAGGAAGACTCCTCGACTTCGGCCTCGCCTTTGTTCTGTGTTGCGGACGAGTCGAAGCTGAAGAGCAACAGAGTCAGGTTCGAGAAGGAGATTTCAGGAGAATAGGAATTCGCGTGAAGTGGTTCATCGTGACGGACAACTCCGGCAATTGGATCCAGTTTTTTCAGAAAATGAAATGAGGCAAGAATCCTGCAGCTCTACTGGAGCAAGGGAGGTCTTCAAAGGTGTCCTGGGAGAAAATATTGCAAAGCAGGGCCCCGGCGGCGACATTGATCGTCCGCCTGCTGGTGGGGGGCGTTTTCTTTCTTGAGGGTGTGAAGAAGTTTCTCTTTGCGGAACAATGGGGCGCCGGCCGTTTCACACGGATCGGAATCCCGGCTCCTCAAATCATGGGCCCCTTCGTGGGTGTTGTTGAGATCGTGTGTGGTCTGTTTTTGTTGGTTGGACTATTGACCCGCCTGGCTTCCCTTCCCCTGATCATCGATATTTCGGTGGCTATCGCGTCGACCAAAGTTCCCATCCTTCTGAAGAGTGGTTTTTGGCCGATGGAGGCCGAAGCGCGGACGGACTACTCGATGCTGCTGGGCTTAATCTTTCTTCTGATTGTGGGCGCGGGCACCTGGTCCCTCGATGCCTGGATGGCCTCAAGGCGAGAACGCCGGAAAGGCTGATACGGCCATGCCCGAACTGTCGCATTCACATTCTGCTCGAGGAACCGCGCCCCTCAGTGAGCTCGCCTCATTTTTCCTGCGGCTGGGCACGACGGCCTTTGGAGGTCCTGCGGCTCATGTAGCCATGATGGAAGATGAGTTGGTCCGGCGGCGGGCGTGGCTCTCCCGCGAAAGATTCCTCGACCTGCTGGGCGCAAGCAATCTCATCCCCGGACCCAGTTCCAGCGAGCTGGCAATTCACATTGGCTACCAGCGGGCGGGATGGCGGGGTCTTCTGACTGCAGGTTGTTGTTTCATTTTGCCTGCAGCCGCAATGGTCGCAGCGCTGGCCTGGGCCTACGTGCATTTCGGCCGGTTACCCGCGGTATCGGCACTTCTCTATGGCGTCAAGCCCGTGGTGATTGCAATCATCCTCCAGGCCCTGTGGGGGCTGGGACGGACCGCCGTAAAGAACAGGCTTCTTGCCGTTATAGGCCTGTCTTCTGTCGCGTTAAGCATTTACGGCTTGCACCCACTTTTGTTGCTCCTGGTGGCGGGCTTTGCGATGGTCTTGACAAACAGGTTGAGACGCGCACTGAAGCGAGACAGCATGGCATCTCTCGCGCCTCTTGCGGTGACACGGGGGCTCTCCCGAACTTTCGCCCCGGTTGCAACGGGCACAGCGGGTGCGGCCGCGATGATGGTCCCGTTTGGCTTGGGGTCACTGTTTCTCGTGTTCCTGAAGGTGGGCGCAGTGGTTTTTGGGAGCGGCTACGTGCTGCTGGCGTTCCTTCGTGCCGACTTGGTAACGCAGCGCGGCTGGCTCACGGACCACCAGCTTGTCGACGCCATCGCCATTGGCCAGGTGACGCCGGGGCCGGTCTTCACCACCGCCACCTTTATCGGCTATGTGCTCGGCGGCTTGAGGGGAGCCATCGTGGCGACCGTTGGAATCTTCCTGCCGGCCTTCCTGCTGGTTGCCGTGAGTGGACCGCTTGTGCCTCGCCTGCGCCAGTCTCGGCTCGCGGGAGCATTCCTTGACGGAGTCAACGTCGCATCGCTCGCCCTGATGGGTGTGGTTGCATGGCAACTGGGGAGAGCGTCCATCGTCGATCTCGACACGGTGTTGCTGGCTGTGGCGTCTTTGATCGCGCTCTTGCGTTTTCGGTTGAACTCCGCGTGGCTGGTACTTATGGGAGGATTCGTTGGAATTCTCCTCCACCTTGTGCGTGGTCACTAGGGAGGATGATCATCTATCTCGTCGATAGACAGGACCGCGCTGTAGGGTCAGCGGCTCTGCCGCTCATTATTGCGGAAAGGCTCAGCCTTTCCATGAACCAGAGAGCGTTTGATCCCCGTTTGCCAAGTTGGAGCCCGCCGCCAATGGCGGCGGGCTCCAACGGACCATAAAAAAAGACGGAGAAGACCTGCCCCAGTAAGCCAAAGGCTTACCGCAATAATGAGCGGCAGAGCCACAAAATCCGGTGCTGTGTCCGCATCAGGATCGGGAAAGACCTCTCAACGGAGTGTCAGGTATGAAAACCATTGGGATCATTGGTGGGATAGCCCCCGGATCCACCATCGAATATTACCGCCTGATCATTGCCTCCTACCGCGACCGGAAGCGTGACGGGAGTTATCCCCCCCTCCTGATCAACAGTATCGATTTGAAGAAGATGTTGGATTTGATCGAGGCCAATAATTTGACGGGAGTCACCGAGTATCTGTTGGGTGAACTGAAGAAGCTGGCACGGGCGGGGGCCGATCTGGGATTGCTGGCTTCTAATACGCCACACATCGTTTTTGAGGATCTACAACGGCAATCGCCGATCCCTTTGGTCAGTATTGTGGAGGCCACCTGTGAGGCCGCTCGCGCCCTGGGGATCACAAGAGCCGGGTTGTTCGGCACACGATTCACTATGCAAGGTCGATTCTACGCTGACGTCTTCTCCAGGCAGGGCATAACGCTTGTCTTGCCAGATGTGAAGGAGCAGGACTATATTCACGAAAACTATATGAACGAATTCGTTCTGGGCGTCTTTAAGGACGAAACACGGGAGCGCTTGCTCAAAATCGTGGACCGGTTGACGGAGAAGGAGGGCATCGAAGGATTAATTCTGGGCGGAACGGAGCTGCCATTGATCCTGCGTGATGCGACCTATAAAGGAATTCCTTTTTTGGATACCACTAAGCTTCATGTGGAACGTGTTGTAGCGTTGATGCTGTCGTAGAGGGTCACTTCGCCTGCGTGGCCCTCCGAAAGATCGCGCCAGCGCGGTACTCGTTAGGCCGCTGGACATTAACTCTAGCTGGGATCCGTACAGGGATCGGCACCCCGAGAGGAGAACGTAGGAACATGAACGCTGAAGCGGAATCACTTGCAGCCGAGGATCGGTTCTTCGGCGCCCTGCTCGAAGGCGACACGGAAGCCTTGGGCCGGGTCTTGGGCGACGATTTCATCCTTATCGATGTCATGACCGGATCAGAGATTGCCAGGCCATTACTGCTCGCGGTCGTCGGAGCGGGACAGCTCAGGTTTGACATTATTGAGCGTGCCGGCCACCTCGTGCGCGTCTATCAGACGACCGCCGTAATCACCGGCCGCACGCGAATTAAGGGCCGGTTTGCGGACATCCCCTTTGCCACAAGCAGCCGGTACACTCACGTTTATGTTGAGCAGCATGGTGAATGGCGCCTCGTTGCGGCCCAGGGAACGCAGATCGCGCCGGGACCTGAACTACCCACAGCCTGATGTCATTCCGCCGCCGATCCGATCCCATTTGCGCAGGACATCGCAAAGACACATCTTTCATTAGGAAACCAGGAATACAGGAAGTTAAGACCGTTCAGACCGAAGGCCATTTCATCGGCAATTCATGGATTTCTGGATTCAAAATAGAATTCATTTTCGTTCCGGCTTGTCCGGACGGAGGAACCTGTCACCACCATGTCCACATTCACTCGCATCACGCCTCGACTGCCCGTCAGGGATTTTCAACGCAGCCTCGCTTTTTACCGCGATACGCTGGGTTTCCCCCTCTACTGAACCTTCAAGGAATCGCCGGTCTGGTGTTCTGTAATCTGGAACTTCAGGAATTCATGAACGGCGGCTACTGCTTCCTGATTGGCCGTTGAGATCCGCACGCGCCCGCCATTTTTTGCTTCCTCGTACTTGTAGTTGATCTCAGCCTTCAGCCTTTTCATTGTCTCGACGCCGGATGGCGCCTGGGCATGGACCGCAAGAGGGATTGAGAAATCACCGGCGGCAAACATTTTGGCGATCTGGCTCAGATGCAACCGGACCTGATCGCGGCTGGCGGTATCTTTGGGATCCTTGGCCTCCACCTGAATGGCCCCTCCATCGGACAGCAAGGTGAAATGATGCGTGGTCTTGGTCTGATCGAAGCCCATGGCGTGATTGCCCCGCTTGTTCATCTCTTCCATGTGCTTTTGGTGCATGGGGTTATTCTCCATGCCCGGCTTTGACTCCTCCGGCTTTTGTGCCCAAACCTGGACGGCAGCCATGAGGGCCATCGCGACCAGCCAAATCAAAAAGTGCTGTTGTTTGCGGATCATTTTATTTTTTTCTCCTTTTGGAATTCTGCAACATTAAAAAAGTTGAACGGGATGAACCAACCGGCCGGATTTTTTCCTTCGCGGTCAGAGTCTCCAGGAGGTAGGCGCGCCCGGTGGGTGTTTTGGCAAGCCGCCCGTCCCATTCCTTCAAGAGGGCACGAAACTCACGACGCAAGCTTCGCATCTCTCGAAATCGATGTTCGATTTCCGAAAGCTTTCTCGCAGCCAAATCCCGGGCCTGACGGCATGGGGCGCCTCCCCGCTCCCGGACGTTCAAGATTCGGGACAACTCATCAAGGGTAAATCCAAGGGCCAGGGCCCGCCGAACGAGGCGCACGCGTTCCAACCCCGAAGCCGGAAATTGGCGATATCCGTTGGGGAGGCGAATGGCTCTTGGCAACACACCCTTTCGTTCATAGTGCCGCAAGGTGTCGGGACTCACCCCCGCGGCCTTCGCCAGTTCGCCGATCCTCATGAGGCCAGTCCGGGTCGAATGCTCTGTCACACCAGCATTATAAAGGTTGGAATCAATTCCAGGGTCAAGTGATTTTTTTTAAGGCGGCTTGAGATGGAGAAAAATAAACCGGCCTGAGAGGGCCTGTTACGGTCGAGCGGGCTTCCGAAGGACTTATAGATTCATTCACAACGCAATGCCACGATCGGATCGATCCGGGTGGCGCGTCGGGCTGGCAGGTAACTGGCCAGCAAGGCCACCGCTACGAGGAGCAGCGCGATGACGGAAAAAGTCGCGGTATCGGTTGCGCTCACCCCATACAACAAAGTCGCCATCAAGCGTGTCAAAGCGAACGCTCCCATCAATCCGACAAGTAGTCCGCTCAGAGCCAGCTTCAACCCCTGGCCGACCACCAGCTTGAGAACATCGCGGGATTGTGCTCCCAAGGCCATGCGAACGCCAACCTCATGCGTACGGAGTGAAACCGAGTAGCTTATCACTCCGTAGATACCCACCGCCGCCAAAACCAGTGCGACGGCAGCAAAAAGGCCGAGCAGAAGCAGGTGGAAACGGGGCTGAGAATTGGATTCATCCACGACCTGGTCCATCGTCTGGACCTCGGAGAGGGTCACGTTTTTATCGAGCGACCAGATCTCATTCTTAAGGGCGGGCGCCGAGGTAGCCGGGGTTCCACTCGTGCGCACGACCACAGTCAGGTAGGCGAACGGAGATGCCGGATTCTCAAGAAGGGGCCGATTCTGAAGGAACGGAAGGTAGACCTCACTTTCAGGGATCCCGGCCCAATCCTGTTGCTTCACGTTTTTTACAACTCCAACAATAGTGAACCACGAAGGGAGCTTGGGTGGTTCATCAAAAGTGATGCGCTTCCCGATAGGGTCTTCACCGGGAAAGCATTCGTGGACCAGCTGTTCATTGACCACAACAGCCCCGGGAGCGCTCAGGGTGTCGTCCGCACTGAGGTCGCGGCCGCGCAGGATGGGGATGTTCATGGTGTGAAAATATTTCGGCAGAATAACGCGGTAGACGGCGGTTGGCGCTTCCCCCGGGCGTGCCATAGGTCTCCCTTCAATTGAAAAGGGCCAACCCCAGATATCACCCCCAAGTGGGAGGTGGTTAATGGCGCTTGCGGACTCTATCCCGGGCAGCGTACGAATCCTTTGAAGCGCCTCCTGGTAGAAGTTGGCCCGCCGGTGAGGTTCTATTTCCTGCGAGCCAGCCACGGAAACTACCATCGTCAGGAGATGGTGCGGATTGAATCCGGGGTCGATCGCCTGAAGCGCAATAAAACTTCGAATCATCAACCCGGCACCCACCAGCAGCATCAATGCCAGGGCAAACTCAGAGGTCACCAGGAGGTTGCGCAACCTGCTGTGCGCAGTCCCTTCATTCGGTCCCCGTCCGCCAGCCTTGAGCGATTCGCTCACGTTGAGGAGAGATGCCTGCATTGCTGGAACGAGGCCGAAGCCGATGCCGGTCAACAGCGCCGTAACAAACAAGAAGGCAAGAACCCGGCCGTCGAGTCCGATCGTGTCGACCCGCGGGATGGTCGCTGGGCTAAACCAGACCAGAACCCGGATGCCCCATATTGCAAGCAGTAAGCCCACACCGCCTCCCATGAACGCGAGCGTGAGACTTTCGATTAGAAACTGTCTGACCATCCGAGACCGACCGGCCCCAAGGGCCGTCCGGATAGCCATCTCTTTTTGGCGTTCCGCAGCGCGGGCCAGCAGCATGTGCGCGACGTTGGCGCAGGCGATCACTAGAACAAACCCCACTGCACTGAACAGCACCAGGAGTGCCGGGCGGATGCGTCCCACCACTTTCTCTTTCAACGGAAGGACGCTCACGTCCCGGTTGGTGCCTGGAAACTCCTTCTCAAGCCGGCCGGTGATTGCGGCCATATCACTCCGTGCCTGCTTCAGCGTGATGTCGGATTTGAGTCTCGCGAACACGCGGAGGCTATTGCCGCTCCGATTGGTAACTCGATCACCCAGGGCCAGGGGCGCCCAAAGCTCAGCTTTGGTGGCCCAGAAAGGGGCAAACATAAAGTCACTCGGCATGACACCGACAACGGTATAGGATTCTCCATCGAGGGTCAGGGTTTGTCCAAGGACCTTCTTGTCTCCAGAAAAACGTCGTTGCCACAGGCGATAGCTGAGGACGACGACGTGCTCTCTTCCGCGCTCCTCCTCTTTAGTAAGAAAGTCACGTCCCATCATTGGTGGAACTCCCAACAATGGGAATAGGTCCGAAGTCACCTTCAGGGCCCACAGATGCTCAGGTTGATCAAGGCCGGTCAGATTGGGCGTCCAGTATTCTGCTGCCGCCATGGCTTCGAAGGAGTGATTTTGGTCTCGCCAATCGACGAAGTTTGCAGCGGCCACAGGATTGTGACCACGGTGCAGCATCACGACGAGCTGGTCAGCATTTCTATAAGGGAGCGGCCTCAGCAGGACCGCATTCACCACGCTGAAGATAGCGGTGTTGGCTCCCAGTCCAAGCGCCAGGGTGAGCAGAGCGACAGCAGTAAAACCCGGTTTCCTTCGGAGCATCCGGAAGCTAAATTGAATATCTCGCCAGAGAGTGTCCATGACTGACCCCACGCCACCCGGCGCAACTGGAAATTTCGAGCCGGGAAATTTAGCCGGTTAAACTAGTTTCTGTGCCATTAGACTGAGGAAACCCGAAAAAGTATCTGTCACACAAAACAAACTTTTTCGAAAAGGCTGGATTCTTCGGGGCGGCATACGAATGAGCGACTCGGGTCGCCGAAGAGAATAGGAATAAGATGAATTTTGAAGGCGACGCCCATCTCGGATTCGGACAAGAGCGTCCCAGAATCGGACAGTCTCTGTCAGCCTGAAGGTACAGAGGCCTGTGAATCTTATGTTTGCAAAGGGTTTTCGCTCCAACTGAATGGACGTGAAAGTGCTCTTACTATCGAGGGGGGCTGCCTCAATGCAGATACTTCTACAAGACCTTCGTTATGGCCTGAGGCTGCTTATAAAGAGTCCAGGTTTCACTGCGGTGGCGGCGCTGACGCTGGCGCTCGGGATCGGCGCCAACACCGCCATCTTCAGCGTGGTTCGTGCAGCCCTTCTGACTCCAGTACCCATTCCTGAGCCGGATCGAGTGGTGATGGTGTGGACGGAGAATCCCGCGAGGGGCTGGCACAATGAGCCTGCTTCCGGGCCGGATTACATGGACTGGAAAAACGAGAGCGGGGTGTTTTCAAAACTGGCGGCCTTTGAAGACGAAGGCTTCAGTCTCCGCCTGGCAGACCGGACCGAACGTGTAGCGGGGATTGCAGCCACTACAGAGCTGCTTGAAATTTTGGGAACGAGACCGCAGTTGGGTCGGATCTTTAAGCCGGAGGATCAAGATCCGGGACATGCGCCCGTGGTTATCATGACCGATGGCTTGTGGCGATCCCGGTTTGGGGGCGACCCCAATATTCTGGAAAAAAACATCGTGCTTGATGGAGTGCCGCGGACCGTCGTCGGTGTGCTGCCGAAGGATTTCGTCGACCTGGAAGAGGAGCAGATTTTTGTGCCCCTGGTTTTCTCGGGCCCTCGCGACACTGAGCGTGGCAGTCGTCATCTGGGAGTGATGGGACGGTTTCGCCCGGGCTTGGGCCTCACCGCGGCACAGCAGAGGATGACGGAGTTTGCTCGCCGCCTGGAACAGCAGTTTCCCAAGGAATGGGAGGGAGGCACCATCCGGCTGCAACCGATTGAGTCGGCCTTTGTGGAGGACGTTCAGGTCCTGCTGTGGATCCTTTTTGGCGTGGTGGGTTTGGTCCTGTTGATTGCTTGTGTCAATGTGGCCAACCTCTCGTTGGCGCGCAGCACCGGGCGCCAAAAGGAGATGGCGATTCGCACGGCCCTGGGTGCGAGCCGCAGCGGGCTCGTCCGGCTGTTGATGACGGAAAGCGTGCTCCTGGCTGTTATGGGAGGGCTGCTGGGAGTTTTGCCGGCCCTCTGGGGAATCGACTTCATCACCTCATTCGGTCTCGGAAGCCTGCCCAACGCCAATCTGATCCGCCTCGATGGCGGCGTTCTTCTTTTTACATTGTTTCTTTCGATGGCGACGGGTGTGCTGTTTGGTCTGGCGCCTGCCATGCAGATTTGGAAGACCAACTTGAACGAAACCCTCAAGGAGTCGACCACATCCCTGAGCGGGGGCCCGCGCCAGCGCCTGGGCCGTGTCCTGGTCGCCGGCGAAGTCGCATTGACGTTCGTGCTTCTTGTTTTGGCCGGGGTCATGCTCAAGACCTTCCTGCGAATACGCTCTGACTTTCCGGGATATAACTCTCCCGGTGTGTTGACCCTGAGTATCGCACTCTCGGATCGTCAATACCCAACTCCGGAAAAACAGGTCGCCTTTTTTGACAGGGTGTTGCAGCGGATCCGGATGCTTCCGGGAGTCCAAAGCGCCGGTGCCTGCGATGCGCTCCCTCCCAGCAGTGATGTCCACGGGTCCGCCCTCCACATTGAAGGCCGCCCGGAATCTCGACTGACCAAGCAACCTATCGTACTGCATGATGCCGTTACGCCGGACTATTTCAAGGCGATGCAAATTCCCCTTTTGCATGGAAGATTAATCGACGAAAAGGACCGGAGGGACATGGCCCTGGTGGCCCTGGTGGATGAATGGACGGCCAAACAGAATTGGCCCAACGAGGATCCCCTGGGCAAACGGTTCAGACTGGAGGAGAAGGAACCCTGGCGGGAAATCGTGGGAGTGGTCGGCGACGTGAAGCGCCCAGTCCTCACTTTCCTCACGAAAGGCCAGTTGGGGCAGGTCTATTACCCGCTCACCCAAAATTCGAAGACCACGATGTCATTGGCGGTTCGCACCGTTGGCGATCCCGCGAGCCTGGCGCCGGCCGTGCGGGAGGTGGTACGCGGAGTGGATGCGGATCAGCCCGTGTTTAAGGTGGAAAGCCTGAATGCGGCGCGGGCCGCCGGCATGGCTTCAGAACGGCTGGCTGCCCTGCTCCTGGGGAGTTTTGCGGGGGTGGCATTGCTCTTGGCGGTGATTGGGATTTACGGTGTGGTGTCATTCAGCGTCGGCCAACGCACAAGGGAGATCGGCATTCGCATGGCCCTCGGGGCGGAACGGGGAACGATTTTGAAGCTGGTCTTAAGACAAGGCGGGATCCTAATGCTGGCCGGCTTGGGAATCGGTCTGGCTGGTGCGGTTGCCTTGACGCGACTTCTGTCTCACCTGCCATTCGGCGTGCGCCCGGCCGACATCCCGACTGTTGCCGTGGCGGCGCTGGTGTTGGCAGGCGCAGCACTGCTTGCCATATTCATTCCTGCCCGCCGCGCCACCCGAGTCGACCCCACGGTGGCCCTGCGGTATGAGTGAACCGCCCGCTTTGCTGAATGGGTCGGTCCCGAGTGACGCTTGGTTGATACCCTTTGGCGAATCGCGCTATTGAAGCTTACGGTTTGTACCCTGAAAGGGTAACATTCATCAGCCCAGGGCAACGCCCTGGGTTGCGACACCCGCTCCCTAATGAACCCGCCTCGGCGGGATCAAATGAGATTCCCGATCTTATTGAATCCGCCGAGGCGGATTCGCGAGGGATTAAATTGTGATCCTTAACCCAGGGCGTTGCCCTGGGCTATCGAATTCATCCCCTTCGGGGATGAGGTTGATTCACGCAGTGAAATCCATTGATCGGGTGCCATTTGCGAATGCCCCCATAATTCGTGTCTGTCTCCCTTCGTTCCTTACCGTGTCCACCTGCCATTCGGCGTCCGGACCGGGCCGGGGTGGAAGAATTTCTCCGGCACCATCACGCCATCCCTCTTGAAAACCATGCCGTTCTTCATCACGAACTGAACTGATCGCAAGGCGTCGACATCGGCGAGGGGGTCTCCCGTGACAGCAATCAGATCGGCGAAAAAGCCAGGCTTGATTGGACCGCGCCCCTGGATGATGTCGGCGGCCTTGTACCCGTTGATGGTCATGGCCCGCAGAATGTCGGCCGCGGGAATGCCCGCCTCCTTCCACGTCTTGAGGAAGTCGATCGTCAGATCGCCGCGGGTCAGCCATTCGCCGGTCTTCTCATCTTTCATCCGGTCGTTCCAATAATCGAAGTCGGTCGAGAAAGTCAGCGGCACTTTCTTTTCCCAGGCGTCGCGCAGGAGGGCGACTGTCTTTTTGAAGGCCGGCTCGCTCCCCCGGTAAGGGGTGAACGGCGTGTCAGTTCCCGTCAGGAAGATCCCTTTCTCGGCCATCTGGCGGTGGTGTTCAGGGGTCAGCGCATCGCCGTGGGCGATGATGTAAATGCCCGCGTCGATGGCCCGTTGTGCTCCCTCGGGAGTTTGCACGTGTCCCTCGACCTTGCAGCCGCCTTTCGCGGCTTCGCGAATGGCCAGCTTGATGTCATCGACCGAATAGCCCCACGGCTTGCAGTCGATGCACAGTTTGATGGTCCTGGCTCCAAACAGCATATTTTCACGGACGGCGCGGACGATTTCGTCGGGGCTGTTGGCGTCGATGTATTCGGGAAACATGATGTTGTGGTACTTGTACATTTCCGGCGTCGGCCAGAACTGTCCGCCCGTGCTGCCGATCATCGGCCCCGACGGGATCAGGGTGGGACCGGGCAACCAACCCTGTTCGATCGCCTGACGCAAGGCCGTGTCCGCGTAAAGCGCGTTGTTCCCGACGTCGCGGACGACGGTGAAGCCCGAGTTGAGAAGCTGAATGGCGTTGGATGCCGCCTGGATGGCCCGCAAGGGGGATGAATCCGTGATGTAAGTGAGGTAGTAATAATCGTTCTCCGGCCGCTCCTTGTAGGTCAGCGCCATGTGCGTGTGCGCATCGACCAGGCCGGGAAGCATCGTGAGCTTCGAGAGGTCGATGACCGTCGCACCCGCGGGGATTGTGAGATTCGGGCCAACGGCCTTGATCTTTTCGCCTTCGACAAGGATCACCTGACTGGTGGACGCCGTGCCGGTTTCCGGATCAATGAGTCGTCCGGCCTTGATCGCCGTGATCGGTGCGGCTTTCGGTTGTGCCTGGGCAACGACAACACCAATCAACAAGATTGACAGGGTGTACAGGAATACCCAAATACGCTTCATTATATTGACCTCCTTAAGAACAATTTATGACTCCACTCGGGTGCCGCACGCACTTCATCCCCACCCCGCGGGGTGCCGCAGGCATGCGTTCTTTGCATGCCTGCGATGGAACTGTGTCCCATTGGCGGATGCCGACCGCATTCTGTCGGGTGCCGCTCTGCATAGAACTCAGCGGTTTGGAAGAAACGAAATCCCCTTCGCGGCGAGCAATCGGGTGTCGGCTGTGACCAGGGTCAGATCAAAGACCTTGGCCGTCGCTGCCAGAAACGCGTCGGCTGGATCTCGATGAGGCAGATGGATTTTGTGAGTGGCCAGAACGACTTCGGTCGTGAGCGGAGCTTCTCTGAGCGGGGCGGTTTGAAGCGCCTGTGCGATCCATTCGCCCACGTCCGCGTTCAGGCGTATTCGGCCTTTCCCAACCAGGATCATCAGTTCCCAGATGCTGATCGGAGAAATCCATTTCTCGTTGGCCGGATTCTCAAGTGCCTTGAGGACACGAGACTTGAGCCGATGCGGATCAGCGAGGCTCCAAATCCAGATATGTGTGTCCAGGAGAAGTTTCAAGAGTTGAGGACCTCCCAATCCTTCTCGTCACTCGCGGGGGAGATAATGTCGCCCTTGATCTCAATCGTCCCGGCCATGGAGCCAAGCCACCGTCCCTTTTTCACTTTCTGGGATGGGGGGAGAACCTCCGCCACGGGCTCTCCAAACCGGGTGACGCGGATCGGACGCCGCGTCTGGCGGACACGCTCGAGGATGGCCAGGCAAGTCGCTTTGAACTTCGAGATGGCGATTTCTTCCATGATGACACTGTCCTCCTGTGAGGACACGACTAATACCATAGTCCATGACCATAGTCAATTACGACGCTTAACCCTAATTTCATTTTTCAGGTCGCAACAAACCGGGTGCCGCAGGCATCGCGCTCTCGGCGATGCCTGCGATGGAAACGTTTTCCGGCTTAAGTCGAATGGCGTAGCGGCGGGGTGCCGCAGGCATGCGTTCTTTGCTTGCCTGCGTTTCGTATCAAGCCATTCGAGATCTTTTACCCAACGTCGCGGGATGTAAGGAATCCCCGAAAGGTCAGGAGGACAATCCGGGCGGAAATGTCGCCTTGACCCGCTTCGATCCATTCAAATAGGAATACCACAAGGCAAAAAATAACAGAGAACGAAAGAGATTCTTCAGGACTTCAATAATCATGGCCTCATGGGTAAACGAAGGCAGGCCCGCGGCAAAGGGCAGGCCGCTCGCCACGATCGAGTACCCGAGGTAGGTCCAGAGATAAGCCTTCGCGATTCGGACGGCATTGTGTTTCTTCCGCCACAGGCTCACGCCTGCGTACACACTGAAGGCCATCACCCCGACACTTAGGAGAATATCTATCTGGCTGATCACCCGCAGTCCTGGAAATCGTTCGAAGGATTGGGCGGCCTCTTGATAATTCGTAACCAGGAAAAATATCGTGACAATAGGGCTAAACACTGCGAGGGCAAGGCACAGAAGCAGCAGCCATCCTCGCACGCCCACATATTGAGATCCCTCAGGCGCCTCCACCGCCTGTTCTTCTGGGGATTTCCTGGCCACCGATTCTGCAAGGCCGCGGCGGGTAGCCTCTTCGTCGTAGGCCGCTCTTGCGTCGTCGGTCAGGCTGGCCCGATCGATCGCCGCGAACTCCTCGGTAGTCAGCGAAGCATACCGTTCTTCCACTTCTGCAAACGATGATGTTTTCATGAGTCCTCCATCCAATAAGCCCGGGCCGTCAAGGGGGAACGCCCTTCGCGGCTCCACTACGCAGCTCGAGCTTAAGAGCGCGTCTGAAATCCCGAGCCGGGTCAGAGAGATTCTAATCCAACAACCATCGGATGACGCGGACGCTTAATGCTCGAGCCCCAGGCAATCAAGGACCTCGCGGAAGTGCGCGTCCGCACGCACCTTGTTCATCTCGGGCCAACGCAGCATAATGGGGACATCTTCCCAGTCGCGACAGCCCTTCATCAGCCATTGCAATGCGTGATCCACGTCGCCTATTTGGGCATAATTGGCGGCGACTTGGATTGCTGGCGCAGATCCCGCTTGATACTCCTGGTTGGCCAGTTCCAAGGATCTCAACCGGTAGCCCCGTGCCCCTTCCGCTTTGTAGGCTTCGCGAAATCCGGTTGCCATGGTCTGCACCCGCTCCGGCTCCCTGGGCATAATAAGGAGATAGAGTTTTTCGAATTCCTGGATCGCTTCGGGGAACATTCCCCTTTCCTCGTAAATTATCTTCAGAAGTGCGTGCGTGTTGACAAACTGGGGATCGATTTCAATTCCTTGCTGCAGCAACACGACAGCTTCATCTCCTCGGTGGAGGCACCAGAGGTGATTTGCAACGTTTGTGCGGATGACCATGGACTTGGGATCCACCAGCTCTGCCTTCCTGATCTCGGAGAGGCCTTCTTCTTGTCGGCCCAAACTGAGCAAGAGATACGCGTACCATTGGTGCGCAGTCGGATAGTTGGGATTCAATCGGATGGCCTGCTGGAACTCCTTCTCGGCAGCGGCCCACTTTCTTTGAAGCATGTAGACCCTGGCAAGCGCTACATGACCTTCCGCCAGGTTGTCATCCAATTCCACCGCCTTCAAGGCAGCTTTCAGGGCCTGCGCTCGGATTTCTTCGGGCTTTATCTCCCAATACCCCACATCCCTGAGCAGGCTGATTGCATCCGCCAGTCCGGCCCAGGCAGAGGCGTAGGTGGGGTCTTTGTCAATCGATTGCTGGAAGTAGTCCCTCGCCTTTAACATCGCCTCTTCATTGCGTTTGTTCCACCAGAAGCGCCCCTGGAGGTATAAGTCGTACGCAATCGGGTCCACCTTGTGGGTTGCCGCCAGCCGGAGCTGTTCCTGCGGAGTGATGGTGGCCCTGACCTCTTGCACAATCGCCTGCGCCACTTCACTCTGTAGAGCCAGAATGTTTGTCGTGTCGCGCACGAAGTCTCTGGCCCAAAGTGGGCGCTCCGGGGCCACACCCATCAACCGCGCTGTAATCCGAACCTGGTTCCCCTCGCGCAACACCGCGCCCTCGATGACCGCGTCGATTTTGAGATTCCGAGCAATCTCGGACAATGTCGCCTTCGATTCCTTGTACTGCATGACGGAAGTACGCGCGGTGACCCGCAACGCGCCGATCTTCCACAGCGCGGTGATGATTTCATCGGTCATTCCATCGGCAAAATATTCCTGTCCAGGATCCCCGGAAAGGTTCACCAGGGGGAGCACGGCCAGCGAGTGGATGGTCTGACGCCCCGTTCCTCCCAACAATCGCTGACGCAGGCCTGCCAAGTTAAAACCCAGCCCCAATGCCAGGAGGAGGAATCCACATAAAATCACACCCAATCCCACTTTCTTCCTGGTGCTCAGTTTTCGTGGAGATGCTTGTTGGAGGGAGGACCCGGGAGACAAAAGTCGGCGCAGATCCACACCAAGTTCCTTCGCCGACTGATAGCGGTTGTCCGGATCTTTCTCCAGACACTTCAGGATGACTCCCTCCAACCCCGGCGAAACGCGGTGATTGAGGACTGAGGGCAGTGGGGGGGCCTGGTGCAAAATGGCGTCAATGAGCCGCGGAGTGAGGGTCTCTTGAAATGCCCTCTTTCCGGTCGTCATCTCGTAAAGCACAGTGCCGGCAGAGAAGATGTCCGTGCGGGCATCCAGGGGTTCTGCCTGCAACTGTTCCGGGGCCATGTAAGGCAGGGTCCCCGCCACGCCATGCGTCTGGACGACGCTTTCAGTTGACTTGTCTGGCGTGTCCATTCGAATCAGCTTTGCCAATCCGAAGTCGAGAATCTTTAATCGGCCATCCGGGGTGAGTCGTATATTGGCCGGCTTGAGATCCCGGTGGAGAACCCCCTCCTGGTGCGCGGCCTCCAGGCCCGCAGCCAGCTGGACTCCCAGACCGGCAACCTCCTTTTCGGACAGATGGCCGGCGGCCAACTTTTCGCTGAGTGTCACACCCGGGATGTACTCCATCACCAGAAAGTCCAGTCCTTGCTGCGTGTCGAAGTCGTGAACGGTGGCGATGTTGGGATGGTTGAGCTTGGAGAGAGCCAGGGCTTCTTTGCGGAAACGTTTGCGGGCAGTCTCGTCGGCCAGCGCTCCGGAGGGCAGTAGCTTGATAGCGATGTCGCGCTGGAGGTGATCATCAAAGGCACGATAGACCTTGCCCATCCCTCCTTCCCCGATTTTCTCGTTGACGCGGTAGTGCGACAAGGACCGGCCGGTTAAGTCAAGATCCTGCTCACCATTTGGGTCCATTGCCAAGTCCCTGGCCGCCACCTCCAACGCGGGGGATTCGATGAAGCCTTCGGCTTGCGGCTGGTGCGCGAGCAGGCGTTCCACTTCCCTCTGAAGGGACTCATCGCCGGCACAGGCTCCCTTGAGGTAGGCGCCTCGCTCACTCGGCTCAAGCTCAACGACCGAGTTGTAGAGATGTTCGATCTGCTGCCAGCGTTCAGGCTTCATCTCGACCTTCATCGCTCAGTTCCTCCAGCAGCCAAACCTTGGCTAACCTCCAGTCGCGCTTCACCGTGTCGCGCGAGACCTTCAGCACCTCCGCAGCTTCTTCCTCACTCAAGCCCCCGAAAAAACGTAACTCCACGACTTTCGCTTTTCTGGGGTCGAATCCCGTCAGGGTATTCAGCGCGTCATTAAGTTTCACAAGATCGACACCCGGCTCGGGCGAGACCAGCACGGACTCTTCGAGTGATACCTTCTTCACATTGCCGCCCCGCTTCTGGTATCCGCGCGAACGTGCGAAGTCGACCAGAATGCGACGCATCAGGTTCGCGCAAATGGCAAAAAAGTGGACCCGGTCCTGCCAATCCACCCGGTTGGCATCGACAAGCCGGAGATAGGCTTCATTGACCAGGGCTGTGGTTTGCAGCGTATGTCCTGCTCGCTCGTGCACCATGTAGCGATGCGCCAGCCGATGCAGCTCGTCGTACACCAGAGGCATTAGTGTGCCCAGTGCCGCCTCGTCACCACCACGCCAGGCTTGAAGTAGGAGAGAAATTTCCTGTGGGGAGGACCGTGTCACGGCGCCTCCTTTGCCGTAGTAAAACCGATCCCGAAATTGCACCCATTATACACCTTTATGGAATAAGGACGAAGGTTTTGGGTTGCCAAGCTTTGGTAGCCACGCCGTCCGCCAATGTTTATGGGCGGATTTGCCCAGCGGGGGCTTTTCCGCGATTTCGTCCACCATCGCTAATTCATCCACGACCGCTTCCAAACGCCCCCCCCCGCAAGAAACCGCGGGGAGGCTACCAAAACGTTCCTCAAAGTAAGGCTGATCTTCACCTTTTGCACTGACCTTCCCGCATTAGGGGCCGAGGGCGGAAAAAACAAATCCGCCAAAACGGAGGCCCCATGAAAACGCGATCCACTGCATGGATGACACTTAGCCTTCTCCTGTTCGCCAATTCTCACTTATGGCCAGTTCATCCTGAAGGCCGAAACGAGTACAAAGCCTTCCGACAGACGATCCGCATGTATGACCAAGTTAACATTGACCCCAGAACACTCAAATCGGCTGAAAAGATTGTCGACAACATCTTCAAAGCCGTCAGGGTCGAACTTCTGTGGATTGTCTGCTCGAGGAATAGCCCAGATTTCAACGGCGTCTGCGGCCAGCCGCTCACTCCTCCCGAGATTGGATTGCGTATTGTCCAGGGCCCCAGCTGGTCACTTAACCCATCCGGGCATTTCAAATGCGGGCTGGCCAATCGCATCATCCCCGGAGAGAGCGGCGGCTGGATCTCAATTTCCTCTGAGTGTATCGAGCAAATTGCCAAGCGGTTGATCGGCGACTCCCCTTTGGAACTCGGTCGGGCACAAGGCATCATCCTGGGTCATTTCATGACACACGAGATCGGGCACTTGTTGCTTCCCATTGACGGCCATTCGATTACAGGCATCATGCAGGAGCGGCTGGGACGCCGCGAGTGGGCCCTGGCTGTATCCGGCCTTTTGGGATTCACCCGGGAGGAGGCCGACATGATCCGGCAGGGAGTTCAGGTGAGGAGCGTCGTGGAGAAAGAGAGCTTCACCCGTTCTTCAGTCAGTCAAGAGCTGCAAAGCCGCATGGGATTGAAGGACTGACCACTCCAACAACTCCACCGGACCTCAAGTTTTGGTAGCCTCGCCGGGCGCTTTCTGCCCGGCGGGGGCTTTTCCGGGATTTCGTCCACCACCGCTGATTCGTTCCCAACCATTACGAAATGCCCCCGCCACAAAAAGGTGGCGAGGCTACCAAAACGTTTCTCAAAGCGACGCTTTGGTAGCCTCGCTGGGCGCTCCTTGCCGGCGGGGGCCTTTTTCCTTCGCGGGACGAAGAACTTGGTTCTCTGCGCCCCGCTCACAAACGCCACGCCGCACAGACCGTGGCGGGGCTACCAAAGCTTTCCTCGATGCGAAGTTGAAAAACACTGCTGGACTGTCCCCAGGGACTGCCCCTCCGAATTCTACAGGCCAAGACTTCCGAACTCTTTCACCTTTTCCACATGCCTTCCCGCATTAGGGGCCGAGGGCGGAAAAAGCTAATCCGCCAAAAGAGAGGCCCCATGAAAACGCAATTCACTGTTTGGACGACACTTAGCTTTCTCTTAATCACAGGCCTTCCGGCCTGGGCCGCCCCGTGGGAAGGGCATAACAAATCGGAGATTGTCCGGCCCCGGATCCTAGTCTACGACCAGGTTGGCATTAAGCCCGGGACACTTGACGGGGCGAAGGCCGTGACAGGAGAAATCTTCCGGAAGGCAGGAGTGGAACTCGAATGGATGGATTGTTCGAAGAGTAGCACTGCGAACAAGAGTGTCTGTGGTCAGCCGCTCACTTTCAACGAAATCGTGCTGCTCATCATTCGACGCCCGAAGGAGCGCTCCAGCGGATCCGGCAGCTCGACCGGTGGACACGCCGTTCGAACGGCGCCCGAACGGGGCAACGGTATGATTTCTATTTTCTTTGAGCGAACCGAGCAGATTGCCGAACACGGAATTACATTTTACCACGTCAAAATCGACAAAGCGCAAAGCATCGTCCTGGGTCACCTGATCGCGCATGAGATCGGGCATGTGTTGCTGTCCAACGGCGATCATTCGCGCTCCGGGATCATGAAGGAGTGGCTGCTTCAGAGAGAGTGGATGCTGGCCGTAAGCGGGCATCTGCAATTCACCCGCGAGCAGGCAGAGATGATTCGGCAAGGAGTGCGAGCCAGGAGTTGGTAGTCACACCCTCTGCCAATGATTCTAGGTTGATCTGTTGCCGGCGTTTTTTCGAAAATTCGTCCCACCCGCTGATTCTATCCCGACAGCAGCGAAACGCCCCCGCCATCCCGCCTAGCGGGATGGCGAGGCTCTGGTAGCCTCGCCGGCGCTCTCTGCCGGCGGGGGCTCTTCCCCTCCGTGCGCCAAAGAACTTGGTTCTCTGCACCCCGCTCACAAATCCCCCGCTCCGATGGATCGGAGCGGGGCCACCAAAACTTTCCTCAATGTACCGCTGATTTTCACCTTTTTCTCTGACCTTCCCGCATTAGGGGCCGAGGGCGGAAAAAACAAATCCGCCGAACCGGAGGCCCCATGGCAACGCAATCGAATATAGGGATGGCACTTAGCTTTCTACTGTTCACGGGTTTTCCGGCATGGGCTGCCCCGTCGCAAGAGCGCAACCAGTCGGAGATTGTGCGACCCCAGATCCGAGTCGATGACAAGGCTAACATCAAGCCCGAGATACTCGAGAATGCAAAGAAGGTGACTGGGGCGATCTTCCAGAGAGCCGGCGTAGAACTTCAATGGCTTGATTGCTCCAAGAGCAAGGTCGAAAACCCGAACTCATGCAGCCCGCCGCTCGCCTCCGGCGAAATTGCGTTGCATCTGGTGCGGTACGCCCGGGAGCTGCGCCTCACATCAAAAACCTCACAATTTGGATATGCCGCGCGCATAGTCGCGGAAGGCGGCAGCGGGGGAATTTCCATCTCTTCTATGACCCTGTCGAGCAAATTTCCGGACAAGTGGCGAGAATCTTCTACTTGGACATCGGCAGGGCACAGAGCATCGTTCTGGGCCATTTCATGGCGCATGAGATCGGGCATTTGTTGCTGCCCAATGACGATCACTCCCCTTCAGGCATCATGAAGGGTTGGCTGGACCGGTCCGATTGGGAACTGGCCGTGCGCCGGCATCTGCTATTCACCCAAAAAGAAGCAGAACTGGTCCGGCAAAGAGCGCGCGCCTGTAGCACAATGGAAAAGAACAGGTTCGCCCTCTCCTCAGACCATCCCTAATAGAAAGAAGAATCCCCCTCGTAATCCCCGCTGAAATCTGGCAACATCATAGGTTGCACAAATGACGCCAGTCACTGGACATTCTTCATTTGCCTGAGGGAAACTCCTCGTTTCAAAATCACCACTGCTTTCTGCTTTTCGCAGACTCCGATCCACCGGCGGACGGGCCACTCTACCACCACCACAATCCTGCGAAACCACACCTCTGTGGTGATGTGTTTTCTTAATAATCCCGACTCAAAATCCTCATACCTAAGGGGTGGATGAAGTGATTTTAGTATCCTGCGCGCGATATGGTGAAATACACTTGGCAACAACAGCACATATTTCACTCTTGAGGCTTTCAGAGATCATTATTTCGATCTTACTTCGACCGGCACCCAGCTTGCGCATCTTCTCGATTTTTTTCAGCAACTCACCTGCAGACTTCTTTCTAAAATATTTCTTCACCAATGTTTCAGTACTTGACTTCGACGGCATAGTGACCCCCTCTTGTGTATTTGGACATGTGTTTTTTTCAACGATCAACCACTCCCCACTCGCTCAGATTGACTTTCGAGAATGATAGGCAACCGGGAATACAATCCAATGAAGTCCAGGAAGCGCAGGGCTCGATACTGTTTTGTCATGATGCCGCAATAGGTCTGCTCGTTTATCCCGGGAAACGGACATCGGGGGCAATGGGTGTTGGGGCACTCTGCGCACCCACGGCGTTTCTCCGCGTCGTGCACGAAACCGGCCAGCCGCTGCATCAGGTCCTTGCGGGTGTCTCCCACCGTCCCGATCGGTTCACCGTGGCGACAGGAGCGCACCTTCCCTTGCGCATCGACCTCCATCCTCCTCAATTGCAAACACGGAGCCCTTCCCTTCTGCCATCTCCCTGGGTACTTCACACCGGGTGGGACGGGCATCCGCTGAAGGCGCACTTCGATGTCACATTCACGCATTCGGCCCAGGAAGTGAGTCAGTTCGTCAGGTTGCTCCAAGTACTCAGACACCTCGCAGAGCGCATAGGGTGTAGTTACCCCATTGACCCAATAGAGAAGTGGGCTTGGTCCTTTTGACGAGAGGATCGAAAGGACCTTGGGCTTGTGCCTACGGTAGAGATCGACCCCCCTGAAGGTGGCGAGCCATCGTTCCTCAACCGCGATGTCCGGCTTTCGCAGAACCTGGACATAATAGCGTGCGGGTACCAAGTATTCGGTGAATACGCGCCGATCACTATCGACTTTGAGGTCTTGCTCGCTTCGATTTAGGGAAGGGTAGGTCTGGATTACAACGCCCCCAATTTTCAGAATCACGGAAAGCCATCCAGCCATCTGGGCCGATAATTCCGGTGCATTCACCACAACGACCCCGATTCCTTTCTCTCTGGTTGAGCCCGCCTCGCACGCATAGAGGCTGTCAGTGGTCAACAGCCTGATGAATTGCGCCTCCTCTTTAAGCGAGCACTTCGGCCATGGTCTGAGCCGAGTGAGGTCGTAGGCGTGCTCGGTGGTGGCTGGCAAACCCAGGGGATTGACCTCGCACCTAATGCCGTAGCGATCGCGCGTTTCCCATAGCGGCGTTCCAGGAAAAACCCACAGGAAGTTATGCATGTAGTAATCGACGGGAAGCTCTTTGACAAAACGGAGCGTGGCGGCGCCGTCTTCGACAGTCTCGCTTGGCAATCCCAGTATAATACTGACACCTACACTGAACCCATGCTTCTTTGCTGCAATCACGCCTGTTCTGACCTGCTCAACGAACCGCCTCTCCGGCTCGAGATCGGGGTTGGGCCAATCGGGAGGTCTTACTTTCCCTGCGGCGCGCAGCACGGATGGCACGGCGCTCTCCAGCCCGAACGACAGGTTAATGAATCCAGCTCCTCGCATGAGGCGAAGCAGTTCTTCATCAATCGCATCGGCCCGTGTGATGCACGTAAGAGTCAGGCCCAGGTTTCGACCGGCAATCAATTCGCATAACGCCTTTGCCCTTGTCGGCAACAGTGTGAAGGTGTCGTCATGAATCGTGACGAGGTAGTGCTTACCGGTTCGCCTTTGGTGCGCGGCGATGTACTCCAGTTCCGCAACCACCCGCTCGATCGAATGCACCCTCAGTTTTTTCCTCCCGAGCGCCGCAAAGGCACAATACTGACAATGGTGCGTGCACCCCCGACCGGCTTGCGCGTCGTAACAGTGAACGGCCGGCGCGGGTAGCCGAGTGGTATGAGAGCGGCGATGTGGACGTGCGGCGGAATGCCCACGGCCGCGCGCATCTCGGCCTCGACACTCGAGAACACGGTGGTCAGAGTCGATCCTACGCCCAGCCCGCGTGCCGCGAGCATCAGGTTCTGCACGGCGGGAAAGATCGACGCGTACGCCGATTGCGGCGCCAGGATGGTACCGCGGCCGTCGGCCATCGGACCCAGCTGCGAGGTGTCGAGCAAGGCCAAGACAATGACTGGCGCGCTGTCGAGGTGCGTTGCCAGCACATCCACACTGCGGATCATGCGCGGGTAGTCCGGCCGGTCCTTGATGTCCGCGTCTGCGTCGATCTCGCTGGTGTACCGTTGTGCCTGCTGCCACGCACCCAGATACAGGGCCGCAATCGTACGCTTCACGTCCGCATCACGCACTGCGAGGAAGTACCAGGGCTGCGCGTTGCGCGCGCTGGGGGCGTGGGTTGCCGCCTCGATGATGGCACGCAGGGTCGCGTCAGGCAGCGCGTCGGGCCGGAAGCGGCGCACGCTGCGCAACGTGAGCAGCGCCTCGAATACGTCACCACCACTCACGTCCAATCCCTCTTCGAGCACGTGGCGCATGCCGACGAACGCGTCGCCCTGCAGCATGTCGCTGTAGACCTCCAAGCCCCGCCCAGCTGTGAATGCACGACGCAGCGACTCGCTGTTGGGCTCGACGCCGCGATACGCGTAGCGCACCACGGTTGAGTTGCCGCGTTGGGTGAACTCCCAGCTCAACGGTCCCAGGAGGTCGCCGGCGATGCAGTGCAGATCGACACGGCGCCACGGCTTCATGCCCGAGACTTGCATGGTGCCGCTCAACTGCGCGCCTGTGAACCGGTAGCGACTCCCGGGGCGCAGCGTCGCTTCGGGTCCCAGTGGTTCGAACTGCACCCGCTGCCACCACTGCGCGTAGCGGCGGATCGCGAGGACCAGCTCATAGCAGCGACGCGCCGGCGCACGCAGCACGGCTTCCTCAGCGTGGAAGTAACTGTCGCTCATCGCAGACGCCACTCAGGCCCACGCAGACAAACCACAGAACGCCGTCAGAACTCAAGCCGGCTCCCAGGGTGACTTTTGTATCGCTTCCGGGCACTAGTGGACGGCATGTCGTTCTCGGACAACCAGCCTCGCCTCGAACTGCCGCGGCAGACACGGAACGATCGCCTCGCCCTGCTCGTCGTGATCGCCGCAACGGCGCTCGCACGGTTCATCCCGGCTTGGATGCTCGGCACCGAAGTGGCTGACTTGAGCACCTATCGCCACATGGCGCTGACCGTGATGCGCGACCAGGACATCTACGACATTCCCACCTTCTTTCCCTACACACCGCTGTCGCTCTTCCTGCCGGTGGTGGGGCTGCGCCTCGCCAACTCGACCGGCATCCCGTTTCACATGACGATGAAGATCTTTCCCTTTGTGGGCGATCTCGGCTCGGCGGCGTTGGTGTACTTGGTGGCGCGCCGGCGCTGGCCGACCGTGAAAGCCACGCTGGCGGGCTTGGCCTTCGCCTTCAATCCGATCTCGATTATGGTCACCGGTCTGCACGGCAACATCATGCCCTTGAGCACCTTCTTTGCGTTCTGGGCGTACTACGTCGCGGAGTTCGGCACACACAAACGTAGCTACCTCCTGTCCGCGCTCGTTCTGGGAATCGGCATTGGACTCCGCAGCTGGCCGGTCCTGCTGACGCCGTTGCTGGCACGTCCGGGCAAGATGAGCTGGCGGCAGCGCTGTGTGTATTTCATTGTTGCGGCATTGCCGGCAGTGCTCGTGCTCACCCCGTACATGCTGGTCAACTGCGCGGGCGTGGTGCGTGAGGCGTTCGGTTACAAGTCGACCCCGGATTTCGGATGGGTAGCGGTTTGGCGTTACTGGCGCTTCTACGGCACCGACAACGTCTACATGCCGTGGCCGCGGAACTGGCTAGCGAACAGTCGCTTCTACTTCCTGTCCGCGTACACCGTCCTCGTCGCCTTGGCCTATGTACGAGCGCGCGTGATCGACACCACCGGCTGGGTCATGGCCGCGTTGCTGCTCAACTTCACGATGCTCGGCGGAGTGGCCGCACAGTACTTCTCGTGGATCGTCCCGTTCCTGGTGCTGCGTCCGTACTTTTTGAGCATCTTCTCCCTGATCGCCGGCGCGGCGTTGTTCGATTTCTATCTCACCTGGCATCCAAAGATTGTGCTTGGACCGTACGCGCTGCCGTTCGCCTACACCCGCGCCGACCTGGTCACCTGGGGCTTGGTTTCGCTCGCAGCCCTCTGGGTCACCGGGTTCCTGTGGCTGCTGTGGACCACTCTGCGAATCTTTCGCAGCCTACTGCCGGGATACGCGCAGGTACCCGCCGCCGGCAACGCGCCTCCGGCGTCGTACAGCGCGCGATCAGATGGGGCGTGGGTTAATCGAGCCATTGTCGCGCTGGCGGGCGCGGTGGTCCTCGCCGTGGTGGTGGAGGTGCCGTACCTGATCCACAGTCGGCCCGCAGTCGAGTGGCCGGCACACTTCGCGTGGGTGATGAGCCAATGGGGCCGAAAGCCTGGGCAATTGGCAGCAGCAGTCGGTGTGGCGGCGCATCCGTCGGGAGACGTTTTCGTGGCTGACATCGCCAACGCGCGGGTGCAGCGTTTTAGTGCGACCGGCAACTTTCTGGGTCTGTGGCCGCGCGCAGAGGGGATGTCTGCGGGGTTGATTCAACCATCGGACGTCACGGTGAGCGCCAGTGGCACGGTGTACGCGCTTGATTCCGCGGGCGCGATTGTGCGCCTCGACGAGGATGGCGGCGTCGCGCCAGTCGTGGACCTGAAACCCTGGTCGGTCTACACGCCGCACGGACTGGCGGTGGACGACCCGCGGCGCCGTTTCTACGTCACCGACACCGGCACGGGCCGCGTGCTGGTGATTGGTATGGATGGAACACTCATCGACACCTGGGGCGGAGAGGGCAAGGCGTTCAGTTTCGACCTGGGCTGGGGCGTTGGCGTCGACAGCCGGGGCAACGTGTTTGTCGCGGAGCAAGGAAACTCACGCATCCGCAAATTCAGCCCCGCGGGCGTGGTGCTGGCAGAGTGGTGGGCCAAGGGTGATCTCTTCGACATCGCCGTTGGACCGGACGACCGCGTGTACGCCACCGCCTCGGACCGGCCACGGCTGTGGATATACGATAATGACGGCAAGCAACTGGGGCAGGTCTCGGCAGCACTTATGGAGCGGCGCCTGCCAGGCACGCGCGCCGTCGCGGTGGCCGCGTCCGGCGAGGTGGCGCTGACGACGGAGGCCGCAGTGGCCAAGCTGTTGATTGACGAGAGCGCCGTACCGCGGTGAGGAACGCGGCCTTCCGACGATGATCGGTGTGAAGCACGGCGACAACCCCGCTGTCGGATCGCACGGCTGGCGCTGCACCGCTTCCTGGATCGTGCGCATCGTCATCGTACTCACCATCGTCGCGTCGGTGTTGTGGGTCCATCTCTTCGAGTTCCTGTTTGGGCTGGGGTTCGATAGTCACGTCTTCCTGCTCATCGGCAAGGGCATTCACTACGGGCTCTTGCCGTACCGCGACCTCTTCGAGGCGAAACCTCCGGCGATCTTCTATTACTTCGCCGCCGTGTTCTCGGTGTTTCCCGTGGCGCTATGGAGCGTGAGGATGACCGACGTCGTTTTGTACCTGTGCGGCGGGGCGGCCTACTACGCGTTGTGCAGGGAAGACGTCGGGCGACCGATGGCACTGGTCGGCACGTTTGTATGGGTATACTTGAGCCACCATCCCGGCTTCAACTTCAATGGCCTGCACACGGAAGAGTACGTTTCTATTTTTGCCATATTGGCGGTCACTGCGGCGGCACGCTACCGCACCTCGCGCAGCCCACTCACTGCCGCGTTGTCTGGATTGGCAGCCTCCGGTGCCCTTCTCTTCAAACATCCCGGGGCGACGGTCGTTCTCCCCGCACTGATTCTCATAGCCGACGGGTCCGCTCTCAGGATCGTGCCGCTGTTCCTGCTGGCATTCGG
Source organism: Terriglobia bacterium (assembly GCA_020072965.1). GTDB lineage: Bacteria > Acidobacteriota > Terriglobia > JAIQFV01 > JAIQFV01 > JAIQFV01. Next base: position 4,109 of record JAIQFY010000028.1, on the reverse strand, counting down.
CACTCCACTCGTGCTCGTGCTGGGTTACTTTTGGCATGCAGGTGCGCTCCCACAGTTCCTCGAGGCCAATTTATGGGACCTCATTGCGTACGGTCACCTGGGGGCGTCTGCAGCTGCGCTGTGGCCTCGTGTCACAGAGCTGGGCCTGCAAATGGGTCGACTGCTGAGCGAGCTTCCTGCAATAGCGGTCGGGCTCGCGTTGGGCGTTGCCGCCTGTGTGACGCGGCCGACCAGGTTCCGTATTGCAGTGGTCGTGTGGCTCCTCGCTGACATGTTGGCCGTCGGGGCCGAGGGCAAGTACTTCCGGCACCACTTCATCCAAATGTTTCCGGCAATGGTCCTCGTCGCCTGCATCGGCGCCGCGTGGCTGCTGCAGCCGCGGCCGCAGGAAGCGCGCTCCCGGGTGGCGCTGCGGTTCGTCGTGGGTGCGACTGTGCTCCTCGTCAGCTGGCCATCGCTCCGTGCGATATATGCCTTCCGACAGCCGGTGGTGAAGCACGCATGGGACGTGCTCCTGTCGGGGCCACGTGCGTGGCCCACTGAAACGATTGGACCGGATGAGGCACGCATGGCGCGTTACATCCACGAACGAACAGGACCAGCGGACCGCATCCACGTCGCCGGTTGGGGAGGGGGTCTGCCCGGTGTGTATTGGGCTACCGATCGCTTTCCGGCAAGTCGACACTTCTTTCCCATCCTTACTCTGGGTCCACGCCCCGAAGCGGACCGCGAGCTGCTCGCCGATCTCGAACGCAACAAGCCCCGGTACATCCTGGCGCTTCCCCTTCCGGAATTCGTGCAGAACCTTGCTCCATTCCTCGCAAAGAACTACACCATCGAGAAGGTCTTCTATGATCAATATGAAATATGGGTGCGTAATGCTGTAGAGGCGTTCGCCTCCGGAACTGAGGTGGGCCTGTCTTTGGACGAAACAATAGGTGGCCTGGTGCTACAGCACGAGCAAACGTCGTCCGGCGGGAGACAAGACGCCATTCCGTCGCGCGCCAAACGAGACGGACGTTGGACTTCGCCGGTGATCCCGGTCGCCTCCGACGACGGGAAGATCATCATCGACTGGGCAGCGCGATCAGACGTCGCAACCGGGGCGGGTATCGCGGTACGCTATCGAACCGGACCGACTTCGGATCTGGACAATGCCCCGTGGTTGACGATTGAGTCGCCCGACTCTGCCGATCGAGCCCCGCGAATTCACTGGACCGGCTCCCCGCATCCACGGTGGGCACCGACAGACGATCCGCACGCGGCCGTATGGGTCCCCGTCGAAGCATACGTCCAAGTCCAATGCGAGCTCTGGAGCACTGACCGCACGCTCATCCCCGTCTTGCGCTACGCACAAATCGGCGGCGTGCGCTTTGCCTCTCGGGACAATGCCACCTCGGAATCAGCAAGCCATTGAGTCGGCACGCACGATCAGCACGCGGCGGAGCCTGTTGTGACTGACACCTCGTCACCAACCGTAACGCACGTCAAAGTCGCCGCCGACAAGTGGGGGACGCTCGCAGCACTGCTTCTCGTGTTGGTGGTGACGTTCCTGGCACGACTCATCCCGGCGATCTATCTCGGTGTCGAAGTCGCCGATCTCAGCATGTACCGCGAAATGGCCCTCGCCGTTCTTCGCAACGAAGACATCTACGACCTAGCCGCGCTTTTTCACTACACGCCGCTGTCACTGTTCGCACCTTTTCTGGCCCTGCGCGTCTCCGAGAGCACCGGCCTGCCTTTCCATCTGATCATGAAGGTCTACCCGCTGGCTGGTGATTTGGGGATGGCGGCATTGATCTTCTCGCTCGCCGCGCGCCGGTGGGGCACGTGGAAAGGCACCTGGGCCGGTCTCGGCTACGCCATCAATCCGATTTCAATCATGACCACAGCGATGCACGGGCAGTTCATGCCGTTGAGCGTCTTCTTCGCATACTGGGCCTACTACCTGCTCGAGGTGCGAGAACGCGGCGACGGTGCGTACACGCTGTCGGCGTTCGTGTTGGGCTTCGCCATCGCGCTGCGCGGTTGGCCCGTGCTGCTCTTGCCGTTGCTGATCCGTCCGGGGATGTTGCCGCGCTGGTGGGACCGGCTCGTGTACATCGCCGTTGCCGCGCTGCCGTCTGCCGTCACGCTGGCGCCGTACATGCTCGTCAACTGGGAAGGTATCCAGCGCGAAATCTTCAACTACACCTCCGTCCCCGATTTCGGGCTGGGCGGCATCTCGCGCAACCTCTCGCTGATCGGCATCCGCACGCAACTGATTCCGAACCATATGGTGCTGATGTCGCGGGGCCGGTTCTACTTTCTCTCCGCTTATGCGTTGCTGGTGATTGCGGCGTACGTCAGACCCTACGCCACCGACACGGCGGGTTGGATCATTGCTGCGCTGTTGTTGAACTACACATTGGTCGGTGGTCTTGCCGCGCAATACTATTGCTGGGTCGTGCCATTTCTCGCCCTCCGTCCGCGCTACGGGACTGCGTTCACGCTGGTGACAAGCGGTGCGCTGGCGACTTTCTACCTGGCTCTGTACTCGTCGATCATCCTCGGTCCCTACTCGGCTCCGTTCGCGTACACGCGGGATCAAATGCTCGCATGGAACATCGGCTTCCTGGCCGCCACCTGGCTGCTCGGCGCCGCATGGGTCCTGTGGCTCATCACCAGAATCGCGCGTTCCCCGCGTGGCGCTGGTAGCGCTGTGCTGGGCGAGGCAGCCGCGGCTGCGGCGCGGCCGCCGTTGTCCCGCAGCAGGTCCGAGGCCCGCGTTTTCCTCGCACTCGGTGCAATTGTTCTGCTCAGCCTCGCCTTCGAGCTGCCGTTCATCGCCCGCAGTCGACCAGCGCAGGAGTTGCCCGCCGTCGTGGAATGGCAACGGCCCAAAGGTGGCTCCGATCGCGGTCAATTCAACGAACCCCAAGGCGTAGCCACCGACTCCTCGGGCAACATCCTAGTCGCGGACCACGGGAATCGGCGCCTCGAACGATTCGACTCCACCGGCAACTTTCTGAGTATCTGGGAGAGCCGAGACCCGGCGGTACCGCTGCTGTGGGCCGACGTCGCAATCGGCCCGCAGGGCGAAGTCTATGGACTCGACAACGCCGGTGCGATCTATCGCCTCATGCCTGACGGGGCCACGCAATTGGTCGTGCGACTGACTGACTTCGGAGCGTACTCACCACGCGGACTGGCCGTCGATAAGGTGCGGCGTCGATTCTACGTGGCCGATACGGGTAGGGCGCGCCTCTTGGTCCTCGGGTTGGATGGCGCCCTCATCGGGTCCTGGGACCGCGGCGCCGACCCGCGTTATCGTCTCGATCTCGCCTGGGGTGTCGGTGTTGACAGTCAGGGGAACGTGTTTGTTTCGGAGCGCGGTAACTCGCGCATTCGAAAGTTCAGTCCAACCGGACAGCTGCTCGCGGAATGGATGGTCCAGGGACTGGTGGCCGACATCGCGGTCGGTCCCGACGATCGCCTGTACGTCTGCGGATCGGACCGCAGCCGCGTATGGGTGTACGACGACGCCGGGAGCTTGCTCGGACAGGTCCGTAGCACCCTCGCGGCCGCGCATGTCGCACAGACACGCGCGATCGCAGTGCGAGCTCCCGGGGAGGTCGTCGTAGCCACAATCGACGCCCTCGCTCGGATCTCCATCACACTTGAGAATTCACCGCCGCCGCGGGTCAGTGTTGAACGTGCGGCGGGTAGAACACCCGCACATTGATCACTCGAGCCTGATCGACCTCCAGCACCGAACGCGCCTCTGGCCACCGGGCTTCGATGGCGTGCGCTAGCTGCACGGCTTGTTCGTCGAACGGCGCGCGAAAGATCACGCAACGCAGCGGAGCGGTCTCGATCCACGTGGGTGGGTCCGAATACAGAGCATACTGGGGCAGCACCCGCGATCCGCGCGCCGCCAGCGCCGGGTCCGTCGCTCCACCGATGCCAACGTCGACGATCAGTGGGACGCGCGGCGCGTTGAGGCACTCGGGATGCTCCATTGTGCGCAGGGTCATGGTTTGCGGCGAGGACGGCACATGTGCGCGCGTCTCGACGAACCACCGATACAAGTTTCCCCACGAGACCGCGGCGAGAACCAGGCCCACTCC
>JAIQFY010000081.1 GCA_020072965.1 Terriglobia bacterium | reverse complement strand
CCGCCCCAACGGTTTTCGTCGCCGGTCCACAAACCTACCTAAAAGGTAGCTTTGTGGACAGCCCTCAAAATCTCTCCGGCACCAATAAAATAGCATGTGTTCCAAATCCATGAGACTCACTTCACGCTTTTTTGAGGTATTAGGAAACCAGGAGGGCAGGAGGCATGAGGCGGATCGAAGAGAGACGGCCGTCATGGCCCGAAAGAGAGATCGGAAACGGGACCGCCGTGCTTCCCTTTATGGATTAGACCCATCGCTCCACTCTCCGGGTCTCGCCATCTCTAAGCCGTGCTTTCCTCCGCCTTGGGGGTGGTTGGCCTCCCGCCCCTCCCAACACCCGTGTAAATGAATCCGAGCTTGGCCACCTGCGCCGGATCCAGGAGATTGCGCCCGTCAAAGATAACGGGGGATTTCATCTGGTTCTTCAGGAAATTCAGGTCGGGTTGCCGGAACTCATTCCATTCGGTCGCGATCACCAGCGCGTCCGCACCCATGGCGGCTTCGTGGGGCGAGCGGGCATACTCAATCCGGTTGCCCAGTTGGCGCCGCGCCGTCTCGGTCGCTTCCGGATCGTAGGCGACGATTTGGGCCCCGCGCTCCAGTAGAAACTCGATGACATGCACGGCCGGCGATTCGCGGATATCGTCCGTGTTGGCCTTGAAGGCAAGCCCCCACATGGCGAGCCTTCGCCCCCTCAAATCCTTCTTAAAATAATCCTCGATCTTCTGGCAAAATTTCAGGCGGTGCTTCCGGTTGGCTTCGTCCGCCGCCGCCATCAGGGTCATGGGCGCCCTGTGTGCCTGGCTGGTTTGGATCAGCGCGCGTACATCCTTTGGGAAGCAGGAGCCTCCATACCCCAGGCCGGGGTACAGGAACTGGCGGCCAATGCGTGGGTCGGCGCCCACCGCCAGGCGCACTTCGTCAACATTCGCCGCCACGGCGTCGCACAAGGCGGCCACCTCGTTGATGTACGAGACGCGCATGGCGAGGTAACAGTTCGCGGCATACTTGGTGAGCTCCGAACTGCGCTCGTCCATCACGTAGATTGGATTGCCGGCATGGACGAAAGGCCCATACAGCTCCTTGAGCAGTTCAATGACCCACGGATTGCGCGAGCCAATCACAACCCGGGAGGGGCGAAGAAAATCTTCGACCGCAAATCCTTCACGCAGGAATTCGGGATTCGAAGCCACCTCGATCTCGGTGTGGGGGGCCCTCTGCCGGACCAGCGCACGGATGCGTTCCGATGTCCCCACGGGAACGGTGCTCTTGGTGACGATCAGATATTCACTGCCGCTCGGCGCCTCGGCGACGAGTTGTCCGATCTGCTCACTGACCGAGAGGACTTGACTGAGATCCGCTTCGCTGTTTTCGCCCTCCGGGGTGGGAAGGCACAGGAAATAGACGTTCGACCCCTTGACCCCTTCTTCGAGCGAGGTCGTGAACTGGATTCGGCCGTCACGCATCACCCGGCTGAAAAGAAAATCGAGCCGCTGTTCGTAAATGGTGAGCTGACCGGACTTGAGCATTTCAATCTTTTTTGGATCAATGTCCACGCAGACCACCTGATTTCCGACGTGCGCGAAACACACGGCACTCACCAAACCCACGTAGCCTGTCCCGATGACCGTTAATTTCACTGGAATCTCCCTCCCTGGTGAGTCCCTGTACTTATCATACTCGCCCCGGATTTTCAATCTCGCGATGCGGATTTGCAAGGGAATTCAGGGCGTCTTGCATTGGAGGGCGAAAGAACGTATGATGCCAGCGAGATGAAAGACGGGATGTGTCGGAGTGCGAGTACTCCTCTTCAATTGAGTTTTTCTTCCAAATGATCCGCCTCGTAGAGAGTCGGGGGCCCCGTTGAAGAGACGCGGTGGGCCATCCCGATCCCTCAAGAGGTTTCAAATCCCCAGCGAGTCCAAACCCCATGAAACTTGCCCTGATTGGAACGCACGGTGTTGGAAAGACCACGCTTGCCTTTGAGATCTGCGCCCTCTTGAAGATCGCCGGCCACAGCGTCGAATTGGTGACCGAGATTGCGAGAAGGTCCCCCTTTCCAGTCAACGAAAGCACGACGCTCGAGTCACAGCTCTGGATCTTGCATAAACAGATTGCCACCGAGCTGGAGATGGTTCCCCGCGCTCAATACGTCGTCTGTGACCGCGCCGTGATTGACAACTACGCGTACCTTTCCAACAAGTTTGACCGCCAGCCTTACCTCGAACCCATGCTGGCCCAATGGATGAAGAGCTACGATCTGCTCATCCACATCCCGCTCCGGGAGGAGAAGATCACGGCGGACGGGTTCCGCTCCGAAAATGTGGAGTTCCAGAGGACGATAGATGGTCGCGTCCGCACCCTGATCCGCACCTCGCCGTTTGCCGAAAACATCGTTGAAGTCGTTCACCTGGATGCAGAGGCCATCGGCCGCGAGCACTATGCGGAGTATGTCGTCAAAGAGGTGTTGCCCCGCCGCAATCCTTACCTTCCCCAGGGCCTCCCGGTTTAATTCCATCCTTCAATGGTTGTCGCAAATATGCGTGGTGGCCCATCGGGGCGAAAGAGCAGAAGGGGTCAGGCACGAATGGCGCTTACTTAAAGAACTGGGCTGTTGATTGATCCTCTTCCCCGAAGGGGAAGCCTTCAATAGCCCAGGGTTGCCCCTTGGGCAACCCTGGGTTTAGGATTCTTATTTGATTCATGGGTTACCCTGTGAGCGGCGTTCGGGTCAGGCGCCGACATTCGCCATTCCAACAGTCACCCGGGAGTTGTCGAATGCCGGCGCCTGATCCGGATTTTCCGATTACGCTTCGATAAAAGGCAGGCGAGGACGCCTGCCCCACTTAGTCGGCAACACACATTCTCCCGCTTTCCGAAAATTGAAATGGCCGCTTGACTCTTCAAGGCCGGAGTGATATCGTTTTCGCGTGTTACAATCCTGTGACGACCGTTTTAGGAATGACATATGTTGAACCGACAACAAACCCGGACGCGGCTCCTGATTTTCACCCTGTACGGGGAGTATCTTTTGCCCCGCAAAGGGTGGGCCCCGACCGCGGGTTTGATTGTGTTCCTCGGGTTGCTGGGAGTCCGCAGCCAGGCGGCGCGGTCGACCCTCTCGCGGATGAGCCGGGAAGGATGGCTGAAGGCGAAACGCCACGGTCGCCACAGCCGGTACGCGCTGACGCTTAAGGCGCGGCACCTGCTCGAGGAAGGAACCCGCCGCATCTTTGAACCGCGCCCCCGGCGATGGGATGGGCGCTGGCGGGTGGTGGTATACTCCCTGCCGGAAACAAAACGCGACCTGCGCGAGGCCCTGCGGCGGCGATTAAGTTACCTGGGATTTGGAGCGCTGACTCCGGGAACCTGGGTGTCGCCCCACGACCGGCAGGTCGAGGTTCAGTCCCTGCTGAAGGATCTCAAGGCGCAGCGGTACGTTCAGTATTTTGAGGGGCACTGGCGGGGGCACATTCCCAACAGGGAGCTTGTGACCCGCTGCTGGAATCTGAAGGAGCTGAATCGCCAGTATGCAAGGTTTCTGCGCAAGTGGGTTCCCGAGTGGAGGAGATATGGGAGGCGCGCTCCATCAAGCAACGGACTGAGTCCCAGCGAATGTTTTGTCCACCGCTTCTGGGTTATCCACGAGTACAGCGCCTTCCCGGGCCGCGATCCAAATCTCCCGGCGGAGCTGCTCCCGAAAGGCTGGATGGGCAACGAAGCGTCGCAAGTGTTTCGCGAGTATCGAGGGAAGCTGGCGAAGCGAGCCGACACGTTTGTGGATGAGACCCTGCGGACGGCAAATGGAATCGGGACTGAGAACCCCGTCAGCTCATAAACAGGTGGGACTCGCCTCCGGGCGGAAGTTCTGCTCGTGCGGGGGAAAATGAATATCCATTCCGTGAAGGAATTGACTGCGGACTTTTAATAGAGAATCCAGGGAGACGATTCATGACCGTACCCCTATTTGACCGGTGGCGCGGCAAGCCGCTCGACGACATTTTCTACGAATGCCGCGAACTTCTGGAGGATGCGACTTATCCGACCGTCGGCCGCTGGCGTGAGGACGGCGGGAAGGTGGTCGGTCATTTTCAGGTTTATTTTCCTGAGGAGATTGTTCATGCCGCCGGGATGCTCCCGCTCAAGATCTGCGGGGCGCCCATCGAGGCCGTCCAGGCGGACTCGCGGTTCGGGTCTTATCTGTGTTCCATCCTGAAGACCTCCCTTGAACTGGCCCTCAGCCATCGGGTCGAGCTCGACCTGTTTGTGACGCACCCGATTTGTGATGCCGCCCGCAACCTGGCGGCCGTCTGGGGGCGCAACTTCGAGTATCCCTGCCAGATCCTCTATTTGCCCCAGAACGCTAATTCCGCACACGCCATTACTTATCTACGCGGCGAATATGCCCGCCTCCAGCGAAATGTCGAAGCGATTGCCGGTCGTCCGATCACTACCGAGGCGTTGTGCCAGTCCATCGAAGTTTATAACCGAAACCGGGCGCTGCTTCGCGAGCTCTATATCATCAAGCGTGAACAGCCCTGGCTGGTCTCGGCAGACGAGGCATATGTCCTGATGGCCCTGGGAGGCCTGCTGCGCCGCGAGGAGCATAATGATCTGCTCGAAGAAGTCCTGCCTTTGATCCAGGCCCGTCCCCATAAGCGGCAGGACAAAATACGGGTGGTCTTTGAGGGAGGATTCTGCGAGCAGCCCCCGCTGGATCTGATCCGCGCGATTGCCCGCTCATGCTATCTGGTCGATGATGACCTGATGATCGGGTTGCGCTGGATTCTCGAGGATATTTCGACCAACGGGGACCCGCTATTTAACCTGGCTGAAGCCTACCTTGAAAAGTCCTCCTATAGCCCGGTCCAGCACGATCTGCGCAAACCGAAGGAGCAGATGTTACTGCAAAGAATTCGGAGTGCTCGCGCGGACGCGGCGATTATTACCGCGGCGAAGATGTGCGAACCCGGCCTGGAAGAACAAGTCGCGTATCTCCAGACGTTAGACAAGGAGGGGATTCCTTACTTTGTCGGGGAATTTGAGGAGAAGATGACGAGTTTTGACCAGATGGAGCTTCAACTTGAGACGTTTGTTGAGAATCTTCTGTTCAGCTAAGGCGACAAGATTCACCGCAGAGCCGCTGAGATCGCAGAAAGGCTTTGGCTAAGCGCTCAAAACCAAACTCCAGGTGATATTAGAAATTGACTTGAATTTTGTTGGGCACCCTCTACAAGCTTGGGAAAAGGAGTTACATGGGACAATTGGAGAGTTCTCTGGGTAGGGGCGCCCGCCGCGGCGGGCGCCCCTACAATGAATCATGCGCGGCTTTGTATCATTTTCATCCAAGTTTGTATTAGTAGAGAGAGGTTCAATTCATGACGGATTCTTCACAAGCGGATTCGATTGTGGGCCGGGGAAATCGTGAGGGGGCAGAGTTGTTCCGGCAGTGGTTCGAGTCGCTCCAGGGCGCAATCGAACGCGGCGCTCCATCGGCTTATGTGTTTGTCATGGGCAGCATGGCTGAAATCCTGCGGGTGTTCGACCTGCCCATGGTGTTTCCCGAGATCACTTCGTTGCAGACCGCAGTACGGCGCGTTGCCCATGAATATTTGAACGAAGCCGAGGATTACGGATATTCGCCCGACATCTGCGGCTATGTGAAGGCCGATGTGGCACTGCAACTGCGCGGCGGCCGGCATCCCATGGGCAACGTTCCCAAGCCTGCCCTCGCTGTGTTGACAAACGCCTGTAATACATACATCAAATGGGCTGAGATCTGGGAGCGGTTCTATCACATTCCGGTCTTCACGCTGGACGTCCCGGGGACACGGGCCGCGGGCACCCAGACGTGGCCGGGTGATCCGGACTTCGAGAACGATCGCCGCTACGTCCAGGCCCAGATCATGGAATTGATCACTTTGTGTGAGCGAGTGACCGGCATCCGATTTGACATTGACCGTCTCCGCGAGGTCCAGGCCCAAGCCAATTCCATGAGCCGGGGGTGGAAGCGGGTCCTCGAGTTGAATCAGAGCCATCCCTCTGTTTTCAACGCGGTGACCGATGGCACGATTTATCTGGGTGTGGCGAACGGTTTTCGCGGGGCCGCGGCCGGTAGCCAGTTTTTCGATCATTTGGTGGAGGAGATGGAGTACAAGGCCGCCCACGGCATTGGCACGCTCATTGAGGAAAAGCATCGCCTCATCTTTGTCGGAGTGCCCTGCTACCCCATTTTTCGCCGATTCAATGAAATGTTCGCGGAGTGGGGCGGCACTTTTGTCAGTTCTACTTATTTGTGGTTTGCCTCCGGCGGGACCAACCTCGGGTTTCAATTCGATCTGAACCGCCCCCTGGAAAGTCTGGCAGAAGGCGTTTTGATCAGCGTGCGGGACGCCATGGACAGCATGTTCTATCAGGACCGCGCGATCGCAGGGATGATCGATTCATTTCACGCGGACGGGGTGGTCTATCATCCCATCAAGAGCTGTCGCACCGTGTCCACAGGACTGGCGGACAACCGGCGGGCCCTGATGGCGGAGCGCGACATCCCGAGCCTCTTTATTGAATCCGACATGATGGACCGCCGTGTGGTGTCGGAGGCCCAGCTCAAAAACCGGATCGACGCCTTCTTCGAAAGCCTGGCGTCACGTCAACAGCAGGGCGCGATTCATTGACGCCAAATTGTGTTGTCTCATCGAGACGTCCCGGCGGGATGTCTCTGCATTGCGAGAAGAATAAATCTAGCGAGAAGGAACCCAGTCATGGCCTATGCAGCCGGGGTGGATGTCGGATCCACGCAGACAAAAGCTATCGTCATTAACGAAGCCCGGGAAATCGTGGGGCGCGCGTTGATCGACACCGGCTCGAATGTCGGCGCCGCAGCCGAGCAGTCCTTTCTCGAAGCCCTCAAGAACGGCGGCATCCCGGACATGCTGGTGGAATTTGTGGTCGGGACCGGGTACGGACGATACCGGGTGACCTTTGGCAACACCCAGGTGACTGAAATCAGTTGTCACGGCCGTGGCGCGGTGCACATGTTTCCCGGCACACGCACCGTGGTGGATATGGGAGGACAAGACACCAAAGCGATTCGCGTCGGCCCCCGCGGTGAGATCGTGGATTTCTGCATGAACGATAAATGCGCTGCCGGAACCGGGCGATTCCTGGGCGCTGCCGCCAGTGCACTCGAGATTCCCCTGGAACAACTGGGTCCGACCGCACTCAGGGCAGAGAGGCCGGTCCGCATCAGCACGACGTGTACCGTCTTTGCGGAATCCGAGGTGCTTTCCTGGCTGGGTAAAGGCAAAAAAACCGAGGACATCCTGCTGGGGGTCCACCAGTCCATCGCGGCACGTTCCATTGGTTTGCTGCGGCGGGTGGGCGTCGAGGAGCAGGTCACCTTCACGGGGGGAGTGGCGCGCAATGTCGGCATGATCGCGACGCTTCAGGAAGGATTGGGATGCCGGTTGAACGTCAGTGCTGATTCGCACTACATCGGAGCGCTGGGTGCCGCGCTCTTTGCGCTGGACCATATCCTCGCCAGCCGGATGCCGGCTGACGCCGTAAAGGAGTGATCATGATCTTCACGGCCGGGATTGATGTGGGATCAACCTACACGAAGGTGATCGTGTTGAATGAAGAAAACCGGATTGCGGGCCGGGCGATGGCCAACACGGGCTTCAAACTGGCAGAGGCTTCACGCCAGGTTTATCGCGACGCCCTGGAAAACGCCGGCTTGCTGGAGACCGACGTGCGCTACGTGGTGTCCACGGGCTACGGTCGACACATGGTTTCCTTCAGCGATGTCCAGGTCACCGACCTGACTGCGGGTGCACGAGGCACGATATTCCTTTTTCCCGGTACTCGTACCATCCTCGACGTCGGCGGGCAGACCATGAAGGCCACCCGGATCGACGAAACGGCGAAGGTGAAATCGTTCCGGTTGAACGATAAGTGTGCCGCTGGGACAGGAGCCTTTCTCGAAAAGACCGCGCGCTACATGGGCTATAACACCCGGGAAATCGGCCCGCTGGTGGCGACCTCCAAACATACTGCCACGATTTCCGGCGTGTGTGCGGTGTTCGCCGAATCAGAAGTGATCAATCATCTCTCCCAGGGAAGCGCCCCTGCCGACATCATGCAGGGAGCCATTTCCTCCCTGGTGGATCGATCTATTCAACTGATGAAGCGCGTGCACATGGAGCCGGAGTTCACCCTCATTGGAGGGATCCTGCGATTTGAAACCATGGCCCGGGTGGCGCGCGAACAATTAGGCGCTGCCGTCAACGTCCCCGACGGGGACCTCGTCCAGTATGTTTGCGCCCTGGGGGCGGCACTTCTGGGACGCCGGCGGTTGCAGAAGCTGGAGGAATTACAGTCCGTCCAGCCGGCCCGGGATTCTGTTCGGGCAGAGACTTGATTGCTATTGAGGGTGGTAGATTATAGTCCCGCGTGACAGCATCTCGCGGAGGCGTATGGTTTGGTAGCCATGATCCCGTCCCGCGCCCGCCGCGGCGGGCGTCAGCCTGGAGAGGATGGATTTTAAAGGGGGAGGGGGACGGTATTGTCGAATCCCCCCAGCGGAAGCTGGGGGAAAGTTCAAGTACAGCCCACAAACACAGGTTCAAAAGATAAACTACACCCCTCTCATCCCGCAAAGCGGGATGAGAGGGGTGATAATGAAAATGGGATCGCTGCTGTAGGCTGTAGCTGAACTTTCCCCCGGCTTCCGCCGGGGGAATTATGGACCACTTGTTACTCCGGTCTTAAGTTGAAACGAGTCAATCTCCATCGAGCAACAGTTGTCACTATATTTTAAAATCCTCTGTAGGTGTCCTCGCCATGAAGGATCACTTTGATCAAAGAGATCAGCTGGAGCGCGAAGGACGTAAGACTCTCCAGAAATCGAAATCTCCACCGGACCCCGGGCTGACGGCAGCCGGCTGGGAACGCCGCTTCATCGCGGCGGGCGAGCGAGCCCGGGAGGCGATGGAACTCTACACGCAGTTGGGTTTTGAGGTGTGCGCCGTGCCGGTGCATCCTTCCGAACTCGAAGACGGATGTGAGGATTGTCGGGCCGTCTCGCTGCTTCAATTCAAAACAATATACACGCGCAAGAAGTAGGGCGATCAGTCTGATCGCCCTACGACGAGAACCTTATGAGCGGAAACTTACAATTCGTGGACTGGACCTCGGGTGACGGCATCGGTCGTTTGACCCTGAATCGCCCGCCCCTGAATATTATGAACATCCCGATGCTCCGCGAGATGGAGAGGGTGCTGGAAGAGGCCGGCAGTGACGACACCCTCAGGGTGCTCATCCTTGCCGCAAAGGGGAAACTCTTCTCCGCCGGTGTGGATGTGACCGACCACACCCCGGATCGCGTTCACGAAATGATCCCATTGTTCGATCGGGTGTGTGCGGCGTTGGCCACATTCCCGGTCCCGACGCTTGCCGCGGTACATGCGGCCGCGCTCGGCGGCGGATGTGAAATTGCGATGTGCTGCGACCTGGTGATCGCTTCCGAGAATGCCAGCTTCGGTCAGCCCGAGATCCGGTTGGCCTCTTTTGCGCCCGTGGCTGCGGTTCGATTGCCTGCCTTGGTGGGCTATCGCAAAGCGGCCGAAATGTTGTTCACGGGAGACTCCATCGATGCGAAGGATGCCGCGCAGATAGGTTTGATCAATCGTGCCGTACCCTCCGGTGAATTTGAATCGAGCGTTGAACAAATGGCTGGAAAACTTGGCGATTTGAGCGCCATCGCCTTGCGCATGTGCAAGGAGGCGTTGCGTGTGACCACCGGCCGTTGGGCATCTCTTGCCGATATGGAGAGGCTGTATCTCGAAAAACTGATGTCGACCGAAGACGCGCATGAAGGACTGGCGGCATTCTTACTGAAGCGTGCGCCCGAATGGAAGCACAAATAACGCCCGGAGGAGAACCCGATGAAAGCTGCCGTCTTTCATGGCGCGCATCAACCCCTCGCCCTCGAAGAAATCCCCACCCCGGTCCCGAAGTCCGGAGAGTTGCTTGTGAAAGTGGCCGGGTGCGGGGTCTGCCACACGGACCTTCACTATCTTGACCACGAAGTCCCCACCTTCAAAAAACCGCCCATGATCCTCGGGCATGAGGTCTCGGGGACGGTGGCGACACTGGGATCGGGTGTGAAGCAGTTCAAAGAAGGCGATCGAGTTCTGTTACCGGCGGTGTACGGTTGCGGGCAGTGCCGAATGTGCCGGACGGGCCGTGAAAACATCTGCGAAAACATGATGATGTTCGGCAACCATGTGGATGGCGGCTACGCGGAGTACGTGATCGCTCCCGCTAAAGACACGTTGCCCTTGCCGGAGGGGATCCCGCTCGTGGAAGGCGCGATCATTGCGGATGCAACAACCACGCCGTATCACGCCGTCGTCAATCGCGGACGGGTGCAGCCCGGGGATCGCGTCGCCGTGTTTGGGTGCGGCGGAATCGGGCTCAACGTGGTGCAGATCGCAGCCGCTATGAACGGGCATGTGATCGCGGTCGATCTCGATGAATCGAAACTGAAGATGGCCCGCCAGCTGGGCGCGATGACGGCGCTGAACCCGAAGAGCGTGGAGCGGGTTGACAAGGAGATTCGCAAGCTCACCGGTGGAGGCGCGGATGTGGCGTTTGAAGCCATCGGTAATCCGGTGACACAGGAGCAGGCATTTGCATCCGTGCGAGCCGGCGGGCGTGTCGTGATGGTCGGATACTCGGAAAAACCCATGACCCTCGATACGGGGCGAGTCATGTTTCGCGAGCTTGAACTGATCGGGTCGCTCGGATGCCGCGCCGTGGACTATCCTCGTGTCTTTGATTTGATCCTTCAGGGAAAAATCAGGGTATCCGAACTGGTGACCGCTCGGTACCCATTGGCCCATATCAACACGGCATTGGACAAACTGCGGCACGGAGAGGGAATCCGTTCCGTCATCACCCCTTAAGGGTGTTTCCAATCCCAGGGGGATCCACCGTTCATCTCCAGGGGACGATTCCGGTCGATCCCGCCTGCCCTGCAGACAGGATTACGCCTCAATCCCAGAGCGAGGTCAGGATGTGCCGAGTAGCCCTGCCACCTCTCCAGATCAAACCCTTCATTTTTCTTGAGATTTTCCCCTTTCGTTATCGGTCGGGGTCACGGTTTTATGTTGGGAAGAGTCAGCGTGCTGTGAAAGGACACGAGCTTCGGTCGGAAACTTGATCTGAACCCTGCGATTTGTGGCAGGTTCTTTCTATAAAAGGGACGTCCAATTCAAGGAGTTGGAGAAACATCAAGAGGGAGATAGCTTCGCAGCCGGCGGGTACTCAGGAATAGGTATAGAGCGGCGCAGAGCAAGAATGGGGAAGAATAAACTCCGGGCATCAGGCGGCCCATGTAGATCGAGCCGGAGATATGGCCGAGCCCGTTACCGAGCATGAGGATAGACAAGGCATAAGCAAGAAGGCTCACCCAGCGCGCCCCTCGAAAGGCGAAGGGGGAGAGGGCGAATAGGAGAAGGACTGCGGCGATTAACCCAACCAGCCAGGACTTGAAGGTGAAGGTGGGCAGAGGCAGAAATGGAAGGCGATGTCGAATCGCCAGCACGGCCGGGTTGTAAACCGAGAGGAAATTGGTGAGCGCTTCATCCGTGACGTGAACTCCAACTGCCAAGGAGAGAATCAGCCAGGCCAAGCCGTGCCGGAGCCGATCGCGCTTCTCCGCATCAAGACACTCGGGCGAATCTCCAATCACGGGACCTGCTCTTTGTGGGGCAGACGTCCTCGTCTGCCGCTACTTAAAATTCAAGAAGGGCAGTCCGCCGGGGCGGACTGCCACTCCTAGGGTGAATAGGGCAGACAGGGACGTCTGCCCCACGGACTGCCCCACGACTCTATGGGCGTTAGTCCAGCTTGAACAAAGCAACAGCGTTCTCGCGCAGCAGCCTGTGCTTGACTTCGTCCTTTAATTTGAGGTCGTCGAGCTGCCGCAGGTTCTCCTCCCACGGAAGACCGTTCGTCCCCCAGATGCAGCGATCCCGGCCCAGCCGGCTATTGATGAACTGGATGATTTGAGGGGAAAGATATTTTGGGCTCCACGCATCGACCCCAAACCACACGTTTTCCCACTTGTAACAAATGGAAATTAACTCGTCGACCCAGGGCCAGCCCGTGTGGGCGCCGACAATCTTCAGGTCCGGGAAATCGCAGGCGATGCGGTCGAGGTAGATGGGCCGGCCGCCATCGCTCGGCATAGCCTCCAGGACGTGCCCCACCTGCATCTGGACGGGAACGTCCAACTCCACACACTTTGAATAAAGCGGATACATTTTCGCGTCGTTGAGAGGGATATCAAACCCGTAGATATGCACGTAGACACCTTTAAAACCATGTTCCTTAACGGCGATCTCAATCTCCCTCAGGCTCTCTTTGATGCGAAAGGGATTGTAGCCGGCGAGCCCCACGAACCGGTGGGGGTGAGCCTCAGTGTACTGGAGGACCTCTTCGAGCTGGGTGTCCATGTACATCCACTTCCGCCAGTAGGACCACATTTTGCACTGGGTAATAAAAACCTTTTCGACACCCGCCCCGTCCATCAGGCGAAGCATCTCGTCAATGGAGTTGTAGCGCGGCAGTCCGCCGATGGCTTTCTCCATGCGACATTCGAGCTCCCCTTGCTTGGCGCGATCCCACTTCTCCATGAATTCGCGCGTGGCGACGTAGTACATGCAATCAATGGCTTTGATTTTTTCAGGCATCCCTTTCCCTCCCTGGTTCAGCCACGATATACAACTTTTCACAGGGAAATGCTATGACAGAAATTATCCTTGGCAGAAATTATCCTGGATATATGCCCTCATGGCAGACAGGGGATGGCGTGTTGAAACGGGGGTGGATGTGTCTTGAGACCTGTAAGAGGGGTGTCGCCGTCGATCTTGCACTTCTGTTGATTCCGGAGATAGCGGGCCGAGGGATTTTCGTCTCCCAACAGAAGCGCTTTTACGTGGCTTTCCAACCGCTAGCGGCCGTTAAGAATTCCAATCCATGCCAGAAAGGGCCGCGGACGCCGTCGCTGTCGTTCCATACGACCCGGGCGCGGGTCAAAATGGCAACACCGTCGGAATCATCTGGCTCCGTCTGGAACACCTCGACTTGTTCCCCCACCGGGATTCGCAAAGGCAGCCGTACCAACAACCCGTGCTGACTGATCCCTTCGGTCACGGAAGAGACTTCGAAATCATGATCAAACGTGTCCTTTCCCCGGATCACGAACGGTATTTTCAATGACATGCGCTTTGAGCGCCGCCGCTCGATGGGGGGTAAGTCTATAGCTCTTTTGATGATTTCAGACACCTGTTGGAACGTAAACGGCTTCTCGATGTATTCGAAAGCTCCCATCTCTGTGGCCTCAACAAAACGAAAATCTCGAGGTTTCTGACCCGTGAGAATGATGGGAACCGCCTCGGTGTCCCTCATTGACTTAAGGATCTTGCAAATCATGGAGGTGCTCTTATGCGGGAGGTCCATCTCCAGTAAGACACAATGGGGATGATCAAAAGTGATTTCCCGGATAGCTTCTTCCAACGATCTTGTAGCCAGGACGTCGTACACAGATGCAAAACCTTCAGAGAGCAGGTCCCGAACCTGGGGATCCTCATCGAAAACTAACAATTTTTTCTTGTCCAAACTGATATCCTCCTGACCGCGATTAAAAAAAGGGCACGGATTGCCCGAGAAATGTGCGTGGACATTTTGCAGTGAAATATTGTCAGAATTATTACTTTTTGCTTGCACGTTACTTCCCATGGCATCGGCTATAAAGATCTGGACTCCTCTAAGAGGTTGCTGAAAAAGTCAAATTAGACTCTAAATACCACCGACAGAAGTCGGTGGATATTTCAAGTACACCCTATCTCCCTCGCAAAAAGGCTGCATCGGAACGATCCGCCAGCTTCCGCTGGCGGTATTTTAATAGCTGCGCCGCCCTGACAGTTAGCCCGGTTTATTCATGAAAACTTGAGAAATCCTGTGAAATGCAAAAATCAGCTGAGATCTACTCCTTTTGAGAGCAACGATGAACACTTCGAGGTGCAAGAGAGGAATCGCGAGGGCAAATCGCGATGGAAAAGA
>JAIQFY010000080.1 GCA_020072965.1 Terriglobia bacterium | reverse complement strand
TATGTTGCCAGTGTCGCCATGGGCGCCAAGGATGAACACACGCTGCGGGCGTTTCTCGAAGCTGAGGCATACGACGGCCCCTCGTTGATTATCGCCTATAGCCATTGTATAGCCCACGGTATCGACATGACGACCGCGATGCATGACCAGAAGGCCGCGGTCGATTCGGGACAGTGGCTGCTGTATCGCTACCATCCCGATCGCGCCAAGCAGGGCGAGAATCCGATGACCCTGGACTCCCGGCCTCCTAAGATCCCCTTGCAGGATTATCTCTACATGGAAAACCGGTTCAAAATGTTGACCAAAATGAAACCCGAGGAAGCAAACCGGCTGCTCAAGCTTGCCCAGGAAGACGTCCAAACCCGCTGGCGCCTGTATGAGTACATGGCAGCGAGAAAAGGGGAAAATAAAGTTTAAAGTCCAAGGTCCAAAGTTCAAATCAGTTGGTTCAAAGTTCCATGTTCAAAGTTCCAAGTTCAAACCCAGAGTTTGGGCTTTGAGCATGGAAAGAGTCCGTACCATGACAAAGATTCAGCGATTCGAAGACATTGAAGCGTGGAAAATTGCACGGGAGTTGGCAGGCGATACGTACCGCCTTACTTCCACAGGCAAGTTTGCTCGGGATTTTCCCCTTCGTGACCAAGTCCGAAGGGCATCGGTGTCCATTCTGTCGAATATTGCGGAGGGATTTGAACGATCCGGAAACAAGGAATTCATTCAATTCTTGGCGTTAGCCAAGGGCTCAGCAGGAGAACTGCGGGCACAAATGTATGTTGCACTCGATCAACAATATGTCAACAACGAAGAGTTCGGCACGATTATCAAAAAAGCCACTGACGTTAGCCGAATGCTTTCGGGCCTAATGAGGTACTTGCAATCATCGACCATGCATGGAACCAAGTACAAATAGGGCATCGGAGTCGATGATTTCACGGTCGCGAACTTCAGACCTGTAAACATGCCTTTGCAACTTTGAACATGGAACTTTGAACCTTGAACTAAGGGTTTCGACTTTGAACTTGGAACGTGGAACTTTGAACTGTGAATTAAGG
The DNA here is from genome assembly GCA_020072965.1 of Terriglobia bacterium. GTDB lineage: Bacteria > Acidobacteriota > Terriglobia > JAIQFV01 > JAIQFV01 > JAIQFV01. Next base: position 13,281 of record JAIQFY010000080.1, on the reverse strand, counting down.
GTTCCGACTTGGAACTTGGAACTTGGAACCTTGAACTCTTAGAGGAAACCACATGGATCTGTCAACAATGTATCTAGGCTTAAACCTCCGCACGCCACTCGTCCCTTCCGCCTCACCGCTTTCCCAGGAAATTGACAACATCAAGCGCATGGAAGACGCAGGGGCTTCAGCGGTTGTCCTCCATTCACTTTTTGAGGAACAGTTGAGGCTGGAGCGGTATGAACTGCATCATCATCTCACCCAGGGAACAGAGAGCTTTGCGGAATCCTTGACTTACTTTCCCGAGCCTGCGGAATTCCATCTCGGACCCGATGCCTATCTGGAACATATCCGGAAGGCGAAGCAGGCCACCCACATCCCCATCATTGCAAGCCTGAATGGGACCTCCGTCAGTGGATGGACCGACTATGCCCGAAGCATTGAGGAGGCGGGCGCCGACGCCCTGGAATTGAACGTCTATTATATCCCTACCGATATGGACCTGAGCTCTGACCAGGTCGAGCAGACCTACATTGATATCCTGAGGGCCGTCAAACAAGTCGTGAAAATTCCAGTGGCCTTCAAGCTGGGTCCCTTCTTCAGTAACATGGCCAACATGGCCCGCCGACTGGAGCAAGCCGGAGCAAACGGTCTGGTCCTGTTCAACCGCTTTTATCAACCGGACATTGACCTTGAAGAGCTTGAGGTCAGACCGAATGTTCTCTTGAGCACGCCGCAGGCCCTGCGATTGCCCATGCGGTGGATTGCCATTTTATCCGGACGGCTGCAGTTAAGCTTAGCCGCGACCAGCGGGATTCACGGGGCCCCGGATGTCCTGAAAATGCTTATGGTCGGCGCTCACGTCACCATGCTTTGCTCTGTTCTATTCCGTTGTGGAATCGACCAGATCCGCACCCTGGAACGGGACATGATTCAATGGATGGAAGACCACCAGTACGAGTCGGTTCGACAGATGCAAGGGAGCATGAGCCAGAAAAACTGCGCCGCCCCGGCCGCCTTTGAGCGCGCCCAGTACATGCGTGCCATCAAGAGTTATGTGCCGGCCTGAGTGGCCGTGTGGCGACGACTGTACCTGTTGGTCTCTCCTCAATTGCGAATCTATGGACGAAGCGGTCCGTCCGGCTTGGGATCGGAAGAACCTTCAATTCTCCGGTCAATCGGAGAAGGCTGAGTTGGGGTACAGCGATGAAGTTCATTGATGAGTATCGGGATCGCCAGGCAGCAGAGCAATTCTCCAGGGCCATTGCGGCCACCGCGAAAAGATCCTGGACGTTGATGGAAGTCTGCGGGGGACAAACTCATTCCATTGTGAAGTTCGGCGTGGATGAATTACTCCCGAAGGAAGTCACGCTGGTCCATGGACCCGGGTGTCCGGTCTGTGTCACCCCGGTAGAGCTCATCGAAAAAGCGATCGAAATCGCCTCCCGGCCGGAGGTGATCTTTTGTTCGTTCGGCGACATGCTGCGCGTTCCCGCCCACGTAGGGGATGGCCACGAGACCCCAATGGACCTTCTCTCGGTCAAGGCCCAGGGAGGCGATGTCAGAATCGTCTACTCGCCTCTGGATGCGGTGCAGATTGCCCGCAAGAACCCCGCCAGGCAAGTCGTGTTCTTTGCGGTGGGGTTTGAAACCACGGCTCCCGCGAATGCCATGGCGGTTTTCCAGGCGTACCAGCAGGGCATCTCGAACTTCTCACTCCTCGTTTCACACGTCCTGGTTCCGCCGGCGATGGAGGCCATCCTGTCTTCTCCGGACAATCGAGTGCAGGGGTTTCTGGCAGCCGGGCATGTCTGTACGGTGATGGGGTATACCGAATACGAACCCATCGCCGAAAAATACCATGTCCCGATCGTAGTGACGGGCTTTGAACCCGTGGATATTCTGCAAGGGATTTTTCTCTGCGTGAAGCAGTTGGAGGAAGGCCGGGCCGCAGTGGAAAACCAATATGCCCGGTCGGTTCGCCGCGCAGGGAACCGGGCCGCTCAGCAGATTATTCAAGAAGTGTTCAGGGTCATCCCTCGCAAGTGGCGCGGCGTCGGTGAGATCCCCCGGAGCGGTCTGGGTCTGCAGGAGAAATACCGCGAGTATGACGCCGAAGTTCGTTTTGGAGTCGCAGAGCACACGACGGAGGAATCCTCCGAATGTATCGCCGGTCTCGTCTTACGGGGAATCAGGAAACCTCACGAATGCCTGGCGTTTGGAGCGCACTGCACGCCGGAACGCCCCCTGGGAGCCCCCATGGTCTCCTCGGAGGGCGCCTGCGCGGCGTATTATCGGTATCGGCGGCTTTCTTGCAGGGACTGAGAAGGAAGCCGGAGGCCGGAAGTCAGAGGGCAGAGGTCGGAAGTCAGAAGCCAGAGGCCGGAAGCCAGAAGCCGGAAGCCGGAGGTCGGAAGTTAGAGGTCGGAAGCCGGAGGTCGGAAGTCGGAGGTCGGAAGTCGGAGGTCGGAAGTCGGAGGTCAGAAGTCGGAGGTCAGAAGTCGGAGGTCAGAAGAGAGATTAAACCAATGCCGGGGTGAGAAATGAGAAGAGGCATTGATCAAATCCTACAAGGATCTCAGGGCGTATCAACTCTCATACCGTCTCGCGATGGAGGTTTTTGCGATTTCGAAGAGTTTTCCAAAGGATGAGATATATTCTCTGACAAACCAAATCCGCAGATCCACTCGATCAGTCACCGCAAACATCGTCGAAGGTTGGGCCAAACGAGATTTTGAAAATATCTTCAAGCGTCATTTGTTGGACGCCTTTGGATCATGCGCGGAAACCAAGCTCTGGCTGGATTTCGCTAGAGATTGCGATTATCTTGCAGTGGAAGGTCACAAGTCCCTTTATGAAAGGTACGAACAATTAAGCAAAATGCTCCATCGTTTGCTCGAAAACTGGAAAACGTACAATGAAAGGTAATCCTTTCTTTGCATAACCGTCGGAGCATTTCTGGCTTCTGAATTCTGACTTCCGACTTCCGACTTCCGACTTCCGACATCTGACTTCGGCCCCATTGCCTCAAGCCTTTCGACTTTGGAGCAGGCATCCATGAACGCAAATGATCCTCAGTTCGCACTCTCCTGTCCCATCCCCGTTTCCGACTACCCCACGGTGCTGCTGGCGCATGGGGGCGGTGGAAAATTAATGCATCAATTAATCGAAAAAATGTTTGTCACCGCCTTCGCAAATCCCCTTCTGGAATCGCGCCATGATGGGGCCGTCATCAATTTGTTGCGCAAGGACGAGCGGGGACCCTTCCGCCTGGCATTTACGACCGATTCGTATGTGGTGCATCCCCTTTTTTTCCCCGGGGGCGACATTGCGACGCTCGCCATCAATGGCACCGTCAACGATCTCGCCATGTGTGGCGCCCGTCCGATGTATCTCAGTGCGGGTTTTATCCTTGAAGAGGGCCTTCCCATGGAGACACTTTGGCGGGTTGTCCAGTCGATGCGCCAGGCAGCCGATGCAGCCGGGGTTCAAGTGGTGACCGGTGACACTAAGGTGGTCGATCGAGGGAAAGGCGACGGCATTTTTATTAACACAGCTGGGGTCGGGATGGTAGAACACGAACTCGGGATCAGTCCGGCCAATGTGCAGCCGGGAGACGTGCTGCTTCTCAGCGGGGACATCGGCCGGCACGGGATTGCGATCATGGCGGTCCGGGAGGGACTCGAGTTTGAATCCGCGATCGAAAGTGATTGTGCCCCGCTCGCCAGCCTGGTTCTGGCACTTCTTGATGCGGGGATCGCGGTGCGCTGCCTGCGGGATCTGACGCGCGGCGGTCTTGCCAGTGCCCTCGTTGAAATCTCGGAGGCCGCCCGTCTGGACATCCAAATCGAAGAGACCACCATCCCAGTCCGCGAAGACGTGCAGGGTGCCTGCGAAATCCTCGGCTTCGATCCTCTCTATGTCGCCAACGAAGGTAGGTTTGTTGCCTTCATCTCAGCCTCTGATGCCGACCGCGCCCTGACCATTCTTCGCGCCCATCCTCTCGGCACCGGAGCTTGCGCTATCGGAAATGTGTCGATGGTGAACGATCGTTCCCATCCGGGTCTGGTCACCATGAAAAGCAAGATTGGCGCGATTCGTATCATCGATATGATGAGTGGAGAGCAGTTACCGAGGATCTGTTAACCTTCAACGCGAAGGAAGCAAGAGTCGCCACGAGAGCATGAGCCAGCCCGGCCGTATGGACTGCAAATTCCTCTCCTGCCCGCCCGCGAGATCCATCCCGACACAATGTTTTGCGTCAACGGACTCATTCCCAGATAGCACGTCAGCGAAAGGATTAATGTCGCCGAGCTGCTCATGCTAAGACTCGACCCAACGCTCCAAGCCCGGATAACCGTTCGCCATGGAATCGATCCGGATCCCGATGGCAAGTGTGTTGTGTACTGGATGCAGCGGGCACAACGCGCCATGAATAACCCTGCGCTGGATGCTGCCATCGAGGTCGCCAACTCTCTGAGAAAGCCCATCGTCGTATTCCTGGGGCTAATTCCTTTTTATCCCCATGCCAATCTCCGACACTATCAATTTCTCGTCGAAGGACTGCATGACTTGGCCGCTGGTCTCATGGCCCGCAAAGTGGGTTTCGTTTTTCGGCGGTACCCGGATCATCGCCTGGAGAAGTTCTGTAAAGAGGTTCGTCCGGCGATCGTGATTGGAGATGAAAACCCACTTCGCGAACCCGAAAGTTGGCGTAGAAAGGTGGCAAAGCATCTCCATATGCCGCTGTGGACGGTGGATGCCGACGTGGTTGTCCCTTCCTCTTTGCTTGCGAAGGAACAGTACGCAGCCCGCACCATTCGACCCCGGATTCACGCCCAACTCGCCCGGTTCCTGACGATGGCGCCAGACAGGAAAGCCCATGTACCCTGGAGTCCGACCCGTCGGCCTCACCCCATCCCTTCAACGCAGGAAATACTAAGTGGCATTCCACTGGACCGCACAGTGGCACCCGTCGGAGGTTTCAAAGGAGGAACGGCGGAGGCGGTTTCCAAACTCAAACGTTTTATCCGGGACCGTCTCAACGGATATAGCGAGCGAAGAAACAACCCCGGACTTCAGGGGACGAGTCAACTTTCACCCTATCTCCACTTCGGTCACATTGGCCCGGTTACTGTTGCAGTCGAGATCCTGAAGGCCGATGCTCCTCAATGCGACCGGGAGGCTTTTCTTGAAGAATTAATCGTTCGGCGTGAATTGGCCATTAATTACGTTCGATTCAATCCTCGTTATGATCATCTGGAAGGTTGTGAGCCGTGGGCTCTCAGGTCTCTAAAGACTCACGCCCCGGATCATCGACAGCATCGATACACCGAGCGCCAGCTTGAAAATGCTGAAACTCACGATCCTCTTTGGAACGCTGCCCAAAAACAGATGGTCTTGACTGGCTGGATGCACGGCTATATGCGAATGTACTGGGCCAAGAAAATTCTGGAGTGGAGCGGTTCCCCCGGGGCAGCCTTCGAAGTGGCCGTGCGGTTGAATGACCGCTATGAACTCGATGGGCGCGATCCCAATGGTTATGCCGGAATCGCCTGGGCAATCGGAGGAAAACACGACCGCGCCTGGGGACCCGAGCGACCTGTCTTTGGAAAAATCCGGTACATGTCTTATGAAAGCACTTCACGAAAATTCGACAGTCGACAATACATTGCTAGCATTATTGGATTGGAGCGAGGACAGCTCCGATGAGTTCTTTCAAGTGAATTGGGGGTACGGAATTGGACACTGATTCGAACTTCCCTTTATTACAACTTAGTGAGGATTGGTAGGTGCTGGGACGCTTCCGTTGCCATAAAAACAAAAAGGATACCCAACTTGGTTGCCCTAAGCGCTGAGTATCCAAAGGAGGCTTTATGTTATGTATTGACGTTATTATATTAAAAAAATGGCCGAATGCAAGTACGAAATGTTACATTCAACGTAAATTTTTGTATCCCCCTCTTTGGGGTCCCTCAGGACGACGAATGGTCATTGGTCTGTATAACTTCCGGAGGTCTGCTGACGGCATCGATGGCCCCAATTGCTCAGGGTCCGGGCCCGGTTTGGCGGCCCTCCCACTCAGGGTGCCAACAAGTTCTATCTCCCACTTGACGTGGTCTGCCGGCCGAGTATGATGGCCCAGTTTCTTAATCACAATCACATCACGCTTGGAAGCCAGGAAAAATGTCTCAATCCATTGAAACAACAAGACCTGTGGTCCTTACGATTGCGGGATTTGACCCGAGTTGTGGCGCGGGGATCGCCGCCGATTTAAAGACCATCAGTGCTTGTGGCGCGTATGGCATTGCCGCCATTACGGCGCTCACAATTCAAAACACCGTTGGTGTCAACCGAGTCATTCCAATTGAACCCTTGGTTTTGATTCAGCAGATTGAATACTTGATAGAGGACATTAGACCTGCCGCCGTCAAGATAGGAATGTTGGCAACAAAAGAAAACGTGGAGGGGTTAAGAAAGTTCTTGCTTTCAAACCCGCTCTCCCGGATTGTTATCGATCCCGTGATCCGGTCCTCCTCAGGCAGTGCGCTTCTCACAGACGAAGCGATTGATGTCTTCAAGACTGCAATACTACCGCTGGCTGATTGTCTCACCCCCAACATCAGCGAGGCCGAGATCCTCTCAGGTCTGAAGGTGCGCAATGTCGACGAAATGAAGAAGGCGGCAGAACGGATCGTGGCCCTGGGAAGCAAAGCGGTGGTCATCACCGGGGGCCATTTGATCGAGCCGACTGATGTTTTATTTGACGGTGCAACGTATGAAATCTTTGCTGCGGAAAGGGTCGGTCCTTCGCATACCCACGGAACGGGATGCACCTTCTCCTCTGCCCTGGCTACCTTCCTTGCCCTGGGGTGCTCATTAAAAACAGCGACCGCGAATGCAAAGAATTATGTCACCCGGGCTATCCAGCGGTCCTACCCCATCGGCCGAGGGAGGTCTCCCTTGAACCATTTCCCGGACTACTGAGAATGATCAAATATAGTGACGTCCGCAAATGGGTTCGGTGATGATGGGCGGCTCTGCCGCTCAATATTGCGGTAAGCCTCCGGCTTACCGGGGTGAACCTTCTTCCTCCTTTTTCCTTAGACCACTGGAGCCCGCCGTCCCGCGAGGCGGGACGGCGGGCTCCAGCCTCGGATCAGGGGGAGCGTAGACTCTCCGCATGCCGGAAAAGCTGAGCTTTTCCGCAATAGTGGGCGGCAGAGCCGCAAGTCTCAGGCATTTCCCAATTCACAACTTTTCCTGTTACTATATTCTCTCATCCTCAGTAATCGGAACATCTAGACGGCTTCCCTGAGAAGTTTTTAGGTTCAAGAATCGCAATGGAATACTCTGTCTAACCGTCTTGTATTGCATTAAGAAGGCCTGCAAACGTTGACCCTTTTACGGCGGGACGCCTGGTGATGCCACAAAAAATTACTTGCGCCCAGTTCGTCTAAGTGATATAGGTTGGCCCGTTTTGGTATGGATGGATGTGTGATTAATGAATAGACTCCCCGTTCGAATCGTGATTTCAGCCTTCGCATTGATACTGGGGACCCAGGTTTTGTTTGGACAGGTCCTTTGCGATCTGCGGACCGCTATGCCCTGCTGTCCGTCCCATCAGGATCCCACGACACCTCCAGCGCCAGCGTCGGGCAAGGATTGCTGTGTCATTTCCGCTCCTGAAACTGCCAGCCATTTCACCCTGGCTCCCAGGTTGGGGTCGGACTTGTCTGATCTCAAGACGTTTCCCGTTCGAGCTGAAAACCTCAATTCTTATCCGGCCGTTTCCCGCTCCGTTGAATTTCTCTCATGGAATTCCTCCCCACGTCCCTGCGATAGCCCCGAAAAGCTCTCCGTTTTCCGCATCTGATTTATCCCTCGTCTAACTTCTCCATAAAGCCGTAGTGCGTCTTGCGATCTGAATCAGCCTTCCGGCTTTGAGTAGTCTCGATTCGCCCCTTCCCAAGGGATGGCACTGGAAGCCAGTGGGAAGGAACGACGATCAATCCAAACAACAAGGAGTTCCTATGCGACTAGATCTTATCTCAAAGAAGTCTGCCACTCTCATCCTGGCAACGCTGATCTTGGGTCTGTTTACGAACAGCCGGGCAGCAGCACACGATCCGAAACTGCACACTGAGGCCAGCAAGACAAAAGCGGAGATTACGGTCACCGGAGAAGTGATCGAACCCGGCTGCTTCCTGATTCACGGGGCGCGGGGTGCAGACCACAAGGCCTGCGCCGAAATGTGCGCGAAGGGTGGCACCACCCTAACCGTCCTCGATGAGAAATCGAACCTGCTTTACATTCCGATATCCCCGGAACATGGAAAGGATCCTAACGAGAAGCTTCTCCCCTTTGCCGGCGAGCGAGTCACAGTGAAAGGGGTTGGGATCAACAAGTATGGTTATCACGCTATCGCAATCAAATCCGTCACTCGGGCCGAAGAAAAGAAGTGAAGATTCCTGAATAAGAATTCATGGAATTGAGGATTTATGCCAAGAAAACCTTTATCAATTCTATTGAGCCTGGCAGCTTTGATTTCCGGCTCCACGCTCCTTCAAGGTGCCCAGGGTGGCTACATGAACGATTCTTTCGACACCCTGGTTTCCAGAAAACTCTTGTCCGACAGCCTCCCCTCGCTAGCTCGCAAGCCGGCACCGAAAGCCGGATCAGAAGCCGGGGGCGAGCGCGCACAGGGGGTCTCAACCCAAAAGCCGAACGATTCAAGTACTGAGACTGTCTTGCGCCTGGAGGATTTGATTGCGGAGGCTTTGGCCAACAATCCGGAGATTGAAGCCGCCGAGCGAATGGTGGACGCCAAGAGAGCCGTCGCTCCGCAACAGCGGACTCTCCCTGATCCGATGATCTCGGGGGGATGGGCTGGAAACATCGTTCCTCCGTTTTCCGTTCAGACCGGCGATCCATCGAGCGCAAGAATGCTCGGTTTTTCACAAGAGATTCCGTTCCCTGGAAAACTGGCCCTGCGGGGCCGGATTGCGGATACCGAGGCGACGGCAGAGCAGTGGAACTATGAGCGGACCAAGCTTGCCGTGATTTCCAACCTGAAACAGACCTACTACGATTTGTTCTTCATCGAAAAAGCTATCGCGACGGTGCAGAAGGACAAAGATCTTCTTGAAAAACTCGCCCAGATTGCTGAAGCGCGCTATGCCGTGGGAAAAGGCATGCAACAGGACGTCATCCGGGCGCAGGTCGAGATTTCGAAATTGCTGGAACGGCTGACGCTTCTCGAGCAGAGGGAGGGTGTCGCTCAGGCCATGTTGCGCAGTCTTCTCAATCGTCCACCCGACGCGCCCATTGGCGTCCCGGCTGACGTCACTAAAACCGAGATGCCTTATTCGCTCAATGAAATCCAAGCCATCGCGGAAGCTCATTCGCCGGACCTCAAGTCTCAAGAACGCGAAATCGACAAAAACCAACTGGCTCTGAGTCTGGCTAAGAAGGATTATTACCCCGACTTTGGGGTGGGCTTCACTTATTTCAACCGCCCCCAGTTACCGGAGATGTATTCCTTCAATTTCACGGCAAAGGTGCCAATTTATTTCTGGAAAAAGCAGCGGTATGGCGTGGAAGAAGCGGCATCCACCCTGGTCAGCTCAAGAAAGAGAACCGAGGCGGTGAAGACGAATCTATTTTTCAAGATGAAAGATCAATACCTGGCCATGAAAGCTTCGGAACGGTTGATGGATTTGTACTCAAAAGCCATCGTGCCTCAGTCCACCCTGGCGCTCGATTCATCGCTCTCCGGCTATCAGGTGGGGAATATCGACTTTCTCAGCATGCTGAGCAATTTTCTGACCGTGCTCGATTACGAACTGAATTACTACGATTCCCTGACAAACTACCAGAAAGCGGTAGCTCGGCTCGAAGAAGTCATAGGCACCGCTCTCTCAAAGTAGCCCAGCAAGGAGACAAGCATGTTCTTAAATAAATCAAAAGGTCTTTTCATTCTATTCATTGTGGTCGTGCTGGCGGGCGGCTACTGGCTCCACTCACGCGGCTTCTTCGTTTTTCCCGTGCGTCAAAGCTCGGCTCCGCAGCAGCCGATCTCCAAGGCACCCGGTGAACGAAAAATCCTCTACTGGGTGGATCCGATGAATCCTGCACACAGATCCGACCAGCCCGGAAAGGCGCCCGACGGCATGGATCTCGTCCCGGTTTATGCTGAAGGAGAGAGTGCGACGGCGGGGGGTGAACGAAAAATTCTTTACTGGGTGGATCCCATGCATCCCGCTTACAAATCCGACAAACCCGGCACGGCTCCCGATTGCGGCATGACTTTGGTCCCGGTGTATGCGGACGGCGGTGGAGAATCGACCGGGGACAGCCTGCCACCAGGGGCCATTAAGATCTCAGCGACCAAACAACAGTTGATCGGCGTACAGTTCGGTGAGGTTCAATTCGGCCCTGTGGACAGAACCATCCGCGCCGTCGGCCATCTCGCCTTTGACGAGACAAAAATCATCCGTATTCACACAAAAATTTCCGGGTGGATCGACAAGGTCTTTGTTGATTACACCGGACAACTTGTAAAGAAGGGCCAGCCTCTGTTCACGGTGTACTCTCCAGACCTGGTTTCGACTCAGGAAGAATTCCTCATCGGCGTCAAAGCAAAACAATATTTGAGCGACAGCCAATTCAAGGACGTTTCCACGGGAGCGCAGAGCCTTTACAACGCGTCCCGCCGACGGTTGCAGCTCTGGGACATCAGTGACGCACAAATTGAAGAACTCGAAAAAACTCAGAAACCGACGCGGGATCTGACCCTCTACGCGCCTTATGACGGCTTCGTGACCAAGCGAAATGCCTTTCCTAAACAGCAAGTCAACCCCGACACGGAAGTTTACGAGCTAGCGGATCTTTCCACCATTTGGGTGCTCGCCGACGTTTATGAATACGAGCTTCCTGAAGTCAAACTCGACCAGTCGGCCAGGGTCAATCTCACCTACTTCCCGGGAAAGACATTTGCCGGCAAAGTCTCCTACATTTATCCTGAAGTCGACAACACCACTCGCACCGCAAAAATCCGCATCGAGCTGCCTAACCCGGACTTCCGGCTGAAACCCGACATGTACGCCAGCGTGGAGCTGCGAATAAATTATGGCAAGCAGCTTTCTGTGCCTCAAGAAGCGGTGCTGGATTCAGGCAAAGAGCAGACCGTTTTTGTCGCCTTGGGAAACGGTTATTTTGAGCCCCGCAAGGTCCAGTTGGGCGCCAAGGTCGACAATCGATACATTGTTCTCGCGGGGTTGAAACCGCACGAAAAGGTCGTGACCTCCGGAAATTTTCTGATTGATTCGGAAAGCCAGTTGAAATCTGCGACGGCTGCAATGGCGGGGATGCCGGGGAATCAGACGCAAGACACAAGTCACAAGACGCAAGACCCAAGACTCAAGACCCCAGACGCAAGACCCATGAATCGTGACCAAAGACCTTAGACACAGGACTTAAAGGTCGGATAGGGGCGGACGATGTCGAGAGATTTTAGAAAAATAAAGGCCTGGCAATTAGCCGATGAACCCACGGTAATGACCCATTCAATGACCAGACAATTTCCTCATGAAGAAATGTACGGTCTGATTTCACAACTCCGCCGAGCCACCAGTTCTGTGGCGGCAAATATTGCAGAAGGCGCAAATCGATCCACTAAGAAAGAATATCTTCATTTCCTCAGCATGGCACGTGGCTCCCTTGCTGAAGCCGAATACTTTTTTCACTTATCAAAGAGGCTGAGCTACCTGTCGGTGTCCGACTACAACAAGATCGATGAGGTGCGCAAGGAGGCTGCATCAGTACTCAATGGATTAATGCGGGCCGTCCACAGTGAGTCGACGATAGCCATAAAGAGTCCGGATTACCTGTGAAGCGATTGGTGCTCTGAGCTGAGGGGCGTGCTTATGTTTGTATACTGTTATTCAATTGAATTGTCCCAGTCTTCGCGTTTTGGGTCTTGCGTCTTGGGTCTAGGGTCTTAATTCCCGAGGTTTGAAGTCATGATAAACAAAGTCATTGAAACCTGCGCCCACAACAAATTCATCGTGTTCATCCTGATCGGCATGGCGGTTCTGGCCGGCCTTTACTCGATGAAGAACATCACGCTCGATGCCATCCCGGATTTGTCGGACACACAGGTAATCATTTACTCACGCTGGGACCGAAGCCCCGACATCATGGAAGATCAGGTGACCTACCCGATCATTTCGGCGATGCTGGGGGTGCCCAAGGTCAAAGACATTCGCGGGTTTTCCGACTTCGGCTATTCCTACGTCTATATCATCTTCGAAGACGGCACCGACATCTACTGGGCGCGTTCGCGTACCTTGGAATACTTGAGCAACATCCTGCCCCGTCTGCCCCAAGGGGTGAACGTGGAATTGGCACGCGATGAGACGGCGGTAGGATGGGTATTTGAATACGCGCTGGTGGACAAGACCGGAAAGAACAACCTGGCGCAATTGCGGAGCTTCCAGGATTGGTATCTGCGTTACGCACTCCAGGCGGTTCCCGGTGTTGCGGAAGTCGCTCCGATCGGCGGCTTCGTCAAACAATACCAGGTTAACATCGATCCCAACGCGCTGTTGGCCTATGACATTCCCATCGGCCGCGTCGTCGAGGCCGTGCGTCAAGGAAACAACGATGTCGGTGGCCGACTGGTTGAGTTCTCCGGTCGTGAATACATGGTGCGCGGGCGTGGTTATATCAAGCAACTTGCAGACGTCGAAAACATCGTCGTGGGGACAAGCAAACAGGGTGGAACTCCCATCCTGATCAAGAACCTGGGTACGGTCACGCTGGGTCCGGATATCCGGCGCGGTATCGCTGAACTGGATGGCGAGGGAGAGACTGTTGGCGCCGTGGTCATCATGCGCTATGGCGAAAACGCCCTAAAGGTTATCGAGAGGGTCCGAGCCAAGCTGGATGAGATGAAGGCTTCCCTGCCACCAGGCGTCGAGATCGTAACCACCTACGATCGTGCGGAACTGATTCAACGCGCTATCGAGACCCTCAAAGGAACGCTGATTGAAGAACTGACAATCGTCAGTATCATTATTATGATCTTTCTCTGGCACATTCCATCCGCCTTGGTCCCCATCGTCACGATTCCGATCACCATCATCATCTCGTTTGTACCGATGTACGCGATAGGACAAACCGCAAACATTATGAGTCTTGGGGGCATTGCGATCGCCATTGGCGCCATGATCGATGCGGCCATTGTGGTCGTCGAGCAGACCCACAAAAAGCTGGAGCACTGGGATGTGGAAGGCCGTC